>JAZBOQ010000050.1:0-172837 GCA_036351195.1 Thermoanaerobaculales bacterium | reverse complement strand
TCGCAGTCATCGCAGGCGTCACAGCGCCGGCTATCACCGGCTGAATCTGCTTGTGCCGCTTTCGCTCCTGCTTGAATCAGCCCGCTTCATCCGCCGCACCGTCCCTCGCGATGAAAACTAAGAACTGAGAACTCAGAACTTGGGATCATCCCGCCATGTGCGGGATGATCCATAAGGATGAGGCCGAGCTTCAGCTCGGCCTCATCACCGCTTTCCGCTCGTCTCGTCGTTCGCCCGGGGTCTGGCCCCGGCTGCGTACCGACGGTCTCGCAGTCAGACTTCGACGCGCTCGCGAAGGGTCTTGCCCGGCTTGAAGTGAACGTACTTCTTGGCCTTGATGGTGATGGTCTCACCGGTGGCCGGGTTGCGGCCCTGGCGCTCTCCGCGGCTCTTGGTGGCAAAGGTCCCGAATCCGGGGATGGTCACCTTCTCCCCCGCATCGAGGGCCGTGGCGATGATGCCCTTGCGCGGCTGGGCGGAGAACATCACATCGACGATTTCCGCTGCTTTGCCCTGGCTCAGGCCGGTTTTCTTCGCAAGCTTCAGTGCCATTTCGGTCTTGTTCATGCAAACCTCCGAACGCTAGTGTGACTTTATATTGGATGTGAAAAAGTCAACTGTCAAGGGCAAATCCGGGGTTTCTCGAACCCTGTAATTCCTTGCTTTCGGTATTGGGGCGCGCTAGCGTACGCGCTGGAGGTGAGCATGGATCTCAGAATCCGAGGAAAGCGGGCCCTCGTCACCGGTTCCTCCCGGGGCATCGGCCGGGCCATCGCACTCTCCCTTGCGGACCTTGGCGTCGACGTGGCGATCAACTACCTGCGCGGCCGCAGCCGTGCCGAGGAAACGGCGAGAGAGATCGAAGAACGGGGGGTTCGGTGTCTGCTGGTGAAGGGCAACGTCGCCAATCCCGACCACGTGGCCCGGATCTTCACCACCATCGACGCCGAGTGGGGCGGGCTCGAGATGGTCGTCTCCAACGCCGCTTCGGGGGTGCTCAAGTCCGCCAAAGAACTGACTCTGCACCACTTCGACTGGGCCATGCACATCAACGCCGCCGCCCTATTGCCGATCATTCAGAACTTTCTCCCACTCGCCTCCCGGGGAGAGAAGTCCCTGGTGGCGGTGTCGTCGCTGGGCGCCGTTCGCGCCATCCCCAACTACACCGCGGTGGGCGCCTCCAAAGCGGCGCTGGAATCCATGGTGCGCCACCTCGCAGCCGAGCTTGCCCCCGAGGGCCTGCGCATCAACGCCGTGTCCGCCGGAACCGTGGACACCGACGCGCTGCTCCACTTCCCCAACCGGGAGGAGCTCCTCGAGGGGGCGCGGCAACGCACCCCCGCCGGCCGCCTCCTTCACCCCCAGGATGTGGCCAACACCGTGGTCTACCTGCTCACCGAGTATGCGTCCATGATCCACGGGCAGACCATCGTCGTCGATGGGGGGTATTCCATCCTCGCCTAGGAGCCTGTACCGAATAGCATTGGCGGCGCCTTGGGCGCCGGGGGATGAGGGGCTGAGGCAGCGCACCGCCACACCCTCGCGCTGCGAGCGTTCACTCGAGCAGCGACTTCAAATACCGCCCCGTGTGTGACCCCGGACACGCGGCGATCTTCTCCGGCGTCCCCTCGGCCACGACCCTGCCGCCGCCGTCGCCGCCCTCGGGGCCGAGATCGACGATCCAGTCGGCGGTCTTGATCACATCGAGGTTGTGCTCGATGACGATGACCGTGTTGCCGCGGTCGACGAGGGCGTGAAGCACCGCCAGCAGGCGCCGGACGTCGTCGAAATGGAGCCCGGTGGTGGGCTCGTCAAGGAGGTAGAGGGTCTTCCCGGTCGCCCTCTTTGCCAGTTCCCGGGACAGCTTGATGCGCTGGGCCTCGCCTCCGGACAGCGTGGTGGCGGGCTGGCCGAGGTGGAGGTAGTCGAGCCCCACCGCCACCAGGGTGTCGAGGACCCGGGTGATCTTGGGCACCGTGGCGAAGAGCTCTCGCGCCTGACGGACGGTGAGGTCGAGAACCTCGGCGACGTCGAGGCCCTTGTAGTGCACCTCGAGGGTCTCGCGGTTGTACCGCCGCCCCGAGCAGACGTCGCAGGTGACGAAGACGTCGGGCAGGAAGTGCATCTCGATGCGGATCTGACCGGCGCCCTGACAGGCCTCGCAGCGGCCGCCTTTGACATTGAAGCTGAAACGCCCGGGCTTGTACCCGCGGGCCCGCGCGTCGGTGGTGGCGGCAAAGAGGGCTCGGATGGGGTCGAAGACCTTGGTGTAGGTGGCCGGGTTGGACCGCGGGGTCCGCCCGATGGGGCTCTGGTCGATGGCGATGATCTTGTCGAGAGCCTCCCAGCCGCTCACCGCCCGGTGCCGCCCCGGCCGGCCGAGGCTTCCGAGCACCTTGCGCGCCACCGCCTTGTGCAGCACCTCGTTGACCAGGGTCGACTTGCCGGAGCCCGAAACCCCGGTGATGCAGATGAGCCGGCCCAGAGGCAGGTGGACATCGATGTCTCGGAGGTTGTGCTCGGCCGCTCCCGCGACGGTCAGCCGGCCGCCGTTGCCTCGCGCCCGTTCCGCCGGCACCGGGATGTGCTGCCGACCCGAAAGGTAGGCGCCGGTGAGCGAGTCGGGGTTCGCAACGATGGCCTCCGGCGGCCCCGACGCCACCACCTCACCGCCCAGCCGTCCCGCCCCGGGGCCCAGGTCCACCACCCAGTCGGCCTCGCGAATGGTCTCCTCGTCGTGCTCCACGACGACCACGGTGTTGCCGAGGTCGCGCATCCCTTTGAGGGTGTTCAGCAAGCGCCGGTTGTCGCGCTGGTGCAGGCCGATGGACGGCTCGTCGAGGACGTAGAGCACCCCCATGAGCTTGGAGCCCACCTGGGTCGCCAGGCGGATTCGCTGGCTCTCTCCGCCCGACAGGGTGCCGGCCATCCGATCCAGGGTCAGGTAGTCGAGCCCCACCGACACCAGAAAGCCCAGACGGTCGTGAACCTCCCGCAGCACCTTGGTCGCGATCTGGGCCTCGCGGTGGGAGAGGTCGACACCGGCGAACCACTCCAGGGCCTGTTGTACCGAGAGGGCGGAAATGTCGGCGAGGCTGGCGCCGCTGACCTTCACCGCCAGGCTTTCGGGCCGCAGCCGCGCCCCGTGGCACGCGTGGCACGGGGCAAAGGACATGAAGCGCTCGAGCTCGCGACGGACATGTTCGGACGAGGTCTCCTTGTACCGCCGCTCCAGCCGCGGCACCACGCCCTCGAAGCGATCACGAAAACGATAGGCGCCTTTGCGCCCCTCCCAGACGAACTCGTGCTCCTCGGCCGATCCGAACATGATGAGCTCACGCACCGGTTCGGGCAGCCGCCGCCACGGCGTGTCGAGGTTGAAGCCGAGCTGGTCGCCGAGCTGGGCGAGCTGACGACCCACCCAGGAATCGGGGCCGTGGCCGATGGTGGCGAGACAGCCCGCCGCGATGGCGCGATCGGGATCCAGGACGAGCTTCTCGGGATCCACCTCGCGCAGAAAGCCGAGGCCGGAGCACTCCGGACACGCCCCCTGGGGCGAGTTGAAGCTGAACAGCCGGGGAGAAACTTCGCTCAGGGAGTAGCCGCAGCTCGGGCAGGAGTGGCGCGACGACAGAACGAGCTCGTCGCCATCCACCACTGCCACCCTGACCAGACCCTCCCCCACCCGGAGGGCGGTTTCGAGGGAGTCGGCGAGCCGTGAAGCGACGCCGTCTCGAACGCTGAGACGATCCACCACCACCTCGATGGTGTGCCGTTTGTTCTTCTCGAGATCCGGCGCCGCCGCCGCGTCGACGAGCTCGCCGTCAACCCGGGCGCGGACGAAACCCTCCCGAACCATCTGGCTGAACAGCTTGCGGTGTTCGCCCTTTCGATCGGTGATGAGGGGAGCGAGCAGCATGAAACGAACCCCGTCGCCCAGGGCGAGGAGCTGGTCGACCATCTGTTCGACGGTCTGGGGCCGGATGGGGACCTCACAGTCGGGACAGGTGGGCACGCCGATGGAGGCCCACAGCAGCCGCAGGTAATCGTGGATCTCGGTCACCGTGCCCACCGTGGAGCGTGGGTTCCTGGAGGTGGTCTTCTGCTCGATTGAGATCGCGGGGGACAGGCCCTCGATCGTGTCCACGTCGGGCTTCTCCATCTGGTCGAGGAACTGCCTGGCGTAGGCCGAGAGCGACTCCACGTAGCGCCGCTGCCCCTCGGCGAAGAGGGTGTCGAAAGCCAGGGACGACTTCCCCGACCCCGAGACGCCGGTGATCACCACCAGGCGGTCCCGAGGAATCCTCACGTCGATGTTGGCGAGGTTGTGCTCCCTCGCTCCGCGGATGACGATGTCGTCTCTCATGTGCTCACCGGTGGCCACTGTTTCTGGTCGGATCCATGGATCTCCTCGTCGAACGGACACCCATGGAAACATCTGGCGGACGCGCTTCGTTCCCAACCCCGTTCTCGGCGGTTGTCCGCCGATGCAAGGATGAGACAGGTGGTCTTTACGTTCGAATTATACCCTGCTCCGGCGCGAGGTCCAGTCTATCCGTGCCCATCCTTCAGCGCCTGCTCCGCCTCCCGGTCCAGCGTCCGCCGGCGCAGGGTCTCGCGCTTGTCGTGCAGCTGCTTGCCCCGGGCCAGGGCAATCTCCACCTTGATCCAGTTGCCGATGAGCACCACCGCCGTCGGGATGACCGTCAGTCCTTTTTCGGCCACCTTCGCCGCCAACCGCGCGATCTGTCGCTTGTGCAGAAGCAGCCGGCGCGGCCGGCGCGGCTCGTGGGTGGCGTAGCCGCTGTGCTCGTACGGGCCGATGTGGCACCCCATGAGAACCGCTTCGCCGTCCTTGAACTGGACATGGGCGTCGGTGAGGTTGACCCGCCCATCCCGGATGGCCTTGACCTCGGTGCCGCGCAGCTCGATCCCCGCCACCTCGTGCTCGAGGAAATGGTAGAGGTGGCGGGCCCGGCGATTCTGGGCGATCACCCGGCGCTCTTCGCTCATGCAACCACCCGGGCGATGGCTCCCACAACCTCCGGATCGAACTGGTGTCCGGCGGCACGGTCGAGAATGGCCAGCGCCCGTTCGTTACTGACCGCCGGTCGGTAGCTGTTGGCCGCGGTGAAGAGATCGAAGACCTCGGCGACGTGGACGATCCTCGCCAACAGCGGAATCGCGGCCCCGGCCAGGCGGTCGGGGTAGCCGTTCCCATCCCACCGCTCGTGATGGTGGCGGACGGCATCGGCGATCTCCTCGAAGCCCTCCACGCGGACGATGCGATCGCCGACCTCCACGTGCATCCGGTAGGTGCGCCGATCCTCCGGGCCGGGCGTCGGTTTCATGTAGAGCCGGTCGTAGTCGAGCTCGCGCATCCCCACATCGTGGAGCAGACCGGCGAGGGCCGCGTTCTCGATGGCGTCCTCGTCGAGCTCGAGCACCCTCGCGATGGACCAGCACAGCCGCGACACTCCGAGAGAGTGGGCCGCCAGCTCGGGATAGCGCCGGTCGCCGGGCTGCAGCAGCCGGCGTGCGAGCCCGCGGCGCGTCAGGCGAAGGCGGAACCGGTCCCGCGCCTCCCCCGCCCGCCGAGCGAGTCGCTGCAGCGCCTGCTGCGGCACCTCGGGTTCGCCATCGGCCACCACCGAGGCCGCCATCGCGGCCCCCTCGCCCTCCAGCAGAACCCCGCTCGCGATGATCGGGTTATCGGCCGTTCCCGCCGAACCGGGCACCCGGCGAACCTCCGTTTTCCACGCCTCGCGGGGAACGATGGGCGCCGCCCCCAGGGACAGCGCCTCTGTCTGGTGGGCTACCACCGGGCCGATCTCGACGGCGGGCGTGGTCGAGCGCTGTTGAACGATCATCGCTGCGGTGTTGCCGCCGACCAGGGACAGCGCCACGGCGGCGACGCGGGAGTCGTCGAGAATGCCCACCGCCGCCACGATAAGCTCGTCGATCGCGCCGTCGTCGAGCAGGGCATACCCCGCGACCTCGCCACCACCGGAGCTCTCGGTGAGTTCGAACAGCGCCTCGTCGGCATCGTCGATTTCGGGCTCAACGGCCGTGTCGTCGTCTCGAACGTCCTCGGCCAAGCCGGTCAGCTCTCCGGCAATGGTTCGGGCGAGTGTGAGGTCGTCGGCGGTGAAGGGCCGCCGGCCCCCTTTGTCTCGAACGTCGACGAATCCGAGCAGACCGACAAAGCGTCCCTCGAGGGGCACCAGCATCATGCGCTCGGTGCCGGCATCAGCAAGATACGAGGCGAGCTCTCCAATTTCGGCGGGTTGATTGTAGAACCGGGGGTCTTCACCGAAGGCGCGGACCATTCGCACAATGGCGTCGTCGTCATGGTGAATCTCGATCAGGCGATCGCGGCGCCCGAATCCATACTGGGTCACCAGCGACCAGTCGTCGTCCTCGGTCTTGAGATACAGGGCCGCCTTGGTGGCGTTGACCTCTCCCATGAATCGATACAGGACCTCCTTGAAGGCCCGCCGGATCTCTGGTGTCCAGGATGCGTGCTGCGACATGGCGACTCCCACGATCAGCATAGCCTATCAAGCCTCCCTGGGCCGTGGTCTCGAATGATAGAATCCGCATCAACATGCCGTTGGCTCTCACGTTGCTTCTCGTCGTCGCCGTCGTCCTGCCGGACCCGCTGGTGGTGGAGGTTGCCAGGGAGCCGGCGGCGGTGGAAGTCGAGATCCAGTTGCCGCTGCCGCTTCCCGAGGAGCAGCAAGCCACCTTGGCGTCGGGGGCCGAGGTCCGCATCGCCTATCCGATCCGCATCAAAGCCAAACGGCGCACGGTGTGGGACAAACGGCTCTGGGCGGGCGAGCTCATCACCATCGCCGCCTTCGACCCGGTCACCGGGCGGCACCGCTGCCAGGTCATCCTGGACGGTGTGATCACCTCGTCCGGGGAGGTCGAATCCACCGAGGCTGCCGAACGCTGGCTCACCCAACCGCCCCCGGTCCGCATCGAGCTGCCCGAGGACCGCCGCGGCGCGGCTTTGAAGGTGCGGGTGCGGGCGGTTTTCTCCCGGGGGACAACCTGGTTGATCTTCCCAACCCAAGAGGCGTCGCCCTGGGTCGAGATCGACCTCGAGTCGCCCGCCGAGCCACCGGACACCAGCGAGTGAACCCGGCCATCGTCAGGGGGGGCTGAGCGTGGTTTCCCTGACCCGGGTATGGCGCCGTCACCGCCGTGAGAACCGCTTCCTTTTCGGCGCCTTCGTCGTTCTCATGACCCTGGCCACTGGGGCTTTCTACCTGCTCCAACGAGCCCAGAGCGTGTCGCCGGACGAGCTTACCAACCGGCTGCTGCTCTTCATCCTGTGGTACCTGGACATCTCGCTCATCCTGATCCTGCTCTTCGTCCTCATCCGCAACGTCTTCAAACTCGTCCTGGAGTGGCGGTCGGGCATTCTCGGCGGCCGTTTCCGAACCAAGCTGGTCCTGACCTACGTCGGCCTGACCTTCGTCCCGGTGATCTTCCTCTTCCTCATCGCCACCAATCTGTTGCAACGCTCCATCGACCAGTGGTTCTCCTCGCCTGTGGAGGAGATCCTGATGGTGGGTTCGGAGGTGACCATCGAGATCCGGGAGTCGGTGGAGGAGCGTCTCCTCGAGCAGGCGGCCGTGGCGGCGCGGGAGCTCGGCCCCTACCCTGATTCCGCACGACTCGCCCGTCTTCGAACGCTTCTCGGTGTGGACCTCGTCGCCATGTACGAGGGCGGCGAACTCATCCAGGCGGTGACCGACCCACGACGGGTTCCGGCCGCCCTGCCCCCCCTCGCGGTCGACGATCTTCCGGCGACAGGTGTTCGCCCCGACCGGTGGCGGAGTGTCCTTCTGGTCCGCGCCTGGCAGCCGCTGGACGGCGGCGACACCACCATCGTGGTGGGGACGGTCCTCCCCCGGCAGCTGCTCCAGCACCTGGACCGCGCCACCGCCGCCCACGTCGAGTTTCAAGAGATGAAGGCGGCGCGGGGGATGGTCACCTCCACCACCATCCTCGTCTTCCTCGCCATCACGCTGTTGATTCTCTTCGCCGCCGTGTGGACCGGGCTGTTCCTCTCCCGCCGCTTCACCGAGCCCCTCCTTGCCGTGTCCGACGCCACTCGTCGCGTCGCCGGCGGTGACGAGTTGGCCGAGGTTGCGGTTCCGGCATCCGACGAGATGGCCGTTTTAGTCGACAGCTTCAACGCCATGGTCCGTCGCGTCCGAGCCACCGAGGCCGACATCAGGGCGTCGGCGTCCGAGATGGCCACCCTGCTGGCCACCATCCCCACCGGCGTGCTGACCATCGCCGCCGAGGGGGACACCTTCCGGCCCAACCCGGCGGCGGCGGCGATGCTCGGCCACCCGTCCTGGGCGGGCGAATGGCGTCCTCTTGGAGACCTCGAACGACACGGCCTGGAAGAGCTTTACCAACGCCTCGTCGTCGACCGCGCCCGGGACACCCGCTTCGAAACCGACCTCGACAGCGAGGGCGTCGCCCTTCACGTGGAGGTGACCGTCACCGATCTCGCCGGCGGCGGCTTGGTGGTGGCCATGGACGACCTCACCCAACTCGTCCGCGCACAGCGTCAGGCCGCATGGAGCGAGGTCGCCCAGAGGATCGCCCACGAAATCAAGAACCCCCTGACACCGATCCAGCTGGCGGCGGAGCGGATTCATCGGCATGCCGCCGATCTCGACACCGCCACCGCCGAAGTGGTCTCCTCGGGCTGCGAGGCCATCGTCGCTCAGGTTTCTGGGCTCAAGCAGCTGGTGGACAGCTTTCGCGAGTACGCCCGCATGCCCACGGTGGACCCGCGGCCGGCGTCGGTGTCGCGCATTCTCAAGGAAGTCTGTTCCCTGTACGAGGGGGTTCGGGCGGGCCTGGACATCGACCTCGACCTCCCCGCCGAAGAGCTCGTGGGCAACATCGACCCAATTCTCCTCAACCAGGCGCTGGTTAATCTCCTCGACAACTCGGTGGAGGCCTTCTCCGACGCCGGCCGGATCACCGTCTCGGCGCGTGCCGAGCTCTCGGACATCACCATTGCCGTGGCCGACACCGGCCCCGGGCTGCCCACCGAGGACGCGGAGATACTCCTCCGGCCCTTCTTCTCGACCAAAGGCCGCGGTTCCGGGATCGGCCTGGCGCTGGTTCACCGCATCGTCACCGAGCACGGTGGCTCGCTGCGGATCGCCAACCGCGCCGGGGGCGGCACCGTCGTCACCATCATCCTCACCGGTGCGGTGATCGACGCCGCTGGGGGTGACCGTTCGGGGCCGCCCACGCCCACCCCGATCCCCGGCTGAGGACGGCCCCCGCGAGGGGGCGCGGCCCTCCGTATTCGTTGACCGTTCGTCGCCCTGCTTGGTACCATCGAGGAGAGATGTCATATCCAGGAAACACAGGCCTTTCGGTCCAGGCGCAAGAACGGGTGATGACCGCCTTCAAACAGGTGCTTACCAACCTCCAGGCGGGTCAACGGGAGGAGGCGCTCATCGGGCTCGAGTTCGTCCTTCGTCTCGACCCCGGATTCGCCCCCGCTACCAACCTTCAGCGCCAGCTCGCCTCGAGCTCCGACGAGATCGATCTCGGCGACATCATCGCCCAGCTCCAGGCCCCGACCACGGAGGCCATCAACGGGCTGCTCATCGAGGCGGTGGACAACTTCAACTCGCGAGATTTTCTCGGGGCGAAGGAAAAGGTCGAGAAGGTGCTCGTCGATCTCCCGGGTCATCCCGAGGCCCGCGACCTCCGCGATCAGATCGACAACGCATTGAAGATCGAGAACCAGGTCGGGCAGTTCCTGGTTCAGGCCCGCGAAGCGCTCGCCAAAGGCGATGCCCAGGAGGCGGCCAACTTCGTGATGATGGCTCAGGCGCTGGACCCCCATCATACGGGGATTGCGTCCACCCTCAAGGAGATCGACGAAACCGGCGGCCTCGCCCTGTCGCAGGACGCCCCCGGCGTCCCCCCACAGCCTGAGCCTGAAGCGCCGGCAAGTGAAGCCCCGGCCGCTTCTCCCTTCAATCCCGGCGATGATGCCGAGCCGCTCACCGCACCGCTGGCCGGCTCGGATTCCGGCGCGGACGACGCCTTCGCCGTCGAGTTCGACAACAGTGATCCGTTCAACGATATTGTCGATTCATCGCCCGGTGGGTCGGCGGACGCCTTCCCGGGTCCGGAAAGCGGCGCGGCTGCCTTTCCATCGGTCGACGACACCGCAGACCTCTTCGACGCCCCCCCGGACATCGCGGAGTCGGAGGATGCCGACCTCTTCGACGCCGGCATGGCGGGGTCCGACGAAGTCGCCGCCTCCGGGCCGCCCGACGAGCACTCGGTGGCCGAGGAGATCTCCAGCCTCATCGAGCAGGGACAGGCGGCCTATGACCGCCACGACGAGCCCCTCGCCATCGCTCTGTGGTCGCAGATCTTCCTGGTCAAACCCAACCACCCCGAGGCCGGACACCTCATCGTCACCGCAAAGAAACGCCTCGCCGAGACCCAAGCCGAGGTCGACGAGTTGCTCGGCAAGGCGCGCGACGCTTTCGACGAACGCGAGATCGACACCGCCAACGTCCTGGTGAGCAAGGCCCTCGGCATCCGGCCCAACCACATCGAGATCACCATCCTCAAAGAGGAGCTCGAGAGGGAGCAGGGCGCTGCTGTGCAAGCGCCTTCCGGCGATGAGCCCGCAGAACCGGAGATCTCGGGCTCGCCCGACCTTCCGGACCTGGAAGACGACCTCTTCGGCGATCTCATTGACGGGGACGCGGAATCTGCCACCGACGTGGACGACCTGAATGACGAGCTCTTCAGCGACGATCTCGACGACGACTTCGTCGACTTCGAACAGGTTTCCCTCCTCGACCGCCTGAAGAGCAAGCTGCCCATGCGCCTGATAGCCGTCGGTGCGGCCGCTATCGTCGTGGTGCTGGTCGGCGTGTGGCTCGGCGGCCGCTTCCTTGCCCCGGAGCCCGAGATCGATGATTCAGCGGCAGTGAACGAAGTGCTCCTCAACGCCGACCGGCTCTTCAAGCAGAACAAGACCGACGAGGCGCTCCACCTGCTCCGGGAGTTCCCGGCTTCGGGGCTGTCCCAACAGCGCATCGAGATGAGGATCGCGAAGTACGAGGAGACTCTCGCCCCGCCGACGCCCACCCCGATCCCGGAAGAGGCGACGCGTGCCCAGGAGCTCCTCGACAGGGGCCTGTGGTGGTCGGCGTTCACCGCCGCCGGAGAGGGCCTGAAGGTCCATCCCGGCGACGGGGGCCTGGAAGAAATCCGCGCCCTCGTGGTCGAGGTGGAGCCGGAGGCCGCCTCTCTCGAGACCGCCCTGCGGTCCGGAGACTTTCGCACGGCCGTCAGCATCACCGAAGATCTTCTGATTCAGTACGAGGGACAGCCTGACCTGATCGCTGTCCTCGAGCGAAGCCTCTTCAACGCCGCCCTCGCTGAGTCGCGCGCCTACAACCTGACCGGCGCGGAGAAGCACCTCCTCAGGCTGCTCGAACTCATGCCGGACGACGACGAGGCGGTCCGCTTTTTGGAGTTCGTCCAGAAGTACAAGGTCCGGGCCGCCGACATGCGCCTCGAGATCTTCATCCGCAGCCTCAACGAACGATGACCCCCGACCCGGACTCCGGCCGCCGCGGTTTTCCCGGGGACTGGGACGTCCTCGCTGACGACGAGGAGACCGCCCCTTCGGCCGCCGAAACCTCCCATCCCGGTCCCCATCCGCCGCCCACCCTGGTGCTCTTGGCGACCGCCTGGGCGGACGGCGTTGCCGTGCTCGCGGTGGTCACAACGGCCCTGTTGGTTCTCAACGCCCTCGGTTTCGGCAATACACTCGCCGCACTACCCTGGGCTGCAGGGCTCGCCGCGGCGTGGTGGGTCTTCGCCGCGGCGGTGTCCGTGGCGATTCGCCAGGGCACGCCGGGAATGCTCCTCGCGGGGGTCCAATTCGGTGGCAAGGTCGCGCCCCGAAGGATCGCCGGCGTCGTGGCCGTTGCGGCGTTGAGCGTGCTGTTGCTCGGCCTCCCCGGCCTGCTCGGAGCGCGCCGCGGCCCCCTGGCCCTGGCCAGCGGACGCGCCGTCGAGACCCTCCCGGTGGAATGACCGCCGCGGCGCGTCGACAGCCCACGACTCACGACCTATGACTCACGACGTACGGGGTATCATCGATCCATGCGGCTGAGCGTGGTCATTCCCGCCTACAACGAAGCCTCGCGGCTGCCCGCGACCCTCGACGAGATCGTCGGCTATTTGAGCCGTCACCCGACGTGGTGTCCCGCCGAGATCGTGGTCGTTGACGACGGCTCGGCCGACGCCACGTTCACCGTGGCCCGACGGGCCGCCACAGCCGATGGCGTCACCATCGTCTGCCGCTCCCACTCCGCCAACCACGGCAAGGGAGCCGCCGTGCGATCGGGGTTTCGCTCGAGCCGGGGTGAACACGTCCTGCTCTCGGACGCGGACATGGCCACCCCCATCTCGGAGATCGAACGGTTGGCCGGAGCCGCACCGTTGGGGATCGCCGTGGGATCCCGGGCCGTCGACCGCGGCCGCATCCAACGACGGCAGCCGCTCCACCGCGACCTCATGGGGCGCGTTTTCAACCTGGCCGTCCGCTGCCTCGCTATCGGGGGCATCAACGACACCCAGTGCGGATTCAAGCTCTTCCACGGCGATCTCGCCCGCGAACTGGCCGCGGCCCAACGCATCGACGGGTTCGCCTACGACGTCGAGCTCCTCGCTCGGGCTCGGCGGTGGGGGTTCGAGATCAGGGAGGTCTCGGTGCGGTGGAGCCACGTGGAGGCGTCGCGGGTTCAGCCGCTGCAGCACTCCACCGAGATGTTCCTCGATCTTCTGCGGATCTCGTACTGGCGGCTCACCGGAAAGCTCGACCCGCCGGAGCCCAGCGAGGAATGATGTGCGCCCGGGATCGTGACGTCTGGCTGCAGGAGCCATTCCTCGAGCACCTGGAGTTCGAGCGCAATCTCTCGCCGGCGACATTGACGGCGTATCGCCGCGAGGTTGCGCGGTTCGTCCTCCGGCTGCGGAATCTCCGCTCGGGGCCCGAGGCAGTCCGGCCACCGGACGTGCGCGACTTCGTCGCCTCGTTGTGGGCTACCGGCCTCTCTCCGCGCTCACTGGAGCGCGCGCTGGCGTGTGTCCGGACCTACTTCGCCTTCCTCGTCTCCGAAGGGGCGGTGGCCAGCAACCCGGCAACGGCCGTACCACTGCCAAAAAAGGCGCGCCGCCAGCCCGAGGTGGTGGACCGGTACGCCATCGAGAGTCTCCTGGAGTCATTCCCCGACAGTCCGGCCGGCCGTCGCGACCGGGCCATGGTCGAGCTGCTGTACGGCGCCGGGTTGCGGGTCGGCGAGTTGGTGGCCGTCGATCTGGACGACATCGCTCTGCCCGAGCGTCTGCTGCGGGTCCGGGGCAAGGGAAGGAAGGAGCGGTTGGTGCCCTTCGGCCGAAAGGCGGCCTCCGCCATCGCCCGCTACCTCCCCGAGCGCGCCGGGTGGCGGCAGACCCATCACGATGGCAACGACCCGCTCTTCGTCAACCAGCGTGGCGGACGATTGACGGCCCGCTCGGTGCGTCGAGCTCTCTCCGCGGCTGTCTCGCGCACCGCCGACCTCCACCACCTCCACCCCCACGCCCTCCGCCACGCCTTTGCCACCCATCTCCTGGAGGCCGGGATGGACCTCAGGGCGATCCAGGAGCTACTCGGTCACAGCTCCCTGGCCACCACCCAGATGTACACCGGCGTCGATCTCGCCCACCTCATGGCGGTGTATCGGGACGCGCATCCCAGGGCGGTGACCGAGGACGATTGAGGCTTGCAGCTCGGGGCTTGAAGCGTCGATGGGTGTCGCTTCGGCGGTGATCACTCCAGCGAGGCGGCCCAGACGGACGCCTCCGCCACTGCGTGCTCGGATTGCGCCAGCCGCCGCTCCGACTTGTTGCGGATCGCCCGCAGCTCGGGAGGACAGGCGATGAGGCCCCAGGTGATGTTGGACGGCTGGAAAGTCTCGGCGGATCGCGCGGTGAGGTGGCGCACGAGACCGCCCAGGGCTGTCGTCAACGGCGGTGCCGACGCTTTGCGACCGGCGAACTCGGCGGCCAGCGACCGCGCTGCGATGAGACCGGTTGCAGCCGACTCCACGTAGCCCTCCACGCCCGTCATCTGGCCGGCGAGGCGGAGGTCAGGCCGCACCCGGACCCGCAGCTGAGGATCGAGGTGGGCGGGCGCGTTGACGAAGGTGTTGCGGTGGATCATGCCCAGGCGGACGAAGCGGGCGCTTTCCAGACCGGGGAGCGTCCGGAAGAGCCGCTTCTGCTCCGCATGCGTCAGTTTGGTCTGGAAGCCCACCATGTTCCAGTGCTCGGCTGCGAGATCGTCCTGCCGAAGCTGGATGACGGCCCAGGGTCTCTTTCCCGTCGCCGGGTCCACCAGTCCCACCGGCTTCATGGGTCCGTAGCGCAGCGTTTCGGGGCCGCGTTCCGCCATGACCTCGATGGGAAGGCAGCCCTCGAAGTAGCGGAGGTCCGCGGCCTCGAAGTCCTTGAAGGCCACCTTCTCCGCGCCGAGGATGCCGGCTACGAAGTCATCGTAGGCGGCTCGATCGAGGGGGATGTTGAGGTAATCGTCACCGCCCTTACCCCACCGAGAGGCCCGGAAGGTCCGGGTGTGGTCGATGGAGTCGTCGGCGACGATCGGCGCCACTGCATCGAAAAATGCCAGGGCGCCCTCCCCCAGGAGCCGCTCCAGTTCGCCGTGAAGAGCGAGACTGGTCAGCGGCCCGGTGGCGATGATCGCGGGACCCGCCGGCAGCGTGGTGAGCTCGCGCCGCTGGAGCGTGATGGCGGGATGTTCCTCCACCGCGGTCGTCACCGCCCGTGAGAAGGCCTTCCGGTCCACTGCCAGGGCTCCTCCTGCGGGAACCGCGGCAGACCGGGCGCATCGGATCACCAGCGAGTCCAAGGAGGCCATCTCCCGCTTGAGCAGGCCGACGGCGTTGGTGGGCGCGTCGCCGCGCAGAGAGTTCGAGCAAACGAGCTCGGCGAGACGGTCGGTGGTGTGAACCGGCGTCGGCCGGAGGGGCCGCATCTCGAGCAGACGCACCGGCACGCCGGCTCGGGCAAGCTGCCAGGCCGCCTCGCTTCCCGCCAGGCCGCCACCGACGACCACGACCTCAGGTGTTTTCACGCGGCCCTCCTCCTCTGCTCGTCTTCGCCGCCGGCCGAACAGCGGGGGTCGGCGCTCGCCGTCGTTGATAGCTCCCGTCCGGCAGCCGTTCCACCTCACCCTCGAGCTCGAGCTCGAGAATCGCCGCGTGGACCTCCGCCACCGACATCCCGGACCGGCTCACCAGCTCGTCCACCGCCGCGTGGGTGCCGGCAGGGAGATGATCCAGCAGCGGGTGGTCGACCTCGGCCTCGCTCCCGGGAGCCGGTGCTTCGACCCCGATGGCGGCGAAGACGTCGCGCGGCGTCAGCAGCGGGCGCGCGCCGAGGCGAAGAAGCGTGTTCGGCCCCACCGAGAAATCGGACAGTATACTGCCGGGAACGGCCAGCACCTCCCGGCCCTCATCGACAGCGATCCGGGCCGTGATCAGCGCCCCCGAACGCGCGGCCGCCTCGACGACGATCACCGCCGAGGCGAGCCCGGCCAGGACCCGGTTGCGCTCCGGGAAGTGGTGCTTGCGGGGCCCGGTTCCGGGGAGGTACTCGGTGAGGAGCGCCCCGGCGCCGGCGATGGCTCGCGAAAGCTCGCCGTGCTCCGGCGGGTAGACGCGGTCCGGTCCCGTCCCCAGGACCGCCCAGGTCTGGCCGCCCACGGCCAGGGCGCCCTCGTGGGCCGCCGCGTCCACCCCCCGGGCCATCCCCGAGGCGACCACGACGCCGGCGCGCGCGAGCTCTTCGGCGAGCATTCGCGCTACCTGAAGACCATAGGCGGTGGCCCGGCGCGAACCCACCACCGCCACCACGGGTGCGGCTCTCAGCTCGCCGCGGACAAAAAGCCCGAGGGGGGGATCCGCCGTGTGCTCGAGGCCCGGTGGGTAGCCGTCGTCGCCGGGCACCAGCCACCGCCACCCCTCCTTCTTGAGCCAATCCATGACTCGCGGCACTTCGTCATCGAGGAGACGAGCGACCTCGGTCTTGAGGGCCGCCGGGGCCCGCGACCACAGCGGATCTTTGTCATCGCCGCCGGTCATGAGCCGTCGGGTGGCCCTGCCTCCCCCCGCCAGCCGGAGGGCGAGTCGGAGCCGAGGTTGCGCGCGAGCGGGCGTCATCACCCCATGGTAACGCCGCCGGGCGGCGGCTCGTCGGGTATACTTCCTGAATGGAATTCCGCATCCTGGGAAGCTACGGCGGAGACAGCCCCGATTGCCGAATGACCTGCTTTCTCATCGATCGTTCGGTGGTCGTCGACGCCGGCGCCATTACCCGCGCCCTGACCATCGATGAGCAGCGCGACATCCGCCACGTCCTGGTGTCCCACACCCACATGGACCACACGGCTACCCTTCCTTTTCTCATCGAAAACATCTTCGGCACCCACCCGGATCCGGTGTCCATCTACTGCAGCAAGCGGGTTCTCGGCGCGGTTCGGAGACACCTCTTCAACAACGACACCTGGCCGGACTTCAGCCGAATCCCGGACCACGTGGAGCCGTCGGTCCGTTTTCAGGAGACCGTGGCCGAGGAGCCGTTCGTCATCACCGGACTCGCGGGCGGCGACCTGGAGGTCACCGCCATCCCTGTCAATCACATCGTCCCCACCACCGGTTTCCTCCTCCGGCAAGGCGCGTCCAGCGTGCTCTTCACCTCCGATACCGGGCCCACCGAGCGCATTTGGCAGGTGGCCGACGCCACTCCGAACCTCAAGGCCCTGATCACCGAGTGCTCGTTTCCCAATCGACTGCAGGCGGTGGCCGATGTCAGCCTTCACCTCACCCCGAAGACCCTGGCCGGCGAGCTGGCCAAGCTCCGGCGGGAGGTTCCGGTCTACCTCTACCACTTCAAGCCGCCCTACGTTGAAGAGCTCCGCGCCGAGCTTGCCACCACCGAGATGCCCCTGCCGGTCACCGAGCTCGAGCAGGACCGACGCTACACCTTCTGAGGTTCGGGGCGGTTCGATCAGCCGCCCAGACGCTCCACCGTGACCGCGAGGCGCTGCTGGGTCTCCGGGGAGAACCAGCAATCGATGAACGCTCCGTCTTCCTCCGGCTCCGGGCGGGCCATCCTCTCCCAGGTCTCGCTGAGAAGGAACCTCTTGGTGGCGGCAAAGGCCTTGGGTGGTTTGGACGCCAGGCGGGTGAGCTCGCGGTCGGTCTTGGCCACCACCAGCTTGAGCTCCGCGGTGCGGTGGACGAAACCCAACCTCCGGGCTCGTTCGGCGTTGCAGCCGTCACCACCCACCACCAGCTCTTCCAAGACATTCGGCGCCAGACGGCGCCGAAGCATGAGCACACTCGACGCCGGAATCGGGACGCCGAGGTTGAGCTCGCTGAGCCCGATCCTGGGCCGGCCCACCGCCATGATCCGCAGATCACAGCACAGGGCGAGCAGACAGCCGCCGGCGACGGCGTGGCCGCCGATGGCCGCCCCGGTGGGCGCCGGATAACTGAAAAGGTCGACCACTAGCCGGTTGAATCGCGCCAAGAAATCGGCGACCTCCGGCCGATCGGCGCCGGCGAGGCGCTTGAGGTCCCAGCCCGGGCTGAACAGCATCCCGTGGGCCGAGGTCAGCAGGACTGGTGGTGCTCCGTTCTCGCGAAGCTCTGCGAGGGCTGCCGACAGGGCATCCATGAGCTCCGGATTGAGGGCATTGGGACCATGGTTCATGACCAGGTAATGGACGCCGTTGACATCGTTGCGAAGCACCAGCTCATGGGCCACGATCTGCCTCCTCGTCCACCAGAAGACGGTGGATCCTTTCGTCGTCGGTGAGCTCGGGGTGGAAGGTCGCCGCGATGATCCGCCCTTGGCGGACCAGGACAGGGTCCTGCCCGAGGCGCCCGAGCACCGCCACCGCCGGTCCGATTCGGGTGATCCTCGGGGCGCGAATGAAGACCGCCTCCATCCGGGCCGCGGTTGCGAACTCGTCGGCAAGCTCGATCTCGGCCACCGTGGAGTGGACCTGGCGACCGTAGGCGTTGCGCTCCACGTCGCAGTCGAGCAGTCCGAGGCTTCTCTGGGCGGGGCGGGTCGCTCGAGCGAGCAGAATCACCCCAGCGCAGGTTGCGAGCACCGGCATGCCGGCCTCGACACGATCACGGATCTTCTCGTCCAGGCCATCGGCTTCCATGAGCGTGAGCATGGCGGTGGACTCTCCCCCCGGGAGCACGAGGGCATCCACCGCCGCCAGCTCGACAGCGGTCCGCACCACGGAAGTCTCCGCGCCCAGGCCGCGCAGCACGGCGGCGTGGGCCGCCCAGTCTCCCTGCAGCCCGAGGACGCCGCAGTGCATCACCACCCTCGGCGTGAAAGCATCTCCTCGGAGGTGAGCTTGCTGGCTTCCAGACCCGACATGGCGTCGGCGAGGCCACGGGAGATCTCCACGAGCTTGGCCGGATCCTGCCAATGAGTCACGGCCTCGACGATGGCCCGGGCCCGAGGCGCCGGATCGTCGGACTTGAAGACGCCCGAGCCGACGAAGACCGCCTCGGCGCCGAGACTCATGCACAGCGCCGCGTCAGCCGGGGTGGCGACACCGCCGGCGGCGAAGTTCGGTACCGGGAGGCGCCCGTTGTCGGCCACGAATCGCAGCATTTCGTACGGCGCACCAAGCTTCTTGGCCTCCGCCATCAGCTCGTGCTCGTCGAGAATGGTAAGGGTCTTGATGCCGCGCTTCACGGCCCGCAGGTGGCGGACGGCTTCGACGATGTCGCCGGAGCCGGCCTCTCCCTTGGTGCGGATCATCGCCGCGCCTTCGCCCACCCGGCGCAGCGCTTCGCCGATGTTCCGGCAGCCGCAGACGAAGGGCACGGTGAAACCGTGTTTGTTGACGTGATTCTCCTCGTCGGCGGGCGTCAGGACCTCGCTTTCGTCGATGAAGTCCACCTCGAGGCTCTGCAGCATCTGGGCCTCGACGACGTGGCCGATGCGGATCTTGGCCATCACCGGTATGGACACGCGCTCCTGAATCTCGACGATCTTCTCGATGGATGCCATCCGGGCCACGCCGCCCTGGGCTCGAATGTCGGCGGGAACCCGCTCCAATGCCATCACAGCGGCCGCTCCGGCGTCTTCGGCGATCGTGGCCTGCTCGGCGGTGGTGACATCGAGGATCACACCCCCCTTGAGCATCTCCGCCAAACCGACCTTGACGCGAAACTGATCTTCGTTCTGTGTCATCTTGCACCTCCGGGCGCCCGGGCTCACCCGCGGTGATTGTACACCCGCATCTGCCCGAAAACCCGCGCTCAGCCGCCGCCTTCGCCGCGGAGACGGAGCAGCGCCACGCCGTTGATCAGCACGTGCGCCGCCGCCGCTGCCGGGAAGCCGAACTCATCGAAAAGCACCCCTAGGCCCAGCCCGCACCCGAGGGCGAAGACCGGCCACAGCCACAGCCGCCGATCGGGCACCACGTGGAGCGCCGCGAAGAGCGCCGCGGCCGGCAGGAGCCCGATCAACGGCTGGAGCAGGGCGCGCAAGAGCGCCTCTTCCGCCAGCCCCGAGACCAGCGCGACGCAGAACGCATCGGTGGCGGTCCACCCCCCGACAATCCGCCGTTGCCAGGCCTCCAGTCGGCGCAGTGGCGGGATCTCTCGCAACGACCAGAGCAGCACAACGCACGTTGCGCCGCTCGCCGCTCCGACCGCGATGCTCCAGGCCCACGGACCCCGCGCCATCAGTCCGCCGGCGATGCCGCCTGACGTGAAGTGAAGGCCGATCAGAGCGATGACCGCCAAGACGCCCTCCTGGTGAATCAGCAGGGCAGCTCGGATCGGTCCGGGGTCGAGCCCTCCGGCGCGGGTCACGCGGCCCGGTCCGTTCCCCTGCCGTCAGCTTTCCTCGGCGGCGTCGGATTCGTCGTCGGCTCCCCCGCCCGTCTCGTCCAGGATTTCGTCGCCGTCGCCGTCGGGCCCGGTGACCGCCACCGAGACCACGCGATCTCCTTCATCGAGGCGGATCAGGCGGACACCCTGGGTGGCGCGGCCAATCCGCCGGATCTCGGAGATGTGCATCCGAATCAGTATTCCGCCCTCGGTAACCAGGAGGAGCTCGTCCTCCTCGCGAACGTGGTGCATCCCGACGACGTTGCCGCTCTTGCCCGTCAGCTTGATCAGCGCGACCCCGTAGCCGCCCCGGCCCTGAAGCCGGAACTCAGAGACCGCCGTTCGTTTGCCGAACCCGAGGTCGGTGACCACGAGAATGTCGTGGTCATCCTCAGGATCGATGGTCGCCACCTCTTCGACGAAGTCGTTTGTGCGCAGGTTGATCCCGCGAACACCGGCCGTCACCCGTCCCATGGATCGCACATCGTTCTCCGGGAACCGGATCCCCATGCCGAGGTGGGTCCCCATGAAGACCTGGCTCGCGCCGTTGGTGAGCTGCACCGAGAGCAGATCGTCGCCCTCGTTGATGACCACCGCGCGGAGCCCATTCTTCCGGATGTTCGCGTAGTCCTTGAGGGGCGTCCGTTTGACTCGGCCCTGGCGGGTGGCGAAGAAGAGAAACGCGTCCGGGTTGTCGGCAAAATCTCGAACCGCCAAGAGCGCCGTAACGCGCTCGTCCTTGTCGAGCTGCAGAAGGTTGACCAGCGCCCGGCCGCGCGCTGCCGGCCCGATATCGGGCAGTTCGTGGACCTTGCGGGCGAACACCCGGCCCGACGAGGTGAAGAAGAGCATCGCGGCATGGGTTGATGCGACAAAGAGTTTCCACACCTCGTCTTCGGCTTTGGTGGCCATCCCTCGACGACCCCGGCCTCCGCGCCGCTGAGCGCGGTAGACCGAGACTGCGGAACGTTTGATGTAGCCGTCCCGGGAGACGGTGATGACCATGTCCTCCTCGGCAATGAGATCCTCGATGGAGAGGTCTCCGAGGTCGGCGACGATCTCGGTCCGCCGTTCGTCGCCGTAGGTGGCCTTGAGCTCCTCGAGCTCGTCCACCACGATATCGTCGATCATCGCTTCCGAGCCGAGCACGGCTTCGAGATGGGCGATGGTCTTCTTCAGCTCGGCGTACTCGTCGACGATCTTGTCCCGCTCGAGACCGGTGAGGCGCTGCAGCCGCATGTCGAGGATCGCCTGCGCCTGCTTCTGGGAAAGGCCGAAGTTCTCCATCAGGCCGGTTCGCGCGGCGGCCGGGTCGGCGGCGGCCCGGATCAGCTTGATGACCTCGTCCAGATGGTCGAGCGCGATGACCAGCCCTTCCAGGATGTGGGCCCGCTCCCTCGCCCGGGCCAGATCGAACTCGGTGCGCCGGACGATGACCTCCTTGCGGTGGTCGATGAAGTTGGAGAGCAGCTCCTTGAGGTTGAAGATCTTGGGCTGGTTGTTGAGCACGCCGAGCAGGATGATCCCGAAGGTCGCCTGCATCTGGGTGAGCTTGTAAAGGTTGTTGAGCACGACCTCGGGCACGGCGTCGCGTTTGAGCTCGATGAGCAGGCGGATGCCGTCGCGATCGGACTCGTCTCGGAGATCGGCGATGCCCTCGAGGCGCTTCGCCTGCACCAATGATGCGATCTGCTCCACCAGGCGGGCCTTGTTCACCTGGTACGGGAGTTCGTGAACGATGATCGCCGCGCGGCGGCCTTTTTCCGGCTCACGGATGGCGGCCCGGGCACGCATCTGAATGATGCCCCGGCCCGTTGTGTAGGCGTCGTAGATGCCTCGCTTCCCGTGGATGAAGCCCGCGGTGGGGAAGTCCGGACCGGGAATCGTCTCCATCAACTCATCGATGGAGCGGTCGGGGTCGCGGATCAGCGCCACGGTGCCGTCGATGATCTCGGAGAGGTTGTGCGGCGGAATGTTGGTCGCCATGCCGACGGCGATGCCCGCCGACCCGTTGACCAGAAGGTTGGGGAAGCGCGCCGGCAGCACCGTCGGCTCGGCCATCGACCCGTCGTAGTTCGGCGTCCAGTCGACGGTGTCCTTGGAGATGTCGTCCCCGAGCATCTCCTCGGCGAGCCGGGTCATTCGGATCTCGGTGTAGCGCATGGCCGCGGCGGAGTCGCCGTCCACCGAGCCGAAGTTCCCCTGGCCGTCCACCAGGGTGTAGCGCATGGAGAAGTCCTGCGCCATGCGGACGATGGTGTCGTAGATCGCCTGATCGCCGTGCGGGTGGTACTTTCCCATGACGTCGCCGACGATTCGCGCCGATTTCTTGTGGGCCCGAGACGCGGTGTTGCCGCCCTCGAGCATGCCGAAGAGGATCCGCCGGTGGACGGGTTTGAGTCCATCGCGAACATCGGGAAGGGCTCGGCCGATGATCACCGACATGGCGTAGTCGAGGTAGGAGCTCCGCAGCTCGTCCTCAATGGTGATGGGCCGACGCTCGCCGTCCGGGGCTCGTGTGTCGCTGCTCATTCAGATATCCAGATTTCGTGCTTCGAGGGCGTTCTCCTCGATGAACCGGCGCCGCGGCTCCACGGCGTCGCCCATGAGGATGGTGAAGAGTTCGTCGGCCTTGGCGGCGTCCTCCACGGCCACCGCCAGAAGTCGGCGATCGTTGGGGTCCATGGTGGTCTCCCACAGTTGGGTGGGGTTCATCTCACCGAGACCTTTGTAGCGGGAGATGTTGAGGCCCTTCTTGGCGACCTCGTAGAGGTGCGAAACAAGCTCCGGGAGCGTCTCCACGGTGGCGCGCTCGCCGTTGCGTTCGAGGTGATAGGGGCCGACGCGGAGAGGGGCGATGCGCTCGAGCATCCGCTCAGCGCGCCTGAAGTGGCCGCTCTTGGTCAGAGACCACCCGAGGCGGCTCTCGCGGGAGAGCCCGTTGGTGCCGACGCGGCACACCACCTCGGAGACTCCGTGCTCCTCGTCGATCTCCACCCGCACCTCGTCATAGCCGAGCTCACGGAGCTCCGCCACCAGCGCCGCGGCGTACTCGGCCGAGCCCGGCTGTCCGCCCTCCGACTCCATGTCGAGCGCGGCCACCACGAGCTCTGCGGGCCACCCCCGCCGCTCCAGGTTGTGGATGGTCTCGTTCCAATCCTCGGCGGTCAGGATGGCGCTCCTGAGCTCGCGGCCGGCGAACGACTCCCCGGACGAGCCCACTACGAGCCGGAACTCGTCCTCCACCCGATCGAGGAGGAACCTCGAGAGGTCGGCGTCGTCCTTGAGGTAGACCTCCTTCTTCTTTCGCGCCACCTTGTACAGCGGCGGCTGGGCGATGAAGAGATGGCCGCGCTCGACGAGCTCGCGCATCTGGCGGTAGAAGAAGGTCAGGAGCAGGGTTCGGATATGCGAGCCGTCGACGTCGGCGTCGGTCATGATGATGATTTTGTGGTAGCGCACCTTCAGAGGATCGAACTCGTCCTTGCCGATACCGGTGCCCAGGCACTGGATCAGGGCCCGGATCTCCTCCGAGGCGAGCATCCGGTCGAAACGGGCTTTCTCCACGTTGAGAATCTTGCCGCGCAGGGGGAGGATCGCCTGAAACCGGCGGTCACGGCCCTGCTTGGCCGAGCCGCCGGCCGAGTCGCCCTCGACGATGAAGAGCTCGGCGAGCTCCGGGTCCCGTTCGGAGCAGTCCGCGAGCTTGCCGGGCAGGGCCGAGGTCTCCAGCGCCGATTTCCGTCGGGTGAGCTCACGCGCCTTACGGGCGGCCTCTCGGGCCCGAGCGGCTTCGAGACACTTGGAGATGACGCGCTTGGCGATGCCGGGATTTTCTTCGAGATAGGTCGCCAGGCGCCCGTTGATCACCGACTCCACCCAGCCCTTGACGTCGGCGGACACGAGCTTGTCCTTGGTCTGGCTCGAAAAGCGCGGCTCGGTGATCCGCACCGCGATGATCGCCGTCAAACCTTCACGGACATCCTCGCCCGAGAGATTTTCCTTCATCCCCTTGAGCAGATTTCCGGACTGGGCGTAGGCATTGACGGTCCGGGTGAGGGCGGCGCGAAAACCTGAGAGATGGGTGCCGCCGTCGCGGTTATAGACGGTGTTGGTGAAGGGCAGAACGTTCTCCGAGTAGCCGTCGTGCCACTGCAGGGCCACCTCGATCTCCTGCCCGTCGTCGGTGAGCTCGTGCAGGTAGATGGGGTCTTCGTGAAGGATGTTCTTGGAACGGTTGAGATACCGCGCGAACTCGCGCAATCCGCCCTGGAAACAGAAGACCTCCTCTCGCTCGCCCGCCTCATCGTCGAAGGCGATCTCGAGCCCGGAGTTCAAGAAGGCGAGCTCTCGCAGGTGGCGGACCAAGAGATCCGGATGGAACTCGAGTACCGTGAAGACCTCAGCGTCGGGCTTGAAGGTGATGATGGTCCCGGTGCGTTTGGTGGTGCCGATGGCCTTCAGCGGGTGCACCGGCACCCCGCGGTGGAACTCCTGCTCCCAGACCTTCCCGGTGCGGTGGATCTCCAGTCGCAGCCACTCCGAGAGGAAATTGACCACACTGACGCCGACGCCGTGGAGGCCGCCCGACACTTTGTAGGAGTTGCTGTCGAACTTCCCGCCGGCATGCAGCTCGGTCATGATGACCTCAGCCGCCGAGCGCCCGCTCTCCTTGTGCTCGTCCACCGGAATGCCGCGGCCGTCATCGGCCACGGTCACCGTTTGATCGGCGTGGACCGTCACGGTGATGTTCTTCGCGTGTCCGGCCTGGGCTTCGTCGATGGAGTTGTCCACCACCTCCCAGACCATGTGGTGGAGACCCGAGATGTCATCGACGTCGCCGATGTACATGCCCGGCCGTTTTCGAACTGCATCGCGTCCCTTGAGGACCTTGATGTTGTCAGCTGTGTAGGTTTCGCCCATGGGCTTCTCCCGCCGGATCGATCACCGCACCGTTCGAGATGTCGATCCGACCCGAACCGACTGCGAGCCTGCCGAGAATTTCGGCATCCGCACTCGACAAAAAGAGCTGTCTTTCGCCATCCAGATACTCGATCAGACGCGTCATCACGGCCGAGTCCAACTCGGCGTCGACATCGTCGATGATGACCGGAAGAAGCTCACCTCGTTCTCTTTCGACCTGTTTCAATGACGCGAGTCTCAGGGCAGCCGCAACCACTTTGATCTGACCGGAGCTGAGAACGTGACGGACCGTTCTTCCATTGGCGCGAAGGGCCAGATCATGCCGGTGCGGCCCCTCGCTCGTGAACCCCGTCCGTCGGTCTCGCGTCCGCGTCTCATTATACCGTTTTCGGTAGTATTCTTCTACCTCCTGCACCTTCTCAGCCGGTTCGAGACCAGATTCGCCACGATAGGCCACCGCCACATCGGGAAAGCCATCGCTCCGAAGAACCTCATAGATCGGCCCGAACCCGGCGACGAGGTGGCGACAGGCCAGCCGGCGGCGGTGGACCACCAGCGCCGCGGCGGCCGCCAGCCGTTCTTCCCAGATCCGCATCTCATCATCCGCGACGGGCGAGACCAGGGCTGCGTTTCTCTGGCGAAGAATTCTCCGATACTCTCGAATCTCTTGAAAGTACTCTTTTTCGAGAAGAAAAGCGAAGCGGTCGAGGAAGCTCCGCCGGGACGCCGGGACGCCGCTCACCAGATCGCGATCCGCCCCGCTGAGGGCAACCACCGGAAAGATCTCCAGGTATCCGGCCATGTCCACCGGTGCGCCGGCCGCCGACATCACCCGGCGCACCGGCGGCCCCGGCGTCACCTGCTGGGCCAGCCGCACCGGTCCCGCTGCGGTTTCCACCACACCTTCGAGAAGGAACTCTCCCTCACCCTGGCGGACCACCCGCCGCATGGCCGGGGTCCGGAAGGAACGGAGGTTCCCGAGAACCGTCACCGCCTCGAGGAGATTCGTCTTGCCCTGACCGTTCGCTCCGGTGATGAGGTTGCCGCGCGGATGAAACGCCACCCGGCCTCCCTCGAGGTTTCGGAAACCCTGGGCCCTGATCTCCTGAAGGTGCATCGGCGTCACCCCGCCTCGAGAACGTCCGGCGCCGCCGCTGCTTGTTGGGATCCCACCGTTGCCGGTCGACGAATCACAGGCGCATGGGCATCAGGACGTAGATGTACTCCTCGAGCCGGGGGTCGTCATCCACGGGAACGAGAACGCACTGGGTGTTCCCGTCCTTGAGCTGGAGCTCCACTGTCGGGCACTCGAGGGTCTGCAGCACATCGATGACGTACTGGGCGTTGAGCGCGATCTCCATGCCGTCGCCCTGAAAGCTCACCGCCAGCGTTTCCTCGGCGCTGCCCTTCTCGTAACCGATGGAAACCAGGGTCAGCTCGCCGGAGGGATCGAAACGGAACCGCACGCCGCGCGCCTTCTCGTGGGCCATGAGGCTCACCCGCCGCAACGAAGCCAGAAAATCCTTGCGGTCGATCCGGGCCCGGGAGGGATTGTCGCGAACGATCACCCGCTCGTACTGCGGGAACCTCAGCTCGACGATTCGGGAAACCAGGGTCCGCTCCCCCATGCGAAAACCGAGATGATTGTCGCCGGCCGAGAGATCGACGCTCTCGTCGCCGAAGCGGGCGAACTCCGCGAGAAGCTTGCGCGGAAAAAGCTGCTGCTCGAACGGCGGCTGGCCGTCGGGGGCTTTGGCGCGAACGACGGCCAAGCGGTGGCCGTCGGTGGCTGCGATTTCGATCTCTCCGGGGAGCAGCTTGACCAGCGCCCCGTTGAGCTGGAACTTCGGATCGTCCTTGGTGATGGAAAACGCCACCCGGTCGAGCATGAGCTGGAACAAGTCCAGCGGCAGCGAGTAGTCACCGTTGGGCGGCACCTCTGGGATGGTGGGGTACTCCGAAGGATCCGCCACCGCCATCCGCGACTTGAAGCGGCCGCTGATGATCTCCACCGAGTCACCATCCAGCCTGAGCGAAAACTCCTCTTCCGGAAGGGAGCGCACGAGACTCTGGAAAACCCGGCTTTCGAGGGTGATTCGACCGCCACCGTGAACCACTGCGGGACAGTCGGTCATGATCGTCATGTCGAGATCGGTGGCAACCATGCGAAGGCTCGCCTCTGCGGTCTCGGCAAGGATGCTCGAGAGAATGGGAATCGTCGTTCGGTGCTCCACCACCCCTTGGAGGATGGAAAGCTCCTGAAGCACGAGGTTCCGCTGCAGTTTCAGTTCCATCTGGGAGCCTTTCGACGAGGACTAAGTATCGAGCAGGTCGAAATATAGCATAGACAATCATCGTCGTCGAGCCGGTGGAAAAGTAGGAAAACGAAGCCAAGTCGAACGAATTCAACAAGCTGGATCACCGGACGGGTTGTGGACGAGCTGTGGGCGGCTGTGGATTCCACAGCTGATCCACACGATTCCACATCCCACCACCCGTGCCCTGTGGAAGAAACGCGCCGCAGCAGCTAGGAGAAATGCTCGCGAAACGAGGTCAGCGTGGCGTCGAAATCGGGGTTCGAAAGCCGCGCTTTGGAGATCGTGTCGACGGCGTACATCACGGTGGAGTGATGCTTCGAGAAGATCTTGCCGATCTCGGGGAAGCTGAGATCGAGAATGTCGCGGACGAGAAACATGGCGACCTGTCGGGGCAGGGCGATGGAGCGACGGTTCGATCGTCCTTTGAGGTCGGCGACACGGATGCCGTAGTGCTGAGCGACGAAGCGAATGATGTCCTGAGGCGTGGTCTCGCGCTCGTCCGGAAGGAGCTCGAAGAGGGCCATGCGGACCACGTCCACTGTGATCCTGGTGTTTTTCAGCTGGGCGTAAGCGACGGTCCGGTTGAGGCAGCCCTCGAGCTCGCGAACGTTTTTTTGGACCCGGCGCGAGATGAAGAGGACGGTGTCCTCGGGGAGCTCCCAGCCGATGGCCCGGGCCTTCTCACGGAGAATGGCGCATCGGGTTTCCAGGTCCGGCGGTTGGATGTCGGCGATGAGGCCTTGGAGAAAGCGGGAGCGGAGACGCTCCTCGAGACCCGGAATGTCAGCCGGGCGTGCGTCGGACGTGAAGACGACCTGTCGGCCGGTGGACTGAAGCGTGTTGAAGGTGTGGAAGAACTCTTCCTGCGTTCGTTCCTTACCGGCGATGAACTGGATGTCGTCGAGGAGGAGAACGTCGACCGACCGGAAGGTCTGGCGGAAGGCCTCCATCTGTTGGCGGCGGATGCAGTTGATGAGTTCGTTGACGAACTGCTCGGTGGTCATGTAGGTGACCTTGCTCTGGGGGTCGGCGGCGATGACGCGGTGGGCGATGGCGTGCAGGAGGTGGGTCTTGCCGAGCCCGGAACCGCCGTAGATGTACAGCGGGTTGTAAGCTTTGCCCGGACGATCAGCCACCGCTTCGGCAGCGGCGGCGGCGAACTGGTTCGAAGAGCCTTGAACGAAGCGCTCGAACGTGAAGGCCGAGGCGAAGGGAAGGCCCGTGACGGGATGATCGGGTTCCTTCGTTGTCGGCGGCTCCTCGCTGCGGGGCGCGATCATGACCCGGAAGTCGGGCCCGAATCGGGATCTCGCCACGGTCTCGATGTCCCGCAGGAGGTGGTCGCGCACCCATTCGGCGACAATGGCGTTGTCACACGCGAGAGACAAGGATGCGTTGCCGGCCGCAGCCACCTCGAGAGGTTCGATCCAGGTACTGTAGTCCTCGGCCCCGAGAAGCTGCTGCAAGTGCGGCTGAAGCTCGGCCCAGTGATCCATCGCAGCAGGCTAACACAGATACCACCGGGCGCAGCCGACCCGACTTGACAGCAACCGCGACCTGGAGTAAGGTTGCGCGCCCGCAGAATTTGGAGTGAAGTGACGATGAAAAGGACGTTTCAACCCAACAATCGCCGCCGGAAGAAGACCCATGGCTTCCGCGTGCGCATGCGTACCAAGAATGGGCGCAAGGTGCTCGCCGCCCGTCGACGGAAGGGCCGGAAGCGGATTGCCGTCTGACCGGTCCCGACGGTTTCCGCGCTCGGCGAGGCTTCGTCGGCGTGCGGAATTTCAGCGAGTCTACAACGATGGAGTTCGGGTCGCTGGGCGACACATGGTTTTGTTTGCCATCACAACCGAGGACGACGGCCGTTTCGGCGTAACCGCGTCCCGCAAGGTCGGGAACGCGGTGGTTCGCACTCGGTCAAAACGGCGACTGAGAGAACTCTACCGGCACCGGAGAACGTCGTCGCTGGTGGCGTCGGTGGATCTCGTGGCCAACGCGAAGAGAAGTTGCGCCCGAGCGCCGTGGTCGTCCCTGGAAAGAGATTTCGATCGTTGCCTGGCGCGGCTGAGCGAGAGGATGAAAACCGGGCGGCCGTGATCGGCCGCCGGTGCGGTGACACCAGGAAGGTTTGACGCGAGATGGAGAAACGACTGCTGTTGGCCTTCGTGCTGTCGGCGCTGATTTTCGCCGGCTGGTCGATGCTCTTTCCGCCCCCGGCTCCGGTTCAGCGGGCAGGCGACGCAACCACCGCCGCGCAGCAGGAGGCGTCGGCGGAGGGGGAATCGACACCACCGGCGCGTCCTACCGCAGCTGCCGGAACGGAAGCCGGGGACGCCGAGGCCGAGGAGGTCGAGCCGGCGGTGGTGGAAGCGATTCGCGGCGAGGTCGAGCAGACCATCGAACTCACCAACGAGGTCATGGCGGTCGAGCTCAGTAATCGTGGCGCAGCCGTCACCTCCTTCCGTTTATTGGCCTACGAGGACGACGAGGGCGAGGTCCTCGATTTGGTTCAGACGGTGGACCATGACGACCGGGCCCTGCCCCTCCAACTGGTGAACGATGACGGCCCGGACGCGAACCTCTATCGGATGGTCCGGACCGCAGACGGGGTCGAGATGACGTGGTCCGACGGGGCGGGGTCGTCGGTGGTGAAGACGCTTTCCCTCAACGGAAGCTACGGCCTCGACCTGACGGTCGCCGCGACGGGAACCATGAAACACGCTGCGGTGAGTGTCGGAACGGGACTCCGGGACCTCGGCGAACAGGAGCGCAACAGCCGCCTGGCGGTGTGGGGCGACGGCATCGTCCTGGCGGACGGTGAGGTCGAGAAGTACAAGCGGGCCAAAGTCAAGGCGCCGACCGAGGTGCGGCCGGGCATTGTCGCCTTCGCGGGGCTGGAGGACGCGTATTTCATCAACCTTCTGCGGCCGAGCACGCGGGTAGAGGCGGTCCGTCTGGAGCGCCTGGAGTTCACGGAAAGTGTGGCCGGTGAAGAGCCGGTGGTCAACCAGGCCCTTCGCGTGCTGGTGGAGCCGCGCGGAGGGGTCTTCGAGGGCGAACTCCTCGGGGCGCCCAAAGAGTACGCCCTTCTTCAGAGCATCGGCGGGGGAGTAGAAAAGACCCTCGATTTCGGCATCTTCGGTTTCATCTCGGTCTTCTTCCTCAAGGCGCTGTGGTGGATCTACGGCGTGGTGGGCAACTACGGAACGGCCATCATCCTGCTCACGGTGGGGATCCGGATCGTGCTCTTCCCGTTGATGCACACCTCCACGGTGTCCATGCGGAAGATGGCCAAGGTGCAGCCCAAGGTCAAGGAAATCCAGAGCAAGTACAAGAAAAAGAAGAGCGATCCCCAGGCGCGTGCGGCGATGAGCCAGGAGACCATGGCGTTGTACAAGCAGGAGGGCGTCAACCCCATGGCCGGCTGCCTTCCGGTGTTGGTCCAGCTCCCCATTTTGTGGGCGCTGTATCAGCTCTTCCTGCACGCCATCGAGCTTCGCCACGCCCCGTTCTGGCTGTGGATCCAGGACCTCTCCGCCAAGGACCCGTACTACGTGACGCCGATCCTGATGACCTTCACCATGTGGCTGCAGCAAAAACTGGCGCCCCAGGCCGGTGATCCCCAGCAGCAGCGGATCATGCGGATGCTGCCTCTGGTCTTTGGCATCATGTTCCTGCAGTTCCCGTCGGGTCTCGTGCTCTACTGGTTGACCAACAACGTGATCTCGATTCTCCAGCAGGAGATCACGCTGATGATGATCGGAGAGCGGAAGTACGGGCCGAAGCGAGGCGGGAGGAAGGCGAAATGACACAGGTGCGCACATTCAAGGCCCCCACCATCGACGCGGCACTGACCGCGGCGTGTGCGGAACTCGGCGCCCGGATCGGTGAGCTGCGCTACGAGGTCGGAGAGGCTCCCGACGGCGAGGTCGTCGTCGAGGCCGAGGTCGATCCGGTGGCGGTACTCGGGCTTTTTCTCTCCGAGGCCCTGGCCGCCGGCGAGTTGGAAATCACCGCCCGGCTGGACGAGACCGACGGCGAGGTCGAAGGCGAGCTCTCTGGGGGCGACAGCCATCTTCTCACCGCCGCCGGCGGCAAGGGCCTGGATGCCCTCCAGTATTTGTGCAATCGAATCCTCAACCGGCGCCTTGAGCACCACGTGCCCGTCCACCTGGACCTGGACGGTTTCAAGGAGCGGCGATCCCACCGGCTCCAGGACAAGGCCGAAGAGGCCGCCGACGAGGCGCTGCGGAAGCGGGCGCCGGTGGTGCTGGGCCTCATGACGCCCGCCGCGAGGCGGGAGATCCACCTCGCCCTCGCCGATGATCCCGGGGTTGAGACCGAGTCGGATGGAGAAGGCTTTCTCAAGCGGGTTGTCGTCCGCCCTCTCCGGCGGCGCTGACACCATCGTCGCGTGCGCCACGCCCGCTGGGCGGGGCGGCCTCGCGGTGGTGCGGGTGAGCGGCCCGGCAACCAGGGCGCTGGCGGCCGCGATCTGCCCCGAGGTGGTCATGGACCGCGGCTGGCGCGCGCGCCGGGCGGCGGTGCGCGACGCAGCGGGAGCGCTCATCGACCATGCCGTCGCGCTGCCCCTGCCCGCGCCGCGCACCTACACCGGAGAGGACATGCTGGAACTCATGGTCCACGGCTCTCCCGTCGTCGTCGCGGCGGTGATCGATGCCTGTCGCGCCGCCGGGGCGCGGCTGGCGGAGCCGGGGGAGTTCACCCGCCGTGCGCTGGCCAACGGCAAGCTCGATCTCGTTCAGGCGGAGGCGATCAACGAGTTGGCCTCCGCCGATACGGCGGCCCAGGCGCGCATGGCGCAGGCGCAGCTCAACGGGGCGCTGTCGAGCCGTTTCAACGAGCTGAAGGCGGAGCTGGTGGAGCTTCTTGCGCTGCTCGAGGGGGCGCTGGATTTTGCCGCCCAGGAGGTCGTGCTGGATGAGGATGCGGCCCGTGCGCGGTGGGACGGGGCGCGGGAACGCATTCGGGGACTGCTGGCGACCGCGGCGCCCGGCAGGCGCGTTCGAGAAGGGGTGCGAGTGGTGATCGCAGGGCCGAAAAACTCTGGTAAGTCTACTCTTTTCAATCTTTTATCGTCAGAGGACCGGGCCATCGTGTCGCCCCACCCGGGAACCACGAGAGATCTCGTGGAGACGGTGCTGGAGATGAAGGGCGTTCCGGTGATCCTCCAGGACACCGCCGGGATTGGCGACACCGACGATCCGGTAGAGCTCGAAGGTGTTCGGCGGGCGCGCGGCGCCACGGCAACGGCGGACGCGGTGGTGTGGCTGTGGCCGGCGGACGGCGGGGTCGAGCCCAAGGTGCCGGCGGTGGCGGGTCAGGCGGTGCTGCGGCTGCGGTCCAAGTGGGATCTCGCAGCAACACGGACGCCGGAGGGGGAGTGGATTCCGGTTTCGTGTCACAGCGGAGAGGGAGTGGATACGGTTCGACACGCCTTGGCGGACACCGTGGTGGGGGAGGTCGCCGACCTCGGCGGAAACGCCGCCATCGCCGAACGCCACCGGTCGGCGCTGGAGCGGGCGGCGACGGAGCTGGATGGGATCCGGATCGACGAGCCGGAGCTCGCCGCGGAGGCCGCTAGAAACGCCTTGGATGCGGTTCGGGAGCTTTTAGGAGAAGTGGCGACCGAGGACATTCTCGACCGGATCTTCGGCCGATTCTGCATCGGGAAGTGACGGTGGCTCCCGCGTATGATCTCGTGGTGGTCGGGGCCGGCCACGCCGGCTGCGAGGCCGCCGCCGCTGCGGCGCGAATGGGCGGCCGGGTGGCGGTGGTAACCCTGCACCGGGCCACGATTGCCCAGATGCCCTGCAACCCCGCCATGGGCGGCATCGGCAAAGGACATCTCATGGCCGAGCTCGATGCCCTGGGCGGACTTCAGGGTTGGGCGAGCGATCGGGCGGGGCTCCAGTTCAAGGTCCTCAACGCGTCGCGCGGGCCGGCGGTGTGGGGTCCTCGGGCTCAGTGCGACAAGGCGCGCTACACCGAGATCATGCGGCGGGTTCTCGAGCGCCTTGGCACGATCGAGCTGATCGAGGGAGAGGCCGTCGGTCTGCTGACCACCGACAGCGGCGTGGCGGGGGTTCGCTTGGCGGACGGCCGGCGCGTCCGGGCGGCGACGACGCTGCTCACCACCGGGACGTTCCTTGGAGGTGTTCTCCACGAGGGGGAGCGCCGCCGACCGGGCGGACGGCACGGCGAGCGGCCGAGCATCGGGCTCGGGGCCGGGCTCAAGAGCGTGGGCCTCGAGTTGCGGCGTTTCAAAACCGGCACACCGCCGCGGTTGCGCCGCTCGAGCCTTGATGTGACCCGCATGGAGACCCAGGCCGGCGACGAACCGCCGCGGCCGTTCTCCTTCCGTACGCGGAGGGTGACGAACCGGGTCGTTTGTTGGTTGACCCGCACCCCGGAGGCGGTGCAGACGATCATCGAGGACAATCTCCACCGGTCGCCGCTGTTTTCCGGGGTGATCGACGGGGTTGGACCCCGCTATTGCCCGTCGATCGAGGACAAGGTGGTTCGCTTCCCCCACCACCGGGAGCACACGGTCTTCCTTGAGCCCGAGGGCGTGGGCACAGAGAGCGTCTATGTCAACGGGTTGTCCACAAGTCTTCCGAGCGATGTCCAAGAAGCGGTGGTGCATGCGGTGCCGGGTCTGGAGAACGCGGAGTTTCTGCGCCACGGGTACGCGGTGGAGTACGACGTGGTGGCACCGGGCCAGGTGGGTCGGGACCTGGTGTGCCGCGAGGTTCCGGGGCTCGCCCTGGCGGGTCAGGTCCTGGGCACGTCGGGCTATGAGGAGGCGGCGGCGCTGGGGTTTCTGGCGGGGGTCAACGCCATTCGCGCCGGCCACGGCGAGGGCCCGCTGGTCCTCGGGAGGGAGGCGGCGTATATCGGGGTGCTGGTGGACGATCTGGTGACCCGGGATCACGACGAGCCCTACCGGATGTTCACCTCGCGGGCGGAACACCGCCTGGTGCTCGGGGTGGACTCGGCGCGGGAGCGGCTGATGGGGCACGGGGTCGCGCTGGGCCTCGTTCGACCCCAGGTGTTTCACGTGGAACAAAGGCGATGGGCGGCGCGCGAGAGGGCTCGGACGAACGTGGAGTCGGCGAAACTGAATCCGGATCGGGGCACCCGTGAGCTGCTGCGGGAGCGTGTGGGCATCGAGTTGACGGCGCCGACCACCTGGGCGGGGGTCCTGCGGCGCCAGGATGTGGACCCGGGCCGGGCGGCAACTGTCGTACCGGAGCTGTCCGGGTTGAGCGACGACGACCGACGAATCGTGGTGGGAACGCTCCGCTACGACGGCTACCTGGAACGACACCGGCGCGAGATCGCGCGGGTCGAGCGGCTCCGCCACGTGGCGATTCCGTCGGAGCTTGATGTCGCGGCGATTCCGGGCCTGTCCCGAGAGGTCGTGGAGCAACTGCTGCGGCATCGCCCGACAACCCTGGCAGAGGCCGAGGGGCTGCCCGGAATGACTCCGGCGGCGGTGGCGATTCTGGCCGGACGGTTGGCGGCCAAGAGCGGTACGGCCGAATGAACGAGGGTGGATTTCGCAGCCTCCTCGAAAACCACGTGGAGGGTGCGGCACTCGACCGCATGGTTCGCTATGCCGAGCTTCTGGAGCGCTGGTCTCAGCGCCACAACCTGGTGCGTTTCTCAGATCGACGAGAGCTCGTTGAGCGGCATCTGCTGGACGCCTTGGCGGGAGCGCCGCTGCTGGAAGGCTCGGGGCGGCTGCTCGACGTGGGCAGCGGGGCCGGGCTGCCGGGGGTGCCTCTGCTGGCGGTTTCTCCCGGTTGGCGGGGGGTTCTTCTCGAGCCGCGACACAAGCGGTGGGCCTTTCTGAAGATGGCGATTCGGGAGCTCGACCTGTCGGCGGAGGCGGAGGCCTCGCGGTACGAGGATCTGGGCGGGGATGCGCGCTTCGACCTCATCACCTGCCGCGCCGTGGGGAACCACGAAGGGCTTCTGGCGTGGGCCCGGGAGCGGTTGGTCGACGGGGGAGGGGTGGCGCTCTGGACCACCGAGGACGACGAGCGGCGGGTGTCCCGGGTGGCCGGCTGGCGTGTGTTAAGCTGGCCGCTCGTGCGCCTCCAGCGGGGCCGACTGGTCCTGCTCAGAGCCGAAGGGCCAAGTTCCACGTGAAACCACGCGTCGTCGCCGTCGTCAACCAGAAGGGCGGGGTGGGCAAGACCACGACCGCCATCAACCTCGGCGCCGCCCTGGCGGCATACGAGCGGCCGACCCTGTTGATCGATCTCGACCCCCAGGGCAACTGCACCGCCGGTCTCGGCGTGGAGCCGGCCCGGGGGGCGGCGACCAGTTACGAGGTCCTGACCGGACAAAACACGCTGGCCGAGGCGCTGCAACCCACCGAGTTCCCGCATCTCAGTCTGGTTCCGACGACGCCCAACCTCGCCGGCGCCGAGGTCGAACTGGTGGGAATGATGGGCCGCGAGTTTCGCCTTCGCGAGGCGCTGGCCGGCCTCGACGTCGGCAGCTTCGCGCTGATCGACTGCCCGCCCGCCCTGGGCCTGCTGACCGTCAACGCCCTGGCGGCCGCCGACGCCGTCATCGTGCCCATTCAATGCGAGTACTACGCCATGGAGGGCGTGTCCAAGCTGATGACCACGGTGGACGAGGTCCGCCGGTTCATCAACCCCGGCCTGGCCATCGACGGGATACTCCTCACCATGTACGATGATCGGACGAATCTGGCGCAGCAGGTCGCCGGGGAGGTCCGTTCGGTGTTCGGTGATCTCGTTTTCGAAACCATCGTTCCGCGCAACGTGCGGCTGGCGGAGGCGCCGTCCTTCGGCCGTCCGATCCACGCCTACGACCTACGGAGCAAGGGCGCTCAGGCCTATCTCTCCCTTGGGCGCGAGTACCTGGAGAAACGCGGGGGCGCCGATGCCTAAGCAGGCGCTCGGCCGCGGGCTCAAGGCGCTGATCCCGGACACCCCGAAAGCGCGCTCGGGTCTCGCGGAGATCCCGGTCGACCGGCTCCGGGCCAACCCGGCACAGCCGCGCCGACGCTTCGACGCGGACGCCCTGGCCGAGCTCGCCGACTCGATCGCGCGGTACGGCGTGCTCCAGCCCCTGCTGGTGAGCGACGACGGCGCCGGGGGATACCTCATCATCGCCGGGGAGCGGCGGTGGCGGGCAGCGTCGGCGGCGGGCGTGAAGACCGTGCCGGCGGTGATCCGCGAGCGCGTCGGACCGCGGGACGAGCTGGCGCTGGCCCTGGTGGAGAATCTCCAGCGGCGGGACCTGTCACCGCTGGAAGAGGCGCGCGCCTTCGAGCACCTCCGATCCGAACACGGCCAGTCCCAGGCCGACATCGCAGCCGCCGTGGGCAGGGACCGGAGCACCATCGCCAACGCATTGCGGCTGCTCCGATTGCCGGAGCGAGTTCAGGAGATGGTGGAGACGGGGCAGTTGTCGGCCGGCCACGCCAGGGCCCTGCTGGCGTTTCGCGACCGCGATCGGATCCTCGTGTGGGCCGAGCGGGTGCGGGCCGAGGCGCTTTCGGTTCGCGAGCTCGAACGGGCCGCCGCCGGCGAACGGTCGGCGGCCCCGGTCCGGCGCCGGACCGCCGCGGCCAAAGACCCGAACCTGGTGGTCGCCGAGGAGCGCCTGGGCCTTCGTCTGGGGGCGCCGGTCACCATTCGGGCGCGGCGCGGCGGCGGCGGCGCGGTGGTGATCAACTGTAAGGGCGAGGACGAGCTCATGCGGGTCTTCGACCTGTTGGTGGGAGGTGAGTGATGGTGCGGTCGGCGGAGACACTCAACGGTTTCGTGGACGCGGGATGCACGATCCGGGGCGAGCTCGAGTTCGCCAACTCCTTCAGAGTGGACGGTCGCCTCGAGGGCACCATCCGCTCGCGTTCCGAGCTCTTGGTGGGCGAAGAGGGCTCGGTGGAAGGCGAGATCGACGTGGCGCGGTGCCTGATCGGCGGAACCGTCCGCGGCGCCGTCAAAGCCTCGGAAAAGGTGGTGTTGCACGCGTCGGCCAAGGTATGGGGCGAAATCCACGCCCCGGCGGTGGTGATGGAGGACGGCGCGTTCCTCGAGGGCAAGGTGGAGATGGAGACGCCGCCGAAGACCGCTCCGGCAGCCAAGGCCGGCGGCGCCAAGGGATAGGGCCGCGCCCAGCACAACCCAAATTTCCCACACGAAACCCAAGAAAAACAAAGCTTGTGAAAAATTTCCCTTGACAAGTGACAGTTTCGTGCGGTAGCGTGTCTCCGCCCTGCAAAGAGGCGGGAGTGCCAAGGCCAGGAGCCGTGGATGCAACCTCCGAATTTATCGCTGATTATCGTCATGGTGTGTTTTTGGGTCGCCTTCTGGTTGATTCAGAAATTCCTACTCAAACCGGTGGGTGGCGTTCTCGCTGAACGCAACCGCCGCATCGAGGGCGCCGAAACCGAGTGGCAGGCCAAGCACCAGGAGTTCCTGGATGAGACTGCCCGGCTCGAAGCGGAGCTCGAAGACGCGGCGAAAGCGGCAGCCAAGGTCCGTAACGACCACCGGCAGGCCGCGATGGACCGACGAAAGGCCGCCCTCGACACCGCCCGGCAACAGGCCGACGGCAAGCTCGACGAGGCCATGGACGCCCTCGACACCGAGGCGTCGGCGGCGCGCGCGGAGCTCAAGGCCCGGGCCACCGAGCTTGCCCAGCTCTTCGCCAGTCGGTTGCTCGGCAGGGAGGTATCCCAGTGAAGGACAAGCTGATCTGGGTCGTCGCCTTCATCATCTTCGCCGTGCTCGCCTTCCTCGTCGATCACGGCAACACCCACCTGGGTGTCCCGGACTGGATTTGGCTGTCGCTGAACCTCACGGTGTTCCTCTATCTCCTCGCCCGCCTGGTGGGCAAGCCCATCACCGAGTCCCTCAACGCCAGGGGTGAAGAGATCACCAACCAGCTCACCGAGGCCCAAGCCAAGCTCGCCGAAGCCGAGCGTCTCCGCGCCGAGGTCAGCGAGCGCCTGGGCAAGGTCGAGGCCGAAGTCGTTGAGATGCGAGAGCGTTCGGAAGCCCAGGGCAGGGCCGAGGCGGAGAAGATCGACGCCCAGGCGCGGGAAGAGGAAACCAGGTTCATGCAGCGGGTCGACGACCAGATCGCCCGTCGCCAGGCCGAGGCCCGCGAGATCCTCGCTCGCGACACCGCCGAACTCACCGCGAAGCTCACGAAAGAGCTCCTTGCCAAGACCATGACCGACGCCGACCAGGAGCGGGTCCTGGCGTCGAGCCTCGACGCCCTGGCCGATCTCAAGGACAAGGAGTAGCCATGTCGCGTTTCAGAGCCCAACCGTACGCCAAGGCGCTCCTCGAGGTCCTTCGTACCGAAGGTTCGGAGAAGATACAGGGTGTGATCGAAAGCCTGGATTCCGTCGCCACGGCGCTGGAAACCGTGCCGGAGTTCGAGCGCGTCATGGTCACTCCGACCGTCGATCCCGAAACCAAGACGAAGATTCTCGACCAGGTTCTCGACAGCCTGGAGATCACCGAGCCCGTTCGGCGTTTTGTCCATGTCGTTCAGAGTAACTACCGTCTCCAACACATGCGGGACATCGCCACCTGCTATCGGGACTTCGTCGACCGCGAACTCGGTCGCACCCGGGCCCGAATCGAGGTGGCCGCTGCGTATGACGAGGCCGACCGCCGTCGGATCGCCGAGGTCATGAGCGCTGTCATGGGGGCCACCGTGGTGGCCGATTTCGTCCACAAACCGGATCTTCTTGCCGGTTTCAAGGTCCAGGTCGGATCCAAGGTCTTCGACGGCTCGCTCGTCGGGCAGGTGGATCGGCTGAGCCGACAAACCGTCATCGAACAGGGGTAGCAACATGCAGATCAAAGCCGCCGAAATCGCCGACATCATCCGGCACCAGATCGAAGGACAGGAAACCACCATCGACATGTCCGAGGTGGGCACCGTCATCTCAGTCGGCGACGGAATCGCTCGCGTCTACGGTCTCGATGGAGTCATGATGGGAGAGCTCCTGGAGCTTCCCCACGACGTCTACGGCCTCGCCCTCAACCTCGAGGACGACAACGTGGGCGCGGTTCTCATGGGTGAGGTGCATCACATCAAGGAAGGTGACGAGGTTCGCCGCACCAAGCGAATCCTCGACGTTCCCGTCGGGCCGGAGATGGTGGGCCGGGTCATCGACCCCCTCGGTCGCCCCCTCGACGGCAAGGGTCCGGTGAAAACCACCGAGAGGTATCCCCTCGAACGCACCGCGCCGGGTGTTGTCGCCCGCCAGTCGGTGAAAGAACCCATGCAGACCGGCATCAAGGCCATCGACTCGATGATTCCCATCGGCCGCGGCCAGCGCGAGCTCATCATCGGCGACCGCCAGACCGGAAAAACCGCCGTGATCCTCGACTCCATCGTCAATCAAAAAGGCACCGGGAACATCTGTATCTACGTCGCGATCGGCCAGAAGTCGTCCACCGTGGCGCAGGTGATTGCGGCGCTCGAGAAACACGGCGCCATGGACCACACCATCGTGGTGTCGGCGACCGCTTCCGAGCCGGCACCGCTGCAGTACCTGGCCCCCTACGCCGGCGCCGCCCTCGGCGAATACTTCATGTACAACGGCCAGCACGCGGTGAACTTCTACGACGACCTGACCAAGCACGCCCAGGCCTACCGCGAAATCTCGCTGCTGCTCCGGCGTCCTCCGGGCCGCGAAGCCTACCCAGGCGACGTCTTTTATCTCCATTCGCGGCTGCTCGAACGCGCCGCCAAGCTCAATGACGAACTCGGGGGCGGATCGCTGACCTCGCTGCCCGTCATCGAGACCCAGATGGGTGATGTCTCGGCCTACATTCCGACCAACGTCATCTCCATCACCGACGGCCAGATCTATCTCGAGGGCGACCTCTTCTTTGCGGGCCAGCGGCCGGCGGTGAATGTCGGTCTCTCGGTCAGCCGCGTCGGCGGTAACGCGCAGATCAGCGCCATGAAGAAGCTCGCCGGCTCCCTCCGGCTCGAGCTTGCCCAGTTCCGCGAGCTCGCCGCGTTCGCGCAGTTCGGTTCCGATCTCGACAAGGCCACCCAGCGCCAGCTCGCTCGTGGTGAGCGGCTGCTCGAGATCCTCAAGCAGGGCCAGTTCGTTCCGCTGCCGGTCGGCCTCCAGATCGTATCGATGTATGCGGGCACCAAGGGCTACATGGACAATCTCAAGGTTTCCGCCATCGGCGCCTTCGAGCCCCACATGCACCGCTTTGTCGAGACCGAGGGTGCGGACCTGCTCGAGACCATCGCGTCCACCGGGAAGCTGGACGACGAGATTGGCGACAAGCTCGGCGCCCTGATCCAGAAGGCCGCGGACCTGTTCCTGAAGGAACACCCGGAGGCAAGCGTTGCCTAGCACCAGGGACCTCACCCGTCGAATCCGCTCCGTCAAAGGTACGCAGCAGATCACCAAGGCGATGAAAATGGTCGCCGCGGCCAAGCTGCGGCGTGCGCAGGAGGCGGTGGAAAATGCCCGGCCCTACGCCGACACCCTGTCGAAGGTCCTGGCCAATGTTGCCGCCAGAACCGAGGAGAGCCACCCTCTCCTTGAACGGCGCGAAAGCGGTCGGGTCTGGTTGGTTGTGGTCTCGTCGGACAAGGGGCTCTGCGGTTCGTTCAACGCCAATATGCTGCGCCAGGTCGAGAAGGATCTCAAGGCGGGCCGATGGGCCGATGTCGAACTCGTCAACATCGGCCGCAAGGCGTCGGACTATTTCCGGGTTCGCGACTTTGCCGTCGCCCACGAGGAGCGGGACACCATGAACACCCTCGGGCCGGCCGTTGGTCCGCGCCTCGGCGGGATGTTCATGAAGGCCTTCACCTCGGGTCAGGTCGATGAGGTTTGGGTGGTCTACAACAAGTTCGTCAGTGTCCTCCGCCAGGAGATCACCTTCGAGCAGCTGTTACCCATCGAGCCGCCGACGGCCGACCCGGACGCCGCGGACGAGGGGACCGACTACCTCTACGAACCCGGTGCTGGCGGCTTGCTGGCCACGCTGCTGCCGGCCTATGTGGAGACCCAGGTCCAACGGATTCTCTACGATTCGGCGGCCGCCGAGCAGGCATCCCGAATGACATCCATGGGTGCCGCAACCAAGAACGCTGGTGAGATGATCGACGCCCTGACGATGCTCTACAACCGCACCCGCCAGGCCGCCATCACCAAGGAGTTGATCGAGATCGTTTCGGGCGCGCAGGCGCTCGGTGATTGATGAGGAGAGATTTATGGCTACTCAGGTCGAAGGACGCGTCGTTCAGGTCATCGGTCCCGTGGTGGACGTTGAGTTTCCCGATGGACACCTTCCCGCCATTCTGAACGCCGTCCGGATCAAGGACGACGCCGGTCTCGGCGAGGGAGACATGGATGTGACGTGCGAGGTCGCACAGCACCTCGGTGAGAGCCGCGCTCGTTGCATCGCCATGCAGCCTACCGAGGGCATGGTGCGCGGCATGGTCGCGGCGGACCTCGGCGATCCCATTTCGGTGCCGGTGGGCCGCAAGACCCTCGGCCGCGTGCTCGGGGTCCTCGGCCAGGAAGTGGACGGGAAGGGTCCGGTCGATGCCGAACAGCGGCTTCCCATCCACCGCAGCGCCCCGTCGCTGGAAGAGCAGTCCACCGAGACCGAGATGTTCGAAACCGGCATCAAGGTGGTGGATCTTCTCGAGCCCTACACCAAGGGCGGCAAGACCGGTCTCTTCGGCGGCGCCGGCGTCGGCAAGACGGTCATCATCATGGAGCTCATCAACAACGTTGCGCTCCAGCACGGCGGATTCTCGGTCTTCGCCGGGGTCGGCGAGCGCACCCGTGAGGGCAACGACCTCTGGAACGAGATGACCGAAGCCGGTGTCATCAATCCGGACAGCTGGGAAGAGTCAAAGGCGTCCCTGATCTACGGTCAGATGACCGAGCCCCCCGGGGCCCGCCTCCGTGTCGGACTCACCGGTCTGACCGTTGCCGAGCATTTCCGTGACTCGGAAGGCCAGGACGTGCTGCTCTTCATCGACAACATCTTCCGTTTCACCCAGGCCGGATCCGAGGTCTCGGCGCTGCTCGGCCGGATGCCCTCGGCGGTGGGTTATCAGCCCAATCTCGCCACCGAGATGGGCGAGCTGCAGGAGCGGATTACGTCCACGAAGACCGGTTCGGTGACCTCGGTGCAGGCGATCTACGTCCCCGCTGACGATCTCACCGACCCGGCGCCGGCGACGGCCTTCGCCCACCTCGACGCCACCTCGGTGTTGTCACGGCAGATCGCCGCACTCGGCATCTACCCGGCGGTGGACCCCCTGGCCTCGACCTCGCGAATCCTCGACCCCCTCATCATCGGCGACGAGCACTACATGGTCGCCCGTGAGACCCAGCGGATCCTCCAGCGCTACAAGGACCTGCAGGACATCATCGCAATCCTCGGAATCGACGAGCTCTCCGAAGAGGACAAGCTCACCGTTGCCCGTGCCCGTAAGATCCAACGCTTCCTGTCGCAGCCGTTCTTCGTCGCCGAGCAGTTCACCGGGATGAAGGGCCGCTACGTCAAGGTCGAGGACACCATCGCCGGCTTCAAGGCCCTCTGTGCAGGCGAGCTCGACGATCTGCCCGAGCAGGCGTTCCTCTATGTCGGCGGCATCGAAGAGGCCATTGAGAAGGCCGACAAGATGAAGGCGGAGGGCTGAGATGGCCGATCGTCTGCACCTCGAAATCGTGACTCCCAGCCGCCGAGTGGTGGAAGTGGAAGTGGACGAGGTGCGGCTGCCGGGCACCCTTGGCGAAATGGGTGTCCTTCCCGGCCACATCCCGCTGCTGACCTCTCTGGCCGCCGGCCCGCTGACCTACTTCGACGGATCGTCGGAGACCAGGTACGCAGTTCAGGGTGGGTTCGCCGAGGTCCTTCCCGACCGCGTCACGGTCCTCGCCACGGTTGCCGAGTCGCCGGAGGACATCGACGTGGCCGAGGCGAAGAAGAACCTCGCCGAGGCGAACGACAAGCTCAAGGAGGCTTCGGCAGAAGAGCTCGACGAGCTCACGACGGCAGTTCGGTTGGCCGAGACCGAGCTCGATGTCGCCGGCGAGCCCGTGAACTGACCGCCAACGACAACGAACGACGGCGGCGCCTCATCCGGGGCGCCGTTTTTCGTATCCATTCCCGAACCGCGAGCGACGGTTTGACAGCACCCCGCCCGACACCGTAGCGTCTGTGGTCACGGCCGGCCATCGGCGCCGCGAAGATTATTTGGGAAGGTGAACATGGGAGCACCCTCTGGACGCGGGCAGTGGAGCTCGCAACTCGGCTTTGTCCTCGCCGCGGCGGGATCTGCGATCGGTCTCGGAAATATCTGGCGGTTTCCATACGTGGCCGGGGAGAGCGGCGGTGGCGCCTTTGTCCTCGTCTATCTCATCTGCGTTGTCCTGATCGCACTTCCGGTGATGCTCTTGGAGATCAGCCTCGGCCGAGCGACCCAACGCAACCCGGTGGGCGCCTTTCTCACGGTTCGACCCGGGACCACGTGGCGTGCCCTCGGCTATCTGGCCCTGCTCACCGGCCTCGGCATCCTCTCCTACTACGCGGTCATTGCCGGAAAAGTCGTGGCCTACTGCGTGTCCTATACCCAGGGGATGATCACCGGCAACGCCGAGCTCTACCAGGGGACGAGCGCATCCACCCTCCTGTACTTCACCCTCTTTCTCGTCCTGACGATTCTGGTGGTGGCGGGCGGTGTCCAGCGCGGCATCGAGCGCTGGGCGAAGGTCCTCATGCCGCTGCTGCTGATCACCATGTTCGGTGTCATCGTGCGTGGGCTGATGCTGCCGGGAGCCATGGACGGCGTTCAGTGGTTCCTGATGCCCGACTTCGCGAAGATCGACGGGCGCGTGGTTCTTTCGGCTATGGCCCAGGCCTTCTTCTCGCTCTCCCTCGGCATGGGCGCCATGCTCACCTACGGCTCCTACCTGTCCAAGAAGGACGACGTCTTGAGATGCGGAACATGGGTGGTGATCTTCGACACCGGGATCGCGATCCTCGCCGGGTTGATGATCTTCCCGGCGGTCTTCGCCCTGGGCCACGACCCCGCCGCCGGGCCGGCGTTGATCTTCCAGGTCCTGCCCGGCGTCTTCGCCGAGATGGCGGGCGGCGGCGCGGTGGCGATCTTCTTTTTCTTCCTGCTCTCCGTCGCGGCGCTGACCTCGACGGTCTCCCTGCTCGAGGTCGTGACGGCGTACTTCGTCGACGAGCGCCGGTGGTCGAGGACGCGGGCGGTATGGGCCGTGGGCGGCGCGACGTTCGTTGTCGGCATCCCGTCGGCGTTGGACATGGCGGGCATCGACCCGTTCACCGCCATGGCGGTCTTCGGTCAGACCGGATTCCTGTCGATCATGGACTTCCTCTGGGGCAACCTTTCTCTGGCTTTCGGTTCGTTCATGCTCTGTCTCTTCGGGATCTTCGTCTGGGGTCTCGATCGGGCCAGCGATGAAATCGGTTCAACCTCGTCGGTATTCACCGAAATCAGTGCGGTGTGGCGGTTTTTCGTTCGTTGGGTCTGCCCGGTTTCCATCGCCGTGATCCTGGCAACCCTCGTCGGCCTCTGACCCGGAGGCGGCGGCGCGCAAAAAGGACTTGCGTTGCGAGCCGTCTTTGGCTAGACTCGGCCGCCGTCGGGGCGTAGCTCAGTCTGGTAGAGCGCACGGTTCGGGACCGTGAGGCCGGTGGTTCAAGTCCACTCGCCCCGACCATAACGATTTCTCGAACGGCGGACCTCGGTCCGCCGGTTTTTTGTGCCGCCTTTGACTTATGCTTTATTATCGCCTATCCTGAGTTCAGGAGAAACTCGATGACGTATCTGACCGAGCGCCAAAGAGATGTCCTGGGCTTTATTGAAAAGCAGATCGATGGCAACGGTGTGGCGCCGACCCTCCGGGAGATTTCGGAGAAGTTCGGGTTCGCGTCGACCGCGAGCGCGCAGAAGCACATTGCGCTGCTCGAGCGCAAGGGTTTTCTGCGCCGTGAAAAGCACCAGAAACGAGGCCTTGTCCTCGCCCAACGCAGCTTTCCCACGTCGCCGTCCGAGGCCGAGCTGCCGCTGCTCGGCCTGGTCGCCGCGGGTGTCCCCATCGAGTCGGTGCCCGACCCGGAGCCGGTGTCGGTGCCGCCGGACTTTCTCGGCGCGGGCGATCGTTTCGTTCTCAAGGTCCGTGGCGAGTCCATGATCGAGGATGGAATCCACGATGGCGACCTGGTGGTGGTCCAGGGCTCCAGCCAGGCGGCCGACGGCGACATGGTCGTGGCCTTGGTCGATGGCGAGGTGACGCTGAAGCGCCTTTTCAGGGAGCCGCCGGCGACCATCCGGCTGCAGCCGGCGAACGCGGAGATGGAACCGATCTTCGCCCCCGCGGGCTCGGTGACGATCCAGGGCGTGGTGGTGGGCCTGCTGCGGCGGTATTGATCCCGACCGGGCCTCCCTTGACTGTGGAAGCCGAGTCCGATAGCGTTCCGGTATGACTCGTCTCGAAGAGATCACTGTGGTCATGACGTCGGTGGGAACCGAACAGCAGGCGGTGGAGATCTCGGAAGAGCTCATCGTTCGCCGTCTCGCCACCTGCGTCAACATCGTTCCATGCCTGCGCTCCATCTATCGTTGGAAGGGGCGCATCTGCGAAGACACCGAGTACCTTCTCTTCATCAAGACGCCCAAGCGACTCTTTGACGGGGTTTCGGCGGCCATACGGGAGTTCCATTCCTACGAGCTGCCGGAGATTCTGGCGCTGCCCATCGCCGGGGCCGAAGAGAACTTCCATCGGTGGATCCTGGAGATGGTGGCGCCCGGTGACGTCGATCCGGACGAGAGCGGCGATTGAGTCCTGACAGCAGGCTCGCTGGATCCGGGGATTCGCCGGTCGACGGAGCCATCGCCGTGCACCTCGAGATGTCCAGCCGGTTCGTGAACATCGAGGTTGCCGAACGGGCTCTGGTGGACTGTGTCGAGCGGGCGGGGTTTGCCGGCGATGTCAGCGACGGACCGCTGAACGCCCTCAGAGAAGCCGTCGCCAATGCCATTCGCCACGGCAACAGGGAGGAATCGCACCGACGAGTCGTGGTCGATCTGAGCATCCACAACGAAGAGCTCTCGATCCGCGTCGAGGATGAGGGCGAGGGCTTCGACATCGATGCCGTGCCGGATCCAACGGCGCCGGAGAATTTGCTGCGGCCGTGCGGACGCGGTATCTTCTACATGCGACAATTCATGAACCGTGTTGAGTATTCTTGCGCGCCGGGAGGCGGAACGGTTGTCACGCTGTCCCAGCGCCTCGATCTGGAGACAAGGAGTTGAAAGATGAAATCAGAGATCCGTGATGTCGAAGATGTTCGGATCATCGAGCTGGCGGGGAAGATCACCATCGGCGCCGGCGACGTCAAGATCCGCGAGCTCGTGGAAAATTCCCTCGAGGAGGGCCAGAAGAAAATTCTGCTCGACCTCGCGGGAGTGACCGCGGTGGACTCGTCGGGAATCGGGGAGATGGTGGCCTGCTACACCACGGTCACCAAGCGGGGCGGGCAGCTGAAGCTTCTCCGGCTCTCACCGAAAATCAACGATATTCTGCACGTGACCCAGCTCATCACCGTTTTCGACGTTCTCGACAACGTTCAAGAGGGCCTCGCCGCCTTCAAGTGAGCGTTGGATGACCGTGGGTGGAGGAGCACAGGGCGCGTCGCCGACGCGCCCTTTTTTATTGGCTGCCGGCGACGATTGCTGCGCCGTGCTCTCCGTCCGGCACGCCGGTGACGCGTGAGCCGACGAGATCCGACGGCAGGCAGAGCTCTCGACCGCGGTGATCGGCGTCGGGATCGGCGGTGATGTCGACGACGAGGCCTCCGCGGACTCTGATCCGGATGCTCACGGAGTCTTCGGCCGGGCACCGAGACCACCCGGCCCAGACATGGACGCCGTCCACGACGATCGCCACCGAGTGCGCCGGCGCTGCGCGCTTCTGCCGGGCTGGTTGTTCGTTCTCCTGGACGCGCCCCGCGGGTCGACCGGCGGCACGGGGCGCTGGTCCCGTGCCGTCGTCCGCCCCCTGACGTTTCCGAGCCGCGGCTTTTTCCTTGTGGGCCGGTTCCCGAAGCGCTGCGTCGGACTCGGTCGTGACATCGCCGGACGGCAACGGCCCCATGATCTCCAGAGGCGCGGGCTCGGGGGCTTCGGGGGAATGGGGCGGCTCCTCACGGAGACGGTCCGTGGCGCCGAACGGTCGATTCTCCGAGGGCACCGCCGACGGAAGGGGCGCGAGCTGGAAGATCTCCTCCTCGTCCTGATGCACGACCCTGGCGGGAACGGCCCGGTCCGGGTCCGGTCGTGGGTTGCGGCGGGCCACCTCCGTGGCGACGGTGACGCCGAGGACCACGGCGGCCGCGGCGCCGAGCCAACGATAGACCGGCCGGACGCGGCGCTCGCGGGCCGGGGCGCTGCGGCGCATGGGCTCCATCACGGCATCGAGGGCGATCGGCGGCTCCATTTCGCCGGCCAGGCGAGCAACCGCCGATTGCAGCTGCCGGGCGGCCTCGACCTCAGCGCGGAGCTCGGGATCCACCTCGAGACGGCGTTCGAAGTCCGACCGCTCGGCGGCGGTGAGATCGTCGTCCAGATAGCGGCTCAGAAGCTCAGAGAGCAGGTCGTTCATCACATGTCCACCGCTTCCTTCAGGGCCGATCGCGCCCGCGCCAGGCGTGAACGGACGGTGCCGATGGGGAGATCGAGAACCTCGGCGATCTCGGCGTAGCTGAGGTCCTCGGCGTCCCGCAACCACACCACCACCCGATAGTGCTCCGGAAGATCGTCCATGGCCGCCGTCACCCGATCGAGGAGATCCGACGCCACGGCGCGACGCTCCGGTCCGGGTGCCGGGTCCGGCATGCGAAGCACGGCATCGTCCGCCGCTGCGCCCAGGTCGGCCGGCTGCCGCCCCCGGCGGCGGTGGTGACCCCGAAGGTAGTTCCAGGCCACCTGGAAGACCCACGTCGAAAGCTTGGCCTCACCCCGAAAACCGGAGAGTCCGCGCCAGATGCGGAGGAAGATCTCCTGGGTCGCATCGAAGGCCTCTTCATCGTTGGCGGTGAGACGCCGTGCCAGGCGCCAGATGGGACGCCGGAAGCGCTCGTAGACCTCGTCGAAGACCACGGTTCAAGTGTGCCACGGATTCTCACGCCTTGTTCCCCCCTCCCGCTTCCGGTTTTCGACCTCCGCTCCTTTCTTGCCACGCACCAAGAGCACCACATCACTGACATGAGAAACAAAGGGCTCAATACTCATGCCTCTGAACTCCCACCAAGTGGGACGCGTCAGACGATCGTGAGTTCCCGCGCGGACCGGTCTTCGAGAAGGTCTCGAATCCGCCGTTCGAGCTCACGCGCGGTGGCCAGGTAGACCTCGTCGTCCTCGCCGTAGGGGTCGCCGATGGGCCACGCCTCCACGTCGGCTCCCAACCCCGGTGGGAGGTAGGCAAGGCCCGCGTTCCCGAGGAGGGAGACGATGATGTCGAAGTCCTGGAGATCCACGGTGTCCAACCGCTTCGAAGTGAGGCCGCGGGAGTCGTAACCTAGCCGGCCAAGCGCACGCTCGGTGCCGCCGACAATTCGACCGAAGGGCCGTAGGCCGGCCGAAGCTGCTCGAACCGAGGCGCCGCCGAGACCGCGGGTGATGGCCTCGGCCATGGGCGAGCGACAGGTGTTGCCGATGCAGAAAAAGAGGATCTTCAAGGCGGTCATCGGTGAGTATTGTAACGGGGCGTTGACGCGGCGTTCATTGACCATCACCGCACGAGGGGGTAGCCTGGGAGCCGTTGACATGGATGGAGCCTGAGCGGTGGTGCTGACTGGTTACAACACCGATATTGATCACGCGGGAACGACCTACCACGTGCAGACGGAAGACAAGGGTCGATCGAACCCCATCGTGGAGAGCCTTGTCTACGCCCGAGGCGAGATACTCTTTTCCAGGCGGACCTCCTACCAGGATCTCGTCGACGAGAAAGTGGACTCCGATGCCATCGCGGCGCTCATGGAGCGTCAGCACCGATCCATCATCGACAATATCCGGCGGGGCCGGTTGGCACAGCTCTCGGACGACCCCGGACTCTTGGATGACGACGACGACACCGTCAACTCCGCCAGGAAGTCGAACGGCGGCGGTGACGATGCGTCGGGCGGGGAGCCCACCCTCGACCAGGTGATTCTCGACTACCTGGCTGCGCAACGCGGGCGCGCCCACCTGGTCTTGAAAACGGTTGGCGATCACGACTTCGCCTACGGCGAGAAGGCCGAAATCACCATCTCTGCAGTGGACTCGGAGTCGCGGACCGCCCAGCAGGGGGTTCGGATCGTCGTGCTCTTCAAATCAACCTCGGAGCCGCGTCGGTTGGTCCTGGCCGAAGGCGAGACCGACGAAGGAGGGATGTTCTCCAGCAGGGCGCGGCTGCCCGAGTTCTCGGGCGGGACCTCTGCAGTGGTCATCACCGCCGAGTCCGAGCTCGGCGCGTCGGAGATCAAGCACCTGGTCCACCGCTGACCGAGGTCAGCGGTGGACTGAGTTGACAGTCGACAGTCAACAGTTGACAGCACCGCTTCCGATACCGGTGACAACAAACTGCGATGCAACTGTCAACTCTCAACTGTGAACTGTTGACTTCGTGCTCCCTCTTGCCCGTCGACGCTTTTTGAGGTAGAGTGCCCTCCGCTGTGGGCCGTTAGCTCAATTGGCAGAGCAAGTGACTCTTAATCACTAGGTTGAAGGTTCGATTCCTTCACGGCTCACCATTTCCTTTTGTCCGCGCGAAAGTGGCGGAACCGGTAGACGCGCGAGATTTAGGATCTCGTGGGGGACACCCCGTGGGGGTTCGAGTCCCCCCTTTCGCACCAGCCGGAGAGATTTTCATGACCTACAAGTTGACCGAGCAAGCAAACCACCGAGTCGAGGTCGAAGGCAGCCTCCCCGCCGATGTCGTCGCGGACGAGCGCCGGACCATCGTCCGCTCCATCCGCGCACGGGCCAAGCTGCCGGGCTTCCGTGACGGCAGGGCTCCGGAGTCCATGATCCGAGCCCGCTTCGCCGAGGACATCGACAAGGAGCTGAAAGAAGAGCTCAGCCAGCGCGTGTGGCAGGAGCTGATGGAGGGCGAAGCGGCTCTGCAGCCCCTCACCATGCCGCAGATCCGGGCGGCGGAGATCGGTGACGACGGCTCCTTCTCCATGACCGCAGAGATGGAGATCCGCCCCAACTACGAACTGCCGGATCTCGCCGATGCCGAGCTCCCCGAAATCTCCCTCGATGTGTCCGACGCCGAGCTCGATGCCGAAATCGAGCGCCTCGCCGAGCAGCAGGCGGTGTGGCAGCCGGTGGAGGACGAGGCGGCCGCCGACGGCATGCTCGTCGAGGCCGACCTGGAAGGCCGGATGGAAGACTCCGACGAGGATCCGTACACGGAGTCCGACGCCCAGTTCGTCCTCGGGTCCGACGCTGTCCCGCCGGAGGTTTCCGAGGCCCTGCAGGGCGCCCGCGTCGGCGATGAAAAGACCGCCGTCAAGACCTTCCCGAAGGATGACGAGAACACCGATCGCGCCGGCAAGGCGGTCACCTACACGATCTCGGTGAAGGGGCTCAAGCGCAAGGAGATCCCTGAGATCGACGACGAGCTGGCCGTGGGCGTCGGTCTGGAGAACCTCGCCGAGCTCAAGGAGAGGGTCCACGAGGCTCTGGAGCGCAAGAAGAAGAGCGATCGGCGCGAGCAGTGGCGCCGCGTCCTGCTCGACCAGCAGCAGGCCAACGTGGACCTCAACGAGCTGCCCTCGTCGCTGGTGCAGAACACGGTCAACGAAAGCATCAACCGCTACGCCTACCAAATGGCCATGCAGGGCATGGGCCCTGAAGACGGTGATTTCAAATGGGAGGAGCTCGCCGCCAAGGCGGAGCCGTCGGCGCGCCAGCACGTGGCCGACAACCTCATTCTCGAGCAGCTCGCTGCGGAGTGGGACACGCCGGTCCCCGAAGCCGAGGTGGACGCCTACATCGCCGCGGAAGCAGCCCAGCTGCAAGTCCCGCCGGCGGAGCACAAGGCCAACCTCGCGGCCGAGGAGAAGCTCGACGCCATCCGCCACGGCGCTCGCCTCACCCTGGTGGTGGATGAGATGATCAGGAAGGCCGGCGGGGAGGTGGAGTGATGTTGGTTCCGGTGGTTGTGGAACAGACGAGCCGAGGCGAGCGCGCCTACGACATCTACTCCCGACTGCTCAAGGACAACGTCATTTTCCTAGGTTCCGGCATCGACGACGAGGTGGCTTCGTTGGTCATCGCCCAGATGCTCTTCCTCGAAGCCGAGAACCCCGAAAAGGACATCTTCCTCTACATCAACAGCCCCGGCGGCACGATCACCGCGGGCCTCGCCATCTACGACACCATGCAGTACGTCAAACCCGACGTGGCGACCATCGCCCTCGGCCAGGCCGCCTCGATGGCGGCGGTGCTGCTCGCCGGTGGCGCCGAGGACAAGCGCTTCGCACTGCCCCACAGCCGGGTTCTGCTCCACCAGCCGCTGATGACGGGTCTCGGCGGACAGGCGTCGGACATCGACATCCATGCCAAGGACATCATGAGGATGCGCGAACGCCTCAACGGCATCCTTGCCACACACACCGGTCAGGAGATCGACAAGATCAACATCGACACCGAACGCGACTTCATCCTCGAGGCCGATGCGGCCAAGGATTACGGCATCATCGACAAGATCATTGTTTCCAGAGAGTAGAGCAGATAATGGGATACAATGATTCGAGGAGGATGAATGTCGAATAGAGACGGCGATGTGCTGCGTTGCAGCTTCTGCGGGAAATCGCAGCACGAGGTGCGCAAGCTCATTGCCGGTCCCACCGTCTACATCTGCAACGAGTGTGTCGAGGTCTGCCTCGACATCATCGCCGAGGATCGAGTCCACGAGGCCAAGTCGCGCCAACAGGTCCTGGCCAAGCCTCCGGAGATCAAGGCCTACATCGACGAGTACGTCATCGGCCAGGAAACCGCCAAGAAGAAGCTCGCAGTGGCGGTGTACAACCACTATCGCCGGATCGAGTACCAGAAGGGCCGCAAGCACAACGACGTCGAGCTGGCCAAGTCGAACATCCTCCTCATCGGCCCCACCGGCACCGGTAAGACCCTTCTCGCCCAAACCCTTGCACGCCAGCTCCAGGTTCCCTTCACCATCGTCGACGCGACCACGCTGACCGAGGCCGGCTACGTTGGCGAGGACGTCGAGAACATTCTCCTGAGGTTGTATCAGGCGGCCAACGGCGACCGGGAGGCGGCCGAACGAGGCATCGTCTACATCGACGAGATCGACAAGGTCGCCCGCAAGGCGGAGAACCCCTCGATCACCCGAGACGTTTCGGGCGAGGGCGTCCAGCAGGCGCTGCTCAAGATCCTCGAGGGAACTGTGGCCAACGTTCCCCCCCAGGGCGGGCGGAAGCACCCCCACCAGGAGTTCATCCAGATCGACACCACCAACATCCTGTTCATCTGCGGTGGTGCATTCGTGGGGCTGGAAGACGTCATCGCCAACCGGCTCAATCAGAAGATGATGGGGTTCGGCGCCGATCTCGGCGGGAACGAGCCACGCTCCGACGAGCTGCTCGAGGAGGTTCACCCCGAGGACCTCATCAAGTACGGCATGATCCCCGAGTTCGTCGGCCGCATTCCGGTGGTCGCTACGCTGCACGAGCTCGATCACGATGCCCTCGTCCGGATCCTCACCGAGCCGAAGAACTGCCTGGTGCGGCAGTACGAGACGGTGCTTGGATTCGAGGGGGTGGATCTCAGCTTCGCTCCCGAGGCGTTGGACGCCGTGGCCAACGAGGCCATCGCCCGCAAGGTGGGCGCCCGCGGGCTGAGGATCATCCTCGAGGAGCTGATGCTTGAAATCATGTATCAGATCCCCGCGTTGCCCGACCTCGAGGAGCTTGTGATTTCGCGGGACGTGGTCGAGGGCCGCACCACGCCGCTTCCCGCCGTGAGAAAAGTGAGCTGATGCAACCAGGGCGCCCTGGCGCCCTCCAACCAACCGACCCCGATCCACGGTCCCCCCAAAGACGAAAGACAACCAGATGACAGCCCTTCGAGAATCGCAGACCCTCGCCATTGTTCCGCTGCGGGACATGGTGGTTTTCCCGCACATGATGGCGCCCTTCGTCGTCGGCAGAAAGCCGTCGGTGGTGGCCCTGGAGCGCGCTCTGGAGCGCCCGGACAAACGCCTGTTTCTCGTGACCCAGCGGGATCCCAAAGTCGACTCCCCGAGCTTGGATGACGTCCACTCCCTCGGAGTGGTGGCCCGTGTCGTCCAGCACCTCCAGCTCGCCTCCGGCAACATCAAGGTGATGGTGGAGGGTCTGGAGCGGGCGCGTTTGGCCGAGATCGTTCCCGATGACGACTGCCTGATCGCCCGGGTCGAGGTGGAGAAGGTAGAGGTCGGTGAGGACAAGACGACCAGCCGCTACATGGCGCAGCTCACCGACTTCTTCAAGGAGTACGCCAAGCTCTCCCACCACCTCTCGGCCGAGGGGGTTCTGGCGTCGCTGCAGACCGATGACCCCGGGCAGTTCGCCGATATCCTCGCCGCCCATCTCAACCAGCCCACGGCGGAGAAGCAGCGCCTGCTCGAGCTGCTCAATCCCTTGGATCGGCTACAGCGGCTCAACGACCTCCTGGATGTGGAGATCGAGAAGCTGAACATCGACCGCCGCCTCTCCTCGCGCGTCAAAAAGCAAATGGAGAAGGCCCAGCGGGAGTACTACCTGTCCGAAAAGATCAAGGCCATCAACGAGGAGCTCGGTCGCAACGACACCACCGAGGAGCTCACCGAGCTCAAGGAGCAGGTGGAGGAATCGGGGATGACCGACGAGGCCAAGGACAAGGCGATGATCGAGATTCGCCGCCTCGAGGGGATGCCGCCGGTGTCGGCCGAGGCCGGTGTGTCGAGAAACTACGTCGACTGGCTCCTGGCGGTCCCGTGGTCCAAGGCGTCGCGGGAGATCCGCGACATCCGTCGTGCCGAGAAGGTGCTCAATGAGGACCACTACGGGCTCGACAAGCCCAAGGAGCGAATCCTCGAGTTCCTCGCCGTCCGTCAGCTCGTGCGGAAGACCGGCGGCACCATCCTCTGCTTCGTCGGTCCTCCCGGAGTCGGCAAGACCTCGCTCGCACGCTCCATCGCCCGCGCCACGGGACGGAAGTTCGTGCGGCTCTCCCTCGGCGGGGTTCGGGACGAGGCCGAGATCCGCGGCCACCGGCGGACCTACATCGGCGCCTTCCCGGGTCAGATTATCCAGATGATGCGCAAGGCCGGCACCGTCAACCCGGTGCTCCTGCTCGACGAGGTCGACAAGATGGCGGCCGACTTCCGCGGCGACCCCGCCGGCGCCCTGCTCGAGGTCCTCGACCCCGAGCAGAACAACACCTTCCACGATCACTACCTCGACGTGGAGTACGACCTCTCGAAGGTGCTTTTCATCTGCACCGCGAACGTCCTCCACCCGATCCCGCCGGCCCTCCTCGACCGCATGGAGAAGGTCGAGCTCTCCGGCTACACACACCACGAGAAGCTCGAGATCGCCAAGGGCTTTCTGGTGCCGCGCCAGACCGAACGCCACGGGCTCAAGAAGTTCTCGGCGGACTTCACCGACGACGGATTGATGCTGCTCATCGAACGCTACACCCGGGAAGCGGGGGTGAGGAATCTCGAACGCGAGATCGCCTCCATCTGCCGCAAGGTGGCGCGGAAGGTCCTTAAAGAGAAGATCAAGGCCAAGGACGCGGATCTCACCCTCACTCCCGAGTTTATGGAGGAGCTCCTCGGCAAGCCGCGGTACCGCGCCCAGCAGCGCGAGACCGCCCCCGAGGTCGGCGCGGCCTCGGGCCTCGCCTGGACCCAGGTGGGAGGCGAGTTGCTGACCACCGAGGTGACCCTGATGCGCGGTAAGGGCAAGCTCACGCTCACCGGCCAACTCGGTGACGTCATGCAGGAGTCGGCCCACGCCGCCCTGTCCTTCGTCCGCTCCAAGGCCGACGAGCTCGGCATCGACCCGGAGGTCTTCGCCACCAAGGACGTCCACGTGCACGTTCCCGAGGGCGCCATCCCCAAGGACGGGCCGTCGGCGGGGATCACCCTCGCGGTCACCCTGGTGTCGGCCTTCACCGGCATCCCGGTTCGGGTGGATGCGGCCATGACCGGAGAGATCACCCTGCGCGGCAGGGTCTTCCCGGTGGGGGGCATCAAGGAGAAAGTGCTTGCCGCCTACCGCGCCGGCATCCGTGAGGTCATCCTCCCTGACGAGAACGAAAAGGACCTCGAGGAGATCCCCAAAGAAGTTCGCAGCGAAATGACATTCCACTTCGTCAGCCACATGGACCAGGTGCTCGCCAACGCGCTCGTGCGGAAACTCGACACCGATGTCACGCCTCCCACCGGCGAGGTGCAGTCGCAGGCGGAGACTCCGCCCGTGGCACATTGATCACGTGGAAATTCGCGAGGTCAGCTTCCGTGCATCGGCGTTGAAAGCGTCGGATCGACCGCAGGAGTGGTTCCCCCACATCGCGGTTGCCGGCCGTTCCAACGTCGGAAAGTCGAGCCTGCTCAACTGGCTGATGCGGCAGAACAAGGCCCGCGTCGCCAAGGCGCCGGGCAAGACGCGGATGCTGAATTACTTTCTCATCAACGGCTCCTACTTCCTGGTGGATCTGCCGGGCTACGGCTACGCCAAGGTCAATCGGGCGCTCCAGGAGGAGTGGGGCCGGGAGCTGGGCAACTACCTTGCAACGGAAGAGAGGCTGGCTGGAGTGATGACCCTGGTGGATGTCCGCCACGGACCCACCGAGCTCGACCTGGGGCTCCAGGACATGCTGATCGAGCACGGCCGGCCGCGGTTGGTGGTTCTCACCAAGGCCGACAAGGTCAAGCGGGGCCAGCGGGCCAGGATGCAGTTCCAGGTCCAGAAAAAGCTCGGTCTTCCCCGTCCGCCCCTGGTGGTGAGCGTCAAGACCGGTGAGGGACGCAAGGAACTGCTCACCCGTGTCGATGAGCTCATCGATGGGTGGAGATCAAAACGGAGTACATGACATGGGACGCAAGAAGAAGAAGAACGGTGACGAGACGGTGTTGATCCCGCTGGATCTCGATGACGAGATCGAAGAACGGGAGCAGGAAGCCGCTGCCGCGGCAGCCCAGGAGGGCCGGCTCGATCTCACGCAACTCAAGGAAATGACGATCAATGAACTCTGCGGCGTTGCCAAGTCGTTGTCGGTGGAGAATCCCTCCGGAATGCGTCGGCAGGACCTGATCTTTCGCATCCTTCAGCGGCAGACCGAACGGGAGGGCCTGATCTTCGGCGAGGGCGTGCTCGAGGTCCTGCCGGAGGGCTTCGGATTCCTGCGCGCCCCGGAATACAACTACCTCCCGGGGCCGGACGACATCTATGTTTCGCCGTCGCAGATCCGTCGCTTCAACCTCCACACGGGCGACACCGTGTCGGGGCAGATCCGGCCGCCTAAGGAAGGCGAGCGTTACTTTGCGCTGATCAAGGTGGAAGCGGTCAACTTCGAGCCCCCCGAAGTGGCTATGGAGAAGGTCCACTTCGACAATCTGACGCCCCTGTATCCCGAGGAGCAGCTCAAGCTCGAGACCGAGGACAACATGACGTCGCGAGTGATGGACCTGGCGACGCCACTCGGCAAGGGCCAGCGCGGGCTGCTGGTGGCGCCCCCCCGCACCGGGAAGACGATGATGCTCCAAGCCATCGCCAACTCCATCACCACCAACCACCCCGAGGTGACCCTCATCGTTCTTCTCATCGACGAGCGGCCGGAAGAGGTCACAGACATGGAGCGGTCGGTGCACGGAGAGGTCATCTCCTCGACCTTCGACGAGCCGGCCACCCGCCACGTTCAGGTTGCCGAGATGGTCATCGAAAAAGCCAAGCGCCTGGTGGAGCACAAGCGGGACGTGGTGATCCTCCTCGACTCCATCACCCGTCTGGCGCGCGCCTACAACACCGTGGTGCCGCCGTCGGGCAAGGTGCTTTCCGGCGGTGTCGACTCCAACGCCCTGCAAAAGCCGAAGCGCTTCTTCGGCGCGGCGCGGAACATCGAAGAGGGCGGCAGCCTGACCATCGTCGGCACCGCGCTCATCGACACCGGCTCGCGGATGGACGACGTGATCTTCGAGGAGTTCAAAGGCACCGGCAACATGGAGGTCCACCTGGACCGCAAGCTGGTCGAACGGCGGGTCTTCCCCTCCATCGACATCCACAAGTCAGGCACCCGCAAGGAAGAGCTTCTCATCGACGAGTGGGAGCTGCGCCGGATCTGGGTTCTGCGCAAGGTTCTGTCGTCGCTCTCGGCCGTGGAGGCCATGGAGTTGCTGTTGGAACGGCTGGGAAACGCGCCGACCAACAAGGACTTCCTCGAGGCGATGTCGCAGGGCTAGCGATTCGTCGGACGAATCGTGGTGGCGCGTCGGACGCGCCAATCCGGGCAGGAAAGCCTGGAGTTCGATGATCTTGACAACGAGGCGGGAACCACCGGCTGGCTTCCTGCGTGACGGTCACAGCCAAAAAGAGAGACTCGGTCGCATGAAGATATCAGCAATTCTCGACAAGGCGGTCGCCGGCGAACGGCTCTCGGCCGAAGAGATCCAGCGGCTCTTCGACGAGGGCAATCTGCTCGAGCTCGGCCAGGCCGCCGACGAGGTGCGCCGGCGCAAGACCGACACCGGTGTGGTTTCCTACATCATCGACCGCAACATCAACTACACCAACGTCTGCGTGTACCGCTGCCGCTTCTGCGCGTTTTATCGGACCCGCGACGCCGGCGACGCCTATGTTCTGCCTTTCGAGGAGGTCGCCGAAAAGGTGGCCGAGACGGTGGCGGCGGGCGGCACCGGGATCCTCCTCCAGGGCGGGGTTCACCCGGACCTGCGGCTGGATTTCTACGAAGGCCTGCTGCGGCGGCTCAAGGGAGCGTTCCCCGAGATCCACCTGCACGCGTTTTCGGCGCCGGAGATCTGGTTCCTCGCCAAGGTGGAGAAGCTCGGTATCCGAGAAATTCTGTCGCGGCTCATGACCGCGGGATTGGATTCCATCCCCGGGGGGGGGGCGGAGATCCTCGAAGACGAAACCCGGCGGAGGATCCGCTCTCGCGCCAAGGCGAGCACCGAGCAGTGGCTCGAGGTCCACGAGGCCGCCCACGATCTGGGAATGAAGACCACGGCGACCATGATGTTCGGGGTCGGGGAGCCCGTCTCGGCGCGCGTGGAGCACCTCCTCGGCGTCCGTAGCCTGCAGGACCGTACGGGAGGCTTCACGGCTTTCATTCCCTGGACCTTCCAGGAGGCCGGCACCGACCTCGAGGGCGAGGTGGAGCTGGCGGGCGGCGTCTCGTATCTGAAGACCCTGGCCATCTCGAGACTCGCCCTGGACAACATCGACCACGTCCAGGGATCCTGGGTGACCCAGGGGGCCAAGATCGGCCAGCTTTCCCTGTTCTTCGGCGCCGACGACCTGGGGTCGATCATGCTCGAGGAGAACGTGGTGGCCGCCACCGGCGTCCGGTTCCGGATGAGTCAGGCCGACATGGAGCGAACGATCCGCGAGGCGGGCCTCACGCCGCGGCAGCGCCGGACCCTCTACGAGCCGTTATAAGAGGGTGTGCCCGGCGTCGTCGGTGTCTGGGTTGAGGGTTTGACGATGACCCCGGCCTCCAAACAGTCGTTGGGCCGTATGCCCCAAACCCACAAACCGATTCAGCCGATGATCTCGAACTGCTCCTGGTGCAGCTGGGAGTTCTCACGCATGATGACCTGCAGCCCGTGAACCTCCTCGAGCTCGCGGAGAAGGTCGCGGAACGGCCCCTGGAGATAGTGGGACACCTCGGGGTGAACGGCCAATGAGACCTGATCGGAGATGTCGGCAGCGGCGGCGGCCAGGAGCTCTCGTCGGATTTCGAGGCAGATGGTGGCAAGGCCCTTGATTCGTCCGGACCCGTGACAGTAGGGACATTCGCGGCTCAGGGTGCGGTCGAGGCTCGGTCGGGTCCGCTTCCGGGTGAGCTGGATGAGTCCGAGATCCGACATGGGCAGCAGCTGGGTTCGGGCCGGGTCGGTTTCGAGCTCGCACTGGAGAGCTTCATACAGCTCTCCACGGTGGGCCGGCTCCTCCATGTCGATGAAATCGATAACGACGATCCCGCCCAGGTCGCGCAGCCGCAGCTGGCGGACGATTTCCCGCACCGCCTCCAGATTGAGGGTGAAAACGGTCTCCTCCAATGAGCTGGAACCGACGAATTTTCCAGTGTTGACGTCGATGGCCACCAGGGCTTCGGTCTGGTTGACGACGAGATAGCCGCCGGACTTCAGCCAGACCTTGGGGCGCAGAGCCTTTTCGAGCTCTCGGTCGAGGCCGAAGGCGCTGATGAGGTCCGTCGATTTCCGATACAGCTTGAGCCGCGGGACGAGGGAGGGATCTGTCTGCTCAAGGAACTCGAGGATCTCCTCGAAAGCCTCCTCGTCGTCCACCCACGCTTCGTGGACCGCGAGGGTGAAGGTGTCGCGAACGGCGCGCAGCACCGGGCTCAGTTCCCGGTGGACCAGATACGGAGCGTGGGCCCGGTCGGCGCTGCCCTGGACGCTCTCCCAAAGCCGGAGTAGGTACCGACGATCGGCCTCGAGCTCCACCTCTCCCTGGCCCTCTCCTGCCGTGCGGACGATCCATCCACCGCCCGCGAACGACTCGATGATGGTCTTCAGGCGCGCTCGCTCCTCGTCCTCGGTGATGCGTCGGGAGACGCCGAGCTGGACGACTGTCGGCATGTAGACGAGAAACCGGCCGGGAAGGGTGATGTGGGTGGTCAGGCGGGCCCCCTTGGTGCCGATGGGGTCCTTGACGACCTGGACCAAGATCTCCTGTCCCTGACGCAGAAGGTCGCCGATATCGGTGTCCGGCACGCCGGTGGACTCGGGCTCGTCGTCCACCCGGAAGATGTCCGTGAAGTCATCGAGAAGCCCGCCCGCCTCCCGAACGTAGAGGAAGCCGTCCCTGGGAAGACCGATATCGACGAAAGCAGCCTGCATCCCCGGCAGAACCCGGGTGACGCGGCCCTTGTAGAGATTCCCGACCACGCTCGAGGTACGGTGCCGCTCGGTGCGGTAGCTCACGAGACGGTTCTTGTCGCGCAGGGCCACCCGGGTTTCGAAGGGATTCACGGAGAGGAAGAGGGTCGAGTTCATCACTGATTCACCAATCGATGACGCCAGACCGACTGTACGACCCCGAGGGCGGCGCACGTCGACAGCAGGGACGAGCCGCCGTAGGAAAATAACGGCAGCGTGATACCGGTGGTTGGGAGGAGGCCGAGGACCATCCCGAGGTTGACCACGACCTGAAACGCGAGCCAGGCGCCGACAAGGATCGACAGCGCCAGACCGTGGCGGTTCTCGGCCACCGCCGCCGTCAACCCGATGCGGAAGAGAAGCAGGGCATAGGCCAAAAGCAGTACGGTGGCGCCCAGGAATCCGGTCGCTTCAGCCCACACCGCAAAGGCGAAGTCGGTGTGCTGGGCGGGCAGATACCGCAGCAGCGACTGGGAGCCCTGTCCCATCCCTTCACCCACCAGGCCGCCCGACCCTACGGCGATCTTCGACTGTCGAACCTGGTAGCCGGCGCCGAAGGGGTCGCGTTCCGGGTCGAGCACGGTCAGGACCCGCTCCTTTTGGAAAGGTTTGAGTGCGATGTGCCACGAGACGCTGGCCGCAACCAGGGCGAGGACCACGGCGAGAAGCCAGGCCCAACGGGGCAGACCGCCGAGCCAGAGCGCTGCAACCAGCACCGGAAGGTAGGTCAGGGCAACGCCGAGATCCGGCTCGACGGCGACCAACCCGGCGGCGGTGCCGACAAGAGCGGTCACGATGGCGGTTCCCTTGACCGAGAGGCGGGAGCCGCTGCGGCGACCAAGCCAGGCGGCGACCATGACAATCGTGGTGACTCGTGCGAACTCGCTCGGTTGGAGCGTCAGAGGCCCGATGGCGAACCAGCCCCTGGTACCGCTTCGAACGTCGCCGAAGAAGAGGACCCCGACCAGCGTGATGAGGCCGAGGGTATAGAGGACTGGGGCGAACCGCGCGTACAGGTCGAGTCGGAGGCGGGAGAGAGCGAAGATGGACGCCAGGCCCGCTGCGGCCCAAACCAGCTGCCGCGTCAGAAGTCGAACGCCGACCACCTCCGCCACCGCATGCTGGGTCACCAGCGACGCCCCGAGGATGCCGATGACGGCAAGGATGAGCCAGGCGTCGATGCGGTTCTCCATAGGGTGATTCTACTCCCCTGTCGGCGGCGCGCCGGTGGGTTCGGCCCCCTGCTCGAGGACGGCAGAGAACAAAACCGCCGCACTGGGAGCAGCGATACTGCCGCCACCGCCACCGTGCTCGACGACCAGGGCGACCACCAGCCGCGGGTGATCCAGCGGCGCCCAACCGACGAACCAGGCGTGGTGCTGGAGGTGGGGCGCCAGTTCGTCGGAGTCCACACCCTCCACCAGCCGGGCCACCTGGGCGGTTCCGGTCTTCCCCGCCACCGGCAAGGTGGCCAACGACCTTGCGGTGCCGCGTTCGCCGTGCACCACCTTCTCCAGACCGCGGTTGATTCGAGCCAGGTGGTGCGGGTCGAGATCGAGATCGAAGGGTGGGGACCCGCCGCCGCCGACGACCACGTGCGGGGTGACGAGCCGGCCGCCGTTGGCGAGAGCAGCATAGGCGCGGGCAAGCTGGATGGCGGTGGTCTGGACCGGACCCTGGCCGATGGACACCGAGACTGCTTCGCCCGGGTACCAAGGGGTTCCCCGGACTCGCCGGCTCCACTCCGGCGTTCCGACGAGTCCGGCCGCCTCGGACGGCAGGCCGATGCCGGTTTGCCTCCCGAGGCCGAAAAGGCCCAGCCACCGGGCCATGCGATCGATCCCGAGGCGTTGACCGATCTGGTAGTAGTAGACGTCGCACGAGGCCTCGAGGGACAGCTCGAGATCGGTGGTGCCGTGGCCGCCCCGACGCCAGCAGCGGAACGGGTGACCGTGGAGGACCACGCTTCCGCTGCAATAGACGGTCCAGTCCGGCGTGACGGCATCTTCGGTGAGAGCGGCTAGGGCGAGAAACGGTTTGATGGTGGAGCCCGGCGGGTAGGTCCCCTGGAGACAGCGATCCTGGAGCGGATGGCGAGGGTCGGTGGCGACGCGGTTCCACTGCTCCGGGGAGAGCGGGCCGGAGAAGAGCTCCGGGTCGAAGGACGGCGCCGAGTAGAGAACCCTGACGGCGCCGGTGTCCGGGTCGATGGCCGCCACGGCTCCGGCGCGTTCCCCGAGGGCATCGGCGGCGATTCGTTGCAGTCGCGCATCCAGGGTGATGGAGAGGTCCCTGCCCGCCGTGGCCGGAGACTCGCGCACCACGCCGAGCTGGCGGCCCACCGCCGACACCACCACCCACCGCTCACCCGCCGTGCCGGTGAGGAAGGTGTCCGCCAGCGCCTCGATGCCGGTGGCCCCGACCCGGGTGGTCGGGTCGAGCCCCGGGGCCGCGCGGAGCTCGCCTTCGGAGACCAGCCGCAGATGCCCCACGGCGTGAGCGGTCGCCGGGCCCAGGGGGTAGTGGCGACGGAAGCCGGCCACCACCGAGAGTTCGGGATGGTCGCTTTGATGGGCGCGAACCCGGGTCACCTGGCTCCAGTCGAGATCCTCCGCAACCACCAGCGGCGCCAGGCGGTCCACCCCGCGTGCGTCCACGCTCTCATGGAGGGCGGCGGCGTTGGCGACGCCGAGGGAGGCGATGAAGAGAACGGTTTCGTCGAGTCGAGCCGCCTCGTCCGGGAAGAGCAGCAGATTCCACGTCGGGTGGTTGTCGGCGAGAACAGTGCCGCGGCGGTCGTAGATGCGGCCCCGCACCGAGGCGAGGGGGATGCGGCGCAGACGGTTGTTCTCCGCCATCTGACGCCAGTGGGCGCCGTCGAAGATCTGGAGTTGGACGAGACGGAGGTGGAGAGCCCCGAAAACGATGAAGACGACGATCAGAAGCGCCACCGCGCGTCGCCGGACGGGACCGAGATCTTCACGAATCTCCATGGCGGCCCCTAGCGCAACTTACGCGACCGGAAGCGGAGCCACCGTGACGGCAGGTCGAGGGCGATGATCCAACCAACGAGACAGCACCACAGGGCGGTGAGTGACACGCTGACCGCAGTGGACCGCCAGCTCAGGCCGCCGGCCAAGCCCAGCGGCAGCAGCGCCGCCTCGCGGACGACGATGACGAGGGCTGCACCGAGGGCCCCGAAGACGAGCCACGCCCGCGGAGATCGATCGGCAACGAGTGGAACCACCAAGCCGATGGCGACGGCCGCGGCGCTCCAGGCGATGGCTCCCGGACCCACCACCGGCTCGAGCATCAGGTCCCAGGCAAGGCCGAGAAGCAGAGCGAAGTGGGGCCAACGGCGCTCCGATCGGAGCAGTGGAGGGGCGGTGATGAAGACGACCGGGAGCAGCACGGCCGCCATCCAGGACGGCGACGATGGCAGCCCCAGCGCCGCTTGGGCGGAGAGCGTTGCGGCGGCGAGGAGCGCCGTCTTCATGGCCGGCCCGTGACGGGGGGGTGAGGGCCGGTCCAGTCGTCGAGGAAGAGCACCACCCGCGCGGTGGCGGGTTGCGCCGCGGGCTCGGCGCGGACATCGAGGAACGGACGGTCGCTCTCCCGGACAGTGATCACACGACCGACTGGAATCCCCGGGGGGTGAATGCCGTCGGCGCCGCTGGTGACGATCTCGTCGCCGCGCAGCAACCTGGCCTGGCGTGGGACGTACCGGATTTCGAGAATGCCTGGTTCGCCCGGATCCGATCCCACGGCCAGTCCCTGAACCGTCCCGTCCCGGGTCTGCACCGCCACGGCAGCGGCGGGGTGGGTGATGATCTCGATCCAACAGCGCCGCCCCTCGGATCGGATGACCCGGCCGATGACCCCGCCGGTGGCCACGGCCGAGGTGTCGGAACGGATCCTGTGTCCCGGAGCGACCACCGCGACGAGCCTTCCACGAGAGAGGTCGCGGTGGGTGGTCCGGCCGGGCACCGCCGAAGCCGCCAGTTGGGGGATCAGCGCGATCAGTGCCTCGATCTCGTCGCGAGCCATCATGTCGTCGCGCATGAGGAGATTCATGGCTCGGCTTGTTTCGAGCTGGGTCAGCAGACGGTTGTTCTCGACAACGAGAGAGGTCGCGTCGGAGACTCCGGTAATGGTCCCCGCGACGAAGGACCCCACCGCGTCGCCGACATACAGAACCGGCGCCACCGCGGCCCGGATCCAGCGCCACAACACGAGCTCACCGGCTGGAGAACGCACCTGCGCCGCCGCGATGAGCTCGAGCAGGATCCACAGCAGCGCGGTGCGAAGGATGAGGAGACGCCGGTCAGTCACGCCTTCCTGCCCGGGCTCAAGCGAGGGCGATCTTGCGCAGGAGATCGATGTTGGTGAGCATGAGTCCGGTTCCACGGACAACGGCCGAGGACGGCTCCTCGCAGTGCGCGACGGGCAGGCCGGTCTCCTCGCGCAGCCGCTTGTCGAGGTTTTTCAAGAGCGACCCGCCGCCGGCAAGGATGATGCCCTTGTCCATGATGTCGGCCGACAGCTCGGGCGGCGTCCGTTCCAGGGCGTTGCGCACGGCGTCGACGATGGTGGCCACGATCTCGGTGAGAGCTTCGCGAACCTCTTCGTCGGTGATGGTCAGGTTCTTGGGGACGCCCTCCACCAGGTCACGGCCCTTGACTTCCATGCTCAGGGGCTCGTCCAGCGGGTAGGCGGAGCCCACCTCCATCTTGATGAGCTCGGCGGTGCGCTCCCCCAGTAGGAGGTTGTACTTCTTCTTGAGATATTGAATGATCGCCTCGTCCATCTCGTTCCCGGCCACCCGCACCGATCGTGAGTAGACGACCCCTGCCAGCGAGATCACCGCGACGTCGGAGGTTCCGCCGCCGATGTCGACGATCATGTTGCCCGAAGGTTCGGTAATGGGCAGTCCGGCGCCGATGGCTGCCGCCATCGCCTGCTCGATGAGGTAGACCTCGCTGGCGCCGGCCTTCAAGGCGGTGTCCTTGACGGCTCGTTTCTCCACCTGGGTGATTTCGGATGGGACCGAGATGACGATCCGCGGCCGGACCAGGAACGACCGCCCGTGGGCCTTCTTGATGAAGTGTTCGAGCATCTTCTCGGTGACCTCGAAGTCGGCGATGACACCGTCCTTCATGGGTCGAATGGCCTGGATGTTCGACGGCGTTTTTCCGAGCATGTCCTTGGCCTTGGCCCCGACGGCCTCGACCCGATTGGTGATCTTGTTGACGGCGACGATGGAGGGCTCGACAACCGCGATCCCGCGGCCGCGGACGTAGACCAGGGTGTTGGCGGTCCCCAGATCGATGGCAAGATCCGATGAAAACAGCCCGAGCAGGCTGGAGAGCGGCATCAATAAACCTCCACGAAGACCCTTTCCCGCCGGGTTGTCTTGTTGCCCGCCGGGTCCGTGGCCACGACCTCGATGTTGTTCCACCCCTCACGGGGAATCTCGATGGTTTTGCTGAAGTTGCCGTCGGAATCGGTGACGGCGCGTTCGCCGTTGACCCGCACCGAGGCTCCGGCCTCCGTGCGGCCCTGGATGATGAACATGGCGCCGAGCTGCTGGGTTGGCACCAGGGAGAGCACGGGAGCCGTGCGATCGGCGAGCATGGCGCGCTGCAGAGAAGAGTAGATCCGCATTCTCCGCACCTGGCTCCACTCGCTCGCGACGCCGGTCGGGGTGATCAGTGACGCGCGCCAGAAGTAGGTGCCCGGAGCAACCGCCTTGAGCCGTGCTCCGTCGCCTGTGATCTCGCGGCTCTCCACCTCGAGGAGGTCTTCGGTGAAACGGCGAGAGCGGCTGACCTGGAGGTGAACCGCCTGGTCCTCGTCTCGGCCCCGCCACGAGAGGGCGATGACGTCGTCCTTCTTGAGGTCGAAGCTGGCGTTGTTCTGTGGTTCGAGCAACAGCGGAGGATCCGGGATGGGGCGGGTCGCGGACAGGCCGCCGTCGTCGTTGGTCTCCACCTGCTGCCGGCGGGCAAGAACCACCTCTCCTCCGTCTGCGGTGCGGACGCGGGCCCCGCCGTCGAAGGCGGCGACCCGGGTCCGTCCCTCGGCGCCGTCTTCCACGTCCACCGCCACCCGGCTGTCGGACGAGATCTCGGTCTCGGTGGTTTCGGTGGTCACCGTCGAGCTCGAGCCGGAGGTCATGACGTGAATTCGGCCAACTCGCATCTTGACCGTGCCGCTGGTGCTGTCGGCCTTGGCGTTGTGCTTGATTTCGAGCAGGGAATCGGGAGCGATCCGGTAGAGGCTTCCGTCGGTGAAGAGAATCTCCGCCGAACCGTCGCGCCCGGAGCGGACGAAGTCACCGTTGAAGACCGGCATGCGATGCTGGGCGTCGCCCCACTCGGTGGCGCCGGCGCGCTGGAGCTGGACCTTGCCCTCGAGGCTGAAGAACTCTCCCACGCCGGCGAGCTGATGGGAACCCGATCCGGCCAGGGCTTGAAAGCGCAGATCGGCGCTCTCGGCGTCGGCCTCCGCCTCGAGCCAACGTTCGGCGAGGTAGCTCTGGCGCGCCGCCTCGAGCTGGGCCGAGGCTTGCCCGAGTTCCCGCCGGAGATCCTGGATCAGCACCTCCTCGGACGCTTCCAACTCGCTGAGCTCCGCCTTTTCGATGGCCTTTCTCGCCCGCGCCTCGGGGGGAAGGTTGAGGCGTGTGTGGGCGAGGTAGAGCAGACCGACGGCGATCACCCCGATCACCACCAGGGCGATGATCCGCCGGATGTTCGAGACCTTGATCAGGTACCAGTCGATTTCGATGGAGCGTGCCACGCTGTCAATTCCCCAACCCACACCGTAACATCCTCTCGAATCAGCAGCAAGGAACCGAAAGGAGCCCCCGCCGGCTTGCGTGCCCCAGCTCACTCGGGTAGACTTCGCTGTCCTGATTTGGTCCCTGGGAGGACTCTCATGGCTCTGAAATGGCTTCGTGACAACCTTCGCCACCTCAAGTTCATCCTCTGGGGTGTGGTGGCCGTCTTCGTTCTTCTCGTGTTCGTCGATTGGGGCGCCGGAGGCTCCGGCCCCGGCGGCCGTGCCGACGCCGCCGTTCGGGTTGGCGACACCGCAGTTTCGCGGGACGATTTCCTGGGCCAGATGCGGCGATTCGAGCAGCAGTATTCGCAGCAGTTCGGCGAGCGCTGGAACGAGATCAAAGACCAGGTCAACCTCTTCGACGAGACCCTGGGTTACTTCACGAACCGCATTCTCCTCCTGGAAGAGGCGGAGAAGGCGGGCATCCATGTTTCTGAGGCCGAGCTTCGGGACGATCTCCTGAACACCCCCATCTTCCAGGACGAAACAGGTCGGTTCGTTGGTCAGGAAACCTACCAGCGCATCATTCGCCAGTACTTCCAGATGACGCCGCAGGATTTCGAGGAGCTCCGCGCCGAGGAGATCGCCATCACCAAGCTGACCTCCATGATGCAGCGCGGTATCTACGTCGCCGACGCGGACGTGGAGAGGGCCATTCGGCGGGAACGGGAGATGGCCGACTTCGACACCATCATGCTGCCCTACGAGCGCTTCCTCAGCGACGTCACGATTACCGAAGACGAGGCTCTCGCTCACTACCAGCAGACCGCAGAGGACTTTCAGCGTGACGAACAGCGGGTCATCCGCTATCTCGTGGTGGAGACGTCGCGGTTGCGCCGGCAACTGCCGGTGGAAGAAGGAGAGCTCAAGGCGTATTACGACGCCCATCTCGACGAGTTCGTGGAGGAGGAGCAGGCGCATGCGGCGCACGTGCTGATCCGTGTCGCTCCCGATGCCGACGTGGACGTTCAGGCCGAGGCCGAAATCCGCGCCCAGGGCGTGGCCAAGATCGCCCGCGCCGGCGGCGAGTTCGCTGCGCTGGCCGAAAAACACTCCGACGACCCGGGCTCCAAGGATCGCGGCGGCGACCTGGGATGGTTCGGGCGCGGCCGCATGATGCCCGAGTTCGACGAAGCGGTCTTCGGCGCCAAACCCGGCGACATCGTGGGCCCGGTCCGGAGCCAGTTCGGCTATCACATCATCAAGGTCGAGGGCTTCCGCCCCGAGAGCCAACGCCCCTTCGAGGACGTGGTCGAGCAGGTCCGCTTCCGGGTTCTCGAAGGCCGCGCCTCGGTGGAGGCCGAGCAACGGGCCCGCGAGCTCGCCCAGCGCATCCAGCAGAACCCCCCCGCGGACGACGACGGCTGGCAGGCCATCGCCGACGAGGACGAGGCCGTGGTGCTCAACGAGAGTCCACCGGTGGCCGACGGCGCCGCCGTTCCCGGTACCGGAGAAGGTCCCGAGTTCACCGCCGAGGTCTTCACCGCCTCGGCCGGCGACGTCGGCGGTCCGCGGGCCATCCCGCGCGGCTGGATGGTGTGGCAGCTCAAGGAGATTCGACCCGAGGGTGTGGCGCCGTTCGAGGATGTCCGCCTCGAGGTGGAGCAGAACCTGCGTCGCGACCGGGCCCTCGTGATCGCCGAGACCCGAGCCGCCGAGCTCGCCGAGCAGTGGCGGGAGGGCGCCGACTCCGAGGCCCTCGCCGAGCAGTACAACGGCACCGTGGCCCAGGCCCGCGACCACCGCTGGGGCGCGCCGGTGGGGACCATGGGCGCGGCCTCGAAGCTCGACGATGCGGTCTTCGGGGGCGCCGAGGGCGCGGTGGTGGGCCCGGTGGCCATTTCCGACCGCGGGTCCGCCGTGGCCAGGATCGAGACCCTGCGCCTCATCGGCCCGGAGGAGATGGCCGGCGAGCGCGACGCGGTGCGGGCGAGGCTGTTGGCAGAGCGCGCGCAGCAGTTGCTGGTGGCGATGCTCAACGAGCAACGGCGCGACACCGTGGTCACGGTGGACGACGCCTTCCAGGCAGCCTTCAACCGACAGGGCTGAGCCGGATGATCGGACGACTCGAAGGCCGAATCCTCGAAGTGGATCCGGGTCGGGTCATCGTCGATGTGGGAGGGGTGGGCTATCTCGTGTCCACCACACTGCGGACGGTGCAGCAGCTCGCCGGGGCCGCGACCGGTGCGCTGCTCGTCCACACCCAGGTCAAGGACGACGCCATCGAGCTTTACGGATTCCCCTCGCCGGGTGAGCTCGAGGCCTTCCAGCGGCTCATTGGGATCGCCGGGGTGGGGCCGCGCATCGCCCTGGCGGTGCTCTCCTCCCTGCCCCCGGAAGAGCTCGCCGCGGTGGTGTCCTCGGGCGACGTCGCCCGGTTGACCATGACCCCCGGCGTCGGCAAAAAGACCGCCCAGCGCATCCTCCTCGAGCTCAAGGGCAAGCTCACCACCGCGGCGGTTGCCGGCGGCGACCTAAGGGGCGACGCCGCCTCGGCGCTGGTCAATCTCGGCTACAGGCAGTCGGCTGCCGTGAAGGCCGTCGAAGCCGTCCTGGCCGACAACCCCGCCGACGACGTCGGCGAGATTCTTCGCTTGGCGCTTCAACGCCTGACGCGTTAGCGTTCCCTCTCCCTCTGCCTTTCCCGTGCCCGTTCCCGTGCCCGACGATGGTGTGGCGTACCGGAGACCCACCGCCGCCGACGTTGTCGACGGCTGATCGTCTTCGGTGCTCGAAACCGCCGAATGTCGGACATTCGTCGTTTTCTGCGCGCCGAAGCCGTGCCGTGCCTGCGGCACGCCTGTGGGTCTTGCGCCCTGCAATCCGGCGAGGTTGTCGTGGACGTACCCACCCCCTCACCCCCCACCCACCCGCCCTCACTGACCAACGGCCTCCCTTCGCTCGGCCATTCTCATCGCATTTGAGATCCATCGCAGAGCAGAGTTCATCGACTGAAGTCGTCTTGGTGAGCTCTTTCGTGTCTGCGAGGTTGCTGTGGTGGTCGCGTGCCATCGCAGAGCTCTGCCGGAATTCGTCGTCGTCGAGATTGCGGGGGCTGTGGGAAACGGGGTAGGGACCCCGCTTTCCACAACTCCGCAACCCGGTCCCTCCGCCGGCCACAGCGAAGAGGAAGGCGTACCAAGCGGCGAGTTCCTGGATGCCGCTTCGTTCGCTCCGCCAGCGGTTGACGGCGGCCGCCAACGCCGACTCAGCGGGCGGATCGCGTAGGGACGGACGTGCCGTCTCAAATCGATGTTGGGCGGGAGCTCGTGCCGGAAAACGGTTTCCCTGGTACCCCAAGCATCGTTTGAGGGGGCACTCGCCGAGCCCAGCCGACGAGCATCGGTGTTCCGGCACGGAGGTAGGCCACCTTGACTTGGAAGATCCGTGGGAAGGCCGGTGGATGAGGGCAGGGTCGGCGGCGGCCTTCTGGCCGCCTCCGCCTATCGGCGTCGTTGCCCAGCGTCGCCAGGTCAGCACGGTCATGATGGGAAACGAGAACGAAGATGACCGTGCTGACCTGGCGAGCGACGGCCTGCCTCAAAGCCGGGAAACGAGACCCGGGGCGGCTGGGCTCGGCGATTGCCACTCTTGCCGTTGTTCGGGTCGCGGAGGGACGCCGGTTGATTGATGGAGCGAACAACGGACAAGAATGGCACGTCCGCCGGTGACGCGCCTTTCGCGGAAATTAACGGCACGTCCGCCGGCGGAGCGGTGGGCACTCGCGGGACTCGAGGCGTTCCAGGCTCATCGCATCGGGAGCGGGATCGGGATCGAACCTGATGCGGATGCTGTTCCCGCTGCGGTCACTGCCTCTGCCACGGGATCGGGAGCGGAGCCCGGATGGTCGTATACTCTCAATCCATGACATCAGAGGTCCTCTCCCCCGACGCCGGCGCCGGCGAGAAGCGTTTCGAGGAAACGCTGAGGCCGCGACGCCTCGAGGAGTTCATCGGCCAGCAGCGGCTGGTGACCAACCTCGGGGTCTTCATGAACGCCGCGCGGGACCGCGGCGAGAGCCTCGACCACGTGCTCATCTTCGGCCCGCCGGGGCTCGGCAAGACCACCCTGGCCCACATCGTGGCCAACGAGATGGACGCCGAAATCCACGTCACCTCGGGCCCGGTGCTCGAGCGACCGGGGGATCTCGCCGCCATGTTGACCAATCTCCAGGAGGGCGACGTCCTCTTCGTGGACGAGATTCACCGGCTGCCGGCGGCGGTGGAGGAGATCCTCTACCCTGCTATGGAGGACTTCGAGCTCGATATCGTCATCGGCCAGGGTCCGGCGGCGCGCTCCGTCCGCCTCACCCTGCCGCGCTTCACGCTGGTGGGCGCCACCACCCGGACCGGCCTGCTGACGGCGCCCCTGCGCGATCGGTTCGGAATCGTCCACCGCCTGGAGTTCTACCCCCCCGACGAACTGGCGGCCATCGTCGACCGGTCGGCGCGAATCCTCGGGGTCGAGGTCCGACCGGACGCTCGCGACGAGGTCGCCACCCGCGCCCGGGGCACACCGAGAATCGCCAACCGCCTGCTCCGGCGGGTGCGCGACTTCGCCCACCACCTGGCCACCGACGGAGTGACCATGGAGGCGGCCCGCTTCGGTCTCGAGCAGATGGAGGTGGACGCGTTCGGCCTCGATCACCTGGACCGGAAGCTCCTCACCACCATCATCGAGGTCTACAACGGCGGCCCGGTGGGTCTCAAGGCTCTGGCGGCCTCCCTTGGCGAGGACCGCGGCACCCTGGAGGACATCAACGAACCATATCTTTTGCAGATAGGTCTCCTGCAGAGGACGCCGCGGGGGCGGATGGTGACGCCGAAGGCCCACCGCCACCTCGGGCTGCCGTCGCCCGCCGGCGGGGGAACCCTGTTCGAGGAGGGGGATTGAGGTCGGTACCGATCATCATCAACCCCACCGCCGGCGGGGGCCGGCTGCTGCGTTCGTACATGGATCTCGACGCGGCGGCCCACCGCTGCGGCGTGCGGTTGGACTGGCGCCACACCGAGCACCGCGGCCACGGGGAGGAGCTCGCCCGAGAGGCCGCGGCCGAGGGCTCCCCCCTGGTCTTCGCCTACGGCGGCGACGGCACCTACAACGAGGTGGCGCGGGGCCTTCTCGGAAGCGACACCGCCCTCGGCGTCCTGCCCGGCGGCACCACCTCGGTGCTGGCCTACGAGTTCGGCGTCCCGCGGCCTGCTCCCCGGGCTCTCGAAGCCCTCTTCGTGGGCCGCGACCGCACCATGCGCGTGGGCCGCACCGATCGGGGGGAGATCTTCCTGCTCATGCTCTCGTCCGGGCCCGACGTGGTCGTCCTGGAGCACTTGCGGGACGGTCTGAAGAAGATCGGCCGCTCCGGGGTGGCCCTGCAGGCGGTGCGGGAGCTCTTCCGCTTGCGTTCCATGCCCACGTTCGAGGTCGCGGCCGCCGGCAAGGTCATGGAGGCCGGGTGGGCCATCGTCGGCACCTCCCGGTGCTACGGCGGCCCCTACCACGCCACCCCCGGGGCGAACCCCTTCGCACCGACCATGGAGGCGGTGGTGCAACGATCGGTGGGTCGGCGCGCCGCCATTCCCTTCGCTTTCGGGATCCCCCTGGGGCGGCACGTCAAACGGCGCGACGTGTGGTGTGGGATTGTGGACGAGGTCGAGCTCCGGCCGCCGGAGGACCGCCGGGTCCGCTATCAGCTCGACGGCGATCTCTGCGGCGAGCTGCCGGTCCGGGCCACCATTGACCCGGAGTCGTTGCTGGTGCGGCTGCCCGGCGCCGCACCCGAGCAGGTGCTCACCCGGGCGGCGGCGCCCGCTCCGGCGGGGTAGCGTCGCGGAAGAGGACGGTGCCCGGGGCACCCGGTGCGCGAATTCGGGGCGGGCGGGACGCCCGCCGCCACAATCATCGCATCGGACACGGCCGCGGTGACGAGCGCGATTTCGAAATCGGATGCAGGCGCGAAATCTACCCCAGCCCCTCGAAGAGCTCGGTGGAGATGTAGCGCTCGGAGGTCGACGGCGCGATGAAGACGATCAGCTTGCCGGAATACTCGTCGCGGGCGGCCAGCCGCAGGGCGGCGGCGCAGGCGGCGCCGGTGGAGATGCCGGCGAGGATTCCCTCCTCACGGGCCAGGCGCCGGGCGGTGTGGAACGCGTCGGCGTTGGCGACCCGGACGACCTCATCGATGAGGGATGTCTCGACGTTGTCGGGAATGAAGCCTGCGCCGATCCCCTGAATGCGGTGCGATCCCGGCTCGCCGCCGGAGAGCACGGGGGAGTCTTCGGGTTCGACGGCGACGATGCGGGTGGACGGTCGGTGGTGCTTCCAGTATCGGCCGACTCCGGTGAGCGTGCCGCCGGTGCCGACACCGGCGACGAAGGCCGCCATTTCGCCGTCGGTGTCCTGCCACAGCTCTCGAGCGGTGGTTTCGTGGTGGATCTCCGGGTTGGCGGGGTTGGAGAACTGGCCGGGCATGACGGCGTCGGAAATCTCGGCGGTGAGCGCCTCGGCGCGTGCGCTGGCGCCCCGCATGCCGTCGGCCGCCGGGGTCAAGACGAGCTCGGCGCCGAGCAGAGCCAGGACCTTGCGGCGCTCCAGGGACATGGAGTCGGGCATCACCAGGATGCAGCGGTAGCCGCGGGCGGCGGCGACCATGGCGAGAGCGATGCCGGTGTTGCCCGAGGTGGGCTCGACGATGGTGGAGCGGCCGGGTTCGAGACGGCCGTCGTTTTCCAGGGCGTTGATCATGGCCGCGCCGATCCGGTCTTTGACGGAGTGGGCGGGGTTGAAGAACTCGAGCTTGGCCACGACCTTTCCGGGCAGGTCCCCGGCCATGCGTCGGAGCTCCACGAGGGGCGTATTGCCGATGAGGTGGGTCACATCAGGGGCGATTTTCATGTCGATCCCTTCTCGTCGTTGGGCGACGGTCGGAGCGGTGGACCGGGTCCACCGGCGGTGTCGGTTGCCCTCAGAACAACGAAGACGCTGCCGTGTTGCTTCCGGCGGGCCGGCGAAGCGGGTGCTCATCGACAGTGGATATCTCGTGAATGTTTCAGGCTAAGGGTACAATGCCGCACCGGAGGAGAGATGGACTTCTTGAAAACGATCGAAGAACGTGCGGCCGCTGCCGGCGGCACGATCGCACTTGCCGAAGGGGACGATCCGCGGGTGATGGAAGCCGCCGCGGACCTGGCGGCAAGGGGTGTGTGCCGGGTGATGGTCCTGTGCCCGGAAGCAGGTCGGCAGCCGGCGCACGACGAGCTCGTCAACGCCGGTGTCGAGGTCATCGATCCGGTGAACGACTCCCGCCGCAGGGGGCTCGCGGATCTTCTGTACGAGCGGCGCAAGCACAAGGGTTTGAGCGCCGGTGAAGCATTCGAAATGGTGGTGGACCCGCTCTACTTCGCCTCGCTGCTCGTGGCCTCGGGTCAGGCGGACGGCTCCATCGGCGGCGCCGTCCGAACCACCGCCGACACGGTGCGGGCGGCCCTGCACTGCATCGGCGCCGCACCCGGGCTCAAGACCGTTTCGTCGGCCTTCGTCATGGTCCACCCGGATGCGGGCTGGGGTGCGGACGGGGTCATGGTCTTTGCGGACTGCGCCGTCATGCCGGATCCCGACTCCGTGCAGCTAGCGGAGATTGCAGTGTCGGCGGCGGAGACCTTCCGTTCCATCGTCGGGGGCGAGCCGCGGGTCGCGCTGCTCTCCTTCTCCACCAAAGGCTCGGCGAAACACCCCCTGGTGGACAAGGTCCAGGGCGCGTGCGCCGAGCTCGAGAACCGCAAGGCGCCGTTCGCCTTCGACGGCGAGCTCCAGTTCGACGCGGCCCTGATCCCCCGCATCGGGGAGAAGAAGGCTCCCGGCTCGGCGGTGGCGGGCAGCGCCAACACGCTGGTCTTCCCGGATCTCAACGCCGGCAACATCGCGTACAAGGCGGTGGAGCGTTTGGGCGGCGCCCGCGCCCTGGGCCCGCTGATGCAGGGTCTGGCCAAGCCGGCCAACGACCTGTCCCGGGGCTGCTCGGCGGCCGATATCGTGCAGACGACATTCCTGACGCTGCTGCAGGCGCGAGGTTGAGATGAGGGTGCTGGTTCTCGGCTCCGGCGCCCGCGAGCACGCCATGGTCTGGGCTCTGGCGCAATCGCCGTCGGTGGAGACCCTTTTTGCCGCTCCGGGGAATCCCGGAATGGCGGCGTCGGCCACGCTCCTCGACCTCGGATTGTCGGACCTCGAGGCGGTGGCCGACGCTGCCACGGAGCATGGGGTAGATCTCACGGTGGTGGGCCCCGAAGCCCCATTGGCCGACGGCATTGGAGACGTCTTCGCGAGCCGCGGCCTGCGCGTGTTCGGGCCGGTGGCGGCCGCCGCCGAGCTTGAGGCGAGCAAGGTTTTCGCCAAGGAGTTCTGCCTTCGGCACGGCATTCCCACCGCCGCCGCCGAGACCGTTGCCACAGCCGACGAAGCGCGCCGCGCCGCCGAGGGCTTCGGCTACCCGGTGGTGCTCAAGGCCGACGGGTTGGCGGCGGGGAAAGGCGTGCTCATCGTCACCTCGCCCGCCGAGCTCGAGGCGGCGCTGGACGAGCTCTTCGTGGCGCGCCGGTTCGGCTCCGCCTCCGACCGGGTTCTCGTTGAAGAGTGCCTGGTGGGCACCGAGGTCTCCTTCATGGTGATCTCGGACGGCACGCGTTGGGAAGCGTTTGCCACCTCTCACGATTACAAACGCGTGGGCGACGGGGACTCCGGTCCCAACACCGGCGGCATGGGGTCGCACTCCCCCGCCTTCGCTTTGTCCGACGAGCTCCGGCGCGAGATCGTCGCCACCGTGATCGAACCGACGATCGCGGGGATGGCCGCGGAGGGCCGTGAGTACCGGGGAATTCTCTACGCCGGTCTCATGCTCACCGCCGACGGGCCCAGGGTCCTGGAGTTCAACTGCCGGCTGGGAGATCCGGAGACGCAGTCGGTGCTGCGCCGGCTCGACGGCGACCTCGCCGAGATCTTCTCGGACGCCGCGGACGGCCACCTGACGCCAGGGGCGATGCGGTGGATCGACGAGCCGGCAGCCTGTGTTGTCCTGGCAGCCGAAGGGTACCCGGAAAGCCCCCGCGTCGGTGACGAGATCACCGGTGTCGACCGCGCCGAAGGCCAAGCCGGAGTGACGGTCTTCCACGCCGGAACCCGCGTCGACGGCTCAAGCCTGCTCACCTCCGGGGGGCGGGTCCTTTCGGTGACCGCCATCGGCGATGACCTGGCGGACGCCGTCCAGCGCGCCTATCGGGCCGCCGATGAAATCGTCTTCGCCGGCGCCCACCGGCGATCCGACATCGGCGCCGACACGTTGAAACAGCGATGATGAAGGTGAGATGACCATGGCCGAAATCGATGTCCTGATGCTGATGGGCTCGGCGAGTGACTGGAAGCACCTGGAGAAAGCGGTGGGGGTGATGACGAACCTCGGCCTCACGGTCCGGGTTCGGGTCTCGTCGGCCCACCGGACCCCGGAGCGAACCCTCGACCTGGTGCGCCGAGCCGAGGCCGATGGCTGCCGGGCCTTCATCTGCGCTGCGGGCATGGCCGCCCACCTCGCCGGCGTGGTGGCGGCCCACACCATCCGGCCGGTGCTGGGCGTGCCCCTGCCGGGGGGAGTGCTCGACGGCGTGGATGCCCTGCTGTCTACGGTCCAGATGCCCGGCGGCATCCCCGTGGCGACCTTCGCCGTGGGTTCCGCCGGCGCCAAGAACGCGGGGTACTTCGCCGCCCAGATCGTGGCGGCCGAGCGGCCCGAGGTGGCCGCCGCCCTCGCTGAGGCTCGACGCGCGGGCGGCGACGCGGTGGTGGAGGCGGACGCCGGTATCCAGGCGGCGCTGGTCGGGGAATCGTCGTCGTGAACACGGTCTTCGCCGAGACACCGGTCACGCCTCGGGTCGAAGACCTCGTGCCCGTCCTCGTTGACCCGGACTTGCCGGCGGTCCCGTGTCGGGCGGGATCCCTCGAGGTGCGTCACGACACCCACTACCTCATCGAGACGCACGACGGCCAGTTCATCGGTCGGGTGAGCCTGTTCGCGTTGCCGATCTTTCGCAAGCGAAAGGGACCAGTGGGGCGAATCCTCCGCCTGGCGTCGGCCGAGGACCTCAAACGAAGCGAGGACACCCACCACATTGAACGAGAAGTCGAGGATTACCTCCGCCGGCGGGCCCGAGAGCTTCGTCTCGACATGCGAACGATCAAGGCGCGCCTGCCCCTGACCGGGCGCAAGGCGGTGATCTACTTCACCGCCGAGAAGCGTCTCGATTTCAGGCCGCTGCTGCGCGAGCTCGGACGCCGATACCGCCGGCGGGTGGAGATGCGGCCGCTCGGTGTGCGCGACGGCGCCCGGGTGTGCGGCGGGCTCGGTCCGTGCGGGCGGTGCCTGTGCTGCGCCACTTTCATGGACCGGTTCCACTCGGTCACCGTTCGGATGGCCAAGCGGCAGCGTCTGAGTCTCAACCCGACCAAGATCTCGGGTCTGTGCGGCCGCCTCATGTGCTGTCTCGCTCACGAGGTGGACCAGTATCCCGAGGTGGGTAAGCGACCGCGGCGTCGTAGCTGAGAGCGGCCGCCCCATGATGCCGGTTGTGGGACGACGCGACACGGCATCGGGTTTTTGTTACCCTGGGGGCACATTTCCCCCGTTTCATGCATCCAGGCCGATGCCGTAGGCCAGCGCGGGGTGCGAGGAGCAACCACATGTCTGACCGCAAACTAATTCGTCCATCTATGACCGAAATGATGGACAGATTCCCGACCCGGGGCACCACCGGCCGCCGCAAGCAGGTCCCCGCCGAGCAGACCAACGCCGAGAACTTCTACTACCTCAAGCAGATGCAGGCGCGCACCGCGATGGTGGTCGTGCTGACCGACGGCACCGAGCTGAACGGCTGGATCGAGTGGTACGACAAGAACTGCATCAAGCTCAACCGGGACAAGGCGCCGAACCTCCTGCTCTTCAAGCACTCCATCAAGTTCATGTTCAAGGAGGAGGAGCTCCACCAACGTCGCCGGCGCCGCCGGCCACCTCAAAGGGAACAGTAGACGCGATCCATCCGACCGCAATGGTCCGAAGACATGAAGGTCACGACCACGGGGTCTGTGTGTGGATTTCTTCGCGCCGTCGAGTCGTGGTGATTGTGGCCGGTACGGTCGTCCGGGCATGCGGGTGGTGACGGCTGATCAGGCGTCGAGAACCCGCTCGATGCGGCTGATGACCAGGTCCAGAGCCACCGTGTTGTAGCCGCCTTCGGGGATGATGAGGTCCGCCCATCGTTTGGAGGGCTCGACAAACTCCAGGTGCATGGGCCGCACCGTGGCCATCCACTGATCGTTGACCGACTCCACGGTCCTGCCCCGTTCGGCGAGGTCGCGGCGAATCCGGCGGATCAGGCGGACGTCCGCATCGGTGTCGACGAAAAGCTTGATGTCCAGGAGGTTTCGGATCGTGGCCACGGCGAGGATGAGGATCCCCTCCACGAGGACCACCGGCCGCGGCTCGGCCCACTCGATGCGATCGGTGCGCACGTGGTGGGCGAAGTCATACACGGGCAGCGGAGCGGCCGAACCCGCCCGCAGGAGCTCGAGATGCTCCACCATGAGCGCCTCCTCCACGGCGTCGGGGTGGTCGAAGTTCCGGCGGGCGCGCTCGGCGAGCTCGAGATGGCTCAGGTCGCGATAGTAACGGTCCTGGTGGACCGATACCAGGCGCTCGGGCCCGATGCGGCGGATGATTTCCTCGGCGACGGTGGTCTTGCCGGAACCGCTTCCGCCGGCGACCCCGATGAACAACGGGCGGTCAGAGATACTTCACCGTTTCGACGGCTGCGGCGTAGTCGTCGCTTTCGGGAGCGACCTCGATGTACCTCTCCAGGTGGGCCTTGGCGCCCTCGAGATCACCGGTCCGCAGCAGCAGCATCCCATACTGGAAGAGGCACTTGGGAAACTCCGGATCGGCGGCCAGGCACTGCTCGAGCAGAGGCCGGGCGCCGTCGTCGTCCATCTTGTTGAGAAAGGCCACTGCCTGGTTGAAGATCGTCGCGGGATCGTTGGGGTTGAGCTCCTGGTAGGTGGCGAGGTAGGCCTCGCGCGCTGCAGTGTCGCCGAGATCGCCGGCGGCATTGGCGGCCACGGCAAGGCAGCGCAGGGACTCGTCGTCGATCTCCAGGCAGCGGCGGGCGTGGGTCAATGCCAGTTCGACGTCGCCGGCGTCGTAGTCCAGGCCGGCCAGAGCCTCCAGAGCCTCGATGAGGTCCGGGACCTCGACCAGGGCCTCCTCGAGCTTGGCGCGGGCCTCCTCGGGCTTGCCGGCCTCGAGCAGCTCTTTGGCGTCGCCGTACTGCTTGTAACCGGGCTGCTCCATGATCTCCTGCTGCTGGGCCTCGGCCCGCTCGCCGGGAGTCGTCAGCTCGAAGGTGAAATCGTTGTCAGTGGTGCCGACCATGACCTTGATCTCCTGGTTGTACTCGATGAAGCCCTCAGCGGTGACGGTGAAGAGGTAGGTCTTGGTGGCGTCGAGGATGAGGACCCGGAACTCGCCATTGTCATCGGTCGTCAGGACCTTCTCGAACTTGGGCAGGGCGGCCGACGTCAGGGTGATGCTGGCGCCCGGAACGGGCTCGCCGTCGGTGCCCACGACCACGCCCGACACCCGCGCCTGGGGACCCGCGGCCGCGAGCGAAGCCCCGAGGATCAGAACCGCGACGAAAACCACGAAAACAAGCTGCAGACGGCGCATAAAGGACCTCCAAACCCAACCGGGCGGTCTCAGGATACTCGCTCTGTCGCCAAGCCTCAACGGCTGAGTCTACTTCGGTCCCAGTCCCAGCATGGCTCGGGTGACGTGATGGGCGACGGTGGGATTCTCGCGCAGACGGCGCATGGAGTAGGGATACCAGTCGCGGCCGAAGGGAACGTAGACCCGAAGCCGGTGGCCGCGGTCGAGGATGATCTTCCGCAGGTTGGGATCCACCCCGAGGAGCATCTGGAACTCGTAGTCCTCTCGATCCAGGCCGAGCCGGTCCACCGCCGCCATCCCCGCCCACACCAGGTGGACGTCGTGGGTGGCGATCCCCACGTAGGCGCCGCCGGCCAGGAGCTTCTCGAGGGTGTAGATGAAGTTGGCGCGAACGGTTTCGTACGGCTGCCAGGCGACGTGGCGCGGCTCTCGGTAGATGCCCTTGCACAGCCGGATATTGGGCTTGAGGGGGAGCAGGTCGGCGATGTCGGCGGCGGTGCGCAGGAGGTAGGCCTGGAGCACCGTGCCCACGTGACCGCGCTCGGCGACGATGCGGCGGTAGATGCGCAGGGTGGCGTCGGTGCAGGTGTGGTCTTCCATGTCAATACGGACGAAGTTGTCGAGCTCCGCCGCCCGCGCCACCAGGGCGTCGATGTTTTCCCGACAGAGCTCCTCGTCGATGTTGAGCCCGAGCATGGTCGGCTTGACGGAGACGTTGCAGTCGAGTTTCTTCCGGTGCACGGTGTCGAGAAGGCCGAGGTACTGCTGCACCGCTTCCCGGGCCTTGGCGGGGTCGAGGACCTCCTCGCCGAGCACGTCCACGGTGGCCATGGCGCCCTCTGCGTTGAGCTGCTGAATCGTTCGGACGGCGTCTACCACCTCTTCGCCGGCGACGTAGCGCTGGGAAACCTTGCGGACGATGGGCTTCGGGACGAAGGGCATCCCGTACTTGACCAGGTTGTCGAACAGGTTCATCAGACTCTCCTCGGATCGGGCGTGATGGCCAGGGCGGCGCAGTAAACCGCCTCGGCGCCGGCCTCCGTGATGGTCTCTGAGGCGCGCCGCAGGGTTGTTCCGGTGGTGGTGACGTCGTCGACGAGCAGAACCCGGTGGCCGGCGAGGGACCGTCGGGCCGAAAAGCTTCCGCGGGCGAGCCGCCGGCGTTGAGCTCGGGTGCGGCCTGCCTGCTTGCCGAAACCGTGGCGGCGAAGGGGGCTGATCGACGGCCGACGGATGGCGGCGGCCACCTCCGCGCCGAGCAGTTCTGCGGCGCAGGTTCCGCGGCGGAGACGTCGCACGCCGTGGGAGGGAACAGCCGCCACGACGGTGAACTCGGTCGACCACGGCGCGAGATCGATGCGGGCGGCGAGTCGGCGGCCGAGGGGCCGGGCGAGCTCGTCGTGCCCGCTGTGCTTGAGGGCCAGGACCGCGCGTCTCAGCACGCCTTCGTAGGATCCCCAGACGACGGTCCCGAGCTGTGGAGGTCTTTGGTCGACACACGCGATGCAGAGATCGGTCTCACTGTCGGAGGGGACACCGCAACGAGGGCAGCATGGCTCGGACATGGGAACCAATCGAGAGCGACACACCCCGCAGAGACCTCGATCTCTTCCGGCCAAAAGCCCGCCACAGACGATGCACAGGGCCGGGAGAAACGTCTCCTTGAGAGCGTTCGCGAGGCTATCGTCACGACCAACGCACACGGGCGCCATCCTAGCCTGCAAAGGACGTGAGGACAAGAGTCGTGACGGTTTTCCGGAGTTGACCGGGTCGCTGCGGCGGGCGCCGCGGGATATACTCCGCGGTGCACCCTCGGCGGCGGTCGCCCAGCGGGTGCGGATCACGCGACGAACGGGGGGTTGGATGCCGCATCTCGTGCTGCGGGGTTCCGTGGATATTGCCGGGCTTGCCGACGGCCTCGAGCTCGGCGTCGAACGTTGGGGACGAGCGGTGATCAAGACCGCCGACCGGTGGCTGCGGGCCGACGGTGAAGCGATCTTGGTGGACGGTGTGGTGGTGGAGCTATCGCGGCCCCTGCACCCGGTGGCGCTGATTGCCCTCCGCGACGGCGACACGGTGGTGCGTTTGTGGCCGGTGGTGGAGGTGGAGCGGACGCCGGCAGTCCAGCGCTGGCTCGGAGCTCTGGCGGTGGGGCTGCAGCGCAGCGGCGCCGGGCCGGTGGTGACGACCAATATCGGTCCCGACGCGCTCGAGGGTCTCGACCTCGAGCTCGATCTCGAGTAAAGCCTGGAGCTCGCAGCGGTCAGCTTTCAGCTCCATCGCAGGTGTAAAGGCCCTTGACATCGTGCGCTGGAAAGACGATCCATTTGCTGACGGCTGACGGCTGACGGCTGACGGCTGACGGCTGACGGCTGACGGCTGACGGCTACGGGCCGAGCTCCTCTTCGAGCTCCAGGGCCCGTTCCTTCTGGGCCGCCTCCAGGTTGTGCAGTCGGTCCTGAACGCCCTCCGTGACGAGGCCGCTGGGCGCCGAGGAGCCATCGACCCCACCGGAGGTCGGGGAGCTCAGCGCGTGGCGGGCCCGCCGCAGTTCATACGAGGCGTTTTTCAGCTTCCGCTCCGACGGGTTGACACCGTGACTACGGAGCTCAACGGCGGCCTTGCGGATGGCCACGGAAGCGTGCAGCTCCGGGCTGGGAGAAAGCGCCCCGGCCGCCCATCCGGCGGCGGTGGAGGCGATGGTCTTGAGGTCTTCCAGGTGGTCGGGGATGGAGCTCGGGTCGGCGACGAGGCCTTCGAGGACGGCAATGACCTCTCTCGCCTGAAACCGGTCGAAGGCCCTGGCGTCCACCCCCTCCTCTTTGAGCTGGGTGGCGATGACGGTGACGGCGTCGCGCGTGGCCGCCACGTCCCGACTCTGGAGATAGACCACCATCGCCATGGCGAGGAGGACCACGAGAATGAGCACGCCGGACAACCGCATCTTCACAGTATATGACGGGGAGCCAACCGCAGCGCCGGTTGCTCGATAAACGTCCACTAAAAAGGACACCCGGCGGCCGTCTCGCCTCCGTGGGCGGGCCGCGCCCTGGCACGGCCCTTGCGATGGAATGGAGCGGAGGTTCACATGAGACATCTCACAGCGCTTCTCGCTATCGCCACCGTCGCCCTGGTGCTGGGGCCGTCTCCGGCTGCGGCGCAGCTTTCGTTGCAGTGGATGGTTCCGGCTGCGGCGGACACACCGGGCCTCAACGGGACCCGGTGGCACACCGATCTTTCACTGCACAACCCCCACGACTTCGACCTTCCGGTGGTGATCCAGTTCCTGCCGAGCAACGCCGACAATCAGGTGGCCGATACGCTGACAGTGACCCTGTACCCGTGGGAGACGTTCAACCTGTGGGACGTGCTCGGCCCCAACCACTTCGACACAGGGGGAACCGGGGCGCTTCTCGTCTTCGCAGATATCAGCCTGGCGTGTGATCCGGTGGAGGACTGCGAGTTCCTCGCCACCTCACGCACCTACACCATCGATCCGTCCGGGAGTGGCGGCGAGTTCGGCCAGACCATTCCGGGATCCGGAACCTGGCAGGGGGTCGATTGGGACACTCTCGGCTACGCGGCAGGTGTTCTCAACGACGGAGTCGCCTTCCGCTGCAATGTCGGCATCGCCTCGTGGAGCGGAGAGTGGACCAGCGTGGTGGTTGACGTTCAGGATGCCGCCGGATCCATCATCGCCAGCGAGAGTGTCCAGGTGCCGCCCTTCGGTCACGTCCAGTCCCGCCTGGCCACCGCAGTCGAAGGCGGCAGCCTGGTCTTCTGGATCGAGGAGGGCTCCGACGATCCCCTCGTCTTCGGCTACGCCTCCGTGGTGGACCAGACGACGGGTGACTCGAGCTTCCAGCTCGCCCAGCCCTCGTCGGTGGGCTTCAAGGCCGGCGCGACGGCCACCCGGCGGCCGGGTCCGGCCTCCGGCGGCGGAGACCGGGTTCGCGAGGTCACCAGAGTCGGCGCCGGCCCCCCGGTCCGCTAGGCGGCTGTACCGAATAAGATTGGCGCTCCGAAATCCAGCCACCATCTGTTCGGTACAGCCTCCCAGACCGAAATTTCAGGAGACATTGTCGGCCGCAGTAGATGGCTCATGAAGAGTCCGGTCCAGGATTCGAGAGGGCCTCGCCGGGCTGTGCGTCGCCGCGGGCGTACAATGGTGGGCGGGTCGCTCTCGAATCCGGAGACCCGAAGGCGGGCGACCGCACCGTCGAGAGTGGATCACCCGAGGGTGGTGGGCGGCCCGGGGGGCTGATGGTTCAGTTCGAGAATCAGTACCGACAGATCAAGGTCAAGATCGTCTATTACGGCCCTGCTCTGGGCGGCAAGACCACCTGTCTGCAGCACATCCACCGGGCGACGGATCCCCAGCGCCGTACCCGGCTCTACTCCTTGAACACCGCGTCCGACCGAACGCTCTTTTTCGATCTTCTCTCCCTCAACCTGGGACAGATCCGGGGCTACCGCCTGGCGATCCAGCTCTACACCGTGCCCGGACAGGTCCAATACAACGCCACCCGGCGCACCGTGTTGGCCGGGGCGGATGGAGTTGTCTTCGTTGCCGACAGCCAGGATTCCCAACGGTGGGCCAACACCCAGGCCCTTCACAACCTCAAGGAGAATCTCGAGGCCAACGGGATCGACCCGAGCTCGTTGCCCATGGTGATGGCGTACAACAAGCGAGATCTCGCCGGCATCATGGCGGTGGAGGCCATGGAGTCGGAGCTCAATGCGGGTTCACTGCCCAGCTTTCCAACCGTCGCCATCACCGGCGACGGCGTGATGAGCGCCTTCGCCGCCATCACCGAGAACACCCTTGCCTCCCTGGCCGACAGGCTCGGCATCGACGCCTCCCCACAGGCGGTCAACCGGCTCCGGCAGCAGACCCGGACGGCCCTGGAGCCGTTCATGGACGCGACCGTCCGGCTCGAGGCCGACGAGGAGGTAATGGTGACCCTTCCTGCGGCGCCCAACGACGAGACCGGCCCGCTGCCCCAGGAGGCATTGGTCTCGGAGGCGGTGCGGGCCAACCTCGCCATGACGGACCTCAGCGCCCGGTTCGAGAGCGTCAACGCTCAGCTCGAGCGGAGGGTCAGTGTCACCCGCGCCATCATCGAGTTCGGCCGGTCCGTGGCCAACGAGCGGGACCCGGCGGAGGTGATCCGCCGGCTCATCCGGACCGCCGTCTCGCAGCTGGGAGTCACGGCGGCGGCGGTTCTCATCGCGCGCGGCGAGGGCGGGTTGCGCGAGGCGGTGGTACACGGCCTGGAGAAGGACCCGCTGCTCGCTGCCGAGCAGGACGGTGTCAGTCCGGCCGACACCCTGGCGGCGGCGGGTGAGCCGGTGCTCGTGATTCGGGACCTAGAGGGGGAGACCACGGGCCCGGCGCAGCTGGCGGTGGAGCGGGCCGGCTTCGGATCGGCCATCGCCGTTCCGCTGACCGCCCGAAGCCAACCGATCGGGCTGCTCACCATCTACAGCGACAGAAAACGTCGTCCCCTGGAAGATGACGAGCTCGAGCTCGCCAGCATCCTCGGCGCCACGGCTGCCATGGGGTACACCAACGCCCTGGCGTTCCGCCGCCTCGAGGAGAGCAACGCCGGTTTGAAGAGCTCGGTGGACCAGCGCAGCGACGAGCTCCGAACCACCATCGACGAAGTGCAACGCCTCAACCGAGAGCTCGAGGAGCGGGGCCGGCAGAAGGGCGAGATCCTCGCCCGGGTGGCCGACCGTCTCGAGCAGCCGATGAGGAAGCTCGCCACTGCGGCTGGCGCCCTCCACCGGTTGCGCGACGCCCCGGTGGACAAGACCGCGCGGTTCATCGACATCGTCCGTTCTGAGGTGGAAAGGCTGGCCGAGACCGTCGAGAGCGTGTCGCAGGCTGCGGTCGTCGTCGCCGACGAACGTGATGTGCCGCGTCGGCCGACTCCCCTACCGGTCCTCCTGAGTGAGGCGGTGGCGCCGCTGCGTGACCTCGCCCGCCGGCTCGAGGTGGGGGTGAAGATCTTGAGCCCCGGCAACCTGGAGACCATTTCCTGTGACCCCGAGGGCCTCACCTCCGCTCTCCGGGCGGTGGTGAAGAACGCCATCGAGCACACCCCCTCCGGGGGAGCCGTCCGGATCGAGGTTCACCGCGTGCTTCGGAGAGAAAAGGCGTGGTTGATGGTGACGGTCTCCGACACCGGCGCCGGGATCCCCGAGGCCGACCGGGAGCGGGCCCTCGACCTCCTCTGGCAGGGAAGCCCGCCCCGCCCCGGCGTCGATCGCGGCATCGGCCTCGGGTTGGCGGTGGCTCGCCAGGTGATCCATCGCCACGGGGGACGGATCGCCGTCACGGAAGGCGATGGCGGCGGGACACGGGTGGTGCTGGAGATCCCTCAGCCGGAGGACTGAGTCGTGGGTGTCAGGCCTTCCACGGCGGCGCCGGCGGCCTCGGCTGCACGCTGGAGCTCGTCCACCGAGGCGACCGAGAGCAGAGCGTCGTCGTCCGGCACCGTCTGCGGCCAGGCCGCCGCCGAAGGCACCAGGTTCCGGCTCACGTGGAGGCAGGCGCCGAGCCGGGAAGCCTCTCGGCCCTCGAAGAGGACGCAGTGATCTCTGGGGAAGTCCGCCAGATGAGCCAGGCCCGCCCCGATGCGCCGCGGCAGCTCCGCCAGCAGGGTCCGGCGGATGCCCCGGTGCGGCACCGGCAGTGCCGACAGGACCCAGAGCACGAGATCGGTTGGGACGGTGATGAGATGGGCGGCGAGTTCCGCAGCCGACGGGTCCACGTCGAGCACTCGCGCCGCGGCCGCCGCGCCGCGGGACCAGACGATGGTCGCCCGCCGGGTGAGGCGGTCCAGGGTTCCGGCTCGTTCCCGCTGCCAGCGCGCGGCGCCGGTGACGTCTTTCCAGAGGTCGAGAGAGGCGGCGAAGTCGTCGATGTCACCGAGGCCCGCGGGAGGCGGCAGCTCGTTGGTCCGGATGGAGCAGGCGAGAACCATGAGGTTCCACGTTGCGTGCGGCAGGCCGAAGAGCCGGACCGCACCGGTGGTCTGCAGGGAGGCCGACATGACCTCACCGTGGTCGGTCGGTTGCGGCACCAGGCCGGTGCTCGACGCCAACCACTGGGCGAGGCTCGCCATGACGTTACGGATGATGTCGTGCAAGGCGCTGATCTGCTCCCCGTCCACCGGGTCGTCACCGGGGATTCCCCGGCGGATGAGCTGCCAAAAGAGCGCATCGACGGCTTCCTCGTCCAGCGGCAGGACGGGTGACGGCGAGGTGGTGCGAGGTCGTTTGCTTTCGTCCACCCGACGCGCGGAGTCCAGGAGGAGGCGGCTCGGCGTCAGGCTGAGATACAGACCGGAGGGGTCGCGGATGGGGTGGCCCGGATCGAGCTCGAATCTGAGCTCGGAGGCGTCAAGAATCCGGCCCATCATGAGCTCGGCGAGGACCGTGAGCGAGGCGCCGAGGGCGGTTTCGGTGATCGCGTCTTCGGCGAGCAGCATGTCGGTGAACAGCTCATGGCGCAGCATGGAGGCCGCGAGGAGACGGCGGACGGCGGGCGCGGCCAGCAGTCCGTCCCGGGCGAGCCAGGTGGCGAGGCGCTCTTCGGGTACGGTGGACGAGACATAGACGATTCTGCCGTGGAGAAAGTCCATCCGCCGCTCCCCCACCTCGTCGGTGAGGGTCAGCCGGCCGGTCTGTCCGCCGAGCTCGAGCCAATGTAGGAGATCGCCCAAATGAAGGCGGTCCAAATTGCCGCGAATCATTCTCGAAGTATATCCGACGCGGAACCTCCGGTCCGGTTACCATGAGGCCGTGAGCGTTCTGATTCTCAGCGCCCGCCCCGGGACCGCGAGCAACCGGCGCCTGGAGCAGGCCGCCGCGGCGGCTCGGGTCAAGCTCACCGTCGTCGACGCCACCACGCTGGTCGCCGACGCCTCCGGGGTGTTGCTCACCGGCGACCGGGAGCGCTGGGGCACTCCGCCGCCGGTGGTTCTGGCGAGGGTCGGGAACTGGCGCCCTGACAGCCTGCTCGCCCTGCTCGAGGCGGCGACGGCCGCCGGCGCGACGACGCCGAACCCCGCCTCGGCGGTGCGCACCGGTCGGGACCACTGGCGGACGGCCCGGATCCTCGCCGCGGCGGGGATCCCATTCCCCACCACGGTGGCCGGGGCCGACCCGGAGGTCCTCGCCGGGGTTGCGGCGTCGCGCCTTCGCTTTCCCGTGGTGGTCAAGCAGCGCCGTTCGCGCATGGGTGTGGGTGTGATCCGCTGCGCCCGACGGGATCACCTCGAAGCGGTCCTCGACAGCCTCTGGCGGCTGGGGGACGAGGTGGTGGTGCAGGAGTACGTCGAGACCGGCGGCGCCAGCCTTCGGTGCTTCGTCGTCGGGGGCGAGACGGTGGCCGCCGCTCGCTTCACGGCCACCGGCGGCGAGTGGCGCTCCAACGCGGCGCGCGGTGGCCGGGTTGAGGCGCTGCAGCCCGACGCCGCGCTGGCCGGCCTGGCCGCGGCCGCGGCGCGAACGGCGGGCCTCGGGGTGTGCGGGGTCGACCTCCTGCCGGGAAACGACGGGGTCGTCGTCGGGGAGCTCAACCCGACGCCGGGGTTCGTTGCCCTGGAAAAGGCGACCGGGGCCGACGTGGCGTCCGCCGTCGTCGACCACCTGGTCGCGTTGGGGGGCTGACCGGCGCGCTACTCGGCGGCGGTTTCAGCTGCCGGAGCGGGTCGGCCGGCGAGCTCCCGATCGATCATCAACAATCCATGAGGACTCGACTCCACCATCTTGACCTGATGGAACAGGGTGTCGGCGGTGGCCTCCTCTTCGACCTGCTCGCTGACGTACCAGTGGAGCAGCACGGTGGTGGGGTGGTCGTTTTCGGCTGTGGCGAGATCCACCAGATCGTTGATCCGGCCGGAAATGAACTTCTCGTGGTCGAGCACGGCCTCCACCGCGTCCGACGGTGAGGCCCACTCGCGGGGCGGTGCGTCGAGGGGGAGCAGCTCGACGGTACCGCCGCGCTCGGCGACGAAGTCGAAGAGTTTCATGGCGTGGTTGAACTCCTCCTGGGACTGGATCCGCATCCAGTGGGCGAACCCGTCGAGATGGTTGGAGGTGAAGTAGGCCGCCACCGAGAGGTAGAGGTAGAACGAGAAGAACTCGGCGTGGATTTGTTCGTTGAGGGCTTTCTCGACCTTGGGATTCATCGTGATCTCCATTCGTTTTCGGTTTCCGGTCGGAGGTGCCGACACGTTGCATCAGGATAACCGCGATCATCTCGTGTTTCATCCCGGTGACGGGTCGTCAATTCCGGACCTGACCGTGAGATTCAACGACTCACGACATGCGACTCACGAATCCAACCACGGCGCCCGCCACGGCGCCATCCAGTCGCGGATGTTGTTGAAGGCGCTTTCGTGGGCCCACTGCACCGCCGCCGTTCGTCCGCCGGCAAGCGGGCGCCCGGCAGCAGCCACGGCACCCCAACCCACCGCCGTTGCCAGGACGAGGCAGACCCCGAAGCGGAGAGAAGCCGGTGAGACGGCATGGGTCGGCGGCGCAGGGAACCCCACCCAGGCCACCACCAGGGCGGCGAGCATGGGCAGACCGGCGACGATGGCGGCCGCGGCCGGAAAACGGCCGCCCAGCAACACCGTCGTCGCCATCCACGCCAGAGGGAGGGGAAAGAGATGAAGGAGCACGAGGCCCACGCGGCGGGCCCGGCTGAGGTTGAAGCGGGTGATCCGGGCGATGGCGAGCAGGCGGAGAGAGATCGGGGCGGAGGCTGCCACCGCGACGATGGGAGCCGTCCAGCGCAGCTCGAGGGGCAGATCGTGGAAGAAGAGCCAGCGGGCGAGGTGGCCGTCAACGGGGTCGAGGAAGACCTGCCACGAGGCGCCGATCACCAGCGCCACCCAGGCGGTTTGGATGGCGAGTAGCTGCCCGCCGAGGGTCGTCAGGCGACGGGAAAGCGGCATCAGGACCACCGCCAGCGCCAGCGGAACGAACCAGGTCCCCAGCCAGTAGCCGGTGGCGGCCCAGGATGCGGAGAAGTTGAGCACCGGCTGGTTGACCAGCGCCCAGACGCCGCGGTCCCAGGCGAGACAGGCGCCGATCCAGCCGCCGGAGGCGGCGAGGGTGCCGAGGCCCTGTCCGGCGACGGCGGCGATCAGCGTCGCCGGGATCGCGAAGAGGGCGGCCAACCAACTCGTCAACAATGACTTCGGTGCCGTGACGTCCGGCATTCGGTGCATGCCCGGCATGCTACCATGCCGACGATTATGAAGATCCAAGTGGCTCTCGTTAAAGGTTTTTTGCGGTGGGCGGTGGTCGCCGCCGCCATCGTCATCGGGGCCGGATGGGCCCACGGCCAGGCACTGCTCGTGGAGGAGCTGCCCGGGGGAACGCACCTGGTGGTGGTCACGCAGCCTCTGGCCGATGCCACCTCGGTGGTCTGGCCGCCCCCGCCCGGCGGGGACGACACGGCGCCCCGGGTGCTCGTCGGCGGGCGCCTCACCCTGACCGCTGACCTGGAGTCCGCTCTCGGCGCTTTGGACGAAGAATCACCGCCTCCGGCGCCGCCGGTGGTGGTGGCCGTCGGCGGCGCCACGGCGGACGAGATTTCGGGCCTGCTCGAGCGGGTGTTCGCCGGTCGGGCGACCTTCCCCTCGGTTGTGGCGGACGAACCCGCCCTGACGGAAGGAGGCCTCGACCGACGCCTCGGGCCGCCGGGCAGTGACGCCCGGCTTCGTCTCGAGGTGGCGATGCCCTCCCCCGGAGACCGCCGGCGGAGTTCGGCGGAGGTGCTCTGGGAGCTGGTGCCGGAGCTCTTGTCGGAACGGGTTCCCCACTTGCGAAGCCGGGTGCAGGGCGAGGTTGGGATTCTCGAAGGCGGGGTGGAGGCGGACCTCGCCGAGATGGCGGTGTCGGATCTCCGACTGGGTCTGGCGCGGCTGGCCTCGGACCCGAATCTCGACGTGGACGATGTTGCGCGGGCTCGCCGACGGCTGCAGGTGCGGCGCCTCTCGGCCCTGGAGGAGCATCCCGGGGCGGCCCGTCAGGTCTACGATGCCTGGGTCGCCGGCGGCGAGGAGGCGGTGCGGGAGCTCGTGTTCGGTGTGCACGGGGTCACCGTCGAGAGTGTTCGAGCCACCGCCGCGTCGTGGCTGCCGACCCATCCGGGACGGGCGCAGCTGATTCTGCCGCCGCGGGTCTTCAACCCGCGATTCGCCGTGGGCCCCGAGGTGGTGCGGCTGGACAACGATCTGACCGCGGGGGTGCTCGAGCGCAGCGGCGCACCGCTGGCCGTGGTGTGCCTGCGCCCCGTGATGGTGCCGGACCTCGACGGGGAGGTGACGGCCACCGTTCTCGCGCGGCTCGCGCGCGCCCTGCGGGAAGCCGACGATCGCCCAGGGTCGGTGCGAGTCCGGACCGCGCCGCCCCTCATCGAGCTCGCCGGACCGGCCGACGGTTTCGGTGAGCTCATGGAGCAGCTGACCAGAGCAGTGGCCGCGGTGACCGCCGACACCTCGCCCGTGGCGTCGGGCGGTGGTGATGCGCGGCGTGCGGCGCTGGATCTGATGGCCGACAACCTGGGGATCACGGAGAGCGGCGAGCCCTCGGCGGCCAGCTTGCTGCGGCCGGGGAATCTCGCCCTCGGGGTGGTGGCCCCCGACGCCGAGGCGGCGGTGGAGGCCATCGGTAAGTTTTGGGACCAGTCGCCTCCTGCCGGCGCCGATGTCCAGAGCGTTGCCACCGCGCTGCGCACCCGGGCGGCGGCTCCCGGCGAGCTTTCCACCGTGGTGGCGGCGTTGGAGATGGCCTTCGGGGGTAATGAAGCCGGGCTCCTGGTGACGCGGGAGCTGCTCGTGACCCGCGCCCGGGAGATCTGGCCCGATGCCCAGGTGGAGGTGCTCGCCTCGTACGTTCCGGGCCGGTCCATGCTGCTGCTGCTGGTCACCGCGGACGGCACGGTGGACGAGGTCGAGGAACGGGTCGCCACGGGCTGGCGGCGGCTGGTCGCCGAGGTCTCCGAGGTCGAGCTCGCGCCGGTTCGCCGCCGGGTGGCGGCGGCGGCGAGCGCCGAGATGAGCGGTGTCGCCGGCCACGCCCGAAGGAGTGCGGCGGTGGCCGCCGGGGCGTCCAGGTGGCGCCAACCGGCCGAGCTCGAGCTCGAGATTCTCACCGTACCGGAGGAGCTGGTGTCGGCGCTGCTCGAGGGTTTCGCGGACGCCGACAACCTGGTGACCACCGGAGCCGGGGTGCTGCCCATCGACGAGCTCGAACGGCGCTGAGCCGAGCTGGAGCGTCCTTCGGGTGGTGGGTTAGTATTGTGCGCCCGTCGACGGGTGGTGTGGAGGGTTCATGAAGCTCAGTGTCGAAGAACAGCTGGCCTACCTGACCAAGGGATGCGTGGACGTGATTCCCGAGGATGAGCTCGAGGCCAAGCTCAAACATGCGGTCGACGGCGACCGCCCGCTGGTGATCAAGGTGGGCTTCGACCCGTCGGCGCCGGACCTCCACCTCGGCCATACGGTGGTCATCCGAAAGATGCGCCACTTCCAGCAGCTCGGTCACACGGTGGTCTTCCTCATCGGCGACTTCACCGGGCTGATCGGTGATCCCACCGGCAAGAACGCGACGCGGCCGCAGCTCACCGAAGAGGAGATCGCGACCAACGCCGCCACCTACAAGCGTCAGATCTTCAAGCTCCTCGACCCCGAGACCACGGTCGTGGACTTCAACTCGCGCTGGCTCGGCGCACTGTCGTCGGCGGACTGGATCCGGCTCGCCGCCCGGGTCACCGTGGCCCAGATGTTGGAGCGCGACGACTTCCGCAAGCGGTACGAGGCACAACAGCCGATCTCGCTGCACGAGTTCCTCTACCCCCTGGCCCAGGCCTACGACTCGGTGGCGCTGGAGGTCGATGTCGAGCTCGGCGGAACCGACCAGCTCTTCAACCTCCTGGTCGGCCGGCACCTCATGCGCGAGCACGATCTGGAGCCGCAGGTGGTGATGACCCTTCCCCTCCTGGAGGGTCTCGACGGGGTGGAGAAGATGTCCAAGTCCCTCGGCAACTACGTCGCCGTGGAGGACCCCCCGTTCGAGATGTACGGCAAGCTGATGTCCATCTCCGACGATTTGATGTGGAAGTACTGGCTGCTGCTCTCCGATCGGTCCCAGGACGAGATCGACGAGGAGAAGGCGCGGGTCGCCGCCGGTGAGCGGCACCCCATGGAGTGCAAGAAGGAGCTCGCCCGGACCATCGTCGAGGAGTTCCACTCGCCGGCCGAGGCCGCGGCGGCGCAAGAGGAGTTCGAGCGGGTCTTCTCCGAGCGCAAGAAACCGCAGGAGATCCCCGAGGTCGAGATTAAGGCCGAAGGTGCGACCGTGCTCCTGGCAAAGGCGCTGGTTCAGGCGGGGCTCGCCCCGTCCAACTCGGAGGCGCGGCGCCTCATCACGCAGGGGGGCGTGAAGGTGGAGAGTGAGCCGGTGCGGGAGATCAACGCCATCCTGGACGCCTCGTCATCCCCTACCCTGGTTCAGGTGGGCAAACGCAAGTTCGCCAAGCTCATCTTCCATTAGACGCGACCCGATCCCGAAAACCGACGACAAAAAAATCCCCGCTGACCAGCGGGGATGTTTTTTCTCTGGTTTTCCGGCCTAGAAGAACGACGTCTCCTGCTCCACCTTCTGACCCTCATCGCTGAGCCCCTGGATCTGAATCGAGATGAAGGCGGGACGGAACTTGTGGTCCTGACAGATCCGACGCAGCCGCTCGTCGAGGTCGGAGTCCCAGAACTCGATGATCTTGCCGGTGGCGGTGCAGACCATGTGGTGGTGGCCTCCGCCGGGCTCCATCTTCTCGTAGTAGTAGTGCTCGCGGCCGAGCCGGCTCTTACGGACCAGCCCGCACTGGACCAGCAGGTCGAGGGTGCGGTACACGGTGGCCCGGGAGACCTTGCGCTGCTTGACCTTCATTCGGGCAAGGAGCTCGTCGGCGTCGAGATGCTCGCTGGTGGAGAAGATCTCATCGAGCAGGGCGAGCCGCTCCTGCGTCACCTTCAGGTTGTTCTCCCTGAGGTATTGGATGAAGAGCTTCTGGGCGCGTTGGCTGAGTTTTGAAGTCATAAATCTAATCCAGACTCATTTTCATTGTCTCAACCCACGGTAGTGCGGATGCGACACGGTGTCAAGAGGAGCCGACGTCTAGCTGCGAATACGGTGGTTGGAACGAACGACGGGCCGAGCAGGCCAACCGGCAAGACCGTTCTCCGAATCGATCAATAGTTGAGCAATCATTCGGTGTTTAGAATCAAGCTCTTGCGGCACATGACCGCGGGTGGTAGGGTGGCGTCGACCGAGACCCTGGGAGGAGAAGGCATGGACTATCCGATTTGGAATGTCGCCATGGGTGGAGGCGTCCTCATGGCCTGGGTTGCGATCACGCATGTGATCGTGTCCCATTTCGCCATCGGCGGAGGGCTCGTCATCGTCGTGACCGAGACGTTGGCCGTCAGACGTTCGGATCCCGAGCTGCGCGAGCTGGCGCGCCGGGCGTCCCTGGTTCTCATCCTGGTCTCGACGGTTTTCGGAGCCATTTCGGGTGTCGGCATCTGGGTTGTCGCCGGCCTGATCTCACCCGGAGCGATCTCCGCGCTGATCCACACCTACGTCTGGGGGTGGGCCATCGAGTGGGTCTTCTTCGTGCTCGAGATCGTCGCCGCCCTGGTCTACTACACCACCTGGGACAAAATCAGCAAGGGAGCCCACGTTCTCGTGGGGTGGCTCTACTTCATCGGCGCCTACCTTTCCCTGGTGATCATCAACGGCATCGTCACCTACATGCTCACCCCCGGAAGCTGGCTGGAAAGCCGCGCCTTCTGGGACGGGTTCTTCAATCCCACCTACTGGCCCTCGCTGGTGCTGCGCACCGGAATCTGCATCCTGATGGCGGTGGCCTTCATGTTGTGGTCGGCCTATCGCGCGCCCGCCGACCGCCGCCCCGACCTCGTCCGCTACCTGGGTTGGTGGTTCCTCGGCGGAGCACTGGTCAGCTACGCGGGGTACCGCTGGTGGGAGGCCATGCTGCCGGACACGGTGACGGCGCTCTTCCTCGGCGACGCGCCGACGTTGGCCACCCTCGCCGACACCCGATCGTTCGCTCTGTGGTCCCTGACCGTCGCCCTCGTGGTAGCCGTGATTGCGCTGCTGGCGGCGCCACGGCTGGCCCGTGGGGTCACGGCGCTGGTCCTGATGGCCGCCGCGTTCGCCTTCTTCGGCGGCTACGAGCGGCTTCGTGAGGGCGTTCGCAAGCCCTTCCTGGTCCACAGCCACATCTTCTCCAACGGCCTACTGGTGAGCCAGATCGAGACCATCAACCGGGACGGGATCGCGGCCCACTCGGGGTGGGTCGCCGCGGGCGATCCTTCGCCCGAAGCCCTGGGCGAGCGCATTTTCCGCACCCAGTGCTCGAGCTGCCACACCCTCGACGGGTATCAGGCGATCCGTCCCGCCCTACCGACGGTCACTGACATGGAGCTGGTGGTCAGCGATGGCCCAGGGGCGGGCGCCGTGGCCTACGAGGCGCAGTGCTCACCCTGCCACGGAGACGTGGAGTACGACGACATGGTCGGTATGCTGCCCACGGTGGACGAGATCCGCGAGGACCCCGACTTCATCCGAGAGCTCAATCTGGGAATGATCACTTTGACGGTCCTCGAGCTGCGCGAGATGGGTGAGGAGATCGCCGCCTTCGATCGGACCTCGCCGTTCGACATGCGCGAGCTCACCCACCCCGCCATGCCGCCCTTCGTGGGAACGGACGAGGAGGCCGAGGCGTTGGCCGTCTACCTCGCGTCGTTGGACCGCACCGGAGCGGAGGCCGCAGCTCAGGGAGGTGCCCAATGAACGTCGAACTCATTCCTGCGCTGGACGCCGCCGGTCTTCCGGGGCCGCCGTGGCTCTTCCACTTCCTGCTTGTCTTCACCTTCTTCCTGCATCTGATCTTCATGAACCTCACTCTCGGCGGCACCCTCATGGCCTTTGTCGCCAACCTCAAAGGCGGTGGGCGAGCCAACGATGCCAACACCGTCTTCGCCACCCGTCTTATGGGGGTCAACACCTACGCGATCTCGCTGGCCATCACCACCGGCGTGGCGCCGCTGCTCTTCGTCCAGGTGCTCTACCAGCAGTACTTCTACGCCGGCACCATTCTGCTCGGCTGGATCTGGTTCGCCATGCTGGTCTTTCTAATGATCGGCTACTACGCCGCCTACCTGCACAAAAAATTCCGCGGCGGTTGGCTGGGCCTGTCGGCCGTCATGTTCTTCGCCATCGCCATGGTTCACGTGGCGGTTCACCTGGTCCATGTCCAGCCGGCGAAGTGGCGGGCCTTCGATGTGAGTGCGATCAGTGTTCTTGGTGATCCCACCTACTGGCCGCGGCTCCTCCATTTCGTGCTCGCCGCGGTCACCTTCGCGGCCCTGGTCGCCGCCTGGTGGGCGGTGCGGAGGGCGCGCGCCGGGATCGACGTGGAGCTCAACACCACCATCGCCGCCAGCGCCTGGCGGTGGGCTTTGTGGGCCACCGTGCTGCAGATCGTGGACGGCTTTCTGCTGACCATCGTTCTGCCCACCCCGGTGCTGCTCGGGATCATGCGCGGCGGTCTGGCGACCCTCGGGCCGCTGACGCTGGGGATCCTGCTGGGCATCGGCTTGCTGGCCATGCTCGCCCGCGGCTCGAATCCGGTGGACAAGCCGGGGCTGGTGTCCGGCACCCTGGCGACCCTGCTGTTGACCGTCGCGATCATGAGCATCACGCGCCACCAGGTGCGGGTGCTCTATCTCGACGAATTCACGTCCCAGTTCTCGGCAACCATCGTTCCCCAGTGGGGGAACTTCGTCCTCTTCGCCGTGCTGTTGGTGGCGGGCCTGGCCACCGTTTTCTGGATGATTCGTCGGGTGCTGACCAGCCCGGCGGAAGGGGAGGACGCAGCGTAGTTTTCGAGCAATCAGCCGTCAGCTCCATCGCAGAGGTGTTCACGCCCCTGACAATTCGCGCTGGAGCGGCGATCCGTTTGCTGATAGCTGATAGCTGATGACTTCAACCTTGGGCGGCGGCCCACTGCTGCGGGGTGAAGGTCCGCATCTCGAGGGCGTGGATGTCGGTTGTCATGAGATCGCCGAGGGCGGCATAGACCAGGCGTTGGGCGGCCACCCGACTGAGACCCTCGAAATGCCGGGACACGACGACGACGCGAAAGTGGCCGGCGCCGCCGTGGGCGCCGAGATGACCGACGTGGAGAGCGCTGTCGTCCACCACCTCCACATGCTCGGCTTCTAAGGCGGCGGTCAACGTTGTCGAGATGCGTTCGGGCCGTTCCTCGGGTCGTGTCATCGTGCCTCCGGGCATATCCATCCCGAATCAACCTCGTCACGACCCATTCTGTTCCGTGAAGGCGTGAGACCGCTACTTGGGCTCGACCGAATCCGGCTTGGCGGCCTCGCTGTCGTCGCCCTCGGTGCCGCCGCTCTTCACCGAGTCCTTGAAGTTGCGAATCCCCTCTCCGAGGCCCTTACCGAGCCGCGGCAGCTTGTTGACGCCGAAAATCAAGACCACGATGGCGAGAATAATGAGTAACTCGGGCAAACCGAGCGAACCGAACATGTTCGACCTCCGTTCGGGGCCGAGACGACCCACCGGCCTAGTCTAACAGAAAAGCCGCCATCTCTGGAGGCGCACCGGCGGCCTCGAGACGCGGCGTGAGCCGGACCGCGAGGTCCTTCATCCAGGACGCGTACTCGTGGCGCCCGGAAACAACGAAGCGGGCAAAGTTCCCGAGGACCTTGAGCCCCCGTTGCATCCGCACCGACTCGGCGCGCTGATCCCACCCGGGGGCCGCTGCGGTTGCCCGCGCCCATTCGGCGAGGAGTCGTCTTCGGTCCCGGACAGAGAGAAGGCGAACGGCGGCCCGCTCGAAGGCCAGGGACACCGCGTCGTAGGTGTCCGGGCCCACCAGAATGTCCTGCGCGTCGATGACCGCCACCGGCCCGTCGTCGGGGACGAGAAGGTTGTTGAGGTGGTAGTCGCGGTGGCAGACGCGGCGTGGGTGGCCGGCGACCTCGTCGGCGAGCCCGTCGAGCCAGCGGCCGACCGCCGCTGCCGGCGAACGCGATCGGTGATGGCGCACGAACCACAGCTCGAAACCGGCGAGCTCCCAGCGCAGCCGGGCCCGGTCGAGAGGCGGGTTCCACGCGGGCAACCTCTCGGGGTCGATGTCGGCGAGGGCCGCGAGAGGTTGCAGCATGCGCTGCAGGAGATCCTCGCGCACCGTCGCCGAAGCGGTCTCGAGGGCGGTTTCGGCGTCGGTTTCGCCGAGGTCCTCCACCAGAGCGAGACCGTGATCGAGATCATACCCTTCGGTGATGGGGACCCGGATCTCGTGCCGGCGGCACCATTCGAGAACCTCGAGATCGCGTCGGAGCTCGGCCCTGATGGACGGAGGGTAGTTCACGAGAACGGCGGTGCGGCCGGCGACATCCGTGCAGCGCGAGTACCGGCGCTGGGACGCATCGCCGGTCAGATGCCGAACGCACCGCCAGCGGGCCGGTTCGAGCAGGCGCAGGTTCCAGGAACGCTCCATGTGGTGACGACGCTACACCAGGCGGCGGTTCCAGGCAACGGCAGCCGTCTGGTGTAGGCTGTCCGTTCGGGAGGACCGATGGTGGAGGGACAACATCAACGCAACGGGTTGCGGTTGATCGAATCGCTGGAGGAGCGGCGCCCCAATCTGGTCGGTCGATCGCCGGCCGAAATCGCCGCCCTGGTCGAACCGCACGTGGACCGCAGCTACCGAGCCCAGCAGGTGGCGCAGTGGGTCATCCATCGCCACGCGGTGGGTTTCCACGAGATGAGCAATCTCTCCAAAGAGCTCCGCAACCACCTCGATGGGCATTTCCGCATCACCGATCCGGCCCTCCTGGACACCAGCACCAGCAACGACGGGTCGGTGAAGCTGCTTCTGGGCCTCGATGACGGTGCAGCGGTGGAGTGCGTTTCGATGCCCGAAAACGGCAAGCTCACCATGTGCCTGTCGTCTCAGACCGGTTGTGCGGTTGGCTGCGCATTCTGTGTCACCGGAGCGCTGGGGGCGGGCCGGAACCTGCGCCCCGATGAGATCGTCGGCCAGTACCGGGTCATTCTGAGCCGCGCCGAGGAGCCGTTCGACCGGATCAACATCGTCTTCATGGGGATGGGCGAACCGCTGCTCAATACGAGCAACCTGGGCGCTGCACTGGACTGTCTCTACGAAAGAGTGAGTCCGAAACGGATCACCGTTTCCACGGCCGGCGTCCTGCCGGGCATCCGTTGGCTGGCCGGTTTGCCGCGGAGGCCCAAGCTCGCGTTATCCCTCAACGCGCCGAATCAGGAGCTTCGCCAGCGGCTCATGCCCGTCTCACGGAAGTACCCACTGGAAGAGCTCATGGCGGCCCTGAGACAGTTTCCCCTGGAACGCGGCCGGCGCATCACCTTCGAGTACGTGCTCATTCGCGGCGTCAATGACGCACCGGCCGACGCCCGCGCCGTGACCCGGCTGCTGCACGGCATCCCGTCCAAGGTCAACGTCATTCCCCTCAATGAGGATCCCGACCACTTCCCGGATCTCGAGCGCCCGGACGACGACGATGTCAACCGGTTCGCGATGGTCTTGCGGGATGCGGGTCTCACGGTCACCGTGCGGTGGTCCAAGGGCCTCGACGTCGACGCCGCCTGCGGCCAGCTCAAGGGTCGCCATCAAGGGACTGTTTCATCGTCTTAGCCGTCAGCCGTCAGCCGTCAGCCGTCAGCTCCATCGCAAGCTTTTTGGTCCTAGACGGTAGCCCTCGAATGGACAGACTCCTAGCTGATAGCTGATAGCTGATAGCTGATAGCCCCGTCGCTATCAGTCGTCGAGGAAGACCATCGACCACTGCCGCCCGGCGGCTTCGCCGTCTCGGCGGTAGGAAGCGAGGACCGGGCTTTCGACGGTGCAGCCCCCCACCGCCTCAATCTGATCGGCGGGTACGCCGAGAGCTTCGAGTCGAGCGGCGAGGAAGCCGCGCAGATCCACGCGGTCGCCGTCGAGCCACCGCCCCTCGTCCAGGTCGAAGGGCCGCAGAGCTTCCGAAACCTCGCCGCCGACCTGGTAGCAGGAGCCGCAGACCGCGGGTCCGAGGGCCGCGGAGAGGTTGCAGGGGTCCGCGCCGGCGGTCCGCTGGATCTCCCCCACCGCGACGCCGACGACATCGGCGGCGCAGCCGCGCCAACCCGAGTGGACGGCGGCGACCACGCCGGGCCCCGAGAGCAGCACCGGGACGCAGTCGGCGGTCCAGACGAGGACACCAACGCCCGGGGTTGTGGTGATCAGGGCATCGCCGTCGCCGACGTCGATGACGGAATCACCGGCCTGATCCAAGCGATGAACGCGGGCGCCGTGGACCTGGTTGCAGTGGGCAACGGCGCTGAGACTCTCGGGGAGCGCGCGTGTGATTTCGTTGAGGCGGCCGTCGCGAGAGGCGTTCCCACGAGGTGGGCCGAGAGCGAAGATCATGGTGGCGCCGCCGGCGCGTCGCACCAGGCTCGTGTCCCGGCCGACCAGGCCGGCCCGCCAAGGTGTGGTCGTGGCTGAAACGGGCATGCTCTCCCTCGGCCCAATGGTACAATGCGGGCCCCGGAGGCAGCGTGTTCCAGCCCACGACCCAGGACCGTCGAGCACCCCGTGTCGCCCGTCGTCAGGGCCGTCGGAAAGCACTCGCGTGATCAAGATCCGGGGCCTTTCCAAGACCTACGAGCGCAGGTCGGTCCTGAACGGGCTCGATCTCACCGTCGAGTCCGGCGAAATGGTTTTCCTCACCGGGCCGTCGGGGGTCGGCAAGACCACCCTGCTGCGGATGCTCTACGCCGCGGAGAAACCTACCACCGGTGAAATCTGGGTTGCCGGGAGTCGAGTGGACACCATGAGCCGCGCCGAGCTGCCGGAGCTGCGGCGCAAGATCGGGGTGATCTTCCAGGACTTCAAGCTCCTGCGCCGCAAGACGGTGCTGGAAAACATCACCTTCGTCCTCCGGTTTCACGGTGTTCCGCCCCGCGAGGCCCACGGCCGGGCCTACAAGGTCCTCAAACGGTTGGGCCTCCACCACCGGCAGTCGGCCCTTCCCGAGTCGCTCTCGGGCGGCGAGCAGCAGCGGGTGGCCATCGCCCGGGCCCTGTCCTACCAACCGCGCCTGATCCTCGCCGACGAGCCCACGGGCAACCTCGATGCGGATCTCGCGGCGGAGCTTCTGAGCCTCCTCTGCGACATCAACTACCAGGGAGCGACGGTGGTGGTGGCGACCCACGATCATGCGCTGCTGGAGAGTCTTCCGGCGCGTACGGTCGTCCTTCACCGAGGCGGGGTGGACTACGACGGGGCGTGGCCGCCGTGATTCGCCACGCCCTTGCCGAAGGATGGCTGCTGCTCCGCAGCCGGGGCATCATCTCTCCGGTGCTCGCGTTGGCGCTGGCGATCCCGGTCAGCCTGGCCGGGGTGACGGTGAGCGTGCGCGGGTGGCTCGATCCGGTGATCGACCTCACCGATCAGGGGAGCATGGTCACCGTGTTGCTGCACCCCCGCCTCGACGAGGCTTCACGGGCCGATTGGATGAAGAAGCAGAGCGACCGCCATCCCGGTTGGAAGGTGAAGCGAGTGCCGCCGCACGAGCTCGCGGAGCGGATGTCCGCCTGGTTCCCCTATCTCAAGGACCTTCTCGCCCGCGAGGGATCGGAAATGTTGCCCCCGCTCGTGGAGATCACCACCTCCGAACCGGAGGCGGTTGCCGCTCTGGCCGAGGAGATCTCGGTGATCGCGGTGGGCCCCACCTCGCCGGTCAACCGGGTGGTGGGCCGGGCGGCGCGCCGCCTGTCGGTGGTCCTTTACGCGGTGGCGGTCATTCTCGCTGCCAGCGCGGTGCTGCTCACCGCTGTGTGGGTTCATCTCGAGGTCCACCGCAACGCCGAGGAAATCGCCATCATGCGTCTCATGGGCGCCACCGAGGCGACGGTTCGCGGGCCGTTTTTCGTCGCGGTGGCCCTGCCGGCGCTTATCGCCGCCGTGGTATCGGTGTCCTTCACGGTGCTCGCGGTGATGTGGTTGGCCGGTTTTGCCGAGCCACTCGGCCTGCCGGTTACGGGGGCGCCGGCGGCGGTGTTGGCGGTGCAGGTCTTCGGCGCCGTGGTCCTGCCCGTCGCCACCGCCTTCGTCACCCTGGGGCGGTACGCGACGTCCGACGACCGAGAATGAAAAAACGCGGCCCGAAGGCCGCGTTCGTCGGTCGTCGTGAGCCGATCGGTCAGCCGCAGGTCTTGGTGTACTCGCGCTGCAGGACCACCGCCTGCTCTCGAATCTGCTTGGCGCTTTCCATGTCGCCGAGCTTCTCGAACTCCTCGGCCTGCATCGAGAGAGCGTCGATCTTGAGCTTGAACTCGCGGCACTGCTTCTCGTGCTCGAGGTTCCCGGCCTGGGCCTCGATCTTGGCGTTCATGGCGGTTGCCTTGGAGGAGAAGCCCCCGTCGAGATACGCCTGCTTGGCCTTGCCGAAATCTCGCTTGGCCTCGTAGACATAGCCCATCTGGTTGTAGATTTTCTTCCGCAGGTCGGCGTTGTTGCTCCCCAGCTTCAACGCCTGCTGGAGTGCGGAGAGGGCATTGTCGTACTGCTCGAGCTTGGAGTAGCACTGGCCGATGTAGAAGCGGACGATGGCGTTTTGGGACTTTTGCCCGGCGGCCTTGTTGAACCAGGTGAGCGCCTTGGAGTACTGCTTCGCGCCCATCCAGGACTCGCCGACCAGGAGGTTGTTGTCGAAGCTGCCCTTGGCGGCGGCCATGGCCTCGGCGGTCTGCGCGGCCTCAGTGTAATAGCGGGTCTTCTCCGATGGAGACCCCCGCTTGGCGGCCTCCGTGGCCGAGTGGACCGCATAGCGGCCGATTTTCTCGTCCTTGTTGAGGTCGAAGGCGCGCTTGAAGGCGGCGTAGGCATCCTTGTCGTAGCCGAGGTTGTCCTGTGCCACGCCGAGTGCCTGGTAAAGGGCGGCGTTGGACGAGTCCGCCCGGATCTGCGCATTGAGCACGTTGACCGCCTCGCCGGAGCGGTTGGTCTCGTTGGCCGCATTGGCGAAGAGCAGGGCGTAGGTGGTCTTGTAGTTGGCCGGGAGACTCGCCAGGCTCAGAGCGTTGAGAGTCGTGTAGGCCTCGTTGTACTGCTTCGCCTGGACCAGCGTCTGCCCGAGGGTGATCGGATACATGGGGTTCGGCGACTCGGCCGCCGAGTCGAGCTCCACCGCCTTGCGGAAGCTCGCAAGGGCGCCCGAAATATCCCGCTGGGCCCGACGGCACAAACCGAGCATGTAGTGGGTCGCCGGCTGGTCGGGTTGGGCTTCGATGACCGCCTCGAACTCCGCCGCGGCGGTGGCGTAGTCCTTGGCCTTGTAGGCCGCCATACCCGCGGCGTAGTCTGCGAAGACCGGGGTCACCGAACCGATCGCGAAGACAAGCGCGATGACGATGGTCAACCGGTTTGCTGTTGATTTCATGAGTTACTGCCTCCCTGGGAATTTGTCGCCGAGCCCGGGGCGCCGGTGGCGTCCCCGAGAAGCGGTCGGACCTGCTCGTCGAACATGGCTGCGATCTCGGCGCCTTTGAGCAGGGTGATGGCGTTGCTGTGCTGCTCGACCATGGTTTTAATGGCATCGACGCCGGCGCCCTGCTCGATGAGGGTGCGGGCACCTGCGTACTGCTTGTCGATGGTCTGTTCGCCGCCCGAGCCCACCACATCGAGGGCCACCGATCGGATGCGCTGGGCGAGACCCAGAAGCGTGAGCGGTGTCGGGCCCTTCCGGTTGGCGGAAGCGGTCGGGGTCGAGGATGAGCTGCGCAGGGCTACGAGGCCCGACGTGATCATCCCGAAGAGCAGCTTGGAAACGTCGAATGCGGACCAGCTCAACTGCTCGGCGATCTCCTCGATGGTGTGCTCGTCGTCGATTCGGGTGATCAGGATCCACTCGTGGGGACTCAGGGTCACCTGATCGGCCTGATCGCGCGAGGTGAAGTAGGGCACCCGGTCGAGGGACGGAATCTTGCGGGCCAGCACCCTCCACTCGTCGAGGCGGCGCGCCGCCTCCATCAACAGGTTGGCGTTGGAAAGGTGGATGGTCGTGGTCTCGGCGGCGGCCCCGGGTTTGAAACTGAAGTCGCCCTCCGACCAGATGACCATTTCATACACCGCGTCGTCGCCGCGAAGCGAACCGACTTCGGCGTCCACGATCTGGCCATCATTGAGATGGATCCTTCCGACCTCGTCCGAACGGACGACCTCGAACACACCCGTCTTTCCCGAAACGCTGACCATCTGGATCACGTCCGGTAGAGAGAGCTCGGAAAGAGACCCTTGCAGTGCCATGGATCGACCGTTTGCAATCCTACTGGAGGTTGAACCGTACGGTCAGGATGTACAGCACCTCCACCGGCTTGTCGTTGAGAGTCGACGGCTTGAACTTCCATTTCTTGACGGCCTCGATGGCCGCCTCGGTGAGTCCCAGGGGAAGCGGGCGAAGAACCTTCACCTCCTGCACGACTCCCTGTTTGCCGATGGTGCACTCGAGAACCACGACGCCCTGAATCCGCGCCCGCCGGGCGGCTTCCGGATAGACCGGATTGGGGCCGCTGAGCTTCTCGGGCTCGGTGATGTTGCCGCCGACGACGAACCGGACCGGACCCTCGGGCTCCGGCGGGGGAGGCGCGTCGGGGATGCCGAGCACCAGATTGTCGTCCGGGATGAAGTCGATGTCCTCGTCGGGCTCTTCATCACGAATCGGTTCCGGCTCGTCCGGCGTGGGATCCGGGATCGGAACCTTCTTCGACTTCGGCTTCGGAATCTGCTGGAGCTCCTGCTTCGGGGGCTGCTTGAACTTGACCTGCTTGACCACGTAGATCTTGGTCTTCTTCTCGGTCGCGTCCTTGAGGCCGCCGGCGAAGCTGGGCCAATGGAACCAGAAGATGAAGAGGTGAAGAACCACGGCGACCGCGATCGCGGCGCGGGTGAGCTTTTTGTCCTGCTGCTCCTCCTGCGCGATGATCTCGATGACCGTCGGTTTCATCTTGGGGCCAGGCGCCTTCGAGCTCGTTTTGGGCGTCTCGGTCATATCGTCCTCCTCACCCCATCCCCAGGAGGTTCCAGATGTTTTCGATCTCCCGCTGGGTCGGAATCGAAATGGTCTTGATCTCCGTCAGGGGTTCTCCCTTGGAGTCCTTGTACAACGGAGTGCCGTCCTCGTCGGTCCATTCTTCGTTGGCCCGCCGGAGTCGATCGAAGATGGAGATCATGTCGCCGTACGTGGCGTCCGGGTCGGTCCGGAGAATCACCGGTTTGTCGGGGTTCTGCTGGAGCTTTTCCAGGACGTAGGGCAGCAGGCCGGCGACGGGCAATTCCTTCTTGTCGACCTCGATGGCGCCGCCCGGCATGACGTGGACCTCGATGGAGTCTTCCTGTTTGATCTCCGGAGTGTCGGTCTCCTCGGGAAGGGCGAAGTCGAGCCCCCGAGTTGCCGAGAACGCCGACGTGATCATGAAGTAGATGATTAGCAGAAAGGAGATGTCGGCCATGGATCCAGTGAAGATCTCGGACGCGATTTCTTTCTTCTTGATGTTCATCGTCGTCCCCCGGCCTACAGTTCTTCCGCCGTCAGCTGCTCGGACAGCAGGAAGATGTACTTCACCTTCGACTGTTTGAGCGCATCGAGGACCTCGTCGACCGCGCCGTAGGGTGAGTCCTTGTCGGCCTTGAGAATGAACTCCCGGTTGGGATTCTTGGCCACCTCGGTGGAGGCGAAGGTGATCACCTCTTCGATGGAGCTCACCGGCAGCGCCATTTCCTCACCCGTGGAAACTCTGATCGTGGATCCCTTGTCGGGCGGTGCGATGGAAATGACGGCCGCCTTTTCCGGCACCTTCTTGCGGATCCAGGTCTCCGGCAGGTTCATCTGTGTCTTGTCCACCTCGACCTTGTACGTCAGGACGAAGAAGACGATGAGAAGGAAGACGATGTCCGCCATGGACGCAGTAAAAATCTGCGCCCCGGTTCCTCGGTCTCTGCCGCGAATCAGTGCCATCGCGGTCTCCCTTCCTCAGCTGTTGCTCTCGCTGCTTCCGTCCATCTCGGTGAAGGTTTCCAAGAGCATGTTGGTCGCGGTCTCGATATCACGCACGAAGCGCGTGATCTTGGTGGTGTACCAGTTGTAGGCGAGCTGGGCTGGAATCGCGATGATCAGACCGGTGGCGGTGGTGATCAGCGCCTCGGAGATGCCGACGGCAACCGCGGCCGGATTGGTCAGACCCTGCTCTGCGAGAGTGGCGAAGGATTTGATCATGCCGGCAACCGTTCCGAGGAAGCCGAGCATCGGCGCCACGTTGGCAGTGGTGGCGAGGACGCCCATCCGCTTCTCGAGCCGGTCGAGCTCGTACAGAGCGGCGTTCTCGATGGTCTTCTCGATGTCGTCCCGGTTGTGGCCGTAGCGCAGCAGGCCGGCCTTCATCACCGACGCCACGGGGCCACGATGGTCCTCACAGACCTTGATGGCTTCCTTGACGTTTCGGTTGACGAGCAGCGCCTTCCGGATCTTGGTCAAGAACTCATTGACGTTGATCTTCGCTTTGCTGAGCACGATGAAGCGCTCGATGATGACGGTGAGCGCCAGCAAAGAAAAGAACAGCAGCGGCCACATGAAGATACCACCCTGAAGGAATAGATCTTTTACTTGTCCCACGTTCTGCCTCCTCCTGGTTAGAGTTCGCCCGTCGGATGAAGTTCCAATCCGACCGACGGTCCATTGTGAACGAGCACATTCGTCAACACAAGCGGCAACTCCACTTGCCACCGTTCATCATTATCTATGTCCTCAAATGATGAAGGCAGTGCATCCTAGCATGAGATTTTCGCGAGCGTCAACGCGACCGTCAACGGATTTTACAGTGGTTACATCCCCGGCGTGCGGGTGGGGCGAATCGTCGAGCGCGCCTGGGAGTGAATATGGGTCAGAGCGACCCCGGCCGCGTCCGCGGCGTCGCTCGGCGGCGGGGTGTCCAAGCCGAGGAGTCGGACCACCATGAATGCCACCTGTCGTTTCTCGGCGGTTCCGTGTCCGACCATGGCGCTCTTGACCTGGGCCGGGCTGTAGGGATGGGTGGGCACCCCGATCCGTCCGAGGGCGGCCAGGAGGACACCTCGACTCTCCGCCAGGACGAGGCCCGACTTGGGGTTTCTGCCGGAAAACCCCGACTCGACGGCTGCGCAGTCGGGCTCGAGCTCGGCGATGAGCTCCGAAAACCGGCGATCGAGATCCGCCAGACGGGCCGCGTGCTCGGGCCCTTTCGGGCGCAGCACGCCACACCCGTGGAGCCGGGAGCGATTGCCCTCGACGACCACGAGCGCCCAGCCCGTGGCGCGGGTGCCGGGATCGACGCCGAGGACCTTCATGGCCGCAGCGCCGCCGTGTGCCGGTCGAGAGTGGGATCAGGCGTGATCGAAAACCTCGTCGTCGATGTCGAAGTTGGCCCATACGTTCTGGACGTCGTCCTGATCGTCGAAGGCTTCCATGAGCCGGACCATCTGCTGCGCCTTCTTGCCCTCGAGCCTCTGCGTGGTCGACGGCTCCATGTCCATCTCGGCGCTCTCCACCGCGATTCCTGCCGCCTCTAAAGCCTCTTTGACGAGGTGGAGCTCGTCGGGCGCGGTGGAGACCCGGTAGTAATCCGCGTCCTCGGCATCGAAGTCCTCGGCCCCGGCCTCGAGAGCCTGCTCCAAAAGCGTGTCCTCGTCCAGGTCGTCGGTTCGGGCGACCAAAAGGAGGCCCTTGCGCGTGAAGAGCCACGAGACGCAGCCGTTCTCACCGAGGTTTCCGCCGTGCTTGGTGAAGATGTGGCGGACCTCCGGAGTGGTCCGGTTGCGGTTGTCGGTGAGGGTTTGTAGCAGCACTGCCGCCCCTCCGGGACCATAGCCCTCGTATTGGACCTCTTCGTAGACGACGCCGGGAATCTCGCCGGTGCCCCGCTGGATGGCCCGCTTGATGTTGTCGGCCGGCATATTCGCCGCCTTGGCCGCCGCCACCGCCGACCGGAGGCGCGGATTGGCGTCCACATCGCCGCCCGATTCCCGGGCCGAAACCGTGATCTCACGGATGAGCTTGGTGAAGAGCTTGCCTCGTTTGGCGTCGGCCCGTCCCTTCTTGTGCTTGATGGTGCTCCATTTGTTGTGGCCGGACATTCTGCCTCCCCTTCGCGCCCACGCTCGGCGGCGCCAAGCCCAGGTATTATAACCATCTTGCAGCATTCGACCGAACGCGGCGGCGGTTGACTTTGGACCCCGGTCGCAGATAATGAGAACGGGCCTACATACCGGGGAGCATTCAAAGGCGATTCAATGAGCGCAAACATCCTACTCATCGAGTACGAGCACGATGCCGCCGAGGAGATCCGTCGGATCCTCACCGGCCGGGGTCACCGGCTCGAGGCCGCTGCAGACCTCAACGCCGCCGTCGACGTCTGCGCCCACTTCGAGCCCAAGCTCGTCATCATTGCGTCGCCCATGCCGGAGGTTCCGGTCGGTGACGCCATCACCCAGCTTCGGGCGCGGGCCGGCCTGAGAGTGACGCCGTTCCTGATCCTCATGACGGATTACGATGGCGACGACGACGCTGCCGATGCCGGGTCGCATGGCGCTCAGGGCATTCTGAGCCGCCCTCCCGAGGAGAGCCGATTCCTGGACACGGTGGAATCGCTGCTCGTTGCAGCGCCGGGGGTTCTCGCCACCCAGGCGGTCCCCCAAGAGACGTTGGAAGCGCTGCGCAGGGGAGGCGGAGGAGAGGCCGAGGCCTTCAGCTCGGACGACCTCTTCGCCGACATCCTGTCTGATGTCGAGAGCGACGAGGAGCCCCAAGACGGGCTCGACGCGACTCCCGAACCCGAGGAGAAAGAAGACGTTAACGTCGATCAGGCCCTTGCCGATGTACTCGAGTCCTCCTCCGGCGGAACCACCCCCAGGAAGGCGTCCACCACCGGCGCAGAGGTCGATGCGCTGCTGTCGGAAACGCTGGCGGGCCTCGAGATTCAGGGCGCAGCGAAAAAGCCGGAGAAGGCGGAGTCCGAGGTCGTTCCGGCGGATGCGGACGACGATGCACACGAGACCCCGCCCACCGAGGAGACGTTGGACGAGGAACCAAGCCCCGAAGAGCAGGGATCGCCGGCCCCTTCGGGAACCACCTTCGGTCAGTACGTTCTCGAAGAGTGCATCGCCACCGGCGGCATGGCGCAGGTGTACAAGGCCCGCATGCTCGGCCTCGAAGGCTTTCAAAAGACAGTCGCCATCAAACGGATCCTTCCGCATCTGACCAACAATGCGGAGTTCGTCAAGATGTTCGTCGACGAGGCCAAGCTCGCGGCTCAGCTCAGTCATCCGAACATCCTCGAAATTTACGACCTGGGCAAGATCGACGAGTCCCACTTCATCGCCATGGAGCACATCGAGGGTCGGGACCTTCGGTCGATTCTGGATTCCTGCCGTGACCGCGAGGTCGCGGTGCCGGTGCCGGTGGCGCTGCAGGTCGCGATCCTGCTCGCCGGGGCGCTGGATTACGCGCACAAGAAGCGGGACTTCGACAACCGAGACCTCGGGCTCGTTCATCGAGACGTGTCGCCGCAGAACGTCCTGATCTCGTCGGCCGGCGAGATCAAGCTCTGTGACTTCGGCATCGCCAAGGCGGCGTCCAAGGCGTCCCACACCCGCGCCGGTGCGCTCAAGGGCAAGCTCCAGTACATGTCGCCCGAGCAGGCCTGGGGCAAGGACATCGACCACCGTTCCGACGTCTTCTCCCTCGGACTCGTGTTGTATGAGATGCTCACCGCCCACAAGGTCTTCGCGGGCGACTCCGAGCTCTCGATCCTCGAGCAGGTTCGCAACCCGGAGGTGGAGGCGCCGTCGACCCTGTCCTCCGACGTTCCCACCGAGGTCGACCGGATCGTCCTCAAAGCATTGAGCCCCGACCGGGCCGACCGATATCAGTCGGCGCTGGATCTGCAGCGAGACTGCGAAGCGGTGCTCAAGAGCCACGGATGGGAGCCGGATGCCGCCGCCCTCGTCGGATTCATCGACGAGCTCGGCTCGGGCGAGGAGATCACCCCCTATCCCGCGGTCGTTTCCGCCGACACGCCGCCGCCGGTCGAACCGCCGAGCGGTGAGCCGGTGGATAAGGTCGCGGAACCGGACGAGCCGGCGCCGGCGCCGGTGGTGACCGAGACGGTTCCCGACGTGCCCGTGGACGACGGCGACGAACCTCCGGGGAACCGGATGTTGTTGTGGATCGGCATCGCCGCGGCGGTGATCGTGGTTCTCGTGGGCTGGTGGTTCTTCCTCGGCCCGGGCTCGGGCGGCGGAGAAGCCGCAGCAGGGCCCGATGCGGCGCGTGCGGCAGTCCCGGTGCCTGCGACGCCGACCCCCGACGCCGCGTCCGAGGCCGGGCTCATGGATGAGGCGGAGCTCTTGGAGCGGGCGAGAGAGGTGGCTGCCGCCGAGATGGCGAAGCAGGAACAAGAGTTGCGGGAGCGGCTCGAGGCGGAGTTCCCGACGCCGACACCGCTGCCGCCGACCCCCACGCCAACGGAGACACCGGAACCCACCGAAACGCCGACGGCCACACCGACGATGCCGCCACCGACGCCGACGTCGCCACCGCCCACCGCGACCCCGATCCCCATGACGCCGACGCCGTCGGTGCGCGAAGGTGATATCGTCCAGGCCGGGCCCGATGTCACTGCGCCGGTTCTGCTCCACCGGGTCAACCCCGAGTACCCGGTGATCGCACAGCGGGCAGGGGTCTCCGGCGAGGTCGTGGCTCAGCTTCTCGTGGGAATCGACGGGAGGGTCGAGGACGTCCGAATTACCGAGGTTTCGCAAACCGGCGTCGGCTTCGAGAGAGCGACCGAGGATGCCGTGCGTCAGTGGCGATACCGGCCGGCGACCAAAGAGGGAGTCAAGGTCCGGGTGTGGGTCCAGATCAGAATCAACCTTTCTTTGAACTAGAGTGGAGGAAACATGGCTTCAACCCTGACCGATGACCAACGGCAGTTCTACGAGGATGCGCGGCAGCGGACCAAGGCGGAGATCGACGAGTTCCAGACCCAGATCGATGCCGAGCTCGCCAAAGTGAAGGAGCGGATCTCCGACCTCCAAAACGGCGCCAAAGCCGCGCGTCAGATGTACGATGCGGCGTGCCTCATGCTTGGCGAGCCCAACGAGCTCGAAGAAGAAGAGACCGAGGACTGACGACTTCCCATCCGCAGCGCGGCCCCGGCCTGGTTTCGGGTTTCGCTGACTGCGGAAGAGGATGTACAACCGTATCCATGAGGTGGCTGATTTGACGGCGCAGACCGAGGGTGTGCCCAAGGGGTTGTGGATCAAGTGTGACGCCTGCCGAGAGATCCTGTATCACCGGGAGGTCTCGGCCAATCTCGACGTCTGTCCGCGCTGCGACCACCACTTCCGGATCTCTGCGTCCCGCCGCCTCGAGCTGCTCTTCGACAAGGGGCGTTTCAAGAGGTTCTTCGGTCGGATCGGCTCCACCGACCCTCTCGACTTCACCGACTCCAAACCCTACAAGGACCGCCTCAAGGTCTACAACAAGCGGTACCCGTCGTCCGACGGCATCGTGGTCGCCCAGGGAGAGATCGGCAAGCGGTGCACCATGGTGGCCGCCATGGAGTACGGCTTCATGGGCGGTTCCATGGGCTCGGCGGTGGGAGAGAAGATCGCCCGCGCCATCGAACGCTGCCTGGCTCGGAAGCTTCCGCTGGTCATCATCTCAGCATCGGGCGGCGCCCGCATGCAGGAGGGCATTCTTTCGTTGATGCAGATGGCGAAGATCTCGGCGGGGCTGGCGCGGATGAGGGACCGCCGACTCGCCTACATCTCCATCCTCACCGATCCGACCACCGGTGGGGTCACCGCCAGCTACGCCATGCTTGGAGACGTCAACATCGCCGAACCCGGGGCGCTCATCGGGTTCGCCGGACCGCGGGTCATCGAGCAGACGATCCGGCAGAAGCTCCCGGAAGGATTCCAGCGGTCGGAGTTTCTGCTCGAGCACGGGATGCTCGATCTCGTGGTGCCCCGCCACGAGCTCAAAGTCACCGTCGCTCGATGCCTCACCTACTTCCACTGAGCCTCCTCCGACGCCGACCGGGCCGCATCAGACCCGAACTCGGACCCCTCAGATCGGCACTCGAGCGGCTCGGTGACCCCCAGCTCGCCTCCCCGTCCGTGCTTGTCGTCGGCACCAACGGCAAGGGCTCGACCGCGGCGATGCTCTCGTCGTTGCTCCGGGCGCACGGAGTTCGGGTGGGCCTCACCACGTCGCCGCACCTGGTGTCGGTGACGGAGCGGGTGCGGATCGACGGCGAGGACGTCACGCGGACCGAGCTGGAGCGCCATCTCCACCGCCTCGACGACTTCCCCGATCTGACCTTTTTCGAAGCCCTCACCGCCGCGGCCTACCTCGCCTTCGCCGATGCGGGGGTCGAGGTGGCCGTTCTGGAAGCGGGCATGGGCGGTACCTGGGATGCCACGCGGACGGCAAAGAGCGCGTTGGCGGGCATCACCAACGTGGGCAGCGACCACCGAGCCTGGCTGGGAGAGACCGCGCGGGAGCGCGCCCGAGACAAGGGCGGGCCGCTGCGTGCGGCGGAGCTGGCGGTTCTCGGACCCCAGATGCGGGCCGACCTGGTTCCGGCGCTCGAGGCTCCCGGGGCGGTGGAGGCCGCCTCTCTGGTGGGGTTGGAGCCCGTCGGCGACCACTGGGTCGAGGTGTCGTGGGACGGACACCGCGTGGCGGTCGGACCACCCCTGGCGGGCGAGCACCAGCTGGGCAACCTGCACCTGGCGCTCGCTCTGGCCCGGGGTGCGGCGCTCCTCGGAATCGCGCCGCCGCTCAAACCTCGGACAGTCGAGCGGAGTCTCGAGGAGGTCCGGTGGCCGGGGCGGTTGTCCGTCGTGCGGATCGGAGGCCGGGAGATCGTCGTCGACGGGGCCCACAACCGCGAGTCCGCCGAGGCCCTCGCCGTCTTCCTCGGCCGAATGCCCGGCCGGCACAGTCTGCTCTTCTCCTGTCTCGCCGACAAACCGGTCCAGGAGATGGCGCGGGTTCTTCGTCCGGCGGTTGCCGAGGTGGCGCTCGTCGAGATGGCCGACGACCGGGCCATGACCATGGAGAGCATGGCCGCCGCCTTTCCTGGTGCGATTCGGTGTGAGAATGTAGAGGTGGCGCTGGAGCGGCTGCCGGATCCGGTGGTGGCAGCGGGGAGCCTGAGGCTGGTGGGCCGGCTACTGGCCCGCGCCGCGGAAGGAGGGACGGCATGAGCCGGGCACTGATTCGTGATCGATCGGAGCTGGAGGCGGCCGAGGACGCCCACCTCGCCCTGTTTGCTCTCAGGTCAACGGAAGCCGTCCGCCGCCGGCCGTTCGCCTCGCCGGACACCAGCGCGCGCCTGGCTTTCCAACGGGACCGCGACCGCATTCTTCACTCGCGCGCCTTCCGCCGGCTCAAGCACAAGACCCAGGTTTTCGTGCCCCATACCGGGGACCACCCGAGGACGCGGCTGACCCACACCCTCGAGGTCTCCCAGATCGGGCGCACCATCGCTCGCGCCCTGGGCCTCAACGAGGACCTGGTGGAGGCCGTCGCCCTTGGGCACGACCTCGGGCACACCGCCTTCGGCCACACCGGAGAGACTGTTCTCGACGAGATCCTGCACCGCCGAGGTCCGGAGGCGATCCTGCCGGATGCGGTGGCGGCCGACGCGGGATCCTTCAAGCACAACTACCAGTCGCTTCGGGTCGTGGACCTTCTCGAGTGGCGCTACGACCACCCGGGCCTGGACCTCAGCGACCAGGTCCGCGAGGGCATCCTCAAGCATACCGGGTGGAGGGTCGGCTTCGATTTCCCCCTGCCCGTTCCCGAGGGACTCGCCGAGGATCTGCCCTGCCACCTGGAGGGACAGACGGTGGCGGTGGCCGACGAGATCGCCCAGCAGACCCACGATCTCGAGGATGGTCTCCGCGCCGGGTCTGTGGACCTGGAGGCGGTGGAGCAGATCGAGGTGTGCCGGCGGATCATCGACGGTCTCGGCGAAGCCTACCGCGGGGAAACGCGGCGGTGGCTGCGTCAGAACACGTTGATCCGCGAGCTCATCGGGTTCTTCGTCTCCGACGTCGTCGCCGCCTCCGGCGTTCGCCTGGCCGACTTCCTCAAACAACACGAGATCACCGACCGCGGAAGCTGGAACGAACGCGCCAGGGAGATCCCCCGCGCCGCGGTCTGGTTCTCGCGCGACACCCAGGATCTGTTCAACGAACTCAAGGCCTTCATCTACCAGTTCATCATCAACCACATCGACGTCAACCGGCAGGACTGGCGGGCGCGAAAAGTCATCACGGCGCTGTTCCGCGTGTTCTGGAACAACCCCTTGACCCTGCCCACCTACGTCCTCCTGCGGGCGCGGACGGAGCTCGGTTTCCCCTTTCTCCGCGACGTGCCCCTGGGGGCGGTTGCGGACGAGGTGGCCGGCCGGTACCATGCCTCGTCCGGCTTTGCCCGGTTGATCGCGGATCACGTCGCCGGGATGAGTGATCGGTTCGCCCTCGAGGAGTACGCCTCGCTCGAAGAACCGTCGCCGGATCAGAGATTCGGAGGTACGCAGCGATGATCGCCATTGCGTCGGATCATGCGGGCATCACCCTGAAGACCGAGATCGTCCGCCTCCTCCAGGGCCTCGATCTCGAGGTGGAGGATCTCGGACCCGGAGAGGCGGTGTCGGTGGACTACCCCGACTACGCCCACTTGCTCGCGGCCGCCGTCGCCGACGGCCGGATCGAGCGCGGCGTCCTGATCTGTGGTACCGGGCTCGGCATGTCGATGGCGGCCAACCGCCACCCCGGGGTGCGGGCTGCCCTGTGCCACGACGCCTACACGGCGGAGATGGCGCGGCGCCACAACGACGCCAACGTCCTGTGCATGGGAGCGAGGGCCATCGGCCCGGGTGTCGCCGAGCAGGTGGTGAAGGTCTTCGTCGAGACCCCCTTCGACGGCGACCGTCACCTCCGCCGGGTGGCCAAGATCGAGTGGGAGGAATCATGAACGACAGCTTGAATGCACAGTTCTTCGATGTTCACAACCGCCTTGTCGAGGCCGTTGATCCCGAGGTCGCCGCCGCGCTGGAAGCGGAGCGCCGGCGTCAGAACGAGGGTCTCGAGCTCATCGCGTCGGAGAACTTCGTCTCGCCCGCAGTGATGGCCACCATGGGGTCGGTGATGACCAATAAGTACGCCGAGGGCTACCCGAAAAAGCGGTACTACGGCGGCTGTGCCCACGTGGACGTGGGAGAGGAGCTCGCCCGCGAACGGGCCAAGGAGCTCTTCGGCGCGGAGCACGCCAACGTGCAGCCCCACTCCGGCGCCCAGGCCAACATGTCGGTTTACCTGGCGGTGCTGCAGCCCGGCGACACCATGCTCGGCATGGACCTCACCCACGGCGGCCACCTCACCCACGGCCACCCGCTCAACCAATCGGGCAAGCAGTACGAGGTCGTGGCCTACGGTGTCAAAAAAGACACTGAAACGATCGACTACGACCGGCTCCGCGATCTCGCCGTCGAGCACAAGCCGACGCTCATCGTGTGCGGCGCCTCGGCGTATCCGCGGATCATCGACTTCGCGCGCCTGCGCGACATCGCCGACGAAGCGGGATCGCTGCTCATGGCCGACATCGCCCACATCGCGGGACTGGTGGTCGCAGGGCTCCATCCCTCTCCAGTGGCCCACTGCGACTTCGTCACGACGACCACCCACAAAACCCTCCGCGGCCCCCGCGGCGGGATGATCCTGTGCAAAGAGGAGTGGGCGGAGAAGATCGACAAGGCGGTCTTTCCCGGCATCCAGGGCGGACCGCTCATGCACACCATCGCCGCCAAGGCGGTGGCTTTCGCCGAAGCATTGAAGCCCGAATGGAAGGACTACCAGAAAAAAGTTGTCGAGAACGCATCAGCGTTGTGCTCCGCCATCGCCGACAAGGGTTGGCGCATCGTCTCCGGGGGCACCGACAACCACCTCTTTCTCATCGATCTCGGGACCGACTTCATCTCGGGCAAGAAGGCCGAACGTTGGCTCGGTCTCGCCGATATCACGGTGAACAAGAACACCGTGCCCTTCGACACCCGAAAGCCCTACATCGCTTCGGGGCTGCGCATCGGCACGCCGGCGATCACCTCCCGCGGCATGGGAATCGAGGAGATGAAGGTCATCGCCGAGCTCATCCACCGGGTCCTGAGTGCCGACGAGGACAAGGAGGACGAGGCCAAGATGGCCGCGTTCTCAGCGGAGATGGAGGCGGTTGCGGCGGACGTCCACGCGCTGACCGCGAAGTTCCCGCTTTACTGATTCCAGAGCGCGAATCGACCCACCACCGCGGCCGGCTTTGCCGGCCGCGTTCGTCTTCGGTGCTCAGATCCGTCGAATGCAGGCATTCGCCGAATCTTGCGCGCCGAAGCCGACCCGCGCCTCCGGCGCGGCGGTGGGTCTCGGGCACCGGTTCGTCCTCGTCGTCGGGCTGCCCCGCCCCCTCACCCCCCACCCGCCCGCCCTCTCTAGCCACCAGCCTCGCTTCGCTCGGCCGTTCCCATCGCAGGTGAACGCCATCGCAAGGTGGTCAGGAGTGTTGTCAGGCACCGGTTGGGTGATTGGGTGCGCGATGTCCAAAAAACCAGGGATTCCTTCGGTGCCTCGCTCCGGTTTCGAGATCGTCAACAGCCATCGGGAACGGGAACAAACGGTACCCGCAGCGCCGGCCTTCTGGCCTTCCGCCGCCTCGCGGCGGCGTTGCCCAGCGTCGCCCGATCAGCGTGGTCATGTGGGAGGCGAGAACGAGGTGACCACGCTGCTCGGGCGAGCGACGGCCTGCGTGCAGGCTTCAGCCCAGCTTTCAGCGGCTGGGCTCGGCGATTGCCAAGCACGCGCATTGTGCGCAGCGCGCTTCGGGCCGGCAGATGGATGGAGAGCACAATGGCGTGAATGGCACGTCCGTCCCAACGGGAATGTGTGCGGTCGCGTTGCGTCGAGGGCGGAGAAGCCGGGCTGCTCGGGTGAGCGACGGCCCATCACAATTCGTCCGACGCACTGTCAACGTTCAGCGAGCCACACATCGAGCTCGTCGGCGTGCAGCACATTGAGGATGCTTTCTCGGGGAATCCCGGCCTTCATGGCGATCGCCGAAGCGTACTGATCGAACTCCAGATGGCGGGGCGCATGGGCATCGGAGGCGAGAAGAAAATCGCAGCCGGCATCGGCGGCGAGGCGGGCCAGGTCCCAGTCGAGATCCTGGCGGCGGGGAAAGCCGTTGATCTCCACCGCCACGCCTTCGTCGGCGCAGGCGGCAAAGACCACCTCCCAGCGGGCGCGCAGGCCCTGACGGTGGTGGAAGTGCCGGGCCCGCGGGTGGGCGAGCACGTGGATACCGGGAGTCGTGATGGCCCGAAGTAGGCGGTCGGTCTGGTCCCTCGAGGGGTCGAAGAGACGGTGGACGGCGGCCACAACGCACTCGATCTCCAGGCGCTCGCCCCGGGGGACGTCCACGGTGCCATCCTCGAGAACCTCGACCTCGAGGCCCTGGACGACGCGATGCTCGTCAGCCTGGGTGCTGTTGAAGCGGTCGATGCGCGCACGCTGCAGTCGCAGGCCCTCGGCGTCGAGCCCCGACGCGATTTCGAGACCGCGCGAGTGATCGGTGACCATGGACCAGGCGAAGCCGCGTCTGGCGCAGGCGCGGGCCATGGACTCGATGCTCGCCTTGCCGTCGGAGTCGGTGGTGTGCCAGTGGGCCGCGCCGCGCATGCGGTCGGGGTGAAGCTCGGGGGGACCGGCGGCGAGGATGGAGGCCAGGTCGGCGCGGGACAGGTAGTGTTCGCGGGTGGCGCGCCGATGAGGTCGCTCGCCGATCGAGAGACGCTCGACCGCAGCGGCGAGAGCGTCCTCCCCGGGACAGGCAGCGAGCTGGTCGATGATGGGACGGAGCCACTCCGGTGCGGTTCGCTGGGCGGCGCGGCGACCGTCTCCGAGCGCGTCGATGACCGCATAACCGGCCGTGAGCAGAGTCACCCGCCGGTCCCCCGGTGCTTCCTGCTCGGACATTTCGAACAAGGCCTCGGCCAGGGCGCGGTTACGAAGACGGCGGGTTCTCCTCATCAGTGACGGGGAACCCGATGCGCGGGCGCTTCCTTCCCGGCTGCCGTAGCGGCCGCGACCGACCCGACGGTCACTGTGGGTTCTCCGCCGCCAGAATCGAAGAAATGTCCCCTTCGAGCTTGGCGCGATAGCGCGTCACCGACGCCGGGTCGCCCATGACCATGTCGAGCTGCCGCGTGTGCATGAGCAGGTAGCCGACGATCTTCAGCCGCGAGAGGATCTCTTCCTGCGGCATGGCCCAGATGCGTGCTGTGACCGTGTCCTCGATGACCTTGAGGTGAAAACCGTGGATTTCGAGCAGATCGGCGATGAGCCGGGCACGGCCGGCTCGTCGCTCCTCGTCGGCGGCGCCGCCCTTGAGCGAGAAGATCAGGTAGTTCTCGTCGTCGCGTTGGCTGGCCAGGGTCTCGACGGTGGAGAAGTGGAAGCCGAATCGAGACTGGAGGTTCATGAAGTTGGCCGAGACCATGAAGTAGTTGCGTTGGGCGTAGGGTTTTTTAAAGGGGGTCGACAGCGCCGGGTTTCGGGTGGCCTCGAAGAGAACCGAGGCGAAGCCCGAGCCGCTCATGGCCGGCGGGCCGTCCCAGGGAATCGCCACCATCCCGTCCCACAACGCCCGCATGGGTTGACAGGAAACCTGGTCCAGCTTGACGTACTTCCCGGTGATCTCCTCGGTGAAGCCGTCGTCGAGATCGAGCATCCACCACTGCATGGGAACGTTGTGGTGCAGCTGCTTGGCGGCGTAGCGCGGAAACGAGTTCTTCGTGCCGAAGGAGAACATTTCGGTGACAGCTTTCTCGTGACAAAAGCGGGTGATGTCGTGCAGCGATCGAACCTTGGAGGGGTGGAAGTCCGACGACTCGGGGTCGGTGAGGTTCAGGGGTGAGATGTGGGATAGCGCATCACCGAGGATGGTCTGGATCGGGCTGCCGTCCATGAGACTGCGGCGCTCGTGACCACTCTCGGCGTCGGAATGGCGTCCCGGATGAACCGCGAGGCCGTCGGCGTCGACCGTGACCTGGGCGCCGCGTTGCAGCGCCTCCAGAGATCCGGCGCCGAAGAGCGCGGGCACGCCGAACTCTCTCGCCACCGTCGCCAGGTGACCGGCGATCCCGCCGTGCTCGGAGACCACCGCCGCCGCCCGGTCGAGCAGGGCGGCCCACCGGGGGTCGGGGTGCTCGACGACGAGGACCGCGCCGTCCGGCATCATCAGGGCCTCGCGGTCGCTGCGAACCCAGCGAACCGGGCCGCCGGCGACACCGGGGCTGACGCACACGCCGCCGGTGACGAGAGGCTCGCCGGCGATACTGGGCCGAGTGGGGCTGGACGCGGCGTGGTGCATGGGGCGGGCCTGGAGGATCACCAGCTCGCCGCCGCCGGTAAGGGCCCACTCGACATCCTGAGAATGACCGAAGTGGGCCTCCAGGCGGAGGGCGACCTCCGCGATCGTCACCGCCTGCTCGTCGGTCAGGGCGGCCCGGGTGGCGATCTCCGGGGAGAGCTTCCGGCGGGCGATGCCCTCGCCGGGCCGGAGGTCGAAAGCGAAGGTCTTGGGCACCACCTGACGCTGGACGATGTCGAGCCGTTGGCGGTCGACGACGAAGAGGTCGGTCTCGAAGCGTCCGTCCACCACTGTCTTCGGGAGGCCGACGGCGGCGCTGACGTGGATCCTCCGGTCGTCGGCGTCCTGGGGATCGGAGGTGTAGGCGACGCCGCCGGCAACGGCTGGAATCATGGCCATGCAGCCGACGGCCATCTCGGTGTCCTCGCTGCGCAGACCGCGCTGATAGCGGTAGACCATGGCCTGGGGGGTGTACTTGCTGGCGGCGATCTCGAGGTAGGTTTCCAGCACGTTGTCGGGATGAACGTTGAGCTCGGACTCGTACAGGCCGGCGAACGACGTTTCCGCCGTGTCCTCACCGAAGGCGCTGGATCGGACGGCGAAACCGGCCGTGCCGCCAACCCGGGAGGCAAGCTCGGCGAGTGCCGATCGGACGGCCTCCTCGACGTCCGGCGGGACGGTGGCCGATGCGATGAGTTGCTGCAGCCGGGATGAAAGGGCGAAGAGGGAGTCGGGCCGCTGGATCTCGGTGCTGACGATGAGCCGGTGGATCTCCGGCCGAAGCTCGTTGTGGTCGAGAAGGCGGTTGTAGGCCGCAGCGGTGATGACGAAACCGGCCGGGACCTGAAGGTCGAGAGCGCCGGCGATCTCTCCGAGATTGGCCATCTTAGAGCCGACGACGTCGCTGTCGCCGCGTCGGATCGAGGACAGGGACAGCACCAGGGGGCCCTCGCTGGGATTCCGCGGCGGGTCGATCACCGCCTCGAGACCGCTGCGAATGGCGTCGAACCGGGCAAAGAGCTCGGAGTAGGCGCCCGGGGCGAGGGCGTCGAGATGGCGAATCATGCGGAAGACGCGGACCACCACCGCGGTGGCGTTGGATACCACGAAGTCCATTCCGTACGGCTGAATCCCGCCGTAGGCCTGCTCCATTTGCGCCATGTTCTCCAGCGCCCTGCCGTTGGCGGCCAGCAGGGTGCGAAAGCTGTGGTACCGCTCCGTGAACAAGGAGGTGAGGCGCTCCGCCTCTTCGGGCGGAATGTCGGGTTCATGGTGCCCGGTGAGGCGGCGAATGAGGGCGCCGATGTGTCCGACGAACCTCATTCCGTTCCACCGTGACGCCGTTGTCGGGCAAGCGCCGTCACGACTTCGGCCCATCCGGGTCCGATATGCCGACCTCTCGGAGGTTTCGGATCTTGCCCTCTTGGATGGACTTCCGCTGGTAAGCGTCTTCAATCTTGTAGACCAGTTCCTCGAGGCGGACGGGTTTGAGCAGGTAGTCGAAGGCGCCCAGGGCCATGCCGCCGACGGATGCCTCCAGATTGGCGTGGCCGGAGAGCAGAATGACCTCGACGAGGGGGTGCCGTCGTTTGATGGTCTTGATGGCCGTCAGGCCGTCGGTTCCCGGCATCTTGACGTCCAGCAAGACGACGTCGACCGCTTCACGAGCGAGCACGTCGAATGCTTCGTCTGCGCTTCCGGCGGTGACCACATCGAGGTTCCGGATCGTCAACCGTTTGCCGAGTGTTTCGACGAAGCTCGTCTCGTCGTCGACGAGAAGCACTCTGATGGTCATCGTTCCTCCTCACGTCCGCTGTTTCGGTACAACCAGCCGGAAGACACAGCCCGTCGTCGGGCGGTTCTCAACCTCGATCCGGCCCCCGAGCTTCTCTACGATACCGCGAGACACCGCCAGACCGAGGCCGGTTCCCTTGCCCTCGTCCTTGGTGGTGAAGAAGGGCTCGAAGATCCGTTCGAGGTGCTCGTCCGGAATCCCCGGCCCGTCATCCGAGACCGACACCCAGACCTCGTCGCCGACGCCTTCGACGGCCAGATCGACCCGGCCATCGTTGCCGACGGCCTGGATGGCGTTGGTGACCAGGTTGAGCAGCACCTGTCGCAGTTGAAACGGATCCGACCGCACCCTCAGATCGGCCTCGGGCTCGGTGGTGAGTTCGAGGGTGGTCTCGGCGTCGGCGGCCGACTTTGCCATGAGGTCGATCACCTCCGAGGCGAGGTCGGCAAGGTCGGTGTCGCGAATGACCGCGTCCGGCGCCCGGGCGAAACGCAGGAAGTTTCGGCTGATCCGTAGAGCACGGTCGATGGCGTCCTCGATCTTGCCGAGGGCGAGCTCGGTGGAGGCGAGGAGATCGTCGCGGCTCACACCGCCATGTTCGATCCTCGAGCGCAGCCACCCGGCCGACTCGGAGATCACCGCTAGCGGGTTGTTGACCTCATGTGCGATGCTCGCAGCGAGCTCACCGAGAGACGACAGTCGGTCGGCGACGATCATGTGCTGCTCGAGCTTGTCGGTGAAGACTTCGTGGCTCGCAGTCACCTCACCGCAGCGACGCCGAAATGCGTCCTCGATCTTCTCGATGAGGATGGGGAGCTGAACCGGTTTGGTGAGGTAGTCATAGAAGCCGAATCGCATCCCTTCCAGAGCGGATTCGAGATCGGCATGACCGGTGAGCATCACTACTTCGATCTTGGGGTGGCTTTCCTTGATACGACGCAGGGTCTCGATGCCGTTCATGCCGGGCATTCGAACGTCGAGGACCACGACGTCCACCGGGTGCTGATCGAGGGTGTCGAGGGCGTCAGGGCCGCTGGTGGCGATCCTCGTCGGCAGATTGCGGAGCTCGAGCCGCTGACCGAGGCTGGTGACGAAATCGACCTCGTCGTCGACGAGGAGGACGCGAGGTCGAGGAGGCGGGTCGGCCATCGAGTGCTCGATTCAGTCCCGACGCCGATCAGTCTTCGCTCTCGGGATAGCGGGACCGGTAGGCGGCCTCGATGCGCTCGAGGATGGTGTCGAGCCGGATCGGCTTGATGAGATAGTCGAAAGCTCCGAGCTCGCGACCCAGGCGGTTGTATTCCTGGGAACCGTGACCGGTGACCACGATGGCCTCGATCTCCGGAAAGGAGGTCTTGATTCGGCGCAGTGTCTCGAGCCCGTCCATTCCGGGCATCTTGATGTCGAGAAGAACGATATCGACGCTGTCGGGGTTGGCTTCGAGGTACTCCAGTGCGGCGGTGCCACTGGTCACGCCGCGGGTTTGAAACCCGCGGAGCTCGATCCGCATGACGATGGACTCGAGGAAATCCACCTCGTCGTCGACAACGAGAAGTCGAATGGGCATCGCCGCGCGCTCCTTTCCGGCCCCCTCCGTGATCATTCCTGGATCCTCGGCAAGCTGACCCGAAACGTGGTGCCCTCCCCCACCGCGCTGTCGAAGGTCAACGAGCCGCCCAGGCCCTTGGTAATGGTATAGCAGATGGACAGGCCGAGCCCGCTTCCCTCCCCCGGCCCCTTGGTGGTGAAGAACGGGTCGAAGATCCGGTCCCTGAGGTCGTCCGGAATGCCGCTGCCGTCGTCGGAGACCTCCACCGTCACGCTGTCCGGGTCCTCAGCTGTAGTGACGACGACCCGGCCTCCCGGCGACGAGGCGTCCAGGGCGTTGTTGAGAAGGTTCAGAATGACCTGCTGCAGCTGCGCCTGATCGCTCTTGATGATCGGCAGATCGCGGTCGAACTCCTGGACGAGCTCGATCTCGCGGAACGCCGCCTCGCTCTCGATGAAGGACAACGCTTCCCGCGTCACTTCATTGACGTTGATGTTGTCGTGCTGTGGTTCCATGCGGCGGGCAAAACCGAGCAGCCGGTGAGTGATCTCCCGAGTTCGGTCGACGTGTCGTTGGATCTTGCGTACGTTGTCGCTGAAGAGCTCCCCGTGCTGCGAGTTCGTGACGAAATCCTGGTCGATCAGGTCTTCCATGAGCCCTGCGAGCTCGCCGATGACCGCCAACGGGTTGTTGATCTCGTGCGCCACGCCGGCGGCCATGCGGCCGAGAGACACCAACCGCGCGGAGTGGGCGAGCTGGGCCTCGGTCCTGACCCGGTTGGCGTCCTCGGCGGCGAGGCGTGAGACCAGCTGACGAACGTGGAAGATGACAGCACCGCCCACGAGAAGCGAGGTCGCGATCAGAGCGATCAACTCGATCCTCAACGTCTGCTTCAGTGGTACCGCGGGCTCTGCCGGGTCGCGATCGATGACCAGCAGCCAGTCCTTGGACGCGACCCAGGCGAAGGCGGACATGATCCGTCCCGATTCTCGGGTCTCGCGAAAGACGACGTTGACGCCGGGCGGGGCGATGTTGGGGTTGAAGGGCGCCTTCTCGAGGATGTTGCCGCCAAACCGCGGCGGGGTCTGGAACAGACCGGCGCGGTTGACGATGTAGGCGTCGCCGGTAAGACCAACCTGGCCGCTGCGCACGAGATGGATGAAGACCTCGAAATCGATGGTGGCGCGAAGAATCCACGGCTCCGGGTGATCCTCTCGGCGAATGGCGATGACGAAGTGGGGAACGCCGCGGAATCCGAGGAAGACGTCGCTGATGTGGACACCTCGTTGGAGGGTCTCCTCGAACCACGGCTCACCGCCGTAGTTGCGATCCTCGAGCGAGTAGGGTCCCTCGTACGCGAGGTGTTCGCCGGAGGCGTCGATGATGCCGAGATCGACGAAGCTGTGCTGGCTCTCGTTGAGGATGTCGAGCACGTTGCGCAGCTCGCCGGGAGCGGTGAGGTCGTCAGGGGTGGCGGTATGCGCCAGGACTTCGAGGGTCGAGACGCGCTCGTCGAGGAAGAGCTGAATTGCGGCAGAGCGGTTCAGGGCGAGGGCGCGAAGCTGGGAGTGTTGGTCCTGCTCCACCGCCGAGGCGAAATAGAGATAGATGGCAGTACCGAGAAGCCACAGGGGAATCAGCGTCACTGCGAGACCGGAGAGGGTCATCCGCCACTGCAGCTGGAGATACCTTTCGTCCACCGTGGCCTCAGACATCGCCGCTGTGCCGCATCAGAGCCCGCGCCTCGGCGCGCCGGACCCGCTTCTCATGCTCTGCCCGGTGGTCACGTGCGTCCTCGAGCTTCTCGAGCAGCTCTTCAAAGCGGGCCGGTTTTTGAACATAGTCGAAGGCTCCCGCCTTGAGTCCGTCGACGGCGGTGTCGACGGTTCCGTGACCGGTGAGCAGGATGACCTCGACCAGGGGATGATCGTGTTTGATCGCCTTGAGCACGGTGATGCCGTCCTTGCCCGGCATCCGAATGTCGAGCAGCACCACGTCACACTCGGCCGCGTCGAGGGCCGCCAGGCCGGCATCGCCGTCGAAGGCGGTCCGGACCCGGTGGCCGGCGTCGGTGAGGCGCATGGCCAGCATCTCGACGAAGTCCTCCTCGTCGTCGACCACGAGAATGTCGATGGGCAATTTCATCTTCATCATGTCGTCGCTCCTAGAGTAGGCCCAGGATACTCCACCAGATGCCGGCGGTCGTCAGCATGAGGAGAAGCAGCACGGGAGTGGCAACCAGCCCGACCTTGGTCAGATCGACGGACCGGAACTGGCGATAGGAGTAGGCGATGGCGTTCGGCGGGCAGCCGATGACGAGGAGCATGGCGAAGGAGGTGGCGCAGGCCAGCCCCAGGGCCAACACTCGCGGATCGACACCTTCGAGTTCGGCGAGGGGAATGACGATCGGCAGGATCAGCGCCGCCGCCGCCACGTTGGCCATGGCGTTGGTCACCAACGCACCGAAGACGCAGACGCCGGCGAGCAGCACCAGCCAGCCCTTGCCCTCAACCAGCGGAAAGAACTGGTGAGCGAAAAATGAGGCCGCCCCCGACGAGGCCATGGCGAGCCCGAGACCGATCCCGCCACCGAAGATGAACAACGCCGTCCCCCACTCGAGATGCTTGTGGATGTCGTCCCACTTGAGGACACCGATGACAACCATCAATGCAACCCCGATCATGCCGGTGACCGAGTAGTCGATCCCGTGCAGACCTTTGGTCAACCAGGCGAGAAAGACGGTGGTAACGACGGCGATGGTCTGTTTCTGCCGCGAGGACAGCGGGCCCGGGTCGCCTTCGTACCTGGGCAGCTTGAACTTGGGATCGGGTCGGAAGACGAAGTAGACCACCAGCACCGCGGCCGGGACCGTCACGACGGCGATGGGAAAGGCGAACTTGATCCAGTCGAGGAAGCTGATCTCGAGCCCGGTGAGCTCCTTGAGAAAGGCTGCCGCGACCATATTACGGCCACCGCCGACCAGGGTGCCCATGCCGCCGCACGAGCAGGCGAAGGCGAGAGAGAGCACCATGAAGCGGGCGGTGTTGGTGTTGGGCTCGATGCCGGCCGCCCGCATGAGAGGGAGCATGGTGGCGATCCCGATGGCGGTGGCCGCGGCGTCGTGCATGATCCCGGATGCCAAGCCGAGCCCGATGGAGAGCATGAAGGTGAACTTGATGACGCTGGTCCCCGCCCGTTTGGCGATGGCGTGGCTCAACCGTTCGGTGAGCTCGGCCTTCTCCAGGGCGATGGCGAGGATGAGGCAGCACATGATGAAGACCACCACCGGGTGCATGTAGGTCGCCCAGGCCACGTTGAGGTCGACGATCTCAAAGCCGACCAGACAGACCCCGATGAGAATCGCGGTAACCTCCAGCGGGATGGGCTCGACGACGAAGAGAAAGATCAGTGCCGCGAGGATGGCGAGGAAGCGAAACGCCTTCGGCGACAGGCCGTCGACGTAGCGGATCTCCACCGTGGGTCCGACGGAGACCGCGAGCTCGGTGAGGTGAGTGCCGGGATCGGCGATCTCACCGCTGAGCTCGAGACGATACGACCCGCCCTCGCCACCATCGACGACGGTGAAGGCGGGTCCGGCCGCGGCGACCAGGCGTTGGTCAGTGTCGCCCCGGACCTCGAAGATGCCCCCTTCGGGCCGGGGCAGCGCGTGGACGGCAATCCCGATGATGACGGCAATTGCGATGTGGATGTATTTATTTCGCAGCAACATGGCCATGGGCCTCCTTCAGATCCAGAAGCAGAGGTGAGGTGTGACCTCGTGACCGAAAACCGTAATTCCTTTGTCGTCAATCCTCAGTGGGCCGCGAGCTCGAACCCGAGGCCCTCGAAAATGAACATGATGGCGTAGCCGTACCAGATCGTGTAGACCACGTAGAAGACCAACGAGAAGAGCACGATGGCCCACTTCTCGGCGATCTTCTGCGGTTCGATGCCGTAGTAGTTGTAGGCGCACTCCACCGTCTTGGCCTGCACTGAGTGGGCGAGGTCCGCCGAGTCGAAGATCTTCTGTCTCTTGAGGTCCTTCTCAATGGCGGTCAGTGCGGCCCACCAGCCGTACATGGTCGTCCTCACCCCGGCGCCGTAGCGGCCCTCGAGCTCGGCGTCGTTGTTGTGGTAGGCGGCTTCGGCGTCCTTCAGGCAGGATGAGAAAATGGCCGCGATGTCGCCGTTGACCATGAGGTTGTCGTTTTCCACCGAGGTGGTCGCTCCGGCGGCGGCGAAGAGCGGCTCGACGGCGGTGGCGGCGGCGCTGTCGGCCATCTTGAGGTTCAAGGTGACATTCTTGACGCCGTGATCATCCACCATGTGCTGGACCTTCGGAATGTAGTAGGCCGAGCCCTTGGAGATGGAGTTGTAGAGGTTGTCGAGGTAGTCGAGCCCGTTCTGGCCGCCGAAGACCGGCATGAAGAAGATCACGAGGACCACGATGAAGCTGACGAGGAGGGCGACTCCGATGGCGAGCTTTGATTTTCTGGAACTCATGAGGACACCTCCGCACTCCTCAGCGCCCCGAGGTTGGCGATGAAGGTGTAGATCACCCAGACGGCAAAGCCTCCGATCACGACGAAGAATGCCCACACACCGATGCTGTCGAGAATGGACACGAGGCCCGGCGAAAGTGAAATCACCTCGAGGTCACTGAGCTTGCCGGGCAGCGCGAAGATCCGGTTGACGAATCCGGCGAGAACCGCCATGGCGTAAAAGCCGCGGATGGTGATGCCGGGGACCACCTTGGTGACCATGGCGCCGATCTGGACTCCGAAGAGCGAGCCGAGCAGCATGCCCATGGCCAGGGTGTAGAAGATGAAGCCGTAGATCGCGTACTGGCTGATGGCCGCGAAGCCCGCCGTGAAGACGATCTGGAAGATGTCGGTGCCGACGGTGGTCATGGAGGACACGCCGAGGGTGTAGACGAAGATCGGGAAGGTCAGGAACCCGCCGCCGACGCCCATGATGGCGGCGGCGAAGCCGACCAGGAATCCGCTGGCGATGAGGAACCAGGCGGAAATCTGGCGGCCGCCGGGGACCAGGCTCTCGTCGAAGGTGATCATCGGCGGGGCCTTGATGGCCTGGAGCTTCTTGGGCAGGTTGCCGAGTTCGGCCCCTTCGACCTTGCCGCCGTGGGCGCCACCGGTGTCGCCCGACTTCCGGGCCTTGAGGAAGTCCATCAGCGCGTATGCGCCGAGGCCGCCGAGCATGATCGAGTAGATGGTGGTGATGAAGGCGTCGGAAAGGACGGGGTTGATCTCATACAGGGTGCGGTTGATGATACCGCCCACCAGGGCGCCGCCGATGGCTCCGATGAGAAAGGTCAAGGCCAACGGAACCGAAACGTTGCCGAGCTTGCGGTGGATGACCGACCCCATGATCGCCTTGGCGAAGATGTGAAAAAGATCGGTACCCACCGCCAAAATGCCCTTGATACCAGCTGACATGAGGGCCGGGGCGATGATGAAGCCGCCGCCGGCGCCGATGCAGCCGGTGATCAGACCGGCGCACAGACCGATGAGAATCGACGCGATGAAGATCGATGTGGAGTAGAAGGCCGGACTGTAGGCCTTCTTGCCGCCGAGAATGTCGGGCAGGGTATCGCCCGCCGCTGCGGCGTGCTCAGCCACCTGGGCAGCCACCGCGGGGCCGAAGACGAAGATCGGCAGCAGCAGCAGCAGCAACAGAATGATTCTCTTCGGATCCCCGAGAATCCGCCGCGACGTGTCGAGCTCCCAGGCGGCGTGGGCCTGGGCGGCCGACGTCATGAATTTCCCCCATTGTTCAAAAAGGCTCATGAATCTCCCTCCTTCAGTAAGCGGCGCTGCCGCTGCAACATGAATGTGAATGGGCGGCGGTCGCTGTCGAACCGCAGCGGGTCGGTGAACGTCGAAATCATGCGAGGTCCGAATGCAGCGCGGCCTCGATGACCTTGAGCAGGTTTTCGAGACCGACGGGTTTGATGAGGTAGTCGAAAGCTCCCTCGCTGATGCCTTCGCGGGCGGCGCGCTCGGAGCCGTGGCCGGTGAGCATGATGACCCGGATGGACGGATCCATCTTCTTGAAGACCTTGAGCACCTCGATGCCGTCCATGTCCTCCATCTTCAGGTCGACGACAGCCAGGTCGAACTCCCACTGCCGGAGGGCGCGGATGGCCTCGGTTCCGCTGGACGCGGTGGTGACTTCGAATCCGCGGCGGGTCAGGCGCTTCGCCAGCACGTCGAGGTAGCCGACCTCGTCATCGACCAACAAGAGCCTCGAGGCACGGACGGTCCCGGCGTCGTCAGTCATGACCGGCGGCTCAGTCGCCCCGCCGCAGAGAGATGAGCGAGGCGCGGGCCTCGAGGATCTTCGCCTCGTGATCCCGCTTCTTGTTGGCGGCTTCGGTGAGCTTGGCCATGAGGTTGTCGAGATCGCAGGGCTTCATCAGGTAGTCGAAGGCGCCGTGTTTCATCCCCTCGATGGCCGATTCGACGGTGGCGTGGCCGGTGAGCATGATGACCTCGACGAGAGGATGCTGCTCCTTGATGGCCGACAGGGTTTCGAGGCCGTCCATCACCGGCATTTTGACATCGAGGATCACCACATCGGTCTTCGTGGCGCCGCCGGTTTCCAGGATGTCGAGGGCCTCCTGGCCACTGTGGGCCGAGTTGACCTTGACGCCGCGCTTGTCGAGACGTTTGACGAGGGTCTCGACAAACGGGACTTCGTCGTCGACAACGAGAACGGAAGGTTCGATCATGGTTCTACTCGCTTTCAGTTTCAGTGGTTGCGGCGGGGCCCGGTTGTTCGATGGGGAAGGAAACGGCGAAGGAGGTGCCCTGGCCGACCTCGCTCTCCACCGTGATGCTGCCGCCAGCCTTCTCGACGATGCCGTAGCAGATCGACAGGCCGAGGCCGGTTCCCTGTCCCACCGGCTTGGTGGTGAAGAAGGGGTCGAAGATCCGCGCCAGGTTGGCCTCCGGGATGCCGTTGCCGGTGTCACGGACCTCCAGGACGACGTTGCCCTGATCGGTCCTCGTGGTCACCGTAACGGTGCCTTCCGGCTGATCGATGGCGTCGATGGCGTTGTTGACGAGATTGAGCAGCACCTGCTGGATCTCGGTGGGCGACGCCTGGATGGCCGGCAGGCCAGGCTCGAGGTCGGTGGCGATGTTGACGTTGGAGTAGCGGGTCTTCTGGGAGGTCAGGCCGATGACCTCCTCGACGATGTCGTTGAAAATGACCTCGCGGACCGAGGGGTCGGTCTTGCGGGCGAAGCTCAGGAGCTTGTAGGTGATTTCCTTGCAGCGATCGCCCTGGGTTCGGATCTGGCCGACGGCCCGTTCGATCTCCTCGAGGTTCTCGGTGGAGGTGGGGTCCTCGTCGTGCAGGAGGTCATCGATCCAGCCGGCTTCCTGAACCATGATCGCCACCGGGTTGTTGATCTCGTGCGCGATGCCGGCGGCGAGCTCGCCGATGGAGGCCAGCCGCCCGGTCTCGATGACCTGGTGGGTCATCACGGCACGGTCGTGGTCTGCCTGGGCGAGTTGGGTGGCCAGTCGCTTGGACAGCAGGGCGCTGATCACCAGGGCGACCACCGAGACCAGGAGCAGCGCAATCACCGCCGGGCGGGTCATGTCGCGGACCTCCTCCAGGGCGTCGGCGATCTCCTGTTGGTAGCAAAGGAGCCAGCGCCCCTGTTTCAAAGGGGCGAAGGTGAAGATGGAACGCCGATCGAGGTTGTCCTCGCCGTCGACGACGAAAATACGGTCCGACCGCATGCGGCCTTCGAGTACATCGATGTAGGGGGGGCGGTTCAGGGCGACCTCGAGGTGGGGGCTGGTCTGGAACTCGCCCTCCTGGTTGATGATGAAGGCGAAACCGGTGTCGCCGATGCGGATGTTCTCCACCAGGGCGTTGAAAGCTTCGAAATCGATGGTGGCCTTCAGGAGGTAGAGCTTGCCGTCGATGGACTTCTGGGTCGTGATGATGAAGTGCGGCGAGCCGCGCAGGCCGGCGAAGACGTCGCTGATGAAGCTCTCCTGGGTGATGGCGCCGGGAAACCACTCGGCCGACGAGTAATCGACCATGCTCAGGTTGAATGGACCGGAGTAGGCGATCTGAACGCCGTCTTCGGTGACCAGGCCGAGGTCGACGAACGCGCCGTGGTACTCCTCGCGGAGAAGGTTCAGGACACGGCTGAGAAACGCGGGCTCGGAGAGCCGGTCCAGGGGGTGCTCCCGGGCCACCACCCGGACATCGCTGAGTCGGTCGTTGATGAACGAGTCCACGATGAGGCTGTGGCGCTCGATCATCCCCAGCAGCTCGTTGTCCACCTTGGCGCGGTAGACCTGTTGGAACTGGTGGAGGTTGATCGCCCCGACGACCACGAGAGGGACGAGGACGATGAGCGCCAGTCCGACGACCGAGGACCGGACGCGAACATCGAGGGCGCTGCGCTGGTCCGAGGTGTTGCTGGTGGCCATGAGGGTTGCGGGCTCCCTTCTCTGCCGGTGATCAGCAAGGAACATGCCATGCGGACTCGGGTGCCGGTTTGGCGGGATCGTGCCGAAAAGCGAGTCTTCGTGCCGATCCTTGCGCCGGGCGGTTGGTGGTTGCCGGTGAAAGTGTCAGCTAATTTTACACCACTGAAGGTTTTCTTTACAGCCTGGTCTCAGCGGATCCCGAGCTTCTGCATCTTGGCCGCCAGGGTCGGGCGCGACACCCCGAGGAGCCTGGCAGCGTGCGAGCGGTTGCCGCCGGTGTGGCGGAGAGCCTCTTGCACGACCAGCCGCGTGGCCCGTTGGGTCACCGCGGCGAGGAGGTCCGGCTGGTCGTTGGCCAGCGCCCAGCGGATCCCTTTGACCAGTGCTTCGTCAGCGCCCTCGAAGGGATCGGTGGAGGCGTCTCGTCCGCCGCCGAGCAGCTGCCGCACCATGTCGCCGCTGACCCGTTGACCTCGGCTGAAGATCAGGCACTGCTCCATCAGGTTGGCCAGTTCCCGGACGTTGCCCGGCCAGTCGTGGGCGCCGAGGGCGGCGTAGGCCTCCTCTTCGAGGCCGGGATTACGGACGCCGAGGTCCATGGCGAAACGATTCATGAAGTAGTCCGACAGTGGCCGGACATCCCCGGTCCTCTCCACCAGCGGGGGCAGGTGGATGGGAACCACGTTGAGCCGGTAGAAAAGATCGCTGCGGAAGCGTTCGGCGGCGATGGCCGCCTCCAGGTCCCGGTTGGTGGCGGCGAGGATCCGCACGTCCACCGGAATGGGATCGCGGCCGCCGATGCGTTCGATCTTCCGGTCTTCGAGGAGCCGAAGGAGCTTGGCCTGGACCGGCAGCGGGACGTCGCCGATCTCATCGAGGAAGATGGTGCCGCCGTCGGCCTGCTCCACCTTGCCGATGCGGCGCTGCACTGCGCCGGTGAAGGCGCCGCGCTCGAAGCCGAAGAGCTCGCTCTCGAGGAGGGTCTCCGGAATGGCGACGCAGTTCACCACCACGAAGGGGCCGTCCACCCGGGCCGAGTGCTGGTAGATCGCCCTGGCGACGAGCTCCTTGCCGGTTCCCGACGCGCCGCGGATCAGCACAGTGGCGTCGGTGGGCGCCACCCTGCCGATGGCTTTGGAGATCTTCTGAATCGGCTTCGATCGACCGATGATCGCCTCGCCCTCGACCCGGGACCTCCTCGGCGAGATGGCCACCGGAGACGCCATGAGGCGGCCGCACTCCATCCCCTGGTCGATGACCTCCAGCAGGTCCTCGTCGTGAAAGGGCTCGAGCAGGCAGTCGAAAGCTCCGGCCTTGATGACCTCGATGGTCTCGTCGGTGCCGCCCTGGGACGAAAGGACCACCACCGGCATCTTCGGCGCCACGGAGTGGAGGGCGGCGACGGCGTCGCGGCCCGGAATCTCGCCGAGGGGCAGGCAAAGGAGCATCAGGGAGGGAACGGCCTGGGAGAGCTCGTCCAGGGCGCGGTCGTACGAATCGACGAGGGTCACCTTGAAGTCGCCGTTGTCGAGGAAGAGCCGCTCCAGCCGCCGCCGGGCCTGCCGCTCACCGTGGACGACGAGGATGCGATTCACGATTCGGAAGAGCCGATCGTTCCGGGGCCGTTAGACCGGAACGGACTGGGCGGCGATGAAGTCCCAGCTTCCGCTCTCGGGGTCCCAGGCCCGGATGGTTCGCGTGTGCAGATCGTACAGCCATCCGTGGAGTGTGAGGGTGCCGTTGCGCTCACCCTCGGTGACGCACGGATAGGTGCGCAGGTTGTCCAGCTGCATGAGGACGTTGGTCTTGATGATCTCCAGGTACTGGTCTTCTTCCGGAACGCCCTCGGCGAGGACCTTCTCCCGGGCGGGCCGGGCCAAGTCGAGCCAGGTGACGATGTGGGGTTCGGTCTCGGGAGAGGGCTCTGCCGCCAGGGCGGCGATGCCGCCGCACTCCGAGTGGCCGCAGACCACTACGTGGTCGACCTTCAAATGCAGCACCGCGTACTCCACCGCGGCGCCGGTGGCGCAGGCGGCGGAGCTCGCCGGCGGCACGACGTTGGCGATGTTGCGGACGTCGAAGAGCTCGCCGGGGTCGGAACCGGTGATGAGCTCCGGCACGACGCGGGAGTCGGCGCAGCCGATCCACATCACCTTGGGGTGTTGACCTTCCTCGGCGAGTCGGTCGAAGACGGCATGATCGGACTCGTACTTCTCACGGAATCGTCGGTAGCCATCGATGAGCTGTTTGGTCGGCACGTGCTCCTCCGTTTCGTCGTTTCTGTCGGTCTGGCCGGTCAGGGAGTCGCTACGGTCACCTGCATGCCCATCAACGGCCAGATGAAGACCACGAAGATCGTCACCACGACCATCAGGAGCAGGCTCGCGGGAATGCCGGCCTTGAAGAACTCACCCGAGGTGAACTGCTTGCTCTCGTAGGCGATGGCGTTGGGCGCGGCGCCCACCAGGAGCAGGAAGGGCATACCCGCCACGACCAGGGAGCTGAAGAGGATCACCTCACCACCCACGCCGAGGTACGGAGCGATCTTCAGCGCCACGGGGAGACAGATGGCGATGGCCGCGACGTTCATGATCAGGTTGGTCATGATCATGACGAAGAACGCCACGCCGACGATGAAGACGACCGCCGGCGCCGTCTTGAGCAGGCTTACGGCGTTGATGGCCATCCAGTCCGCGGCGCCGGTTTGAACCAGGCAGTAGCCCAGGCTCATGGCGCCGCCGAAGAGCAGGATGATGTTCCATGGAACGTCCTCGAGATCGGAGATGTCGAGGATCTTGAAAACGAAGAAGAGGACCGTGGCGAGCATGATGATGCCCGCCTTGTCCACCGCCTTGAGGGCCGGAATGAAGGAGCGCAGGCTCATGGTCACCACCGCGGTGACGACGATCACGGCCGCGAGAATCTCCTGGGTGCTGATCCCACCGAGCTGTTGATACAGGCCGTTGGCGCGTTTGCGAAGACCGGGGATGGTCGCCTGCTCCGGTTTGTAGTAGATCATGAAGAAGCCCCAGAGGACGAAGACCATGACCCACCCGATGGGAAACATGTACCAGGAGAGCTGGAAGAAAGTGACGTCGATCCCAGTGATCTCCTTGTAAAACCCCAACGCAACGGCGCCGCGCGCGGCGCCGAGGAGGGTCACGATGCTGCCCGCTCCGGCGACGAAGGCCATGCCCATGAACAAACCCTTGCCGAACTTGGTCGGTTCGTCGCCCTCGTCGTAGAGCCGGTAGATGGCCACCAGCAGGGGAAAGATGGTGGCGGCGACGGCGGTGTGGGCCATGACGTGGGTGAGCACCGCGGTCATGACGAAGCACCCCAGGTAGATCATGGAGGTCTTCTCACCGACCAACGCCAACATCTTGTAGGCGAGGCGCTTGGTCAGCCCGGTCTTGGTGAAGACCATGCCGATGACGATGGAGCCGAAAATGAACCACACCGAGGGGTGGAAGAACTCCTTCATGGCAAGCTCGGGACCCCCGATGGGGTCGACCTCGCCGACGAAGAACTTCTCAGGCCGGATGAGAAAAAGTGCCTGGGTCACGGCGATGGTGATACTGGTGACGCCGATGGGCACCACCTCGAAGACCCACCACACCGCGGCGAGCAGAAAGAGAGCAAGGGCCGCTTTCCCCTGGGGTGTGAGTTCGAAGGACTCTCCCATGGGGTCCACTGCCGCCGGCCAGGGGGGTGACAAGAAGACGCCGAAAAAGAGCGCGAGGCCCAGGAAGATGAAGAAGAGCCGCTTGCCGTCGATGGTGGACTTTTTCTCGGAGCCGATCCGCATGTCTTTCCCGCCGGTGGCGGCAGTGCCGTCAGTCATTGCTCTGGCCTTTCTCGTTCGGCATGCCGTGCTCGATGACGAACTGGGCGACGATGTCGAAGATGTCGGTCATGAGGACCACCCCCACGACCTTGGAGCCGTCGAGAACGGCCGCGAGGTCGACGTTGTGGAGCAGCATGGAGGAGATCACCGACGACAGCGAGTCGTCGGCGTTGATCGTTCCCCTGACGGGAACCATCACGGTTTCCAGGGTGGTCTTCGACGCGTCCAGGGCCGCGGCGGAGAACAGCGAGGTCCACTGGATGAAAAGCTCATTCGGAACCTGGGCCCCGAAGGGGACGAGGTCCTGGATGTGGGCGGCGGCTTCGCGGTCATCCTTGAGATGGGGGATCAGACCCTTGAGCAGCTCGCGGCGGCTGACGACTCCCACCAAGCGGTCATCGAAGTCGTGCACCAGCACGTATCTCGGGGGCACGAAGTGGTCGTCCTCGAGACGGACCGACGACGCCGTGAGAGCCACCATGGCCCCGCGAATCGTGCAGTCGATGGCGCAGTGGGGGTAGCGGTCGATGTCGAGCATGATGTCTCGGGCGGTGGTGTCCTGGGACGACAGGGCCGAGTCCGGATGGAGGGTGATCTTCGCGGTCGAGGTTGTGTGGTGATCCGAGTGGATGACCGCGACGCCCGAAATTCGGCTGACGAACTCGATCACCTTGTCCCGGTTGGTCTCGAAGGCGCGGTTTCCCCGCAGGTAGACCTCGCCGTGCCTCACCGAGACCTGCGCGGTGTCGGGAGTGAAGGGCGAGTTGAAGAAGAGCTCGGCCTTGATTCGTTTCTCGAGGGTGAAGTCCTGGAACTCGCGAAGTGATTCGCGGTCGGCGCCCTTGGACTTCTCCTGCATGATCTCGGCGATCAGGTTCGCAGCGATCTCCAGGCTGACCTGTTCGAGATTGACCACCAAGTCATACAGATCGGGATCGTTGACGTCGGCGTCGAACATCTGGCGGCCCCACAGCAGGCGGTGCTCGTCCGACGCCCTGATGTGGCGGGCGGCCTCATCCCGTGACAGGCCCATCCGGTGCATGGCGTTGTCGATCCGCAGGGCAGCCGGAGCCACGAGCCGTACCTTGAACACATGCCGTACGTTGCGGAAGAGGAACTGGCCGGCGAGGCCGTGGTAGATGCCGTCGCCATCGGACAGCAGGTCGGCGATGGTGGCCTGGGTCGCCAGCAGGTAACGGGTCTTGCGGTGGGTGAACCTCTCGTAGAACGTCGCTGGCATGTCGAGCCCCCGCATGAGCTCCTTTTCGGAGACGCGGTAGGTTTCCGCCGCCGCCGCCGAGACGTCATCGTGGCGCAGCGCTTTCCAGCCAAGGCGTTGGCTCAAGAGCTCGGCGAGCTCGGTCCCTCCGCTGCAGACTCCGCGCGAAATGGTGACGATGGACATGGGTTCAACTCCCAGGGTTGGTGATCGCTTCGGAGCGACCTGAGGTGGTCGGGGTCGGCGGGCGATGAACAGAGAACGGTGCTCCCGGAAGGACCGGGTTGCGGGGGTGCGATGACGCGGATGCAGGACAGGAATCCGCCATGATGCGCTTACCTTAGTCGTTTGAGAAAAATTTCTCAAGGGTTTCGGGCCTTGGTTTTCCGTGGATTTCGGTGTCTTTTCCGGGGCGATAGGAAAGACGCCCCGTCAGTCTGACGGGGCGTCAGCTCAATCATTCTTGGGCGGTGTCAGTAGCGGTCGAGATAGCGCTGGAGCTCCCAGTCGTGAATCTCCTTGATGTACTCGGCCCACTCGGTGCGCTTGTTGTGGAGGAAGTGGTCGAAAATGTGGTCCCCGAGGGAGTCGCGCAGGAGGGTGTCCTTTTCCAGGAAATCGAGGGCCTCGTCCAGGCTGGCGGGAAGCTGGTGAATCTTCAGCCGTTTCTTCTCGCGCTCCGACATGTCGAAGATGTTCTTGTTCACCGGCTCGCCGCAGTCGAGCTCGCGCTCGATGCCGTCCAGGCCGGCAGCCAGCATGGCGGCGAAGGCGAGGTACGGGTTGCAGGACGGGTCCGGCATGCGGACCTCGCAGCGGGTACCGACGCCGCGGCGGGCCGGGACACGGATCATCGGCGACCGGTTTTTCTCGGACCACGCCACGTTGACCGGCGCCTCGTAGCCGGGCACCAGACGCTTGTAGGAGTTCACCAGCGGGTTGGTGAGCGCCACCAGGGGGCGGGCGTGGTCGAGAAGTCCGCCGATGTAGGCGCGGCCGACCTCGGAGATTTGATACGGACCGTCGGCGTCGAAGAATGCGTTGATGCCGTCGAGGGTGAACAGCGACTGGTGAACGTGCATGCCGGAACCGTTGACACCGGCCAGGGGTTTGGGCATGAAGGTGGCGTGGAGGCCGTGCATGAGCGCGACCTTCTTGACCACGAAACGGAACGTGACCACCGCGTCGGCGGTGGCCAGGGCATCGCCGTACTTGAAGTCGATCTCGTGCTGGGCCGGGGCGACTTCGTGGTGGGCCGCCTCCACCTCGAGGCCCATGGCCTCGAGAACCAGGGTGATGTCCCGCCGCGCCTCTTCTCCGAGATCCCGGGGGCTCAGGTCGAAGTACCCGCCGGAGTCATGGGTGGTGGGGATCGCCGTTCCGTTGGCGTCGGTTTGGAAGAGGAAGAACTCGGGCTCGGGACCGGCCATCATGGTGTAACCCATGTCCTTGGCCTTGGTCACTACGCGCTTCAACGCACCGCGTGGGCAGCCGTCAAAGGGTGTCCCGTCAGGGTTCGCGATGTCGCAGACGAGACGGCAGACCTTACCCTGATTCGCCTCCCACGGGAAGATTTGGAAGGTGTCCATGTCGGGCACCAGCAGCATGTCCGACTCTTCGATGCGGGTGAATCCCTCGATCGATGAGCCGTCGAACATGATTTGTCCATCGAGCGCCTTTTGAAACTGGCTCTCCGGCACCTCGACATTCTTGATGATGCCGTCGATGTCGGTGAACTGAAGGCGCATGAAGTGGACCTTTTCGTCCTTCACACGTGAGAGGATGTCGTTGGGCGATGTTGACACTTTGTGGCTCCTTTGCGTGTCGTTTTGTTAATTCTCCGCCTCGTTTTAGCTCACGTCAAGAAGATTTTTGCAGAATGACTTCAAATATAAATACATTTTGCGTCTACCTTCTGGGCTTCCGCTGCCTTCCGGCGTCGTTGCCCAGCGTCGCCCGATCAGCGTGGTCGTGTGGGAAGCGAAACCGAGGTGACCACGGTGCTCGGGCGAGCGGCGGCCTGCTTGGAGGATTGAAGAGGGAACCCGGGGCGCGGAAAGCCAAGCGAGCGTACCACCCTTAGCATTGTTGATTGAAGGTCCATACAGGCTTCGCGGTACGACAGAACAATGCAAAGGGTGATACGTGCGCTCGGGGCATGTGGCGCGGTGGGGCGCTCGGGTTGGAGAGGTGGTCGATGCCGGGCTCCAGGGTTGTTGTTCGGAGCCGGGAGGCGATCGGGTGGGCCGAGGCCCACCCTACGGCGCTGAGATTTCTAGGGGTGGTCGAACATCCGCATCGCAGTCTGTCAGGGTGGATGGGCCTTGGCCCTCCGCGGGTGCGCGGCCGCTGTCACTGTGACTGCCCCGGCCCCGGTCAGCGAAAAGAGGACGGAGTATCCTCGATCCAGGAGGCGATGATGAGTCAGATCCCGACCCGCGCGGACGCCTGGGCGTTGTTGAACGAGTACACCGACAATCCGAGCCTGATCAAGCATGCTTTGGCGGTGGAGGCGGCGATGCGCGGCTACGCCCGCCGGTTCTCCGAGGACGAAGAAACCTGGGGCATCATCGGTCTCATCCACGATTTCGACTATCAGCAGAATCCCACCGAAGAGACCCACCTCCATGTGGGATGCGGCATCCTGCGCGAGCGGGGCTGGCCCGAGGAATGGGTGCGCGCGGTTGCGTCGCACGCCGATTACATGGGGGTTCCGCGGGATACTCCGATGGCGAAAACTCTCTTCGCGGTGGACGAGCTCGCCGGCTTTCTCACTGCCTGCGCCCTGGTTCGCCCGGACAAGGCCATCGCCGAGGTGAAGCTCAAATCGGTGAAAAAGAAGCTCAAGGACAAAGCCTTCGCCCGGGGCGTCAACCGGGATGACGTCCGCCACGGTGCCGAAGAGCTCGGCGTGGAGCTCGGCGACCACATCGAGTTCGTCCGGGACGCCATGGCGACCGTCGCAGACGAGCTCGGCTTGCCGCCGAGCTCGTAGCCGTCAGCAATGAGTTCACAGCGGTCAGCTCGTCAGCGTGCCGCTCCATTGCAGGTCGTCAAGACCTTGACATGGTGCGCAGAGAGAACGATGCATGGGCTGATGGTTGGCCTTCATGCCCCCGGCGGTTCGATGACCTCGAGACCTCCCATGTACGAGCGAAGGGCTTCGGGGACCACCACCGACCCGTCTTTCTGCTGGTAGTTCTCCAGCACCGCGACCATGGTGCGGCCGACGGCCAGGGCGGAACCGTTGAGGGTGTGCACGAAACGGGCCTTTCCCCCTGCGGCGGGCTTGTAGCGCAGACGGGCGCGGCGGGCCTGGAAGTCGGTGAAGCAGGAGCACGACGAGATCTCGCGGTAGGCGTCCTGCCCCGGCAGCCAGACCTCGAGATCGGTGGTCTGAGAGGCTGAGAAGCCGAGGTCGCCGGTGCACAGGCTGACCGCCCGGTAGGGCAGGCCGAGGCCCTGCAGCACCGCCTCGGCGTGGGCCGTGAGCTCGGCGAGGGCAGCGGTGGAGTCCTCGGGTTTCGTCAACTGGACGAGCTCGATCTTGTGGAACTGGTGGAGGCGGATGAGGCCGCGGACATCCTTGCCGTAGGAGCCCGCCTCGGCCCGAAAGCAGGGAGTGAAGGCGCAGTACTTGAGGGGCAGCCGATCCTCTGCCAGGGTCTCTTTGCGGTGGAGGTTGGTGAGCTGCACCTCGGCGGTGGGCGACAAGAAGAAGTCGGTGCCCTCGATGGCGAAGAGGTCGTCGGCGAACTTCGGAAGCTGGCCGGTGCCTTCCAGCGAGGCCGTGTTCACCACCGCCGGCGGCATGATCTCGGTGTAGCCGTGCTTCAAGGTGTGGAGATCGAGCATGTAGGTCACCAGCGCCCGCTCGAGCGCCGCCCCGGCGCCGCGCAGCACCGCAAAGCGTGCGCCGGACAGGGTCACGGCGCGCTCGAAATCGACAATCTCGAGAGCCGGCCCCAGGTCCCAGTGGGCGACGGGTTCGAAATCGAAGGCGGCGGGTTCCCCCCACCGGCGCTGCTCGGTATTCGCCGACTCGTCGGCGCCTTCTGGAACGGAGTCGGCCGGGAGGTTCGGGAACCCGAGCTCGAGGTTCGAGAGCTCGTTTTCGAGCTCGGTGGTCGTGGCCTCCATGGCGGCGATGTCGTCGCCGATGACGGCCATCTCCGCCTTCCTGGCCTCAGCCTCTTCCCGCCTGCCGTCCCGGAAGAGGGCCCCGATCTCCTTGGAGCCGCTGTTGCGTCGTGCCTTGAGGTCTTCGAGACGGACGAGCAACGAACGCCACTGCCGGTCCACTTCGAGGAGACGGTCCAACGGGGCGCTCGTCCGGCGCACCTCGAGCATCCGGCGCACTCGTTCTGGGTCAGAGCGGAAAAGTTCTCGAGAAAGCATCGGGCCCTCCGAAGTGAGATCCTACCTCAGACGTCGGGCCATGGTGCCGCGCCGCCGCGGCTGGACGTCCGCGGTTGACCGCTCGATCACGTGTTCGAGGAGCCCAACGGCACGTAGATCTGGGTGCCGCGTCGGGTGCGGAAGATCTGGTCGACCAGAGCGTCGAAGTCCTCGGGCTTGTTCACGAAGTCGATGTCGTCGGTGTTGATGACGAGCAGCGGCGTTTCCCGATAGTGGAAGAAGTAGTAGGAGTATGCCTCACTGAGCCGCTTGAGGTAGTCGACATCGATGTCCGACTCGAAGTCCCGTGCCCGTTTTTTGATCCGTTCGATGAGCACCGGCAGCGACGCCTGCATGTAGATCACGAGGTCGGGGGTCGGGACCTCCTGCTCGAGGACAGGGTAGAGCTTCTCGTAGATCCGCAGATCAGTGTCATCCAGGTTCAGATAGGCGAAGATTCGATCCTTCGGGAAGCTGTAGTCCGCCAACACGAGTCGTTGGAAGAGGTTCATTTGGGCGATCTCCCGCTGTTGCTGGAATCGCGACAGCAGGAAGTAGATTTGAACCTGAAAGGCGGCTCCCGACCGACCCTCGTAGAAGGCGGGAAGGAACGGGTTGGTGATGTCCTCGAGGACCATGACGCCCTCGAAGCGGTCGGCGAGCAGCTGGACCAACGAGGTCTTCCCGACCCCGATGGGGCCCTCGATGGCGATGTGGCGGAACGGCAGCTTTCGACTGGTCATGGCCGGAGGATATTGTACAGGTCTCGAGACGCTCTCAGGCGACGATCCTGGCGACGACGAACAGGCCGCACATGATCACCGAGAGCAGGCCGTTGGCGGTGAAGAACGCGGCGTCCACCCGGCTGATGTCGTCGGCCCGAACCAGGCTGTGCTGCCATGCCATCAACGCCACCGCCGCGGCCACCGCCGAAAAGCGGATCCAGCCGCCGCCGGCGGCCGTCGCGAACCCGGCGAAGCCCACCACCGCTGCGACGTGAAAGACGCGAGCGAGGAGGAGGGCGCGCCTTCCACCGAGGCGGGCGGGGAGGGACCACAGGCCGCGGGACCGGTCGAAGGCCTCGTCCTGGAGCGAGTAGATGGTGTCGAATCCCGCCACCCAGAGCATCACCGCAGCGCCCAGGATCACCGGTGGAGCGGACAGGGCGCCGGTGACGCCGATCCAAGCGCCGACGGGGGCGATCCCCAGGGCCAATCCGAGCCAGAGGTGGGCGCCGGAGGTGAAACGTTTGGCGTAGGAGTATCCGAGGAGGACGCCGAGGGTCGGGAGGGCGAGCGTCAGGCACAGCCGGTTGAGCATGGCGGCCGCGAGCAGGAAAAGGGCCGACGAGCCGATGGTCACGGCCCAGACAAAGCGCCGACTGAGGCGGCCGGTGGGCAGCGAGCGGCTCGCCGTTCGCGGGTTGGCGGCGTCGATGCGGTGATCCGCGAGCCGGTTGAAGCTCATGGCCGCGGTGCGGGCCGCCACCATGGCCGCAACGACGAGGATCCAGGTGCGCACCGAAGGCCACCCCGGCTCGGCGGCCGTGATCAGCGACATGACGGCGAAGGGCAGGGCGAAGACGGTGTGCTTGAACGCAATCATCTCCGCGGTCTCGGCCATCTGACCGAAGAGGCCATCGGCGGCGGTGGGGGGGGGTTCGGGACCGGATCCCCCGCCCTGCGGATGGCCGCGTTTGTCGTCAGCTCCAGCGTGCATCGCGGGAGTATAACCCGGTGCCGTAGCTTCCTTTGACAGTGGAAAAATTTCTTCCGCCCCGTGGTTACAGTGGTTTACGAAAAAACGTATGAATTTTTTGTCGGTTCTCTCGGTGGTGCGGTTGTTTATCTGACAATTAAATCTCTATAAATAATGTATTTAGTGGATTACTGGAAGGTTGGCACGGATCTCGCCATGATTTGAGCATTCACACGGCAGGAGGTGCCACATGACAGGCTGACACGAGAAGCAAATCGCCCTTCCCATCAACCAACCGAACAGGAGGTACACATGTTCGCACGTTCCACCATCATCGCTCTTGTCATTGTGCTGGCGATCTCGTCGGTTGCGGCGGCTGCCGACGGCGTCGTCAACATCAACACCGCGGGCGACGAGCAGCTCCAGCTGCTGCCCAGGGTCGGTCCGGCTCTGGCCCAGCGGATCATTGATTTTCGCGAGGCCAACGGCCCCTTCAGAAGTGTCGACGAGCTGGTGGCCGTCAAGGGGATCGGAGAGACCTCCCTCGAGAAGCTCTCGCCCTATGTCACGACCGAGGGAGCGACCACCTTGAACGCCAAGGTGAAGCTGTCCCGGTCGGGCGCTGAAAAGGCGGCTGGTTAACAACAATCTCACAGCGTGGACGGGACGCGGCCCTTCGGGGCCGCTTCTTTTTCGGGCCGACTGTGGAGTCGCGGTGTTTTCGAAGGGAGGCATGATGCAACGGAGATTTCGAGGGTCGTGGGGTGGTCAAGGCGGGTGGTCGACAGCGGAGATGGTGGCGGCGACGGCGGTGACCGGTATTTTGTTCGCGATCAGCGTTCCGGTGATCGACGATGCGCGGAGGGCTGCCGAGCTGAGTCGCGCAACGGCTCAGGTCCACGGTCTTCTGGTGCGCTGTCGGGCAACGGCGGTGCTCCGCGGCGCCAACTGCTCGGTGGTCTTCGATCGCGATGGTCAGGGTGGGTGGTGTTGCGTGGTCGCCGAGGACGGCGACGGAGACGGAGTGCGGAGAAGCGATATCCGTGCCGGGGTGGATCCCGTGGTCGGCCGAGAGCTGCGCATCGCCGCCGGGTCGGCGGGGCCCGGCATTCTCTCCGATGAGGTCCCCGATCCATCGGGCAGCGGCCTGCTCGGCGGCAACCTCTCGGACCCGATACGGGCCGGCGCCGGTGACATCATCAGCTTCTCGGCGCGGGGAACGGCGACGCCGAGCTCGGTCTTTTTCACGGACCACTCCCGTCGGATGATCGTGCTGAGAATCTACGGCGGGACGGCGCGTATCAATCGCCTCTCGTGGCGCCGCGGCAGCCAGACGTGGACGCAGGGTTGAGTTCGCCCTTGGTGCGGGTTTGACGGGTGTGGTCGATCAGAGCGGCTTTGCGAGGAAGTGGTCCACGACCTTTTCTCCGGCGTCTGCCGTCACCCGGCCGAGAAGCACCGAGCGGAGCACTCGTGCCGATTCGCCCACCACCGCACCCTCGGAGATGACGGATTCGCCCACCACCGCACCCGCCTCGACACGGGCATCGGGTCCGACATAGGCGGCCCCGATGGCCGCCGTGGGGTGAACCTCGGACGAGGGGTGGATGACACCCTTGCCGCGGAGTCGACTGAGGACGGCCTCGAGGTAGGCTGTGGGATTCCCGACCTCCCGCCAGTGCCCGGAGACCGGCACTCCCGACAGGCGACCGCAGGCCATGGCCGGGCCCCAGAGGTCCTCCGGCGTTTCACCCGGGCGGCTCGGCAGCGTATCCAGCGCCTCGCGGGAGACGAGCATCACCCCAGGAAAAAGGAAGGGGACCTCTCCCGGATCCGGCGTTCCGGGTGGTCGGAAACCCCGGATCGTGCCGTCGTGTCCCAGGAGAACCCGTGACCAGCTGAGCGGGTCCAAATGCGGCAGCAAAGCGAGGCTGACGAGGTCGCCGCCGGTGGTCATATGGTGCAGCAGCGGTTCCAGGTCCAAGTTGAGAAGGCCGTCGCCGTTGATGATCAGCACCGGGCCCCGGTCACCGAGCAGACCACGGTCTCGGGCCAGGGCGATGCCGCCGGAGGTCCCCATCCGCTCGGGCTCACGGGAGATCTGGATGGGGGGGGCGGCGACACCCTGCAGGCGTTGCTCCATGGTGTGGGCCAGGTGCCAGGTGTTGACCACGACCCGACGGGCGCCGCCGGCGGCGGCCAGCCGGATCGCCGAGGCCACCACAGGTCCGTCGGGAAGGGGCAACGCCGGTTTCGGTAGGACGTCGGACAACGGCCGCATCCGTTCTCCCCGTCCGGCCGCCAGGACCATCGCGACCTCGATCACGGATCGAAGACCATGTCGGGCCCGGCTTCGGGATGGAGCTCCCGGTAGTCGTGCCAGAGGCTGACATAGGACCCGGCGACGGCGCTCGCGACGTCGAGACCGAGTTGGCGGGCGGCGGACTCGAGCTCCTCCGGAGGTCCTTCCACCTCGACGAAATCACCCATGGGAGTGCGGTCGAGGTCGATTCGGACGGCGCCCATCTCCCAGCTTTCACGAATTTTCTCGTAGCGCATGCGGGCCAGGAAGCCGAGGGCGTGGAGCATCTGCGCGGCGTCGTCAGCCGCGGAGACGTCGAGCTCGATCTCCCGGCGCTGCTTGACGGCGCCCTGCCAGCTGGCAGGGCCCTTGTAGGTGACGATGGTGCGGGTTCCGGCTCGGCGGATCCGCAGCACCTCGCGGGCGGCGGCGAGCCGGCCGCCATCGGTGTCGAAGAGGATGTTGACCTCGAGCTCGGCGGCGTGAAGCCGGCGGCCGCCGATCTCGTCGAGGCGGCGCGCGACGGGTTCGAGGTCTGCGACCGGGATTTTGAGCTCGCTTTCGATCATCGGGGAGAGCTTATCGGGTTCGTCGGCGCCGGCCAAGTGACCCCAGTCAACCGTGGCCGCAGTCGGTCACGGCGGCCGGAACCGGCGGGGTGTGTACCATGACTTCATGGAGCACATCGTCTTCGGCACCGCAGGCCACATCGACCACGGCAAGACAACACTTGTGAAGGCCCTCACCGGGATCGACTGCGACCGGCTTCCGGAGGAGCAGGATCGCGGCATCACCATCGACCTCGGCTTCGCCCAGGTCGTCGCCGATGATGTCCGCCTCCACTTCGTCGACGTTCCAGGCCACGAACGTCTCGTCCACACCATGATTGCCGGTGCTTCGGGAATCGACCTCGCACTCCTGGTGGTGGCCGCCGACGAGGGGATCATGCCCCAGACCCGGGAGCACCTCGAAGTGATCCGGCTCATGGGCGTCCCCGGCGGTGCGGTGGCGTTGACCAAGATCGACGCGGTGGACGACGAGCTCGCCGAGCTCGCGGCGGAGGAGATCACCGAGTACCTTGCGGCCACCGTCTTTGCCGACGTTCCGGTGATTCCGGTGTCCGCGGTGACCGGACGAGGGCTTCCCGAACTGCGCGAGGCTCTCCTCGCCAAGGCCAGGGAGGCGAAGCCGCGTCAACTGGACGAGCGGCCGTTTCGTGAGGCGGTGGACCGGGTCTTCAGCCTCACCGGCGCGGGAACGGTGGTCACCGGAACTTCGTTGTGGGGGCGGCTCGGCGTGGGCTCCGAGGTCGTGATCATGCCTGGAGGCACGCCCACCCGGGTGCGGCGGCTCCACGTCCACGGTGAGGAGCGCGATGTCGTCGAGGCGGGAGAGCGTGTGGCCATGAACCTCGTCGGTTTGGGGCGCGAGGACATTGATCGGGGCAACCAGGTGATGACGCCGGGGGACTGGAAGCCCACTCGACTCGTCACCATGAGGCTCGAGCTGCTCGCTTCAGCACCGAATCCGCTCGGCGAGGGCGACGAGCTCGAGCTGCACGCCTTTGCCGATCGCGTTCCGGCTCGGGTGGAGCGGTTGTCGAGCTCGGTCGTGGCGCCAGGTGAGCAGGCGGTGGCGCAGCTCGGTCTCCGCCGGTCCCTTCAGCTCTTTCCCGGCGACCGGGTCGTACTGCGCCGGCCGGCACCGGTCAACACCTTTGCCGGGGGCGTGGTGCTCGACGCCCACCAACGCCGGTGGCGGCGTCGGGAGAGCGCCGGTCTCACCGCGATTCCGTCACCGAACCGATCGACCCGGCCCGATCTTCTCCAGTGGTGGATCGACCAGGCAGGTCTGGTCGGCGCTACGGCACACGAGCTCGCGGTCCGGCTCGGGGTTCTGGACCCCGTGGTGGAGGCGCCCATCGGCCGCCTTTTGGAGAAGAAGACAGTGATGGCGCTACCGACGAATCCGGCAACCCTGGTGGCTCCAGCCCACGTCGACGACCTCGTCGAGGCGGCGACGGCAGAGCTCGAGGCTCGGTTCCGCGACGTGGAGGTCTCGGCCGGGGTGCCGGCGCGGGACTTCTCCGCGGCGCTGCTGCCGAAACGCGCCAGGGACCTGACCAATCAGTACCTCGAGGAGCTGCGCCAGCGGGGAGTGCTCGAGCTCAACGAGGGTCGGGTGGTGCCGCCTGGGAAGGATGGCCACATGTCGGCGCTGGGAGAGGAGCTCGCCCGCCGTGTCGAGGCGCTGTACCGCGAAGCGGGCTTCGAGGCCCCGTCTCCCCTCGATGCGGCGGCGGCCCTGGAGAGCCGGCCGGCGACGGTCGAGGGGATCTGCTCCTTCCTGGTTCAGAAAGGGAGGCTCGTTCGGCTGGACGGGAAGTTCTTCATCCACCGGGCGGCTCTGGACGAGGTGGCTGCGGGAGTCCGGAACTGGGATTGCTCGAGCTTCGCCGTGGGTGCGTTCAAGGACCGATTCGGGCTCACCAGGAAGCTCGCCATCCCGGTTCTGGAGTGGCTCGACTCGGAACGGGTCACGGTCCGCGTGGGCAACGAGCGCAAGATCATCCGGCGCAACGGCTGACCCGGGGGCGACGACGTGCGAGCGGAGCGAACGCTCCGGCGGTGATTCGGGCTACTCGGAGACGGTGGGCTCGTAGTTGCGGTCGCGGAGGACCGTGATGGTTTCCGAGCTGAGCGCCGAGAGCTCCAGCGTGCCGCGGGCCGAGTACACGACCCAGGCGTCGTGGGGCTCACCGTCGAGAGTGGCGGGCTCGAGCCGCCAGGTGGCGAGATAGGCCGAGAGCCAGCTGTGGAGGCCGGCCTCGAGATTGAGGGGAACGAAACGGTCGCATCTTCCACCGGCGGTGATGTGGACGAGGGCCCGGATCGGGACGTCGGCGTCCTGAGCAGGCCCTTTCACCCTGAGACGGCGCGGTGATGCGAGGCGGGTGAGCGAGTCCTGCGGCTCGAAGGGCGCATCGACAAGGCGACCCGGCGGGGCGACCCGCAACGGTGCTGCCGGTTCGGGCGGCGAGGCGAGGTCGGGGAGCTCGAACGCGGGGGCGCTCACGACGGATTCCTTGACGCGGCCGGTGAAGCCGACGCCGAAGACGACCCAGGAGTTCACAGCGGACCCGGACGCGACGGCGGGATCGAAACGGGCGCCTTCGATCTCGCCGAGGAGGGCCGATGTCAATCCCGGAAACGGGAGCTCGAGAGGAACCCCGCCGAGGCACTCTCCTTTGGCGTTCACGTAGGCGGCGACCACGGCTGTGCCGCGGACGTCGAGCTTCCTCGGCGGCGTCGAGCTCAGCAACGTGGGCGGTTCGTCCACCGCGATGGCGAACGGGTTGACCGAGGTGAGTCGGACCACGGGCACCGGGAGATCCACCACCACATCGATGCGTTGCTGCCACGCCCGCGGCGCTCCGTTCTGGGCGTCGGCCAACGAAACCAGACACAACAGCAATGCACCCGATACAGTGGCGAGCTTCATGGCGTCATCGTACCACGCACGACGAAGTGCGATGGGACGGTGTCCGGTGCAGGGCGCGGGCTACACTGTGGCGGATGAGTGGGGAACGGCGACCGAGGGGTGCATGCATCGACATCGACACGGCGGCGATGTCTCTCGCATGGTGTGTCACCCCGCACGGGTTCGGCCATGCGGCGCGGGCGTGTGCGGTGATGAACGCCTGCAGCCGGCGGCGTCCATCCATTCGGCACGAGATCTTCACCACGGTCCCGCGGGAGTTCTTCGCCGAAAGCCTGGGCCGAAGCCGTTTCGGCTATCACCACATCGCGTGTGATGTGGGAATGATCCAGCAAACGGTGTTGGACGAGGACGTGCCCGAAACCGTTCGAGCACTCGACCGTCTCCGACATCGGACGGGGCTCGAGGAGCTGGCCGGTCGCATTCGGGCTGCCCGCTGCACTGCGGTCATCAGCGACATCGCCCCGATGGGCCTCGCCGCCGCCCACCGGCTCTCGATGCCGGGGGTCCTGGTGGAGAGCTTCACCTGGGACTGGATCTACCGCCACTACGACGATGCGCGGTTGCAGACTCACGGTGAGCGCTTGGCGGAGTGGTCTCGTTCGGCCGGGCTGGTGATCCAGACCGAACCGTGCTGTAGGCGGCGGCACGAGAGCTCGTGCCTGGAACCGATCAGCCGCCGGCCCACGGCATCGCGCGATGGAGTGAGACGGAGGCTGCAGATTGCCACGGACGCCCGGGTGGTGCTTTTCAGCACGAGTGTTTCGGCAGCAGACGGGGGACGAGTTCGGAGCTCTTTCCTGCCGCCCGGCGCCATCGCGGTGATGCCGGCGTCCGTGCGTGGCCAGTGGGAACACGTCGGCGGTGAGGTGGTGGTCGTCGACGACGTCTACCACCCCGACCTGGTGACGGCCAGTGATGTCGTGGTGGCCAAGCTCGGCTACAGCACGGTGGCTGAGGTCTACCACGCTTCGACGGCGCTTGCCTACCTGAGACGCCCTCGGTTCAGGGAAAGTGCCGTTTTGGAGGCCTTTGTCCGCGATCATGTGCCGTCGGCCGTGCTCCCGCCGGGCGGGCTCGGGGCGCCCGCCACGACGCGGGTTCTTCAGGATCTTCTCGCCGCGCCTCGGCCGGTGGGTCCTCGACCGAACGGGGATGATGACGCGGCCGAGCTCATCCTTCGCTTCCTGGGCCATCCGGCGCAACGGGGAGCCCATCATGGAACCCAGGCGACCTGCGGCACTCGCCGTTTTCCTCCTTAGTGCTGCTCCCTTCCGGGCCTGACACGGTTCGAAGGGCGGCGATGCACAGGGCCCGGGCTCCATGTTGGGCTCCCGGTCGTCATCGACTGGCGGAGAGGGCGGGATTCGAACCCGCGGTGGAGTTACCCCCACACACGCTTTCCAAGCGTGCTCCTTCGGCCTCTCGGACACCTCTCCAGTATTCGATTGTCATGGCGGAGAGGAAGGGATTCGAACCCTTGGACCTCGTGAAAGGTCAACGGTTTTCGAGACCGCCCCGATCGACCACTCCGGCACCTCTCCGTACGGGGATCGGCATTTTACGCCTTTTGCCGTCGTTTGGCAAAAAACGCTTCCAGGAGATCCCGGCTGGCGGCCGCCTCGAGACCCCCCCGGTGGGCGAGGGGCGGGCCGAGCCGCTGGTCACCGGCGAGATCGATCACTGACCCGCAGGCCCCGGCCTTGGGATCGTCGGCCCCCCAGATCACCAGGTCGAGTCGGGCCTGGCGGCAGGTGGCCGCACACATGGGACACGGTTCCAGGGTGACGTAGAGGGTGCAGCCTTCAAGCCGGAAGTCGCCGAGGACAGCCGTCGCGTCACGGATGGCGAGCACCTCGGCGTGGGCCGTCGGGTCGTCGAGCTCCCGGCGCCGGTTGCCGGCTCGGGCGAGGATGTCGCCGGCGCGGACGACCACCGCCCCCACCGGAACCTCGTCGCGCGCGGCGGCCGCGCGAGCCTCGGCCAGAGCAGCGGCCATGTAGGCGCGATCGGCATCGTCGAAGACCCAGTCGGGAAGCACGAGGTGGAGGATACCAGGATGCGGAATACTACAGTTGAGCAACAATAGAAAGTTGCTGCTATGATGCCCCTTCAGTTTTTCATCGGGAGTGTCAATGAAGATTCACGAGGTTCTCTCGCGACTTGAAGATATCGAGAACACAATGGCGGACCTTTACGAGTGGCTGAGTGAGGTCTTCGAGGCCGACTCGGAGGCCTCGGGGCTGTTCTTCCGCATGAGTCTGCAGGAAAAGAGCCACGCCAGCTTGTTGAAGTACGGAAAAAACCTCGTTCGCCGGAGCCCTGACGAGTTCGACGACGTGGATTTCGACGCCGGCGTTGTGGAAGCGCTGGTCTCGTCGGTGGACGAGTTTCGAGCGAAGTCACCGGCACCCTCTTTGGCGGAGGCCCTCTTTTTTTCCATGCAGGTGGAATGCCATCCGGCGGAGAACTCGCACCGCGATGTCCTCACGGTCTCGAACCCGGAGATCTCTCAGATGATCCGCAGCCTGGCGATTGCCGATGCCGAGCACCACAAGACCCTCAAGACGTTCGCCCAAAGGCGGCAAGAGATCTTCGATTGACCGCGGACGCTACTTGAGCTCGACCCGGTCCCCCACGTACACCGACGACCAACCACTGGTGAGGATTGCGGTGGAGTAGTGTTCCTCCACCGTGAGGAGGCCGAGCTCGGCCAACACCAGTCGCGGCATGCCCTCCACCGGGTTGTCGCGAAAGACCGTGGCGAACTGGCCGGGATAGGCCCCGTCCGCCTTGCCGAGATCGACGAAGACCAGCCACCCGCCGCCGATCTCGATTTGGTCGTCGCGGGTGTAGGTGATGGTCCCGATGGGCTTGCCGTTGGCAACGTCGCACCGGTTGCTGGGATCGGGGTCGATGACCAGCGGTACGGGGATCGGACGGAATGGTTCGAGGACATTCCCGATGTTGATCGGGTCGCAGGCGTAGGTGATCTCGGCAATGGCCGAGTTCTCCTGCGCGCACAGCACTTTGATCTGCCCGATCTTCGAGTAGATGATCCCAAGGTGGGCGTTGGTGTTGATATGTTTGAGCTCGCGGATGCGGTTGAGAACGAAGAATCTGTCGCCCGCGGCCACACCCTGTTCGACGCCACCGTCGATGTAGACGACGTCGCCCTCGGAGAAGGAGTCCTGGAACTCCATGCGCTCGGCGGAGGCGATACTGAACGGGTAGACCGAGTCATCCTGGACGAGGTCGGCGAAGCAGTAGACATCGGCCGAGCTTCCCAGAGGTCGCGGTTCGCCCTCGTCCACCTGCATCTCCTCGAAGTCGGGTTGAATGACCTCTGAGGTCACCATGTCGTCGGGAGCGACGTCCACGTCAGCGGCCGGAGGCTCCTGGACCGCGATGTCGACGGCAATGGGGTCGCCGGGGTAGATCCAGTGGGAGTCCTTGATGTACGGATTGCGCTCCCATATCTGAGGCCACAAATAGGGGTCGCCGAGGTGGGTGGCGGCCAGGTCCCAGAGAGTGTCACCCGGCACAACCCGATGCACCACCGATCCCTCGGGGAAGTCCGAGGGCGGATCGTAGGGCGTCCAGTGGTCGTCGATGAAACGCAACGGCTGCGGTGGAGGGGCCACCGCTTGGCCGAAGGCCATGACGGGCATGATAATCACGGCGACGAGAAGCGCGATCTTCGCTTTCATGGGTACTCTCCCAGCGCGAGAAAACACACTACGAGAGTAACCGAATGCCCAACTGTCGTCAATCTTCGATCTTCTTTGTGCGCTCTTCGATGAGCTTTTTGTACCGCGCTTCCGCCTCGTCCAGATGGTCTTGAATGTTCGAAATTCGCGCGTTCACTTCGTCGATTTTCGAGTAATCAGGGTAGTTTTCCACGATATATTCGAGTCGCCACTTGGCGCCAATCCAGCGCTTATTTCGATAGTAAAACTTCGATACATGCCACTCGTGTTCTGCGAGCAACTCCTCGAGACCCCCCATGCGCTCGTGCGCCTCAGATGCGTGTGGAGAGCCGGGGTAGAGATTGATGAGCTGCTGGTAGGCGTCAAGGGCTTCTCGGATCGGACTCAAGTCACGATCAGCCTTGAGTTTACGGGCACTGAATGTGTGGCCGACCATCAGCAATGCGTAGTCTCTGTCGGGGTCGTTGGGATAGCGATTCGCGAAATCTCGATAGCGAAGCCGAGCTTCTGTGAGATTCGTCACATCGGTTTTTGCCGCGTATGTGTCAGCCACCCGCAAGGCCGCCTTGTGGCCCAGCGGATCGTTGGGGAAGGAGTCGTAGACAAAGGAGAAGAGCTTCCTCGCCTCGGCGTACTTTTTCGACTCGTAGAGCGACTCGGCCCGCTGGTAAATTGTGTCCTTGTCCAGATTCGACAGCTCTTCGAGGAGCTTCTCGTCCTTTGTCGCCTTGGACGAGCACGAGAGGGCCGACAAGACCGCCAGCAAGAGCAGCGGAAAAATCACGATTCGTTTCATAGGTCATGTCCTTGTTGTGCAGCAGTGCGGATCGACGCAAGAGCCCGTGTGCGATCGGCGTGGCCGAAAATGGCAGACCCGGCGATCAGGGTGGTCGCACCGGCGGCGACGAGCGCCGCGGCGGTTTTCGGATCGACGCCGCCGTCCACTGAAATATCAATCATCCGGCTTCCGAGCAGCGTCCGCAGTCGGCGAATCTTGTCCACGCTGGAGGAGATGAAGGTCTGACCTCCGAACCCCGGGTTGACCGACATGATGAGCACGAAGTCCAGGTCGTCGATCACTTCTTCGAGAGCCGCCAGAGAGGTCGCCGGGTTCAGGGCGACCCCGGCCTTCATGCCGGTGTCCCGGATTGACGCCAGAGAACGGTGCAGGTGGCGGCAGGCTTCCACATGCACCGCAGTCCGTGAGACGCCGGCCTTGGCCAGGTCTCCGATCATCGAGTCCGCGTCCTCGACCATGAGGTGCGCGTCCAGGGGAACGGTGGCCGTTGTGGCCAACGCCGCGACCACCGGCGGGCCGAACGTCAGATTGGGAACAAAATGGCCGTCCATGAGATCGAGGTGCAGCAGGTCGGCCCCTGCGGCCTCGACGTCGGCGATTTCGTCGGCGAGGCGGGCGAAGTCGGCCGAGAGCAGCGACGGGGCGATGCGCAGCGTCACCGGCTCACCCACACCGAGATGATGTCCGCCCGCGACAGCGGCGATCCGGCCGGCGGATACTGCCGGAGCACCAGACCCGGGGCAAGCCCGGGATACGTGACTTCGTGAACCTGGCCCAAGCGCATGGCGTGCCGCGTGCAGAAGCGGCGAACCACCCCGATGTTCCGTGACATGAGCGACGGCATGACCCACTGCTCCTCTCTCGGTGTCGTGTTGACTAGGAGATCGACACGGGTTCCTGGTGGAACGAGGGCGGACACGGGAGGGCCGGTGGCGATGATCTGGTCGGGCCCGCCGTGACCGTCGATGCCCGCCCGCGTCCCCACTGGCAGGCTCAGTTGGTCGAGGCCTCGCAGGGCGCTCTGCAGCGATTCGCCGCGAATGTCGGGGATCTCCACCCTTTCGTTGCCGAGGCTGACCCGGACCGAGACGACGGCTCCGGCCTTGACCTGGAAACCCGGGTGGGGCCGCTGCACGGCCACCGCTCCGGCGGGGACGGACGGAGAGAAGATTCCCGGCCCTTCGATCTCGAGATCCATGCCGAGGTCGTGGAGCTTGGATCGAGCATCTTCCACCGTTGCTCCGCCGAGATCGGGCACGGCCATGGCGCCCTGATGCACGGTGTGCACCAGGGCAAACCAAAAGGTCACCCCGGATACCGGGAGAAAGATCGCCAGAGCCAACAATCGAGCCGCCACGGAGCGAACTTTAGCATGGAGGCTGGAGGCGAGGCTCAGCTGCCGAAGAAGAAGTTGTAAACGCTGTTCGGGAGGATCTTGACGATGTCGTTGAAGAGGACGACCACCATCAGCAGAATCAAAGCGTAGAAGCCGACTTCCAGAATTCGTTCCTTGACCTTCAATGACAGATCGCGCCTGATCGCCGATTCGAAGGCGATGACCGTCAGGTGGCCACCGTCGAGAATCGGAATGGGAAGGAGGTTGAAGATCCCGAGCTGGAGCGAGATCAGACCCATGAACCAGATCAGTGAATCGAGCCCGCTGCGGGCGGCCTCGCCCGAGATCTGGGCAATGCCGATGGGTCCGGAGACTTGCTTGATGGAGGTCTTTCGGGTGAGCAGCCGGCCGATGATGCGGAAGGTCTCCACGGTCATTCGCCGGCACTCGCGGGAGGCGGTGACGAAGGCCTCCACCGGACCCAGGTGCTCGACGATGGTCGGGGGAATCAGCGGCACGCCGATCTTCCCGGCGTTCTCGTCTCCCCGTGGAATCGCCTCCAGCGTGAGCTCGTCGGCGCCCCGCAGGACGGTGATTGAGATGGTCTCGTTGGCGTGCGGTGAAATGAGCCGCATGAGGTCGTAAAACTGGCCGACCGGCTCGCCGTTGACCGCAAGAACCCGGTCGCCGGCCTGGAGACCGGCGGCGCTGGCCGGGCTCCCCACGGGCACCTGGACGAGGATCGGTTCCACCGGCGGTTGCAGCCCGGAGTAGCCGAAGCCGTAGCGGGTCACCGACTCTGGAACCATGCGCACCTGATGTCGCCGGCCCTGCCGCTCCACCTCGAGCAGCACCTCGTTGTCCGCCGAGGTGACGATGGAGGTCTCGAGCTCGGACCACATGCTCACGTCGGCGCCGTTCACCGCGACGATGAGGTCACCCACCTCGAGGTCCACATCCGCCGCCGGCGAGCCGGGGTCGATCCAACCGATCACCGGAGGTTCGGAACGGAAGGCCGGGGTTTCCACGCCCATCATGTAGGCGATTCCGATGAAGAAGACGGCGCCGATGATGTTGGTGGCGGGGCCGGCGAGGAGGATCAATGCCCGCTTCCAGCGTGGGAGCAGCTCGAGCTCTTCGGACTCCGAGCCCACCACGTCGGACTCATCCGGGCCGAGGCCGGGAATGCGGACATAGCCGCCGAGAGGAACCAGCGAGACACGGTAGTCGGTGCCGCCCTTTTCGACCCCCCACAGCCGGCGTCCGAAACCGACGGAAAACACCTCCACCGGCGCCCCGAGGGCGCGAGCCATGCCGAAGTGACCCGCCTCGTGGATCACCACGAGAACGCCGATCACGAAGATGAATGCTGCGATGCTAATCAGTGTTGCCAACATCAGCTACTCGGAACCCCCGAAACGGTGCCGGTATTTCCCAACACCTCGGTTGCCAGCCGGCGGGCCTCGGCATCCACGGCCAGGACCTGCTCGACGGATGAAAGACATCGGTGGGAGTGCGGCCACCGCTCCATGACGGCCGCAATGGTACTCGCGATTCGCGCGAAAGAGCAGCCACCGGCCAGAAAAACTCCAACCGCGGCCTCGTTGGCGGCGTTGACGACCGCCGGCATCTCGCCGCCCGCCCGCAGGGCGGCCCGCGCGATCTCGAGGGCGGGAAACCGGGCGGGATCGGGGGCGTCGAAGTCGAGCCGTCCTGCCCGAATCGGATCGAGCGCGCCCGGGGGCGGCGTTGCCTCTTCCGTGCCGCCGAGAGCTCGGAGGATTACCTGGTGCATGTCATTGGCGCCGATCTGTGCGAGCAACGTACCGTCGGCGAACTGAACCATCGCGTGGACCAGACTCTGGGGGTGAATCACCACGTCGATACGATCCTCGGGAACGGCGAAGAGGTGGGCGGCTTCGATGATCTCGAGGCCCTTGTTCATCATTGTCGCGGAGTCGACGGAGATCTTCGGACCCATCTGCCAGGTGGGGTGGGCCAGAGCCTGTTCGACGGTGGCGGACGCCATTCGGGTCTGACTCCAGGTGCGGAAGGGCCCCCCCGAAGCGGTGAGAATCAGGCGGTGGACGCCGGACATCGACCGCCCCGCCAGGATCTGGGCGAGAGCGCTGTGCTCGCTGTCCACCGGAAGAATGCGGCTTCCGGCTGCGTGTGCTTCGGCGATGATCAGGTCGCCCCCCGCCACGAGGACTTCCTTGTTGGCCAGCGCGACGTCCTTACCGGACCGGATGGCGGCGACGACCGGAGCCAATCCGATCACTCCGACGAGGGCGCCTACGACGAGATCGACGTTCTCGTGGCAGGCTGCCCGGATCAGCCCGTCGGCTCCGGAGACGACGGTGGCCTCCGGGAAGCGCCGGCTCAGGTCCGACGCTGCTGCGCGCGAGTCCACCGAGATCAGGTCGGGCCGGAACACCGCCGCCTGGTGGGCCAAGAGCTCGACATTCGAACCGGCGGCGAGGGCAGCGATGTCGAAGCGCTTCGGGTGCTGCCGGACGATGTCGAGAGTGGCGGTGCCGATGGATCCCGTGGACCCGAGGACGGCGAGACGCGTCATATCAGGCCGGTCGCGACGAGATAGCCGAGAAACGGCGGCGCGGCGAAGATCAGGCTGTCGGTGCGGTCGAGGAACCCCCCATGGCCCGGGATCAGGTTGGATGAGTCTTTGACCCCGGTGTCGCGCTTGAACTGGGATTCGATGAGATCTCCCAGGGGTGCGGCCACGGCGAGCACGGCAGCGAGGGCGGCCATGTGGACCCAGGCCAACGGCAGACCGAAGACGAGCTTGGCCGCGGCAGCGGCGGCGAAGGTTGCGGCGACGCCGCCGGCGAGGCCTTCCCACGTCTTGTTCGGGCTGATCCGGGGCGACATCTTGTGCCGGCCGAAGTGGGAACCGATGTAGTAGGCGCCGGAGTCTCCCAGCCAGATGGTGACCAGGAAAAAGAAGAGCAGCCGGATTCCGAGATCCCCGTCTGGAAGAACCCGGATCCAACCGAGGCAGGCGCCGCTGAGGCCGATGTAGAGAGTGGTCAGGCAGGCGACGGCGGCGCCGGTGAGCCCGTTCTCGGGGGCTTCGGGGTGGACGAGCTGCAGGGCGGGAAGGGCGATCACGGCGGCGACGGCGGCCACCGCCATCCCGCTCAGGCCCCACATCCACGACGACGCCATCACCCCAACGAGTACCGGCAGCGCCGTCCATCTCGAGACCGGCACACCGGAAACCCGGGCCATGGACAAAAGCTCGTCTGCGGCGAGGACCAGGGCGACGGACAGCAGCCCGAGAAAGGCCCAGGAAGGAAGCCAGATGATTGCGGCCGCCAGCAGCGGAATTGCTACGGCCGCAAAGGCCTCACGTTGTCCCATGTTCGTCCTTGGGGGGAATGAAGACCCCGCCGGATTGCGGCAGGCCGCCGAAGCGGCGCTCCCGTTGTTGGTAGGCGAGAAGGGCCCTGAGGAGCTCTTCGGGGTCGAAGTCGGGCCACAGCACCGGCGAGAAGTAGATCTCCGAGTAGGCGATCTGCCAGAGGAGGAAGTTGGAGATCCGTTGCTCACCGGAGGTCCGAATCATCAGATCCGGGTCCGGTTGGCCGCGGGTGTTGAGCTGGTCCTCGATCCAGCCTTCGTCAATGTCGTCCGGCGTCACCCGGCCGGCGGCGGCATCTTGCACGGCGGTGCGGACGGCGTCGGTGAGTTCCTGACGACCGGAGTAGTTGAGGGCGATCTGGATCAGCGGGCCGGAGCACGCTGCAGTGGCGTCGACGGCCCGCTGCAGCTCGCGCTGGACCGAGGCGTCGAGCTGGTCGATCCGGCCGATGGGACGAAAGCGGAGGTCGTGCTTGAGAAAGGTCTTGAGCTCGCGCTTGATGTACTCCTTGAGAAGACCCATGAGGGTCAGGACCTCGTGCCTGGGGCGTTTCCAATTTTCGGTGGAAAAAGCGTAGAGGGTGACCACGTCGATGTCGAGGCGGGCGGCGGTCTCGATGGTCTGGCGAACCGCGCGGATCCCGGCGCGGTGACCTTCGACGCGGGGCAGCATGCGGGCGGTGGCCCAACGACCGTTGCCGTCCATGATGATGGCGACGTGTCGGGGCAGCCGCTCCGGCTCGAGTTGCTCGAGAACGGCTCGGGCCTCGGTACCCGGAAGTGCGATGTCGTCGAGCGGTGCTTTCACGTCGTCCTCAGGGAACCGGGAGTCTACCATAGCGCCCCGCCGCCGCCGGGGTCGTCGCAGGAGGCCGAATGACGGAGACGGGGCGAGGAACGATAGAAGACCCGTTCGAGGGTGAGGCCCTTGGCCGGAGCGGTGGGGAGGTGCGCGCCTGGAGTCGGCTCGTCGACCAGGCGGCGAAGCTCGGCGAAGGTCATCCGTCCGCACCCGAGCTCGAGGAGAGCCCCGGCCATTCGGCGCACCTGGTAGCGGAGAAAGCCCTCGCCGAAAAAATGGAGCTCGACACCGTGACGCCGCCACTCGAGATCGATGGCAAACAGGCGGCGGACGGTTGGGCGGCGGGCGACCTCGGGGACGGTGAAGGAGGCCCAGTCCCGGCGGCCGGGCAGTCGGCGGCACGCCTCTTCGAGCTCGTGGCGATTGTCCGGCCGGGGCACCACCGCCGTCCGAAGGCCGAGCCAGGGAAGCTCCGGTTCGCTCCAGCTCGCACGGAAGGCGTAGTGCTTCCCGAGGGCGCTCTTCCGGGCGTGGAAGCTGTCCGCGACGGCGACCGCCGAGCGCACTCGAAGGTCGGGGGCGAGGCCGGCATTCATGGCTCGCGGCAGGACGTCGACGGGAATCGGCACCGGCAGATCGACGTGCGCGGCCTGAGCTGCGGCATGAACTCCCGCATCGGTCCGGCCGGCCCCGACCACGGCCACGGGCTGACCTCCGGTCAGGCGTCGAAGGCACCCTTCAAGCTCGCCTTGGACGGTCCGGGCGCGCGGCTGACGCTGCCAGCCCGAGAAGGGGGCGCCGAGATACGAGACGGTGAGCTTGGTGCGTCCGGCCATTCCCGGTATCCTCGCACGAGTGAGAGGTTGGTGCCAATCATGAGTGTGGGATTCATCCTGTCCGTGGCCGTGACGGTGGCGACGAGCTTCGTGTCCCCCGAGGCGGGACATTTTCCGAGCAGGTTCTTCGACACCAAGGCCAAGCCACGGCTCCAGCAGCGGGCGATGGATCAGTGGCCGGGACCGTCGCAGATGCTGGATCTGTGGCGCGCCGGAGCGCTCGACCGCGACTCCAAAGTCGCTGTTCTCTTGGGTTGCTCGGCGTCGCACGATCCGGTCTTGTTGCCGATCTATCGGGAGGCGGTGACGTCGTCGGATCCACGGCTGAGAATGGCGGCGGTGTACGGCTACCGTGATCTGCTGGGAGACGGACTGCCCAATGTGTCGACCGGGGTCGACATCGAGGCCGGGCGGAGGGTCGCGTTGGAAATGGATGTTGTCGCCGAGACGCTTCGCGCCCGGCCGCTGTCCGAGTTCTGGCTGCAAGCATTGCTGACCGCGGAAGGCGGGGTGATGCCCGGTTGGACGGGCGTTTCCATGCGGCGTCCGCCCGGGGTCTGTGTCGGAGCCCTGGAAAAGGTCATCGACATCGAAGACTTCGGACTGCTGGCGACGGCGTGGCGGTCGGCCGAGCAGATGACCACCAAGATGGCTCTCGTGCGCTTGCTCGAGGCGACGACCCTTCAGAGCTTCATGGTCCAGCCCCAGGGTGATCGCACCGGGTGGGGGAAACGCGACATGGAGGAGGCGTTGGCCGCCACCGATGCCTTCGTGACGCTGTGGCTCGACCAACAGTGCACGACGGATCCCGACCGGGTTGTCGGATACTCCTTGAGCCGGATGGGAGTGCGGGGGGTTCGCCCGACGGACCCCCATGGGTGGGACCTCTGGGTTGCCCTGCTCGACCGGGGGGAGCCGGCTTGGCGGATGATCGCCGCCAAGAGGTTGTACGCCCTCGGCGGGCGCTGGGCGGAGCTCTCCGTGTTCCAGGCCGGGTCGCCGTCCCAGGTGCAGCGGCTCGACATGCTGCGCAGGGATTACGGTCTCATTCCGGCCCGTCACACGAAGTGACGGCGCGGCGTTTGCGGCATCTTCGGCCGAGAGCGTGCGTTTCGGGCCCGAGGCAGTACAATTGGCGGCGATGCTCGAGCTCATCTACGACGACGCCGAGGGGGCCCACCGGGTTCCGATTCGGGAGTCGCTGACCTTCGGCCGGTCCAACGACAACGACGTGGTGCTGCGAGATTTTTCGGTGTCGCGGTACCATGCCCGGATCGACGTCGAGGACGGCGTCCCCCGAATGACCGACCTGGGCTCCACGAACGGCGTGCGGATCAACGAAGCTGCGGTGGCGTCGGGTCCCTTGGCCGCCGGCGACCGGGTGACGATCGGTAGTTTCACCCTCCTCGTGGAAGATGCCGACGAGCTCGAGCCGGGGCTGTCGTCGGCGACCTACCTTCGGCCGTTGTCCGAGTTCAACGAGGACTACGGGTTGGAAGGACGGCCGGCCCCGGTCTCCGCCTCCGAGGAGATCGGCGGGCGGCAGCGAGTGTTCGAGGTCCTTGCCCAGGTCGGGAAGACCCTGATCGAGGTGGGCGAGCTCGAACCGGTCCTCGAGCAGGTCATGGACGTGGTCTTCGACGAGCTGTTGGTGGACCGCGGCTTCATCGTTCTCCTCGACGGCGAGGGTGATCCCCAGCTCGAGAGCTTCCGCACCCGGGAGTCGGCGGGAGAGGAGCCCGAGGTGCCGATCTCGCGGACGATCCTCGACATGGTGACCCAAAGAAAGGTCGCGATCCTCACCCACGATGCCCAGGCGGACCAACGCTTCGAGTCGGGCCAGAGCGTCCGGATCCACCAGATTCGTTCAGCCATGTGTGCGCCGTTGTGGTTGAGGGAGCGGGTGATCGGTGTCATCTACGTGGACTCGCCGCTGCACGTGGGATCGTTCTCTACCGCCGACCTCGATCTGCTGACGGCGCTGGCGAACTACGCCGCAGTGGGCATCGAGCGCGCGCGACTCAACGAGCGGATCCGGTCCGAAAGAGCCGCGCGGGATCGTCTCGAGCGCTACCACTCCCCGGCAGTCATCGAGGCGGTTCTCGGCGGTGTGGATCACGAGGAGCCCTCGGTGACGCTTCGCGAGACCTCCATCATGTTCGCCGACATCGTGGGGTTCACCGCGCGGTGCGAGAGCCTCCCTCCGGAAGAGGTGGCGGCCTTTCTCAACCAGTTCTTCTCCCTCGCGGCCGACGCCATCTTCGAGTTCGGCGGCACGCTGGACAAGTTCATCGGGGATGCGGTGATGGCCTTCTTCGGCGCGCCGCTGCCGCAGGATGACCACGCAGAGAGGGCGGTTCGGGCGGCGCTCGCCCTGACCGCTTCTCTGGAGGCATGGAACCGTGACCGGTTGGCGGACGGGATCGATCCCATCAAGATCCGGGTCGCGGTGCACTCGGGCCCGGTGGTGGTCGGCGACATCGGCTCGGCGAGCCGCGTCGATTACACGGTCCTCGGCAACACGGTGAACATCGCCGCCCGCCTCGAGGAGTTCGTCGCGTCGCCGGGCTCCATCGTGGTCGGAGAATCCACCCACGCAGCGGTGAAGGATCTTTTCGCCACCGAGTCCCTGGGCGAGGTTCCATTGAAGGGGCTGAGCAAGAAGATCGGCGCCTTCAGGATTGTCGACGGGGAGCCCGCGTCCGGGAGGGAGCAGCTTCCGTGAAGCTCGACAGATTGGTTTTCGTGACCTCCAATGAGGGCAAGCGGCGCGAAGCCGAGGCGGTCCTCGGTTTCAACCTGCGCCATCGCGGCCTCGACCTCATGGAGCCGCAGTCCCTCGATCTGCACGAGGTGGTCCGCTTCAAGGCAGAAGCCGCCCATGCGGCGTTGGGCGTGCCGGTGCTGGTGGAGGACACCGGGCTCGAACTGCTCGGGTTGGGAGGTTTCCCAGGTCCCCTCATCAAGTGGTTGCTCGCGTCGGTGGGTCCCGAAGGCATCTGCCGGCTGGCTCGCGCCTTCGGCGATGCGCGGGCTGTGGCGCGCTGCCTGACCTGTGCCTTCGACGGATCCGAGTTGGTGGTGGGCGAGGGGGTTGTGCTGGGCTCCGTCGCCGCCGAGCTCAGGGGTTCGGGTGGTTTCGGTTGGGATCCGGTCTTCCTGCCCGACGACGGCGGCGGCCGAACCTACGGCGAAATGGACGACGACGAAAAGAACGCTATCTCCCACCGCCGGAAGGCCTTCGTCGCGCTGCGGGACGCGCTGCGCGGCTGATCTGCTAGTCTCCCGGCGTGCGTGAGGAGCTCCTCGACAAACGTTCGGCCGAGATTCGTGGAATGTTCGGCCGCATCGCCCACCGCTACGACCTGCTCAATCGGGTGCTGTCGCTTGGGCAGGATGTCCGTTGGCGCCGGTTGCTGGCGCGGAGGGTGGCGGAGCGGGGACCCGACACCGTGCTCGATGTCTGCTCCGGGACCGGCGACGTGGCGCTCGGCCTGGTCGCCGGGCCGACCATCATCGGGGCGGACTTCAGCCTGCCGATGCTGACGCACGCGCGGCGGAAGGCGGTTCACCGGCGCCGGCGGCTGGCGCTGACGGCGGCGGACGCCCTGAATCTCCCGCTGGCGGACGGTGCGGTGGATGTCGTGACCGTGGCCTTCGGGGTGCGCAACTTCGAGAATCTCGAGGACGGCTTGCGTGAGCTGACCAGGGTGCTGCGACCGGGCGGCGCCCTCTTCGTCCTGGAGTTCTCTCACCCGAGGGGCGTTCTCGGTCCGCTGCTCGGTTGGTGGGTGCGGACCGTCCCGCCGCGGGTCGGTCGCGTCATCTCGGGGGACGTCGAGGCCTATGCCTACCTGCCGGCGTCGGTGAGTGCATTCGCCGACCGGGACACCATGTGCGGCCTCCTCGGGGAGCTCGGTCTCGAGGAGGTCGAGGCGCATCCGCTCACGGGTGGGGTCTGTACGCTGTACCGAGGTGTCCGACCGAAACCGATGGGGGAATGACGTGATCGACCAAGACAAGCTGCTCAACGGGACGAAGGTGGCCGCCGAGATCAAGGCCGAGGTGGCCGAGCGGGTCCGAGTTCTTTCCGCCGCCGGCGTCACACCACGGCTCGACGTCGTGCTGGTGGGTGATGATCCGGCGTCCCAGGTCTATGTGCGCTCCAAGGCCAAGACGTCGGCGGAGCTCGGCATGCGCTCGGAAACCCACGCGCTGTCTCCGGACACCGGCCAGGCCGAGCTCGAAGCGCTGATCGACGACCTCAACAGCGACGACGAGGTGGACGGCATCCTCGTCCAGCTGCCGTTGCCCGCCGGGCTCGACAGCACCGCCATTTTGGACCGCATCGATCCGGCCAAGGACGTGGACGGGTTCCATCCGGTCAATGTCGGCCGGCTGCAGCAGGGCCGTCCGCAGCTGGTGCCGTGCACACCGGCCGGGGTGATGGAGCTGCTGGTCAGGGAGGGCATCGACCCCAAGGGCCGGCGGGCGGTGGTCGTGGGCCGGTCGGACATCGTCGGCAAGCCCATGGCCATGCTGTTGCTGCACGCCCACGCGACGGTGACCCTGTGCCACTCGCGGACCGCGGACCTCGCCGGGGTGACCAGGCAGGCCGAGATTCTCATCGCTGCGGTGGGCCAGCGGGCGCTTATCGGCCCGGATCACGTCGCCGAAGGGGCCGTGGTCGTCGATGTCGGGATGCACCGCGTCACCGACCGCGCGGTGGTGGAACACCTCTACCCGGAGAACAGCAAGAAAATGGCGGCCTTCGAGAAACGCGGCGCCGTGCTCTGCGGCGATGTCGACACCACCCGCGTGGCCCCAGTGGCCGGTCGCATCACGCCGGTCCCCGGGGGTGTGGGCCCACTCACCATCGCGATGCTCATGGCCAACACCGCCCGGGCGGCCGAGCAGCGCCGGGGGTCGCCGGGGTGAGTCCGGCACCGTGCACCGTGGGCCTCACCGGCGGCCTCGCGTCGGGCAAATCGACGGCGGCGGAGATCCTCGAACGGCTCGGCGCGGAGGTCTTCGACTGCGACGCCTACGTTCATGAGCTCTACCTGCCGGGGGGCGCCGGGTCGTTCGATGTGGCCTACCTCTTCGGTGAAGCGGTCCTCGATGGCGAGGGCGGTGTCGACAGGGGTGCCCTGGCGGCGCTGGTCGTCGGCGATGACGAGGCGCGGTCGAGGTTGGAGGGGGCGATCCACCCCTTGGTTCGCAACGGGGTTGAGGAGTGGTTGGCGACCGTCGGACCCCACTCGGTGGCGGTGATCGAGGCGGCGTTGCTGGTGGAGACCGGAGCCTGGCGGCGCTACGATTTGTTGTCGGTTATCTGGTGCCGGCCGGAGCAGCAGCTCGATCGCGCGCTGGCACGCGGTGTTCCGGAGACCCGGGCGCGAGGTCTGCTCGCGGCGCAGCTGCCCATGAACGAGAAGCGTCGGATGGCGGATGTGGCCATCGACAACACCGGCTCCCGGGACGATCTCGACCGGGCGGTCGAGCGGGCGTGGCGGGAGATCCAGGAGCGTTGCCGGGAGCGGCCTCAGTCGACCGGGCCCTCGAGCCACTCCGTTTGGTAGTCGGTGGTCACCGGCACGACGCAGAGAAAGGTCACGGGCTGGTCGGATCGGTTCTCGTACCAGTGGGCCACGTTCGGCGGGATGAAGACCGAATCTCCCTCGGCGACGTCGACCTCGCGGTTGTCGAGCCCGATGACCATGGCTCCCGAGAGCATGATCTGCTCGTGCTCGATGCTGTCGTGGCGATGGCGGGGGATGCGACCGCCGGGAGCGAGGGTGAACCGGCGGGTGATGAAGTTGGGCGCGCCCTCGGTGGGACCGATGATCACCTGAATGGCGGCGCCCCGCGACCGCTCCACCGCCTGGGACGCGACGGTGGCCATGCTGCGGACGACGGGTGATGGTGCGTTGGTCATGACGGGGTCTCCTTCCCGATACGATGTCGATCGCGTTGGTGGTCGTCGTTGTTCGTACGGTCGTTCGGTGCTGAGCGTCTTGATTGTACTGGAGTCGTCGGAGATAATGACCGGCCCATGCTCGAAGGTCTCACCGTCCGTGGTCTCGGCATCATCGATGCTGTCGACATCGAGTTGGTGCCGGGTTTCGTCGCCCTCACCGGGGAAACGGGCGCCGGCAAGTCGTTGCTGGTGTCGTCGTTGGAGCTCCTCGCCGGGAGGAGAGCGTCGGCGGAGCTCGTCCGTACTGGGGACGAGCGGTTCAGGGTCGAGGCTCGTTTCGGAGTGGACTCCGACTCGGAGCTGAGGGACATTCTCGAAAGCGTCGGCGCCGGTGACACCGACCGGTTGGTCATCCGCCGTGAGCTGACGGCGGCCGGCCGGGGTCGGTGCTGGGTCAACGACGTGACGGTCACGGTCGCCACGTTGCAGCGCATGGCGCCGTTTCTGCTCTCGATTCACGGGCAGCACGAGCAGTACGGCCTCGGCGACAGCGAGGTCCAGCGGCGGCTGGTGGACGATGCCGGCGACCTCGATGCACTGCTTGACGCGACCGGTCAGCGCTACCGCGAGTGGCGGAATGCCGCCGACGAGTTGGCCGAGCTTCGCGCCGCCCGGGCCAGCCGCCGCGATCGCCTGGACGCCATTGCTTTCCAGCTTGCAGAGATCGACGGTGTCGGCCCGACCGTTGACGAGGTCGAGCGACTCCGTTCGCGCCGTCTGGTGCTGCAAAACGCCGCCCGGTTGGGAGAGCTGACGGCCGCGGTCCTCGGGAGCCTGGACGAGGGCGACGATGCGGTGGTGGACCGGTTGGCGCGCGCGGAGCGGGACGTGGGGGAGATGATCGCTGCCGGTTTGCCGCTGGATGAGAGCGGGGCCGGACTGGCGGAGGCGCGCATCCACGTGGAGGAACTGGTTCGCGAGGTCCGCAGGGTGGGCGCCGATGTCGACGGTGATCCCGGCGAGCTCGACGAGGTTGAGGGCCGTCTCCACACCCTGGACCGTTTGATGCTCAAGTATGGCGAGCCGCTGAGCGCGGTCCTCGAACACCGGGAGGCACTGCTCACCGAGAAGGCGCGGCTCGACGAGGTCGAAGACCGCCTGGAAGGGGCCGCCGCCGCCGCCGCCGATGCGCTGATGTCGTACTCCGCGGCCGCCGAACGACTCCAGCGGGCCAGGAGCGATGCCGGAGACCGGCTGGCACGCGATGTCGAAGAGATTCTCGCCCGCCTCAACATGGAAGGAACCCGGCTGCAGTTCCGGTGGCGGGGGCGGCCGGATCCGGAGAGCCCGCTGGAGCGTGGTGGTGTGTCCGTGGCTTTCGGCGCCGATGGCGTCGAGGAGGTGGAGCTCCTCATCGCCGCCAATCCCGGCGAAGAGCCGCGACCCATGGCGCGCATCGCATCGGGCGGAGAGCTGTCTCGGATTCACCTCGCCCTCAGAACGGCGCTCCGAGCACGGCGGCGGAGCGGTTCCATGACGCTTCTCTTCGACGAGGTGGATTCCGGTCTCGGCGGTGCCACGGCAGCGGCGCTCGGCGGGTTGCTCGCCGAGCTCGCGGCGACCGATCAGGTCCTGGCGGTGACCCACCTGCCGCAGGTCGCCGCAGCGGCCGAGAGCCACTTCAGAATCGACAAGGTCACCGAGGACGGACGCGCGGTGACCCGGGTCCGCGCTCTGGAGGGAGACGAGCGGGAGCTCGAGCTGGCCAGAATGCTCGCCGGAGACGAGCTCGGCGAGTCGGCGCGGGTACACGCCCGCGCGCTGTTGGGAGACGCATGATCTCGTTACCGTTTCGTGAGAAGACACAGGTCAGGGACGCCCTCGAGGCCGCGGCGGAGGTGGTGGCCGCCGGCGGCGTGATCCTCATTCCCACCGAGAGCTTCTATGGTCTCGGCGCCGATCCGGGTCGGGCGGAGGCCGTGGCCCGCGTCGTCGAGCTCAAGGGGCGCCCCGTCGACCTTGGACTGCCCGTCGTCTGCTGTGACTGGAGCCAGGTGGAGTCCCTGGTCGAGATCCCGCCCGGCCACCGGATCAAGCTGTCCCGATTGTGGCCGGCGGCCCTGTCGGTGATCGCGACCGCCCGGCGGCCGTCGCCGGCGTCTCGGGCGGGAACCCTGGCGGTTCGGATTCCCGGCCACGATCATCTTCGCGCGCTGCTGTATCGCACGGGCCCGCTGACGGCAACCTCGGCCAACCGGCACGGCCACCCTCCCGGCGTGCGGGTGGAGGAGGCTCTGCAGTCGCTCCACGGCACTCCCGATCTGGTCCTCGACGGAGGCGAACTCGCCGGCGGTCAGGTGAGCACCATGGTCGATTTGGCCTCGGAGGAGGGCTGTGTCATCCGGCCGGGAGCGGTGGGCTGGGAGCAGAGTTTCGACCTCGAAGAATGGGTGCTTCAGGAGTGCTGACGCAGCTCGATACAGGTGGTTTTCGGGACCCCTTTCCGCCGCTGCCCACCGTTGTGGAAAAGCCTGTGGAAAAGCCTGTGGAAGACGAGTTAAGCCAATGTAAATTCAGACACTTCGATATTTTCGGTGTCATTTGGGGTTAGATGCTTAAGTTCTTTTTTTTGAATGGTTTACTGCTATCTCCTTTGATGCGAATGTCTTGCCGACGCGGGATTCGGGGCTGAGATCCACAAGCTGCACATTTCCGGGAATTTGCGCCCCTGTGAAGGGCTCGCGGCATTGCCGCCTTCCCGGAGCCTGTGGTAGCGTGCCGTTTCCGTTCGGAATTCGAGCCGCTCGGGCGGCCGACGAGGGGTGTCATGTGGCCATACAGACGGTTTCAGGCCTGACTCCGAGCTTCGGCCGGAGGGTCTTCCTCGCCTCCACCGCGGTGGTCGTGGGAGAGGTCGCGCTCGGCGACGACGTGTCGGTCTGGTACAACGTGGTCGTTCGCGGCGACATCCACTGGATCCGCATCGGTGCCCGCTCGAACCTTCAAGACGGTGTCATCGTCCACGTCGAGCGCGGTGTGTACCCCACCGTCCTTGCCGAGGACGTGAGCGTCGGCCACGGCGCCATGCTGCACGGCTGCACCATCGGTGCCGGCAGTCTCATCGGAATGGGTGCGGTGGTGCTCAACCAGGCCGTCATCGGAGACGGTTCCCTGGTTGCTGCGGGAGCGGTGGTCCGAGAAGGCTTCGTCGCTCCCCCCAGGAGCTTGGTGGCGGGCGTCCCGGCGGTGGTCAAGCGACCGCTGACCGATGGCGAGGCGGCGCGGACGCTGGAGACCGCAGCCAGGTACCTTACGTACAAGAACAGCTACCTCGAGCAGGGGCTCGGACAGCCTTTGCCGGAAGCGGGAAACGAGGACGATTCATGATCCGAAAGGTCAAAGGGACCCGGGACATCCTGCCGCCGGAGTCACGGCTGTGGAACGAGGTCGAAGACGTCGCGAGGACCGTCCTCGGAGGCTTCGGCTACTCGGAGATCCGTCTTCCTCTCATGGAGCACACCGAGCTCTTCGTTCGCGGCGTCGGCGAGGGCTCGGACATCGTGTCGAAGGAGATGTACACCTTTCCGGACCGCAAGGGCCGCTCGTTGACCCTGCGTCCGGAGGGAACGGCGAGCGTCGCGAGGGCCTACATCGAGAACGGCCTCGGCCAGCGCCCGCAGCCGCTTCGGCTGCGGTATCTCGGCCCCATGTTCCGGTACGAGCGAATGCAGCGCGGCCGGTACCGGCAGTTCAGTCAGATCGGCATCGAGATCCTCGGTTCGGCGGCGCCGGCGGCCGATGTCGAGGTCATGGCCGCACTGCACATGTTTCTCACCGAGTTGGGCTTCGACGACCTGGTCATGGTCCTGAACAACCTGGGCGATCCAGAGGACCGCGAGCGGTTCATCACGGTGCTCAAGGATGAGCTCGCCGAGCACAAGGACGAGCTCTGTTCCGATTGCCAGCGGCGGTGGATTGAGAACCCGCTGCGCATCCTCGACTGCAAGGTGCCGCGGTGCCGCGAGATCGTCGCCGACACGACCCCCGTGGCGGAGGTGGCCAACGATGCGGCGCGGGCGCACGTGGATGCCGTCGAAGCTGACCTCGCCGAGCTGGGAATTCCGGTGGTGCGGGCGCCGCGCCTGGTGCGGGGGCTCGACTACTATCTGCGGACGGTGTTCGAGGTGGTCTCACCCGAGCTCGGCGCCGACACGGTGATCTGCGGCGGCGGTCGATATGACCGGTTGATCTCGGACCTGGGGGGTGCGGCGGTTCCGGGAGTCGGTTTCGCCATCGGCGAAGACCGGCTCATCGACGTGCTCCCCCAGGCTTTCGCCGACCGGGTGCTCGACCGGACCACGGTGGCGGTGCTCCCCGTGAAGGGAGAGGCCACGGCACAGGCCACGGCGCTGGCCAGGGATCTGGTGCGCCGGGGGGTTGCGGTCAACACCGAGGTCACCGGCCGCTCGCTCAAGGCCGGGCTCAAGTGGGCGTCGAAGACCAACGCGGCCATCGCGGTGATCCTCGGAGAGCGCGAGCTCGCCGAAGGAGCCGCCGTCGTTCGCGACCTTCGGTTGGGCGATCAGGACACGGTGAAGCTGGACCGCGTGGTGGACCGGGTGAGCGAGCTCATCGGTCTCGACGGGTGATCGGGAAACGGAGTAGCAGATGACGACGAGTGCCTGGGAACGCCCGTGGTGTGCAACTCTCGACGCGACGAGGATCGGCGAGACAGTGGAGCTCGTGGGTTGGGTCAGGCGCCGTCGCGACCTCGGCGGCCTCGTCTTCGTTGATCTCAGAGACCGCAGCGGGCTCGTGCAGTTGGTCTTCGAGGACGAGATGGTCGCCGAGGGTGAGAAGCTCTCGGCTGAAGATGTGCTGAGGATCTCGGGAGAGGTGCGCCCGCGCGCCGAAGGCCAGGCCAACGCCGACCTCGCCAGCGGCGAGATCGAGGTCAAGGTGACCGAGCTCGATCTGCTCACCGAGGCCGAGACCCCGCCGTTCGTGGTCGAGGACGAAGCCAACGCTTCGGAGGAGCTCCGACTCAAGCACCGATATCTCGACCTCCGCCGGCCGGAGATGATGGCCAATCTCGTCCTACGGCACCGGGTCATTGCCGACGCCCGGCGGTACTTCGACGAGACGGACTTCCTCGAGGTCGAAACGCCGATTCTGACCCGGTCGACTCCCGAGGGCGCGCGGGATTTTCTGGTCCCCTCACGGATCCACAAGGGGAGCTTCTACGCCCTGCCGCAGTCGCCCCAGCTTTTCAAGCAGCTGCTCCAGGTGGCCGGGGTCGGCCGCTATGTCCAGATCGCGCGCTGCTTCCGCGACGAGGATCTCCGCGCTGACCGCCAACCCGAGTTCAGCCAGATCGATGTGGAGGCCTCGTTCATCACGGAAGAGGACATCTACTGCCTGGTGGAGGGCCTCTTCGCGAGGATCTTCCCGATTGTGGGGATCGAGCCTCCGCGAAGCTTCCCGAGACTCGCCTACGCCGAAGCCATGGAACGGTTCGGTTCCGATCGTCCGGACACGCGATTCGGGCTGGAGCTCATCGAGATGGCGCCCTTCTGCCGGGGCTGCGGATTCAGAGTCCTCGAAGGCGCCGCCGCCGAGGGTCGGGTCAAGGGCATCGTCGTCCCGGGCGCCGCGTCCCTGTCGCGCAAGCAGCTCGACGCACTCTCGGACTTCGTCAAGCCCTATGGAGTGCCCGGAGTTTTGTGGTTCAAGCGGACTCCGGAAGGAGTGGCCTCACCCGCGAAGAAGGCACTTGGAGAGGACGGCGTCCGGCACTTCCTCGACTCGGCCGGGGCCGCCGAGGAGGATCTTCTGATCGTTGTCGGCGGCCGTGAGAAGGTGGTGTTTGCCGCACTCGGCGCACTGCGCCTCCACCTGGCGGCCGAGCATGGCCTGATTCCCGAGGGACGACACGACTTTCTCTGGGTGACCGACTTCCCGCTCTTGGAGTGGGATGACGATGCCGAGCGCTTTTTTGCCATGCACCACCCCTTCACCGCACCATTGCCCGAGGACCTCGGATTGCTTGCGAGCGATCCCGGCGCGGTGCGAGCCAGGGCCTACGATGTGGTGATGGATGGAGTCGAGCTGGGTGGCGGGTCGATCAGGATCAACGACGCCAGGGTCCAACAGGAGATGTTCACGGCGCTCGGGATCAGCGAAGAAGAAGCGCGGGAGCGCTTCGGTTTCCTGCTCGAGGCCTTTCGCTATGGTGTTCCGCCGCACGGAGGCGTCGCCCTCGGCCTCGACCGGATGATCATGCTCATGGCGGGTCGGGACTCCATCCGTGACGTCATCGCCTTCCCCAAGACCACCTCGGCGTCGTGCCTGATGACCGAAGCCCCGTCCGGAGTCGATACCGCCCAGCTCGACGAGCTGGGGCTGAAGACCAAGTAGCGACAGGAGCGTTTCGACCCCCGCGAGCGCGCCTGCGCGTTGAGGCGGACGTGCCATGCACGACATTGTGTCTGTATGTCCTTCCGGCCGAGAGTTTGTTGCGCACAATGTTCGTGCTTGGCAATCTCGACCTCAGCCGTCGAAAGCGCTCGCTCCGGTCTGCAGGTAGGCCGTCGCTCGCCCGAGCAGGGCGGTCATTGACCTCCAGGCCGCCACCGCTGACCGCCCTGCTCGGGCGACGCTGACCCGCTTCCGCCGATGAGGCGGAAGCGGGTCAGAAGGCCGGTGTTGAGGACAGCGTCCGGCTCAGCGGCACGCCCCGAAGGGACGCCGATCTGTGCGTTTGGGTTGAGGGTGGGGCGCTCGTGACCGCCCTGCGGGTGGTGCTTGCCGGGTGCGATCGATCCGCGGAACTGATCAGTCGTCGCCCTCTCCGTTCTCCAGGAACTCGTCCGCGAGCTCGAGATCGCCGGACTCGACCCGGGCGATGAGGTCGCGGGCGGCGATCTCGTGCTCCGGGGCGACCATGATCTCCACCGCACCAAGCCCGTCGAGGATGAAGGCGTGAGTCTTTCTCAGCGCCTCGCCCCGCACCACCGTCGGGATTCCGTGCGCTTGGAGAAATGTCCGCAGCGCCTGTTCCTCGAACTCACCCTGAACCGTCGTAACGACAATGGGTTCGTCTTTCACCGTGCGACCTCCATGACCGATGCTCATCCCATCTCGATCCCGGCATCCAGCATCGACCATTCAGCATCCGGGATCAAGGATCCCGAGGCGGGCGGCTGGCATTGACAGCCACCCACCCGATTGCTAAGATCCCGTTCCCTCTGGTCCGCCGGAGGCCGATCTTTATCAATGAAGGACGAAGGCAGGTTCAAAGCGTTCCCACGGAACCACCTGTCAATAGCCTGATGTAGGCGCGTAGCTCAGCTGGTTTAGAGTACTACCTTGACACGGTAGGGGTCAGCGGTTCGAGTCCGCTCGCGCCTACCATTTTTCTGTTCCGTGAAGGCGCGTAGCTCAGTTGGTTAGAGCGCATCCCTCACACGGAT
>JAZBOQ010000049.1:0-99990 GCA_036351195.1 Thermoanaerobaculales bacterium | reverse complement strand
CACGACTGGGACGCTCTGCTTCCGGGTCTCAAACAATCGATCCAGGCGGACTTCGTCAGCGCCTGGTTCATGTACGGCATCCTGATCGTCCTCGTCGCCTTCAGCGTGCTCAACACCCAGCTCATGTCGGTGCTCGAACGAACCAAGGAGTTCGGGATCACCATGTCCCTCGGGGTGACCCCGGGCCGTTTGGGCCGGCTGGTCCTGCTCGAGTCGAGTCTCATGGGCGCCATCGGACTCGTTCTCGGGATGGTCTTCGGCGGCGCCCTCGTTCTCTGGCTCGGCCACACCGGGTTCACCTATCCGGGGCTCGAGGAGATGGCCGGCAAGTTCAACCTCCCGGGCCGGATCTACCCGCAGTTCTCGGCCATCGGGCTGCTCATGGGGCCGGTCGTCCTGCTCGTCGCGAGCATGGCGGCCTCCATCTACCCGGCGTTGCGGCTCCACTGGCTCGAGCCGGTGGCGGCCATGAGGGCGGCAGAATGAACCAGTTCAACATCGTCCTCCGTCTGGCCTGGCGCAACCTCTGGCGCAATCACAAACGAACCCTGATCATGATCGCCGCCATCGTCATCGGCGCCTGGTCCATGATCTTCATGACCGCCCTCATGCGCGGGATGGTCGACGACATGATCGCCGACGGCATCAGCGTCCTGCCGGGTCACGTCCAGATCCACCACCCCGACTACCGCGACGATCCCACCATCGCCAACGTCATCGCTCCCCCGTCCGGTGAGCTGCTCGAGGCCCTCGACGATCCAGAGGTCGTGGCCTGGGCCACCCGGGTGCGGGTGCCCGCCGTGATCTCGTCGGAGCGCGACACCCGCGGAGTCACCCTGATCGGCATCGAGCCCGAACGCGAACGTGACATCAGCTTTGTCGCAGGCGATCTCGCTGAGGGTGTTTTCCTCACCTCCCGCGACGATCGAGGGCTCATCCTCGGCCGCCGATTGGTGGAGCGGCTCGAGACCGATCTCGGCAAACGCGTCGTCATCATGAGCCAGGATCAAGCGAACGAAATCGCCGACCGGGGCTTCCGCATCGTCGGGATCTTCGAATCCAGTCTCGCGCTCTATGAGGAGAGCTTTGTCTTCGCCGGCGAAGCCGTCATCCAGGAGCTGCTCGGGGTCGGCGACGCCGTGTCCGAGGTGGCGATCCTCGGCCACGACTATCGCGACGTCGGGGACCTCACCCGCCTGATCGAAGACGCAGCCGATGACGGGGTCGAAGTGCTGCCGTGGAACGAGATCGACACCTACCTCGGATCCATGCTCGCCATGATGGACGGTTTCGTCATCGTCTTCATCGTGGTCGTCTTTCTCGCGCTGTCGTTCGGGCTCGTCAACACCCTGGTGATGGCGGTCTTTGAACGGGTGCGCGAGATCGGACTCATGCTCGCCCTGGGGATGACGCCGCGCTCGATCCTCGGCCAGATCGTCACCGAGTCGGTGCTGCTGCTCATCATCGGCCTCGCCATCGGCAACGTGGCGGCCATCGCCACCATCGAACCTCTCAAAGGCGGGATCGATGTCTCCATCGTCGGTGAAGGCATGGAGATGATGGGCGCTTCGAGCGTGCTCTACCCGGCGCTTTATCTCAAAGACATCGTCATGGCGAACGCCATCGTCATCGTTCTCGGCTTCCTCGCCAGCCTCTCCCCGGCCTGGCGCGCCTCTCAGTACGACCCTATTCGGGCCATCACAAAGGTGTGATCATGAACTCAGTCAAGTGCATCGAACTGTGCAAGACCTACCACCAGGGCGACATCGAGGTCGTCGGGCTCGACCACGTCGATCTCGAGATCGCCGACGGCGGATTCGTCTGTCTGTCGGCGCCTTCGGGTGGCGGCAAGACGACCCTGCTCAACGCCATCGGCGGGCTCGACACTCCGTCGAGCGGTGAGATCTGGCTCGCCGGCGAGCGCATCGACAACCTCGGCAAGGGCGAGCTGGCCGAGATGCGGCTCCACCGGATCGGCTTTGTCTTCCAGGCCTACAACCTGATCCCGGTGCTGACGGCCCGTGAAAACATCGAGTTCGTCATGGAGGTCCAGGGAGTCCACGCCGCCGCGCGCGAACAACGCTCCAGCGAGATCCTCGCCGAGGTCGGCCTCTCGGGTCTCGGCGACCGGCGGCCGGCCCAGATGTCGGGCGGCCAACAGCAACGCGTCGCGGTGGCGAGGGCCATCGTTTCCAAACCCGCCCTGGTGCTCGCCGACGAGCCCACCGCCAACCTGGACTCGCACACCGCCGAGCAGCTCATGGAACTCTTTGTCGAGCTCAACGAACACCACGGAACAACGTTTGTCATCGCCACCCACGACGACCGGGTCAAACGCTACGCCAAACGGGTGGTCCACATGCTCGACGGCAAGGTCGTCGAGGACGAGCGGCGGGATGTGGCGTAGGGAACCGAATGGGCATACAGAACCTCACCACACACAAGGACATGGAAGCGTCGATCGATCCCGATCCCGATCCCGTTCCCGATCCCGGATGGAGCCGGACGTTTCGGGAACGACGTATGCCACACCGACCCCCAACCACCGTCAATGGCAGGCAAGGATGCCTGCCGCTACAACAGCGGCATTGTAGGGGCGGGCTTTCAGCCTGCCCTCCACCGACCCTCCGGCCTGCGGCACGTCGAGGGTGCGCGACCGCATCCAGGTCGGCAGAACCAGCTCGAACAAAATGCGATGACTTCGTGAACCTCGTCGCGTCTTCGCGTCTTCGTGCTTGCGACGATGTGGCGCCTCTGTGGTACTCAGTGCCTCTCTGTGCCTCTGTGTTTCATGTGCGGACAGTTCGGGAACGGGATCGGGATCGATCGGACCGGTACAACCTGCTTCTTCGATTCGCTCTTCTGGTCTTGATCGTGTTGCTTCCCACCATCTCCCACGGAGCAGACATCGAGCTCACGGGCCGGGTCAGTCCGCAGCTCACCCTCACGACCTACCCGGAGAACAGTGTGTTCGACGAGTTCTTCGGCTCGAACTCCCTCGACTCGGCGATCGACGCCCGGGTGGTCTTCGGTCTCGATTCAGGCATCTGGGGCTTCGACGTCGACTACCAATTGATCGGGATCTTCGCCGACCGGCTCGAGCTCACCCGCGAGCTCCCGCCGGAGCTGCAGGCCCTCTACAGCCACCTACCCGACGACCGCACTCGACTCATGGACCTGACCACCGTGTTCACCGACTCGGGAAGGAGCGCCCTGCTCAATCGCCTCGATCGGCTGTCGGTCGGATTCGCCACCGACCACGTGGTGATGAAGGCCGGCCGCCAGGCGATCAGCTGGGGCAATGGCATGGTCTTCACCGCCATGGACATCTTCAATCCCTTCGATCCGGCGGCCGTGGACAAGGAGTACAAGACCGGCGACGACATGATCTACGGGCAGTATCTTCAGAACAACGGCAACGACGTCCAGGGGGTGATGGTCTTCCGGCGCGATCCCGTCACCGGCGACGTGGAGTCGGATCAGGGTTCGTTGGCCGCCAAGTACCACCACATGGGCCCGAGCTTCGAGCTCGACGCGCTCGTCGCCCGGCACTACGGCGACACCCTCGTCGGCGGCGGTTTCAATCTGAGCCTCGGCGGCGCGGTGTGGCGCGGCGACGGGGTGGTGACCTTCACCGACGACGACACCGTGCTGTCCCTGGTCAGCAGCCTCTCCCACTCGTGGGTCTGGCGCGGGACGAACGTCAGCGGCGTCGCCGAGTACTTCTACAACGGCTTCGGCCAATCGAACGGCTGCTACTCGCCGCTGTGCCTCGCCGGCAATCCCGAGCTTTACCGCCGCATCGCGCGCGGCGAGCTCTTCAACCTCGCCCGGCACTACCTCGCGCTCAACGCCGTGATCGAGGTGACGCCGCTCTTCCTCGTGACCCCGAATGTCTTCGTCAACCTCACCGATCCCAGCGCTCTGGTTCAAGTCGTCCTGCAGAACGACCTTCGGGACAACCTCCTGCTGTGGACCGCCGTCAACCTTCCCGTGGGCGCCGACGGCAGCGAGTTCGGCGGCGCCGCCTCGGAGATCCCCGAGCTCTATTTCTCCTCCGGGCCGTCGGTCACGGTGCAGATCGCCTGGTACTGGTAACTCGAGACGACTGCCCGATCGACACCGGAAGCCGTTTCACAACGCCCCCCGGTCCCGCTAGAATGCACCGATCATGCATCACTGGGATCTCAGCTTGACCGTGGTTCTTGGCCGCCTAGCCCCGGCCCTGGTTGCCGCCTTGAATCTCGTCGCCACCGCTCCGGCGGCCGCGCAGCAGGTCGAGCTCGTCCGCGACATCAACCAGACGCCGGCGGGCAGCCCCTCCAACCACTCCTATCCTGCAGCGGCGGGCGGTTTCGTCTACTTCGGCGCCGATGACGGCATTCACGGAACCGAGCTCTGGCGGACCGACGGCACCGCGGCCGGTACCGACCTGGTGGCGGACATCCGGCCCGGCCCGGACGGCTCCTCCCCGAGCCGGACCGCCTCCCTGGGTGACGTCGTGCTCTTCCGGGCCTTCACGGAAGAGTTCGGTTGGGAGCTGTGGCGCTCCGACGGCACCGCGACCGGAGCCCGGATGGTCAAGGACATCAACCCGGGCGAGACATCATCCCTGCCTGATCACCTCACCGCCTGCGGCGGCGAGGTCTTCTTCATCGCCAACGACGGCGCCACCGGCGTCGAGCTCTGGCGAACCGACGGGACGTCGGCGGGAACCACCATCGTCGCCGACATTGCCGCCGGCGCCGCGGCATCGAACCCGAGCTCCGAGTTCTGTTTCCAGGGCGCCCTGGTCTTCTCCGCGGATGACGAGGTCCACGGCTGTGAGCCGTGGATGGTCGACGATGGATCCGGCGGCGCGATCCTGCTTCACGACATCCAACCGGGCCCGGCGAGCTCGAACCCGGGCTGGTACGCCGGGCTCGACGGCCAATTGCTCTTCAACGCCACCTCGACGGACTTCGGAACCGAGCTGTGGGCGTCGGATGGGACCACGGTCGGGACCAAGCTGCTGAAAGACACCGTCCCGGGCACGGACTCCGGCTGGCCGGCGGAACTCACGGCGGTCAACGGTTCCCTCTATTTCTCGGCCTCCGACTCCGCCACGGGACGGGAGCTGTGGCGTTCCGACGGCACCACGAACGGCACGGTCCTCGTCGCGGACATCCGACCCGGCACCGGCTCCAGCAGCCCCGACAGCTTCACCGCCTACGGCGCCCACGTCTACTTCGAGGCGAACGACGGCGTTCACGGCGAGGAGCTCTGGCGAACCGACGGCACCGCGGCGGGCACCGTGCTCCTGGCGGACATCCGGCCGGGATACTCCAACTCATCCCCTGCGAACTTCCACGTCGTCGACGGCCACCTGGTTTTCAGCGCCGCTGACTCCACCTACGGCTACGAGCTCTGGATCACCGACGGCACCACCGGTGGAACCGCGCTGTTGTTCGACATCGCCCCCGGGTCGAGCGGCAGCTATCTGCAGTGGTTTCTTTTGATCGATGACCGGTTGGTGTTCCGGGCGGACGACCGGGCTCACGGAGACGAGCCCTGGATCACCGACGGCACATCCCAGGGCACGATGTTGATTCGCGACATCCACGGCGACACCGAGTCGTCGGGGCCATCATTCTCGACGTCCGTCGGCTCGAAGGTCTTCTTCATCGCCGACGACGGCGTCCACGGAGATGCGCTGTGGGTCACCGGCGGCGCCTCGGCGAGCACCAATCTCGTCGCGGACTTCCACCCGACCAGCACCTCGGCCTTCGTCCACGACCTGACCGCCTACCAGGGCCGGCTCGTCTTCACCGCCTGGGACGGCGCCCACGACAGCCGGGTCTGGACGTCCGACGGCACCCCGTCGGGCACCACCACCATCGGTCAGTTCTACGCCTATCCCAACGCCAGGTGGCCGCAACCGGGGTTCATCGAGCACCAGGGGTGGCTCTACTTCAACGGATCAGGCTACGACACTGGCGGACAGGAGCTCTGGCGCACCAACGGAACGGCGGCGGGCACCGTGCTGGTCAGAGACATCGACCCGGCAGAAAGCTCGCAGCCGAAGAACCTGGCATCGGCAGCCGGCTACCTGCTGTTCTCCGCCGACGACGGCGTCCACGGACGCGAGCCGTGGCGGAGCGACGGGACGGCAACCGGGACGCTGATGCTCCGCAATCTCCAACCCGACGGCTCCTACTGGGCCTACGGCAGCGACCCTTACGGATTCGTCGGGCTCGGCAGCATCGCCGTCTTCGGCGCCCAGGGCGAGGGTCGCGGCATCGAGCTCTGGCGGACCGACGGCACCGAGGTCGGAACCGAGCTCGTCAAAGACATCTTCCCCGGGCAGGACAACTCATGGCCGGGCTCGTTGACGTTCAACGGCGACCACGTCCTCTTCACCGCCGACGACGGCGTCCGAGGACGGGAGCTCTGGCGGACCGACGGCACCGCTGCGGGAACCCTGCTCGTGCGGGACATTCGACCGGGGCCCGGGGACTCCGAGATCGACGACATGGTCCGCTTCGGGAGCAGAGTCTGCTTCAGCGCCATCCACCTGGATCCGGACTCCCGTGACCTCTGGTGCTCCGACGGCACGGCCCAAGGCACCGTCATGGTCAAGGACATTCCCGGCGGCATCGCCACCGTCTACTACCAAAACCTCATCGCCACCGACGATGTGCTCGTGTTCCAGGCCTCGGACCCCGACGCCGGCGCCGAGCTGTGGATCAGCGACGGCACCACCGAGGGCACCCTCAGGGCGGCCGACATCCGGCCGGGCGGCTCCGGGTCGCAGCCTCTCTGGTTCGCTGCCCTGGACGACGCCGTGGTCTTCTCGGCGTTCACCGACGTTCCGGGCAGCGAGCTCTGGCGCCTGACCGGCTTCCGGGTCTTCAAGAACGGATTCGAGGAAGGCGACGCCGCAGCGTGGTCCATGGTGATGCCGTGACGAGCCGGCACCTCCGGTCGGAATTCCGAGCTCTCGTCGTCGCCGGCCTCGTCTCGCTGGCGCCCGGCGCCACCGCCGCCACCGACGACCGGCCGCCGGTGGATCCAGAAGGCTCGCCGATTCCCACCGTCCACTCCAGGGCCTCGATCCCCCTCAACGGCCTGCCCATCGTCGCCATGGCCGCCGACCTCGCCCGCCCCTCCCTCTACGTCCTCGAGGAGGAGGGCGTCACGGCCCGGGTCCTCGTCGTCAACACCGACAGCGAAACCATCGAACGGGTGATCCCCGTGGGCGAGAACGTCACCGACCTGGACATCCACTACCCGGAGGCGCGACTCTATCTGACCAACTTTCTCCGCGATGAGACGCAGCGGGTGAATCTCCACACCCAGACCGTTGAACCGCCGCTGCTGCTCGATGAGACCGCCGCTCGCGCCGAGGCGGGGCGGGCGGGCCGGCTCTACGTGCGATCCTCCCCGTATTCCAACCTGATTTACGAGATCATCGACACCGCGACCGGCGCCCAGGTCGGCGAGATTCCCGACCTGAGAGACTTCGTGGACGCCGAGGCCGATCCAACCGGAAACGGTCTCTTCGTCTGTGACGAAGGCGATTCCGGAGTCGCCCTGTACCTCTACGACATCTCCACCGACGATCCGCACCTCGTCCGCGCGAGCCCCTCCAACCCCTACGGCTCGGAGACTCTCCTCATGGTGGCCGACGGGTCCCGCCTGTTCTGGAACAAGGTGGCGTACGACGCCAATCTCGATGAGCTTTACGAGTACCAGGACGAGATCCTCGCCGCCACCTACCGCGGCCACATGGCGTTTTCGAACTTCAAGGCTTTCGACGGTTTCACCGGCGATCTTCTCGCCTACCTCCCGGTGATCTCCGAGAAGATGGCGGTGAGCGGCGACCAACAGAAGCTCTTTCTCTGGGACGCCGCAGGTGATTGCCTCCAGGTCGTGTCCATCCCGGCCATTGCACCTGTGCCTGCCCTCGTTCCCGAGCCCATCCCCTCGGACGGAGCCACGGTCCCACCGCCGCTCATGGAGCTTCGCTGGTCGGCCATGCCCCACGCCCAGGCCTACGACGTCTACCTCGGCACCAGCGCCGGCCAGGTAGCCGCCGCCACCCCGGGCTCGGCAGCCTGGCGCGGCCGCGTCGACGACCCCATTCGGATCTTCAGCCCGCCCGAGGAGCTCCAGCTCGACACCGCGTATTACTGGCGGGTGGACGTCGTCAGCGGCGGCGACCCGATCGCGGGGCCGGTGTGGAGCTTCACCACGGCCCCGTTGCGGGTGTCGCCGAGCCGGGTGGTGGTCTCGGGGATCACCGGGACGCCGGTCTCGGACCGGGTACTGACACTCTCCACCACCGCCGGATCCAGTTCCTGGACAGCGACCGTCAGCTCACCCTGGCTGGATCTGAGCTCGGCGGCGGGTTCGACCCCGTCCCAGGTGGACGTGAACATCGACACCGACGGGCTGCCGTCGGGGGTCCACACCGCCTCCATCGACCTGGTGGCCGGAGGCACGGCCTTCTCCGTTCCTGTAGAGCTGAACCTGCTCCACCTCCAGGCTGTCGCCATGGTCACGGATCACGCGCGGCCGTACCACTATGTGCTCCACACCAACGGCGACCGAGTGAACGATTCCTCTCTCGCCTTCGTCCGGGCCGACACCCTGGAGCTGGTGAAGATCATTCCCGTCGGTTCCGGGGCCACCGATCTGACCATCAACTATTTCGAGGCCCGCCTCTACGTCAACAACAGCCTCGCCCCACGAATCCGGGTGGTCGACCTCGTCACCCAGAGCGAGCTCGCACCCCTCGACGTCGCCATGGGCACCGCGGTCATCAACGCCGGCCGCGCCGGCCGGATCTATGTGGAAGACGGCCTCAACTGGACCAACATCGGCATTGTCAGCACCGCCAATGGAGCGATCATCACCACTTTCCCCGGGTTGATCTACGACGGCGACGGCGCCGTCAGTCCGGACGGTTCGATCTACTACCACGGGACCGGGACCGAGATCTCCACCTACGACATCTCCACCGACACGCCGACCCTGATCGCCGAGGGCGACGAATTCCAGGGAACGGACCAGCGCCTGGTCATGAGCGCCGACGGTCAACGCCTTTTCGCCGGCGGCCATCTCTTCGACGCCGGGCTGAACCACCTGCGCGACTTCGGAGTGACGGTGGTCGCCACCGACACCCAGGGGACGCGGTTCGTCACCGAAGGTCTGGTGGTGGACGCGACCTCGGGTGAGATCGTGGCCGCCCTCCCGGCGCCGTCGACGGTGAGCGCCTTCGCATCGGACGACGAGCGGATCATCATCACCGACCGGCTCAGCGGCGCGATCACCGCCGTCGAGCTGCCCGGGCCGCCGTTGTTCGTCGACGGCTTTGAAAGCGGCGGATTCGGCGCGTGGTCGGCCGCCGTCGGGGGGACATAGCATGCGCGCCCTCACGGTGCTGTGTACCGTCGTCGCGGCAGTCGCGCTGACCGCAGCGCCGGCCCCGGCCGAAACGCCCCTCGCCCTTCCCGCTGCGCCGTGGATCGACGACGATGTCCACGGCGACGTCGTCCACTTCCTCTACTCCCACCCGGCGCGGTGCGAACGGTACGACCTCGAAACGAAGTCGTGGCTCCCCGCCATCACGCTGCCCCAGACCCCGGCGGTGTTCGCCATCAACGATGACGGGATCTTCGTCGGTTTTCGCTCCGGTCTCGTCAGCCGTTTCGATCACTCCGGCGGCGACGAGCTTGCGATCACCGTCCTCGACGACGAGCCGGCGGAGATGGTCATCAGCGGCGATGTGCTGGTGGTCCTGCTCTCCAACCGCGAAGACACCCACACCTTCAGCACCTGGTCGGGGGTGGCCCTGGATGCGTCCGATTTCTACTTCTATCGGAAGCAGGGACTGGCCCCGGCGCCCGAGCTCGGCCGCGTCTTCGCCAATGTCGAGTACCGGCCGGGCTACTTCGAGGTCGGGCCCTACGGCCAGCTGGGCTCGCAGGTCTACTCGTACTCGACGACATCGCTGTACACCGAGACCACCCGGCTGTCGCCCGACTCGAGCTACCTGGTCTACGACTCCGGCCAGCTCTTCTTCTCGGACGATCTCGAGCCCCTGACGGATCTCGGCGGTGCGGTGGACGACCTCGTCTTCTACGGCGATGTCCCCGTCGTGCTGCGACACGACCGGCTCATCGCGTACTCGCCGGCCTTTCTCCGCACCGGCGAGGTCGATCCCGGCGTCACCCCCCGGCGGATCCGGGTCCACGGGGACGAGATTGCAGTTTTTCACCTCGGCGTCACCGGCATCGAAGCCGTGTGGGTGCCGGTGGCCGACCTCGAGCCGACCCCCCCGGGCCAACCGGCGGACCCGTCCGGCCTGGCATTCAGCCCAGAGGACGCAGTCGTTGACGACCGCGGCATCGTCTACCTCCTCAGCCGAAGCTACCAGAGCGTTTTTCGGTTCTCCACGGACACGGGGAGCTTCCTCGAGACGATCCCCACCGCGGGTCGCGCGGAGCACGTCACCTACTCGCCGTTGGACGACCGGCTCTTCATCGGCTACGACTCGGGGGCGGTGGGCGTGGTCGAGCTGGATCCCGGAGGCAACCCGTCGCCCGAAAACGTCCATCTCGTCGTCTCGCCGAACCTCAATGGCGTGGCGTCGGCGGGGGCGTTCCTCTACACCGCCGCCGGCAAAGGCTCCGACGTGACGCTCCGCACCCACGACGCCTCCGGTTCCGAGGTGTCCCAAAGCAGCCCGCACGACGCGTCTCCCAGCCACCGCTGGGCCCCGGCGACCCGCCGGATGTACCGGATCGATCTGAGCCCCGAACGTCTCTTCTTCAACCCCATCGATGCCGGCGGCGTCATCGGCGCCGAGGCCTCTTCAGGGTCCGGCGTTGATATCGATCCACCGATCCGAATCAGCGCCGACGGCACCAGGGTGCTGCTGGGGTCCGGCGACATCTTCGACGGCGCCAGCCTGCTTCTCACGGACGAGATCGGGACCTCGCATCTCGACGCGGTCTGGGCGGCCGCCGAGATCGTGACGCTGAGGGAGAACGGCGGAAGCTCGCGCCTCACCCGCTACGACGACAGCCTGTCCATCGTCGCCGACATCACCGTGCCCGGTCAGCCGGAGCGCCTCTTCCCCGTCGGAGCCGACCTTCTGCTGCTGAGCTCGAACCCGGCCGGCCGTCCCGCCTTCTCCACCTGGACCCACGACCTGGACAGTGACGACGTGTCGGTCTTCGTCAGCGACGGCGAGGACCACATCACCGCCGGCGAACCGCTCAGCTACACGATCTCCATCGCGGCCCTGGGCTCGGGAACGACGAGCGGGCTGACGGTGGCCTCGCAGTCGTCCGATCACCTCACCGGGCTGGCGTGGACCTGCGTCGCGACGCCGCCGTCGGCCTGCGGCGCCGCGGCGGGGGCCGGCGCCGTCAGCGACACCGCCACCGTCGGGCCGGGTGGCAGCCTGAGCTACACGGCGACCGCCGTCGTCGATCCCTCGGCGGTGGGAACCGTCCGCCACACCGTCCGTGTGGAACCGCCGGCCGGGTGTGGCTGGGAGGACACCGACCTCACCGAGATCGTCGATCCGCTGGAGGCCTTCATCGACGGCTTCGAGGACGGAACCACCGATCGCTGGACGGTGGTGTCGCCGTGAGCGCCCCGAAGCTGTCGTCGTTGCTTCTCGTTCTTCCGATCGCCTGTGCCCTTGGCTGGGTTTCCCCGGCCGGCGCCTCCGGTCCCGGGCTGCTCGAGCCCGCCTGGAGCTACTACCTCTTCGGCAATTCGCTCGGAAACCGATTTTCGTTCGTTGTCGATGTCGGCAACGACGGACGTTCGGAGGTGATCTCCGAGAGTGGCGAATACCTGTCGCTGATCGGCTGGCCCGAAGGCGCTGTCGAGCCATACGTCCTGAGCCAGAGCCTCCCGCTCGGGAGCTCCGTGTCCGATATGGCTGTGTGGCGGAACGGCAACCAGTGGCGGGTCGCCGTCTTGCTTCTGAACGACGACGTGATCGTCCTCGAGCTGCCGTCGTTCGAGGTCGTCGCCTCCGGTCCGGCGACCCTCGACGCCCTCGAGCTCGAGGTCGCCGACGTCGTGGGCGGACCGGCGAGCGAGATCATCCTCGTCGGCTCCGAAGGAGGGGCGGTCTACGACTCGACCACCATCGAGGAGCTGCTCACGTTGCCCTATTCGGGATGGGAGCTCGCTGTCGGGAACGTCGACAGCGACCCCGCCGTCGAGCTGGTGTTCGGCGGCGGCGAGGTGGTCGAGATCCGGAACGGGACCACCGTCCTCGAATGGGTGGTCCCCATGGGGGGCGATACGATCATTCTCGAAGACCTCGATGCCTCCCCACCCCTCGAGATTGTCATGGGCGACACCTCGAACTTGGTTGCCGCCTTTGCCTTCGGCAACCCGAACCCATGGTGGGGTTATCCCGGTCACCTCTTTTCTTCCGCCGATCTCACCCGTGACGGAACGGCCGAAATTCTCATCATCGATGGTATTTTCAATGAGCTCACCGGGTTGCACCCGACCCTCGGAACCCCAATCTGGACAGAGAATTACAGTGATGAGTATTGCGACCTGAGTCCCGCAGGGCCGATCACGATGGCCGGAGACATCGACGGCGACGGAGATGGCGAACTCATCTGGCCCGGAGGCAGCTATGATTACCGGAAGCTCTGCGTCGCCGATGCCTGGTCGGGGGATCTGATCTTCAGAAGCGCGATTCAACAGGGCCCCGTCCGGGCCGTCGCTTCGGGCGACCTCGACGGCGACGGAACGGTGGAGCGAATCGCCATCGACAGGGACCTGAGCCTCGTGGTCTTCGACGCCGGCGCTCCCACGCCGAGATCCCGGGTCTGGCTGTCCGACGGCTACGGGCCTGAATGGTCCGATGAGGTTGCTGCCGTCGACGTCGGCGATGTCGATCGCGACGGCGCCGTCGAGGTGGTCGTCGCCATCGACGGCTACCACTCGGGGGACGGGGCCATTCACGAGTACGACGGACTCACCCTCGAGCACGAACGCGGCGAGGCATTCGGCATCTTCAGCGAGGTTTCGGCCATCGACATCGCCGATCTCGACAACGACGGCTGGCCCGAAATCGCCTTCGGCGGTGGAGGAAGCACGCTCACGATCGGCGCCGTGGAGGGCGCCACCGGCGAGCTCGAGTGGTCGGTCGCAATCGATGGTCAGGGGAGCACCGCCCAGGCGGTCGAGGTTGCGGACGTCGATGCCGACCAGGTGCTGGAGATCGTGGCGGTCGGCACCGGCGCCTACAGCTTCTCAGCGGGATCGATCGTGATTGTCGATGCGGACACGCACGACGTTCGTTGGTCGCCCGTGCAGGGGTTCTTCGGCCTCGACCTGGTCGACGTCGACGGTGACGGAACCGCCGAGATCCTCACCGGTTCCGAGGCGGGCGAGATCGTCGCCCTGGAGGGCGGCGACCCCATCGCCGAGCTGTGGCGGATCCCGGTGGCGCCGACCCGGCTGGTGGGTGTCCGCAGCTACGTCGATCACACCGGCGGCCTCATGGCCGCGGCCTCCACCGACGACGCGATTCTCGGCGTCGACCTGGCCACCGGGGTCATCGTCTGGACGACGCCGGTGCTTGGAGAGTCCGTGGGGCGGTTCGACGCCCTCGAGGCGGTCACCGTCGCCGGCGAGACCACCCCGGGGTTTCTGGTGGGCGCCCTCCAGTCGATGCACGAGATCAGACCGAGCGATCTCATCGTCTTCTGCGACGGGTTCGAATCCGGCAACACTGAGCGTTGGTCGGACACCCAGCCCTGAAAGACAACAAAAATCACCGGTAGCCCGGTCCTTCCGAAACGAGGATTGAAGCTGCCCTTGACAGACCGAATTGGAGGACCTATCTTCCCCTTTCAAGTTTCCGACCGACCGGTCGGTCAGAACAGGAATGGGACATGAGTTCACCACGATCGACACCGCGGGGGGAGAAGCGTCCGCTCATTCTGGGGGCGGCGACGGAGCTCCTCGCAGAGCGCGGTTTCGCAGCGGTGACCGTGGCCGAGATCGCCGACCGCGCCGGCATCGGCAAGGGCACCGTCTACGAGTACTTCTCGTCCAAGGACGAGCTGCTCTTCGCGGTCTTCGAGTGGTTGAACGAAGAGAACCTCGAGCGGGCGCGCAAGCTGCAGCACGCCGAGGGGACCAGCCGAGACCGGCTGGCCAGGATGCTCCAGCTCGGCGCCGAGATGACCCGGGACCACGTGGAGATGCAGCCGGTCGTCCTCGACTTCTGGGCCGCGTCGCGCGGCACCGGAATCGAGAAGCGCTACAACCAGGCCACGGTCGAGACCTATCGCGCTTTCCGCACCTTGGTTGCCGATGTGATCCGGGACGGTCAGACGGCCGGCGAGATCGATCCGGGAACCGATCCGGAGGCGGTGGCGGTGATGCTCGTTTCGGCCTTCGACGGGCTCGGTGTGCAGTACTTCTTCGACCGCGAGCTCGACCCGGCCGCGATCACCGAAAGCTTCGGCGAGCTGATTCTCGCCGGCCTCGAGGCGAGATCATGACAACCAACCAGAACCCACCCGCGCCGGGCTCCGTAGGAGTCGCAGACAGGAGGGCGCAGATGCACCGAAGAAAACCAGCGGCGCGCGCCGCGCTGCTCATGCTGATCCTGATCACGAGCCCGATGGCATCCCAGGCGGAAAGTGCCGGCAAGACCACCCTCAAAGAGCTCGTCCTCTCGGCGCTTGCGACCCACGAACGGGTCGAGATCGCCGACAGCGAGATCCGCCGCGCCCAGGCCGACAAGAAGCTGGCGCGGTCGGCGATCATGCCGCGGCTCGAGCTCAACGGAAACTACACCTTCTACGCCGACGAGCAGACCCTCGAGCTCGCTCCGGGCGAGGAGTTCGTGATCCGCCCGGCCGAGGACTGGGGCTGGAGCGCCGACCTTCGACAAACACTCTTTTACGGTCTGCGGCCCTGGCGGGCCAGGGACATCGCCAAGCTCAACCTCGACATCGCCGAGCTCGACCGGCGGATCACCGTCAACGATCTCACTCTCGAGGTGGCGGCCGGCTTCTTCACCGCCACCGCCGCCGAGCAGCGGGTCGAGGTGAGAGCGGTAGCCCTCGAGCAGATCGAGAAACAGCTTCACGTCGCCAAACGTCGTTACGAGGTCGGCGAATCCACCATCGCCGACGTCGCCCGCTGGCGCTCCGAGGTGGCCGCTGCCAAGCAGGCCCTCGTCATCGCCGAGGGTGAAGCGCAGCTCGCCCGCCACCGTCTCGGCCGACTGGTGGGAATGAGTTCGCTGGGCGAGCTCGTCCGCAACGGCCCGATCCCGGCGCCTGAGGGTGACGAGGAGGCGCTCATGGCCACCGCACTGACCGAGCGGCTCGAGATCCAGACCCTCGTCAACCAGCTCGAGGCCGCCGGCCTGTGGGTCAAGCTCGAGAAAGGCGCCTGGCTCCCCGAGCTCGAGGCCTCGGGCCAGTATTTCCAACAAAAAGCCGCCTTCCCGTCCAGCGACTGGGCGTCCCTGACCTTCAGCCTGAAGGTTCCGATCTACGACGGCGGCGTCACCTCGGCCAACGTCGCCAAGGCCAAAGAGGACCTCCGCCAGGTCGAGCTACTCGGGCGGACCCTGCGCCGAGGCATCGAGGATCAGGTCGACACGGCCTCCATCGGCTTCCGCGCCGCCGACGCCACCCTCGACGCCGCGGGCGAGCGCTCGAAGGCCGCCATGGAAGCCTACCGTCAGGTCGAAGCCGCCTTCCGCGTCGGCGAAGCATCGTCGGTGGACCTGCTCGACGCCACCACCGAGGCCACCGACGCCGAAACCGCCCACATCATCGCGCGGGCGCAGCGCGAGTTTCAGGCGATCTCCCTGCGTCACGCCGTCGGCCTTGCCCCCCTGCCCGATCTCGACTACGCCGCCATCGAACCCGGCACCGAGGAGTGAGCACTATGCAATGCACCCGATTTCGTTTTCTTACCAGCGTGTCCATCACCATTCTGGCCGTCGTGCTCGGTGGCTGCCACGGCTCCGGCAACGACGAGCCTGCAGAGGGCATCGAGAATGCCGCCGAGGCTCTCGAGCGCGCCCTGGCGCCGCGTGAGGTCTCACTCGTCCAACCCGACGTTCGAACCGAAAACCCCTCGATCGAGCTCGTCGGCGAGATCCGAGCCTTCGACACCGTGGTCATCTCCTCCGAGGTCGGCGGCAGGGTCGATCGCGTCCTCGTCGAGGTCGGCGACACCGTCGCCAAGGGCACACCGCTGGTCGAGGTCGATCGCGAGACCTTCGCCATCTACCTCGCCCAGGCCGAGGCCAACGTCAAGGCCGCCAGGGCCAATCTCTCGCTGACCGAGAAGGACCTCGAGCGCAAGCGGGACCTCCGGTCGGACGAGACCATTCCCCAGGCGGCCCTCGATCAAGCCCAATCGAGCCACGATCTCGCCACCGCCGAGGTCGCCGGGGCCGAGGCGGCCCTGAACCTGGCCAAGCGAAACCACGACCGCAGCGTCATTCGAGCGCCGGCCGCCGGCGCCATCACCGAACGGTCGGTCGTGGCCGGCCAGTGGGCCGATGTCGGCGCCCCGCTTCTCGAGCTTGCCATCGGCTCCAAGGTCAAGGTTGCCGCTCCCGTCCCGCAGGCCTGGGTCGGGCAGTTTGCCGACTTGGAGTCGTTTACGTTCACCGTCGGCATCGACTCCACACACCACACGGCCGAGATCTACAGCCTGCAGCCCGTGGTCCGAGAAGCCAGTCGATCCTACGAGATCGTCGGCGCCGCCGACAATGACGGCAGCCTGCGGCCGGGGATGTTCGCGACCGTGACCCTGACCTCGCCCGAGTCGCGGCGCACCCTGTGGCTGCCGGCCTCGGCCGTCTCGACCTCGGATCTGCCGCAGGTCCTCATGGTCGACAACGGCGAGGTCGCCTACCGCAAGGTCCAGATCGGCCGCAGAGACGGCACCGAGATCGAGGTCGTCTCCGGTCTCCAGGAGGGCGAGCAGGTCATTCTCGATGTCTCCGGGCTGACGCGGGGCCTTCCAGTCGCGATTATCGACTGAGGAAGAAAGTATGAAGTTCTTAATTCTTAATTCTCAATTCTTAATTTCAGGCACCCACGTTTCCGACAGGGTCTCGAGCTCATGCGATGCAATTAAGAATTCAAAATTCAAAATTGAGAATTCTCCCCGATCGGACGCATCATGAATCTCTACGACGTCGCAATCCGCCGGCCGGTTTTCACCGCCATGTTGATGGTCGCCCTGGTGGTCTTCGGCATTCTCGGCTACCAGACCCTCCCCATCAACCTGCTGCCCTCGCTGGACGTTCCCATCGTCACGGTGATCACCTCACTCCCCGGAGCCTCGCCCGAGGTGATGGAGTCCGATGTCACCGATGTCATCGAGTCCGCGGTGAACACGATTGAAGGCATCGAGGAGCTGACCTCCTACTCGGGTCAGGGAGTATCGTGGGTGACCGTCACCTTCACCCTCGAGCGAGACATCGACATCGCGGCTCAGGACGTCCGCGACAAGGTCTCCGGTGCGGTGGGCGAGCTGCCCCTGGACGCCGAGCCGCCCATTGTCCAAAAGTTCGACGCCAACTCGCAGCCGATGCTGTGGATGGCGTTGGCCGGCCTCGATGCGCGCGAGCTCTCGGACTACGCCGACCAGGTGGTCAAGCCTCGTCTGCAGTCGGTTCCCGGAGTCGGCAACGTTCTCGTTCCGGGCTTTCGCGAACCCATGATGCGGATCTGGATCAACCGCGACAAGCTCGCGGCCCACCGCCTGACGGTGAACGACGTCATCGCCGCCCTCGGACGCGAAAACCTCGAGTTGCCGGGTGGTTACATCGAGGGACCGAAGATCGAGCTGGCGGTCCGCAATCTCGGGCTCTTCGAGACCGTCGAGGACTTCGACCAGATGATCGTCGCCACCGTCGACGGCCGCCCCATTCGGCTCATGGACGTCGGCTTCACCCAGCTTGCCGTCGGCGACGACCGCGGTGGAGCCCACTACAACATGACGCCGACCCTGGGCATCGGCATTGCTCCCCGCTCCGGCGCCAACCTGGTGGATGTCAACCGGGCCGCCCGCCAACGGATGGAGGAGCTCTCGGAGGACTTTCCGCCCGGCCTCTTCTACGACGTCGCCTTCGACGGAGCGGAGTACGTCGAACGGTCCATCGAGAATGTCCAGTTCGACATCATCTACGGCGCCGTTCTGGCCATTCTGGTGGTCTTCGTCTTCCTCCGCTCCTGGCGCTCGACCTTCATCGTGTCGCTGGCCATCCCGACCTCGCTGATCGCCACCTTCGGCTTCATGCGGATCTTCGACTTCTCGCTCAACAACCTCACGACCCTGGCGTTGGCGCTGTCGGTCGGAGTGGTCATCGACGACGCCATCGTCGTTCTTGAAAACATCTACCGTCACCAGGAAGAGGGCGAGAGCCCATTCACGGCAGCCCTCACCGGCACCCGCGAGATCGCCCTCGCCGCCATGGCATCCACCTTCTCCATTGCAGCGGTCTTCATCCCCGTAGCCTACATGAAGGGAATGATCGGCCAGTTCCTCTTCGAGTTCGGGATCTCGGTGGCCGCCGCCATCCTGATCTCGCTCTTCGTCGCGCTGACGCTGACACCCATGCTGTGCTCGCGAATCCTCAAGGTGAAGCCCACCCACGGCCGGGTCTACGAGGCTCTCGAGGGCGCGTTCACCTCGCTCGAGCAGGGCTACTCACGATCCCTCGACTGGGTGCTCCGCCACAAGATCATCACGCTGCTGACCGCCGCGGTGGTCCTGGCCGCGAGCTTCCTGCTGGTTCCATTCATCGGCGCCGAGTTCGCCCCTCCCGAGGACATGTCGTCGTTCATGATCACCACCAAAGCGCCCGTCGGCACCTCGCTGGAGGCGATGGAGCGCCTGATGATGAAGCTCGAGCGCATCACCCTCTCCCAACCCGAGATCCGGTCCGGATTCTCGGCCATGAACTTCGAGGGCAGGGGGCAGGTCAACACCGGAATCATGTTCCTCAGGATGTACAAACCCGACGAACGCGAGGCGACCCAGCAGGAGGTCGTCCAGCGGCTGCGCCGCGAGTTCGCCGAGGTCGAGGGCATCCAGGCCTTCGTCACTGAGTTCAGCTTCTACGCGGTCTCCTCGGAGGGCGGCGAACAGGCCATCGCCTACTCGCTGCGCGGTCCTGACCTCATGGAGCTCGAGCGGATCGGGAATCGCGTGATCGAACGGCTGTCGGCGGAGCCCGGCTTCGTGGATCTCAATCACAACCTCGACCTCGAGCAGCCGCAGCTCTTCGTCCGGGTCGACCGCAACCGAGCCCACGACCTCGGCCTCGACGCGGCGACGATCTACGAAACCGTCTACTCGCTCATCGCCGGCCGCGAGGTCGGCTCCTACACGACCCAGGGCAAGCGCTACGACGTCCGCATCAAGGTCCGGCCTGATCAGGCCCTGGCGCCCGAGGACATCGGCGCCCTACAGGTCCGCACCGCCAGCGGCGAGATGGCTCGGCTCGACTCGGTGGTGGAGATCACCCACGGCGTCGGGCCCATCAACATCAACCGCACCGACCGCGAACGCAGCCTGCTGCTCACCGGCAACCTCGAAGACGTCCCCCTCAACCGGGCCCTGGAGACCGTCGAGAGCGTCCTCGCCGAAGAGCTGCCCGACGGCTACTACGCCAAGGCCACCGGAACGGCCGAGGAAATGGCCGAGAGCATGAGCTCGCTCTTCTTCGCCCTCGGCCTGGCCGTGCTCATCGTCTTCATGCTGCTGGCGAGCCAGTTCGACTCGCTGATCCATCCCTTCACCATCATGTTCGCGCTGCCGCCGGCCCTTGTCGGCGCCCTCCTCGCCCTGCTCGTCACCGGCTACACCATCAACATCATGTCGGTCATCGGCATCATCCTGCTCTTCGGCCTGGTGACCAAGAACTCCATTCTCCTCGTCGACCTGACGATCCAGAGACAGGAGAAGGGGCTCGACCGCGAGGCGGCGCTTCGCGAGGCCTGCCCCATTCGATTGCGGCCGATTCTCATGACTGCCGTGTCGATGATCTTCGGCGTGCTGCCGGTGGCGCTGGCCCTCGGCGAGGGCGGCGAGGCGCGAGCGCCCATGGCGGTGGCCACCATGGGCGGCATGATCACCTCGACCCTGCTCACGCTCTTCCTGGTGCCGGTGGTCTACGCCTACATGGACCGGTTCGCCACCTTCTTCCGCGGCCACGAGTCCCGCTCGCGGCAGGAGATCGTGGACTCGGTCTGACCGACATCCAGCATCCAGCATCAGCGTGCGACACGCGGACCTTGCCGCACGCCGGCTCGCGACCCACATTGTCAGCAGCGACACCGTTCAGCACGGGAGGCGGCCATGGCAATCGAAGTCGAGAGCATCGTCGTCACATGTCCCAGATGCGGCGAGGACTACGCCACATGGCAAGGGGTCGGGCTCGAGATCCTCGGTCCGGACCCATGTCCGAGCTGCGGCTTCACTCTGGCGGAGGACCCCCGGTTACACCGTGACGGTCCGGTCGAGGTCTTCGACGAAGAAGAACGCTGATCAGCCGGCCTTGACAGCGAGGTTCCGGATCACCTCCTCGGCCTCGGCCACGGTCCGTTCCACCAGCTCGGCGACTGTGGGCGTGTCGTCGATGATCCCGGTGATCTGTCCCAGGGGCAGGACGCCGCGGTTCAGGTCGCCGTCCTGGGTGCCGAGCTTGAAGGCGGTGAAGCCGTTGGCCATCTTCGACATGAGGGCGGAGGTCTTGGGGCCCGAGAGCAGGATTCCCATGGCCAGCTTGGCCCACGGGAACCCGGTCATGCGGGCGATCTCGCGCGAGTTCTTCAGCGCGTGATACGGGTTGCGGTTCTGCCGCCGAACGCGGTCGATGCCCGGCTTGTCGGCGCCGCGCATGGGCATTCCATCCACCTTGTCGGAGACCACGGTTTCGTACACCGAGCTCGTCGTACTGAGCTCCTTCATCGACCCGTGTACCGGACTTTCCACGGTGTTCATGAAACGGGTCCCCATGGCGACGCCGTCGGCGCCGAGGGCGAGGGCTGCTGCCAATCCGCGGCCGTCGGCGAAACCGCCGCAGGCGATGACCGGGATCGTGACCGCGTCAACGATGGAAGGGACCAGGGCCAGCGAGGTCACCGCGCCGCCGTGGGCCGCCGCCTCGTGACCGGTGACGATGAGGGCGTCGGCGCCGTCGCGCTGGGCCGCCAGCGCGTGCTTGTGGGTGGTGACCGTGGCGATGACCTTGCCTCCGTAGGCGTGGACGGCCTCGCAGATCCAATCACCCTTGCCGAGGGAGAAGTTGACCACCGGGACCTGCTCTTCGATGAGAATCTTGGCGTTGCGTTCCGCGCCCGGGAAGTAGAGGGTGGCGTTGCCGGCGTAGGCCAGATCGCCGACGAGCTCACGGGTGCGGTGGATGGCATCTCGGGTCTGCTCTGCGGTCAGGACTCCCGTCGCGAGGATTCCCAGGCCGCCCGCCGCAGCCACCGAAGCCACCATCTCCGGGGTGCTGATCCAGCTCATCCCGGACAGGACGATGGGATGGCGAACTCCGAACTCCTCGGTGAATCGGGTCGTGATCACTCCGGCCTCCTCTGTCTTGAAAACCACTCTACTCCTGCCGCGGGGCCTGCGGTCGATCTTCGCTCTTTCTCCATTCCCCGGCGCGTGCGATGATCGTCCCATGCCGGCGGCCATTCCGAAACCCCTCGAGCCGATCCTCCGCGATTTCGCCGCGGTGGCCGGCCACCTCTGGGATCTCGGGTGGGCCGAGGCCAGCGCCGGCAACATCTCCGCCGACGTCACCTCGTTGCTGAAGGTGCCCCCCACCCGGGGCCGCACGGGAATGACGCTGCCGGTGACGCTGCCGGCCATCGCCGGCCGGCTCTATCTGGTCACTGCAACGGGCTCGAGGTTCCGCGATTTCCGCCACACGCCGGAGGACAAGGTCTGCCTGGTGGAAATCTCGGCCGACGGCGACCGGGCAACCTGGACCAGCCTGGTCTGGAACGCCCGCGACATCCGGCCGACCTCGGAGCTGGCGAGCCACCTGGAGATCCACGCAACCCTGCGCGGGCAGGGCTCCGAGAGCCGCGCCATTCTCCACACCCACCCGACCCATCTCGCCGCTATCAGTCACCTGCGGCGCTGCGCCGATCCCGACGAGTTCAACCGGCTACTGTGGACGACCCACCCCGAGGCCAAGATCTTCGCGCCCCGCGGGGCGACTCTCGTGCCCTACCTGCTCCCGGGCTCGGACGAGCTCGGCGAGGCCACGGCCCGCGCGGTACGCTCGGGCGCCGACACCGTCCTGTGGCGCTACCACGGCTGCATCGCCCACGCGCCCGACCCCCCAACTGCGCTGGACCGAATTCACGTTCTCGACAAAGCCGCGAAGATGGCGTTGCTCTGCCTGGCCAGTGGCGAAGAGTGGGAGGGCCTCAGCCAGGCCGAGCTGGCGACCCTCTTCGCCCGGTTCGGCAGCTGAGCACCACCGTCCGCCCGAGCCGCTGAGCCACGTCGGCCCTCAGCGCGCCGACAACGCCGCCCGGGGCGCCTCTCCTTCGTGCTAGGCTCGGACGATGGCGGCGACGGTGACGGACGCTCCACCCGATCTCCAGAGTTCAAGGCGGCCCCACGGCCGAGCGGCCGCCGGACTGCCGGCCGTTCTCTTCGGGTTGGGTGTCGCCGTCTACCTCCTCACCCGGGTGGTCGGACTCGCCGACTACCCCATCTTCTTCTTCTGCGACGAGGCCGTCCAGACCAATGTCGCGGCCGACTTCGTTCGGGATGGCTGCCGCAGCATCGAGGGCGAGCTCTTCCCGACCTTCTTCAAGAACGCCGACCGCTACAATCTGGGACCGTCCGTCTACGCTCAGGTGCTGCCGTTCATGGCCTTCGGCAAATCCATCGTCGTCACCCGGCTGACCGCAACCCTCGTGACCCTGCTCGCCTTCGTCTGGGTATGCCTGATGCTCCGGGACATCTTCGGTCTCGAGCACTGGTGGGTCGGCGGGCTGCTGCTGTCCGTCACTCCGGCGTGGTTCCTGCACTCCCGAACCGCCTTCGAAACCACCATGATGGCCTCGTTCTACGCGGGTTTCCTCTACGAGTACTTCCGCTATCGCGACGGTGAGACCCGTCGGCTCTACCTCGCCCTGCTCTGGGGCAGCCTCGCCTTTTACAGCTACAGCCCCGGCCGCGTGATCATGGTGGTCACCGGGCTCGCCTTTTTGCTCGCCGACCTCTCCCACCACCTTCGCCACCGCCCCGTCGTTACCCGGGCCGCGGGGCTACTCGCCATCCTCGTCCTGCCCTTCGTTCGTTTCATCATCAGCCACCCGCACGCCAACGCGGGCCAGCTCCGGGTCATGGCAGCGTACTGGTTCGAGCCCCGGCCGCTTTCCGAGAAGCTCGGTATCTACGCGTCGGAGTACCTGGCCGGACTCGATCCCCGCTATTGGTTCATTCCCAACACCGACGATTTCCACCGCCACCTCATGGGGCCCAACCCGCACATCCTGGTCTGGGTCGCACCCTTCGTCGCCATCGGGTTGATCGTGGCCGTCGTCCGGTTCCGCCGGCCGGCGCACCGCCTGCTCCTCCTCTCGGCAATCATCATTCCCTGCGCGGCGGCCATCGTCGGACACTCGATCACCCGGCTGATGGCCTTGGTGATTCCAGCCGCAGTGCTCGGCGGCATCGGGGTGGATGCAGCGGTGGCCCTGATCAGCCGTCGATCACCGGCGCGCTCCCGGCTCGTCGGGGTGGCGGTCTTCAGCGTGCTCGCCCTGGTCAACCTGCGTCTTTTGACCAGCGCTCTCGAGGAGGGGCCGACCTGGCACCGAAACTACGGCATGGGCGGCATGCAGTGGGGGGCCCGCCAGCTCTACACAGCGGTGGACGAAATGCTCGATGAGGACCCGAACCGTTCGTTTCTCATCTCACCCGACTGGACCAACGGCGCCGACAACGTGGCCCGCTTCTTCCTGGCTGAAGACGCGCCCAAGAAGCTGGGTTCGTTGATGCCCCTTCTTCACGATCCCGACCCGGCGATCGAGAGCATGATCCTGGTCGCCATTCCCACCGAGTACGAAGCGGTGAAAACCAGCGGCAAGTTCGCCGAGATCGACGAGCTCCGCGTGCTCCCCTATCCCGACGGGACCCGTGGATTCACTTTCCTCCGCCTCACCTACCGGGACGACATCGCGGAGATCCTTGCCGCCGAGGCTGCGGAGCGCCGGCGGTTACGGTCGTCGTACGTCGCCGCCATGGGCCGGCGGTTGACGGTTCGCCACTCCGATTTCGACATCGGCAGCGCCGAGCTGCTCTTCGACGGCGATGACGACACCCTGGCGCGAACCTCGGCGGCCAACCCCATGATGCTGGCTGTCGAGACCGATGAACCGATCGAGGCTTCGGCCGCCAGGGTCGTATTCGGTTCAACGAATGTCGAGATCGGCATCGAGCTCTTCGCGCCGGGAAGCGACGAACCGCTCACCGCTGGAACCTCCGTCACCGGAACCATTGAGGAACCCTGGGCAACCGTTTCTTTTCCGCACCGCGTCCGATTCGACAGGGCGACCCTGACCCTCACCGATCTCCGCCAGACGGACCCCGGCCACGTTCACCTCTGGGAGCTCACCTTCATGGAGTGAACAGCGAGATTGGTGTCAGGCGACGGCGCTCTGGTTGGAGACGACGAGGCCGTCTCGGATCTCCACCACCCGGCCGGCGCGGGAGGCCAGGGTCGTGTCGTGGGTCACCACCACCAGCGTTCTCCCCTGATCCCAAAGCTCCGAGAGCAGGCTCATGACATCCGACCCCGACCCGGTGTCCAGGTTGCCGGTGGGCTCGTCGGCGAGGACGATGTCGGGCTCCATGGCCAGGGCGCGGGCGATGGCCACCCGCTGCATCTGACCGCCGGAGAGCTCGGTGGGACGGTGCGCCACTCTCTCGCCGAGACCCACCCGTTCGAGGTGCTCCACGGCGCGCCGGCGGCGCTCGCGGCGGCCGATGCCGGCGAAGAGCATGGGCATTTCGACGTTCTCCAGGGCGGTGAGCTGGGGCAGCAGGTTGAAGTTCTGAAAGACGAATCCGACCCGGCGGTTTCTGACGTCGGCGAGCTGGTCGCGGTCGAGACCTGCCACCGCCTCCCCGCCGAGCATGTAGCGACCTCCCGACGGCGTGTCCAGGCACCCGACCAGGTTGAGCAGGGTCGACTTGCCCGATCCGGACGGACCCACCACTGCCACGAACTCCCCCTTGCTCACCACCAGGTCGATCCCCCGCAGCGCCTCGACCTGGATCTTGCCGGTGTCGTACACCTTGGTGATCCCGAGCATCTCGATGATGTGCCCGTTCGAGCTGCCGTTTGCTTTCCTTCTCTTACCTGGCCAGTTCATGGTTACCTCCGGGCACCCACATGCGACTATTCATAACGAAGGGTCTCCGCGGGATCGACACTCGCCGCCCGCCGGGCCGGGAAGTAACCGGCGAGAATGCCGACGAAGCCGAGCAGCGCCGCCGTCACCACCGCGATCTCCACACTCAAGGTCGGCTTGCCGAGGAACTCGACAGCTTCGTTGTGCTCTACGGGAACCGCCTGGAAGGCGAGCACCAAGACGATGGCGATCACCAAACCGATAACGCCCCCGAGGAGGGTGTAGGTCATCCCCTGCAGAACGAACGGGCCGGTGATCCAGCTGCGGTGCGCGCCGATGGCCATCTGGACCCCGATCTCGCGGGTCTTCTCCTTGACCACCGCGTACATGATGTTGGCGACGCCGATTCCGCCCACCAGCAGGGTCAGGGCACCGATGATGCCGAGGAAGATTTGGAACGCCCGCATCTCGCTCGCCAGGGTCTTGCCTCCCTCGGCGGTGTCCCACAGACCCGTGACCTGCTCGTCGGTGGGATCGAAGCGGTACCTCGCCGACAACGCCTGGGCGAACTCCTCCCGGGCCGACGGCATGTCGTCGGCCTCGGCCACCTTGAAAACCACGTTATTGAGCCAGCGCCGGCTCCACTGCGCCGCGAAGGTGGTGATGGGGACGACGGCGCCGTTCTCGTCGGGGCCCTTGTAGGTGCCCATCTGCAGCTTGGGCTGCATCACGCCGATGACCAGGTAGGGAACGTTGGCCACCTGAAGGATCTCGCCCACCGGATCGAGGTCGCCGAAGATGTCCTCGGCGAGCTGGTTGCCGAGGAAGATCACCCGGCGCTTGTCGCGCTCGTCGTGGGCGTTGAAGAACCGACCTCCCGGTTGCGGGTAGTGGTGGCGCAGCTCCCCGTACTGCCAGTTGGCGCCGGTGACCCGACCGGTGATGGTGGTCGTCCCCCACGTCAGAGTGGTCTGCCACGAGGTCATCTCCCCGAGAACGCCGGTGGCGGAGGGCATCTTGGCCCGGAGGTAATCGAGGTCGTCGAGCCGGGACCGGATCCTACGGCCCTCGGGGAGACCCTGCCAGACCTTGGAGGTTTCGCCCGACCACCAGACCGCGATGTTCTCGCCCATCCCCCGACGGGCCTTGACCATCTGGTGGCGAAGCCCTTCGCCGAACGCCAGCAGCATCAGGATCGCCACCGTGCCCCAGGCAATCGCGGCGACTGTCAGAACCGCCCGCTTCCGCTGCAACGAAGACGCTTTCAAGAAAAGCTGGGCAATGACAGAGAAGTTTCTGCCCATATTTATTCAACTCCTGACCCAAGATCTGCGGTTCTGCCGGTTGAGATACGCCGATATCTCGATGCTCCGGTGTTTGCGAAAAGCGGAGGCGTACTGGTGGTACGTCGAGCATTTTCGCCAACGCCGGAGCACGAGAGATTGGCGGAGATCGCCGGTGAGAATCGCAGATCTTGGGTCATAATTTCATGGCGACGACCGGGTCGAGGCGCGACGCCCCTCGGGCCGGAAAGTAGCCCGCCAGAAAGCCGACCAGCCCCAGCACGCCGGCAGTGAGCAGCGCGATCTGGGGCGACAGCACCGGCGTACCGATGGCGTCCTCTGCCGGCGATCCCTCGACCACGGAGCAGAAGCCCCAGGTCACGGCGAGCCCGATCACGCCGCCGATGGCGGTCAGGACCAGCGTCTCGAGGAGGAACTGGCCGAGAACCGTCCGGCCTTTCGCGCCGAGGGCCATCTTGATCCCGATCTCACGGGTTCGCTCCTCGACGACCACGTTCATGATGTTGGACACGCCGATACCGCCCACGGTCAGGGTCAGCACGCCCATGAAGCCCATGAAGAGCTTGAAGGCGAGCATGAAGGTGTCGAACCAGACGAACATGTCGGTGGTGTCCCAGATCCCGAGCGCCTGGGTGTCGCGAGGGTCGAACCGCTTTCGCTCTCCGAGGGCGGCGAGGACCCGCTCGGTGAGCTGCTTGTTCTGATCCGGGGTCGGCGCCTTGTAGATGAAGAGGTTGACGTAGCGCCGTCCGGTTAACGCCCGGAAAGTGGTCGAGGGAATGTACATGTTGGAGTGGTCCCGGCCCGAGTAGGAGGAGTCCTGGTCCTTCTCGAGCAGCACACCGACGACGGTGAACGGCGAGCCGTGCAGCATCACTTCCCGGCCGACGGGATCGAGCTCGCCGAAGAGGTCCTCGGCGAGCTCGTTGCCGACGAAGACCACCCGCCGCCGCTGCTCCAGATCGGTAGGATTGATGAAGCGGCCGCCCTCGGCGGGGATGAGGTTCCTCATCTCACCGAAGATCGGCACCACACCGGACACATCCACCAGCCGCTTGCGATCGCCGAAGGTCACGCGGAGGTTTTCGGTGTACTCGCTGGAAATCCCGGCGAGCCCCTCCACCCGCTTCTCGAGAAATTCGATGTCGGATTCATCGACACGAATCCGCCGGCCCTTGCCGAGGCCCTCGAAGGGCAGAGAGGTCCGGGACGGCCAGGCGATGACGATGCGATCGCCGAGACCGGCGAAGCTCCTGGTCTGGCGCCGATGGACGCCCTCTCCCACCGCCAGCAGCAGGGCCACCGCCACCGTTCCCCAGATGATGCCGAAGACGGTGAGGAAGGTACGCAGCTTCTGCGACCAGATGTCGCGCGCGAGCTGCCGCAGAAAAGAGCCGAAGGACGTCACGCCGTTCCCCGGCTACGAAATTTCTTTCGGCGGCCGTTGCACGATCTCGTCGCCCACCGACACGCCGTTGACGACCTCGACGTTGAGCCCGTCCGAGAGCCCTAGCTCCACAGCGATCTTCTCGGGCTCGGCTTCGGGGCCGACCCCGGGCACCTCGACATAGGTCGCCGTACCGTCCTCGGAGAAGATCACCAGCCGCTCCGGGATGAGTACGATCTCGGTCTTCTCCCTGATCACCACGTCGGCATTGGCCGAGTACCCGGCCCGCAGGGTCAGCCCCTGATCCGGATCGAGCTCGGCCTCGACGTCGAAGAGAGTGGCGCCCTCCGAGCGCTGCGCCTGCGGCGCGATGCGCGAGAGCTGGCCGATCACGACGTCGTTGGGCAGGGCGCCGACCTTGATCCGGGTCGGCATCCCCACCGCGATCTTGCCGACGTCGATCTCGTCCACGGTTCCTTTGAAGATCAGGTCGCTCATGTCGGCGATGCTCGCGAGCTCGGTCCCCGGCTGGTAGGAGGTCAGAGGCACCACCGGGTCGCCCACGTCCACTGTTCTACTGAGAACGGTCCCATTGGCGGTGGACCGGATGATGCGCTCGACCTCGGTGGTTCCGCCGGACACGATCCCCTGGCGGGTGAGCTCCTGGTTGTCGCGGGCCTGCTCCACGGAGACCTGTGCCAGCTCGTAGGTCTCTTTGAGTGCGTCGAGGTCGCCCTTGGAGAGGAGGCCATCCTCGTGCAGCTCGATGCCTCGCTGATAGTCGGCCCTGGCCTTGCCGAAGCTCGCTTCGGCCGAGCGGACCCGGTGGTCGACGTTGAGGAGCTCCTGGGGAGTCGGATCGGGGGCGATCTCGAAGAGCGGATCGCCGGCTCGAACCACGTCGCCGACCTCGACGAAGCACCGGGCCACAATGCCCGAGATCTTCGACTTCACCTGAAACCGCTCGCGCGGCTCGATCTGCCCCACCGCCAGAGCTTTCTCGGTGATGTCGCCGATCTCGGCTTCGACAACGGTGAAGCCGTTCTCCTCAGCGCTCGACTTGCCGACGAATCCATAGATGGCGCCGCCGGCGGTACCCACAAGGATCAGCACGAACAGCATCTTCAGCAATTTGCCCATCGAGAAGGCCTCCTCGCCCTTGTCTACGCAAAGTCGGACCGATCGGTTCACGATCACAGGGTTTGACGTCACCGCGTCTCCGAGAGTTTGGATCCCTCCCCCATCCCCGATGCCGTTCCCGTTCCCGTACCCGAAGGGGATGCCAGGCACGCAACTTTGTTCGCGGCGAACAAAGTTGGAGCCAGGCACCCGTATCGCGCACCCGATTCGCGACGACGATCCGGAAGCGCCGGATCACTACCCACCTCCCCAACCCCGACCACGCACATCGGCGTTCCGGCGGGACGTGCCATGCACGCCATTGTGCTTGACCGCCCTGTCGGTCGAGAGCGCCAGTGCACAATGCGTGCTTGGCAATCCACGGGGAGCGCACTCAGGGTACGTCGCTGAAGCAGAAGCAGGCCGTCGCTCGTCCGATCAGCGCGGTCAACGCATCCTCGTGTCCCATAGACCACGCTGTTCGGGCGACGCTGGGCAACGACGCCGGAAGGCGAAGGCGTCCATAAGGCCGGCGTACCGGGTACCGTCCGGTGCACCGACCACGCACCGGGTCCCCACCACGACCCATTGCCGAGCTGGAGCTCGGCGGTCCATCGGCCGACCCGGTGACAGGCGGCGGCATCCACGTGTATCATCCGGCCAGTCGCGAGGATCGGGGGTCCACATGCGCAAGCCCGTCATTCTGATTACCGGCGCCAGTGGCGAGATCGGCCACGGCCTCATTGAAAAACTGGCGGCCGATGGCGGCACGTCGATCATCACGATCGACCTGCAGCCGCTGCCGCGCGAGCACCGCGACCTCGTCGACCGGGAGTACCTCGGTTCCATCCTCGAGATTCACCTCCTCGAACGCATCCTGGCCGAGTTCGAGGTCCGCACCGTCTACCACCTGGCGGCGCTGCTCTCTACGCGCGCCGAGTTCACCCCCTTGGCCGGTCACCAGGTCAACGTCGAGGGCACCCTCAAGCTGCTCGACTTCGCCCAGTCTCAAGGTGAGTCCCACGGCCACCCGGTGGTCTTTCTCTACCCCAGCTCCATCGCCGCCTACGGCCTGCCGGACCTCGAGCGCAAGAACCACGCCGGCCGCGTCAGCGAACACGAGTGGAATCAACCCACCACCATGTACGGATGCAACAAGCTCTACTGTGAGCACCTGGGCCGTTATTACGCTGACAACTACAAGCAGCTGGCGGCGGAGCCGCTCTCCGGCAAGGTGGACTTCCGGGCCATCCGATTTCCCGGTCTGATCTCGGCGGTCACCGTCCCGTCAGGCGGCACCTCCGACTACGCACCCGAGATGATCCACGCCGCCGCCCAGGGTCAGCCATATGCCTGCTTCGTTCGCCCCGACGCCCGGATCCCTTTCATGACCATGCCCGACGCGGTGGACGCGATGCTCGCCCTGGCATCGGCCGATGCCGACAATCTCACACGTTCGGTCTATAACATCACCGCGTTCAACCCCTCGGCCGGCGAGATCTCCGAGCTCGTGAAATGCGGATTTCCCGACGCCGAGATCACCTTCGAGCCGGACCTCAAGCGGCAGGCCATCATCGACAGCTGGCCGGCCGACGTGGACGACTCGGCGGCGCGCCGTGACTGGGGACTGCGCCCGGCCTTCGATCTGGATCGAGCGTTCACCGACTACCTGATCCCGAGAATCAGCGAGCGCTACCGGTCCTGAGAGGGCTTTTTCGGCCCGGCGGGGATCGCAATCCCAGTGCAGAAAACAACACTCGAAACCGAGCTCCCGACAGAGTCTCGTACATGCCCGGATCAAGCACGTGCTTCTCCAAACGCGACGCCTTTCTGAGACATGCGTCTCAGGTCAAACCATGTCGCTGAACAGCGCCGGAAACCGTCTTCTTTCAGGCATTTAGAAAAAGTCAAAACCCCCATATATAGTTGTTGACAATAGAGAAAGGCCCAAGATATAGTGGTTCGAGTCGGCAAAATCCACCCCGATCAGTGGGACGTAGGCGGTGTATGTCGGGGGAGTTTTGTCGCTCATGAATCGCAAAATGAGCGGGAGGTTGAGGGGGTCAGATGAAGGTAGAGCGTCGATTCACCAGCGCGGGATCAGATCCATACGCCGAAATCGCTTTTGTCGCGCGATCAACCGAGATTCGCAATCCCGACGGCAGTCTCGTTTTTTCGATGCACGACGTTCTGGCGCCGGAGAGCTGGTCCCAGGTCGCGGTAGACGTTCTCGTTCAGAAATACTTCCGAAAGGCCGGCGTACCCCAGCTCGACGACGATGGAAACCCCCTCCTCGGCGACGATGGCCACCCGGTCACCGGGCCCGAACGCGACGCCCGCCAGGTCTTTGACCGGCTCGCCGGCTGCTGGACGCACTGGGGCCGCGAGCACGATTACTTCGATACCGAAGAAGACGCCCGGGCCTTCCACGACGAGCTCTGCTACATGCTCGCCAACCAGATGACCGCTCCCAACTCTCCCCAGTGGTTCAACACCGGCCTCCACTGGGCCTACGACATCGCCGGACCGGCCCAGGGCCATCACTTCTGCAATCCCACCACCGGCGAGCTCGAGTGCACCACCAACGCTTACGAGCACCCCCAGCCGCACGCCTGCTTCATCCAGTCCGTGGCCGACGACCTCGTCAACGACGGCGGCATCATGGACCTCTGGGTCCGCGAGGCGAGGCTCTTCAAGTACGGCTCGGGCACCGGCAGCAACTTCTCCAACCTTCGCGGCGAAGGCGAACCCCTGTCGGGCGGCGGCAAGAGCTCCGGCCTGATGTCCTTCCTCAAGATCGGCGACCGCGCCGCCGGCGCCATCAAGTCAGGTGGCACCACCCGGCGCGCCGCCAAGATGGTCTGCCTCGACCTCGACCACCCCGATATCGAAGAGTTCGTCTCGTGGAAGGCGGTGGAGGAGAGGAAGGTGGCGGCGCTGGTCACCGGCTCGCGGCTCAATCGCCGTCACCTGTCCGCCATCCTCGAAAGCTGCTTCGCCGAGGACGGTTCGGCGGAGATCGACCCGAAGAAGAATCACAAGCTCGCCCGAACTGTCCGCACCGCCCGCCGGCGCGGCGTTCCCGACGGTTCCATCCAGCGGGTGCTCCAACTCGCCGCCCAGGGCATCCGGGAGTACCCCGTCGAGGAGTACGACACCGACTGGGACTCGGCCGCCTACTTCACCGTATCCGGCCAAAACGCCAACAACAGCGTCCGCGTCCCCAACAGCTTCTTCGAGACCCTGGCGTCCAACGGCGAGTGGCCGCTGATCCGCCGCATCGACGGCGAAGTGGCGCGAGCGGTCTCGGCTTCCGGGCTCTGGGACCAGATCACCATGTCGGCGTGGGAGTGCGCCGACCCGGGCCTGCAGTATGACGACACCATCAACGAGTGGCACACCTGTCCCAACTCCGGCCGGATCAATGCCTCCAACCCGTGCTCCGAGTACATGTTCCTCGACGACACGGCGTGCAACCTGGCGTCCATCAACCTGGTGAAGTTCCTCAACGACGACGGCAGCTACGACATTGAGAGCTTCCGCCACACCGTCCGGCTGTGGACCATGGTCCTCGAGATTTCGGTGCTCATGGCGTCGTTCCCCAGCCGCCGCATCGCCGAGCTCAGCTACCGCTACCGGACCCTCGGCCTCGGCTTCGCCAACATCGGATCCCTGCTCATGCGCCAGGGCATCCCCTACGACTCCGACCAGGGCCGCGCCATCTGCGGCGCCATCACCGCCATCATGACCGGCGAGGCCTACGCCACTTCCGCGGAGATGGCGGCGCAACTCGGTCCGTTCGAGGGCTTTCAAGAAAACCACGACGCCATGTTGCGGGTGATCTCCAACCACCGGCGCGCCGCCTACGACGCGCCGCACGAGATGTACGACGGGCTGACGATCAAGCCGGTCGGGCTGGACGCCGAGCTGACGCCGCCCGACCTTCTCGCCGCCGCCCGTGAAACCTGGGACCGCGCCCTCGATCTCGGTACCCGGCACGGCTACCGCAACGCCCAGGCGAGCGTCGTTGCCCCAACCGGCACCATCGGTCTGGTCATGGACTGCGACACCACCGGGATCGAGCCCGACTTCGCTCTGGTCAAGTTCAAAAAGCTTGCCGGGGGCGGCTTTTTCAAGATCATCAACCAGAGCATCCCCGCCGCACTCGAATCCCTGGGTTACGCCGAAGACCAGATCCAGGAAATCGTGCACTATGCGGTCGGCCGAGGCACCCTGGACGGATGCCCGACCATCGACCACCACGCCCTCGAAGTCCGCGGATTCGACGCCGACGCCATCGGCAGGGTCGAAGAGGCTCTGCCGACCTCGTTCGACATCCAGAGCGCCTTTGCCCCACACGTTCTCGGAGTGGACTATCTCAAGCAGCTGGGGATCGACGAGGAGGAGCTCGCCGACTGGAACCTCGACGTGCTCGACCGTCTCGGTTTCTCCCAGGACGAGATCGACAGCGCCAACACCTACGCCTGCGGCACCATGACGGTGGAGGGCGCACCTCACCTGCACGAAGAGCACCTGGCGGTGTTTGACTGCGCCAACCGCTGTGGAAAGCGGGGCACACGCTCCATTTCGGCCGACGGCCACATCATGATGATGGCGGCGGCCCAGCCCTTCATCTCCGGCGCCATCTCAAAGACCATCAACATGCCCGCCGAGGCCGACCTGAACGACATCAAGAACGCCTACTCCCTGGCATGGCAGAAGATGCTCAAGGCGGTGGCCCTGTATCGCGACGGCTCGAAGCTCAGCCAGCCGCTGTCCATCGCCCTCACCGCCGAAGAAGAGGAGAATCTCGCCGATGCTGTGGCCGGTGGTGACGTCCAGCACGTCGCCGAGGCCATCGCCGAGCGCGTGGTCATCCGCTACCAGGCGCGCCGACGGCGGCTGCCTCAACGGCGCGCCGGCTTCACCCAGAAGGCCGCCGTGGGTGGCCACAAGGTCTACATCCGCACCGGCGAGTACGAGGACGGCTCGGTTGGCGAGATTTTCCTGGACATGCACCGGGAGGGGGCCGCCTTCCGCTCGCTCATGAACTGCTTCGCCATCGCGGTCTCCCTCGGCCTGCAGTACGGCGTGCCGCTGGAAGAGTTCGTGGACGCGTTCGTTTTCACGCGCTTCGAGCCCTCGGGCATCGTCGGCGGCCACGACCGGATCAAGATGGCCACCTCGGTCATCGACTACGTCTTCCGCGAGCTCGCGATCACCTATCTGGGTCGCGACGATCTCGCCCAGGTCTCCACCGAGGACATCCGTCACGACGCCGTCGGCTCCGGCAAGGACCAGCACAAGAAAGCCCCCGGTGAGAAGCCCGACGATGCCAACGTAAGGCCCATCGCCGTTGGTGAGAACCGCAGCCAGGCGACCTTGAACTCCGGCTCATCGTCCGCCGCCACAGCGAGCCGTTCGTCGTCGTCACACAGCACCACCGCCGTCCAACAGGCGCGGTGGATGGGCTACGAGGGCGACCCCTGCCCCGAGTGCGGCTCTCTGACCCTGGTGCGCAACGGCACCTGCCTCAAGTGCGAGTCGTGCGGCGCCACCACAGGGTGCTCGTAGAGAGTTGACAGTTCGAAGTTGGCAGTGACCGCCCCCATCCGGGGGCGGTTTTTTCGTTCCCGACCCGGGCACGAGAGGCGAGTCGCGAGTTCGATGCGGGTGCGCGATCGCGCACATCGGCGTCGGGCGGGGCGTGCCGGGCATGGCATTGTGCTTTCCCTCGACCTTCCTGCCACGAGGACGCAGCGCACAATGCCTTGCCGGGCAACCCACGACGAGCGCGCTCAGGGTACGTTGTTGAAGTCTGCAGGCAGGCCGCCGCTCGTCCGAGCAGCATGGTCACCAACGTTCTCTTCTCCCATCATGACCATGCTGATCGGGCGACGCTGGGTTGGTGCCGCCGGTAGGCGGTGCCAAGCCAGAAGGCCGCCGCTGAGGACCGGGCCCGTATCCCTGGCCATGGCCGATGGCAGCGGCAGCGGCAGCCAACAGAAGCCGATCGCAGCAAAAGAGAACAACACTGGAACGAATCAGTCGCCCGGCGTTTCGTCGGCGAGGTCGAAAAGGAGATCAGCCGCCGCCTCCATGTCGTCGGCGAAGAAGCGGTCGTCTTCGTACCTCGGCACGCGGTCCCGGAGCCGCCGGACGACATCCTCGAGAGCGGGCGAGGTGGTCAGCGGCCGGTGGAACTCCAGGGCCTGCGCCGCCGCGAGGAGCTCCATCCCGAGAACCTTTCGGACGAGCTCGACGACTCGCGCCAGCTTCCGCGAAGCCCAGGTGGACATGGAGACATGGTCCTCCTGACCCGCCGAGGTGGGAATCGAGTCCACCGACGCCGGGTGGGAGAGGGTCTTGCATTCGCTCACCAGGGCCGCCGCCGAGACCTGAACCATCATGAAACCTGAGTTCAGGCCCGCGTCCTCCACCAGGAAACGCGGCAGACCCGAGAGCGACGCGTCGACCATCCGGGCGAAACGGCGTTCCGAGATCGAGGCGAGATCGGTGAGGGTCGCCGCCAGGTAGTCGAAGACTGCAGCGATGGGAGCGCCGTGGAAGTTCCCGCCCGAGATGATCCTCCCGTCCGCGAAGACCATGGGGTTGTCGGTGGCCGAGTTGAGCTCGATCTCGAGTACCCGGCGAGCGTGCTGAAAGGCATCTCGCGAGGCGCCGTGAACCTGCGGCGAACAGCGCAGCGAGTAGGCATCCTGGACTCGCCCGCAGTCCCGGTGGGAGTCGCGGATGGCGGACCCATCCAGGAGCCGGTGCAGGCGGCGGGCGCTCTCGATCTGGCCCGGGTGGGGACGCGCCTCGTGAACCGAGGGCTCGAAGGCGGCGTCGGTTCCGGCCAGAGCATCAAGGGTCAGGGCGCAGATCACATCAGCCGCATCGAGCAGCCGCGACGCATCGACGAGAGCCAACGCTCCCACCGCCGCCGACGCCTGGGTGCCGTTGATGAGGGCGAGCCCCTCCTTGGCCGCGGGGACGACCGGCTCCAGCCCGGCTCGTTTCAGCGCCTCACCTCCCGACAGGGTCTCTCCGTTGACCCGTGCGCGGCCCTCACCGACCAGGGGCAGGGCCAGATGGGCCAACGGCGCCAAATCGCCCGAAGCGCCCACCGAACCGAGGCTCGGCACCACCGGATGGACCCGCGCTCCGAGCAGATCGAGCACCCGCTCCACCACCACGGGCCGACAGCCCGCGTGACCCGTCGCGAGAACGTTGGCCCGCAGCAGCAGCATGGCCCGCACCACGTCCTCAGGAAAGGGCTCCCCGACGCCGCAGGCGTGCGACCGGAGGAGATTGAGCTGCAACTGCTCGAGCTGATCCGGGGGGATTCGGACCTCGGCCAGGCGCCCGAAACCGGTGTTGATTCCGTACGCCACGGTGCCCGAGGAGAGGATCTCGTCGACCACGCGCCGGGACGCCGCGACCTTGGTGCGGGCGCCGCTGTCGAAGGTGACGGAAGCGCCGCCCCTGGCCACGGCTTCCACCCGCTCGATGGTCAATGATCGTCCGTCGACGGTGACGCTGTGCTGATAAGCCATACGAATCCTCCGAGGGACTGAATTCTAGCGCGGGATCGGGAGGGCTGGGAACTGGATGCTGGATGCAAGATGCTGGATGGCGGTCAGACACATGGAGGAACTCTGAACCCCCCTCGTCCGAGGCCCGCGGCAGTCGTGTCCATGGAGCGAACGTCGATCCGGGTTGCGGAGTCCCCAGCAAGGATCCAGGATCGAGGATCCAGCAGCCCGGTTGCCGGTGCTAACCGGCGGCCAACCGGTCCACCAGATCGATATACGCCTGCATGGCCTCGTCCCGGCTCATGCCCTTCCGGTTCTCCCAGGCGTCGTACTTAACCGTGGCCCGGAAGTCGAAGAGCCCGGGACGCTCGCCGGAGACGTCGCCTTCGGTGGCCTGCTTGAAAAGGCTGTACAGCTCGAGCAAACGCTCATTGTCCTGATGCGGCAGCTGCTTGGCGCGCTCGGTCGCGGCCTCGAATGCGTCGTGTAGGTCCATTTTTTCACCACCTTCCCAATGTGACAGATATCAATTGTAGAAGAGCCCCAGCCTGATACTCTGGAATTGGACCGTTTCGCACCCGAGGGGGGAGGAGTGAGCGACCAACAAGCCCACCGGCCATCGCACCCAGGCCGCGGTGTGGCCGAATTGCCGATGGAGGTTGCTCCGGATCCGGCCGGTCTCGAGGCATCCCTCGAGAAAGTCAGGGCCCTGCTCGACGACGAGCCCGAGTTCGTATTCTGGAAGGACCGCCGGTCGGTCTATCGCGGATGCAATCTGCGCTTCGCCCAGGCGGCGGGGCTCGGGAGCCCCGAGGAAATCGTCGGTAAGACCGACCACCAGCTCGCGTGGACCGATAGCGAGGCCGATTTCTACGTCGAGGTGGACAACCGGGTGATGGCCACCGGAAGCCCCGAGTACCACATCGTGGAGACCCAGCTCCAGGCCGACGGGCGGCGGGTCTGGATCGACACCTCCAAGGTGCCCATCCTCGACGCATCGGGCGCGGTCACCGGGCTGCTCGGTGTCTTCTCCGACATCACGGACCGCGTCGAGTCGGAAAAGGTGGTCACCCACGGAACCCAGATCTTCCGGGCGATGAGCTTCGCCGCCCGCACCATGAACTCCACCGTCAACTGGACGACCGTCATCATCCCCGTGCTCGAGCAGTTGGGACTGGCCACCGAGGTCAGCCGGGCAACCTTGTTCTCCATGACCGAGCAGGGCGACGACGTCATCCTCAGCCACCGCTTCGAGTGGGTGGCCAACGGCGTCGAACCGCGTGCGGACAATCACCTGATCAAGGCCGTCCCCATGCGCAAGGTGGGCCTCGGCCGGTTTCTGTACGAGCTGGAGGCCGGCCGCTGCGTGCACGCCAGGGTCAGCTCGCTGTCGTCGCGGGAGCGGCGCATCCTCGAGGACCAGGGCGTGCTGTCGGTGGCCACGGTGCCCATCATGGCCGGCAGCCAGCTGTGGGGCTTCATCGAGTTCGACGACTGCGTCACCGAACGCCGTTGGCTCATCTCCGAGATCGAAGCCCTGCGATCCGCCGCCATCATCATCGGCGCCGCCATCCAACGCCACCGGGACGCCAAAACTCTCCAGCTGGAGACCCGGCGCTTCGAGCAGCTGTACGAAAACATGCCGCTGGCCGTTCTCGTGGCCGACTCGGAGGAAAACATCGTCGCCGTCAACCCGGCGTTCCAGTCGCTCTTCGGCTTCACCAGCGCCGAGATCGTCGGCCGAAAGGTCAACGAGCTCATCACGCCGCCGGACCGGATCGAAGAAGCGAGCCGGCTTTCACGCCGCACCTTCGACGGCGAGAGCGTGGCCCTGTACTCGGTCCGCCGCCGCAAGGACGGAACTCCGGTGCCGGTCCAAATCTTCGGCGTCCCGGTCACCCAGGATGACAAGGTCGAGTTGATCTACGGCATTTACGTCGACCAGACCGAACAGCTTCGAACCGAGGCCGCCCTGCGCGAGAGCGAAGAGAAGTTCCGGTCGCTGGCGGAACAGTCGCTGCAGGGGATCTTCGTCATTCAGAACCGCAGGATGGCCTATGCCAACCGGATGATGGCGGACATCACCGGCTTTGATCTCGAGGAGGTCCTCGCCTTCGACCAGGTCCAGTTCGAGCGCCTCATCCACCCCGCCGACCGGACCCTGGTAATGGCGTCGGCGAACGGGTTCAAGATCGGAGCCAGCCGCTCCGGCGTGCCCTCCGAGTACCGTCTCATCACCAAGTCGGGCGAGGTCAAGTGGGTTCTCCAGCAGACCCGCACGGTTCAGTTCGACGGCGAGCCGTCCATCGAGGGCGTCCTGGTGGACATCACACAACGGAAGCACGCCGAGGAGCAACTGCTGTACTCCGCACTGCACGACCAGCTGACCGGGCTCCCCAATCGGGCCTCCTTCCACGATCGGGTGGAGCTGGCGCTGGAGCGCGCCCGCGGCCGCGTGGACTCCCCCTTCGCCGTTCTCTTCCTCGACGTCGACCGCTTCAAGCTCGTCAACGACGGCTACGGCCACCAGATGGGAGACCGGCTGCTGGTGGAGATCGCCAAGCGCCTGCGCCGGGCAGTTCGGCCCGGCGACACCGTTGCCCGCATCGGCGGCGACGAGTTCACGGTGCTCATCCCGGACATCGCCGGCCACGATGAGGTCGTTTCCGTGGCCCAACGAATTCACGACGCGCTCTCGCTCCCATTCTCCATCGATGGCGAAGAGGTCTTCACCACCGCCAGCACCGGAATCGCCATCAGCTCCAGCCGGTACGAAAATCCCGATGAAATTCTGCGCGACGCCGACATCGCCATGTACCACGCCAAGGCCGAAGGCCGCGCCAGACACCACATGTACGACGAGACCATGCACCCCCTGGTGCTGAGCCAGCTGCACTTGGAAAACGACCTGCGCCGCGCCCTCGACCGCCGCGAGTTCCGCCTGCACTACCAGCCCATCATCGACACCAGATCAGGGAAGATCGTGGCCTGTGAGGCGCTCCTGCGGTGGCAGCACCCCGAGCGCGGGCTGTTGCCTCCATCCGAGTTCCTCGGCCTTGCCGAGGAGACCGGTCTCATCAATCCCATCGGGGAATGGGTCCTCAGCTCGGGATGCCGCCAGGCCCGCGACTGGATGAATCGGCTCAACGGCCACGGGTCGCCGGCGGTGAGCATCAATCTGTTCAGCCGGCAGTTCTCCCAACCGGAGCTGGTGGTCTACGTCAAGAAGCTCCTCGACGAGAACCGGCTGCCGTCCGACCGGCTGCAGCTCGAGATCACCGAAAGCGCCGTCATCGATGTCCCCGAACTGGCTATCGACGTCATGCGGCGGCTCAGAGACCTGGGCGTCAAGGTCCACATCGACGATTTCGGAACCGGCTACTCGTCCCTGGCCTACCTCCAACGGTTCGCGGTGGACACCCTGAAGATCGATCGTGGTTTCATTCAGCGTTTGGGGGCCAACGGGGGCGGCTCCGAGATCGTCCGCACGATCATCACGCTGGCTCGGAACCTGGGCATGGAAGCCCTGGCCGAGGGCATTGAAAAGCCGGAACAGCTTCACCTGGCGCGCGAGATGGGCTGCGACTTCGCCCAGGGCTTCCTCATCTCGAAGCCGCTGCCGCCGGAAGAGGTCTTTGCCGTCCTCGAGCGGGGCCCAATGATGATGGAGTGAGTCGTGAGCCGTCCGTCGTGAGTCGAAAGTCTCACGAAATCAGAACGGTGAAAACCCACCATCCGCCCAGTAGTCCTCGCGGACGCCGCCGTAGAGCTTCTGCAACGCTTCCAAGTGTCCTTTCTCCCAGTCCGCCAGGAACTGGTAGAAGTCCTTGACTTCGGTCTCGGTGGCGGCTTTGGCTGCTCCGGAGAAGTACTGGATGGCCCGGGTCTCCAAGGTCATCCCGATGGACAGCACGCCCATCTCGAAGTCGGCGTCGTTGGCCTGCTCCTTGAACGCGTCGGTGTAGATGGTGGATGTAAAGGCCTTGAGGTCGGGATCCCGCCGGTGGATAACGAAGGCCTCGACGCCCTTGTCCTCGTAAGACCCCATGACGCTCTTGATGAACGCCTTGTGCTGGACCTCGTCGCCGGCCAGCTTGTCGAAGAGCTCGGCCACCGCCGGTTTCTCGGCCCGATCCGCCGCCATGGCGTAGAAGGTATAGCCGTCCACTTCGATCTGGTAGGCCTTTTTCAGTACTTCACGGATCTCTTCGTGCATTGAATCCTCCTCGGGGGTGCCAGGTCAGACGATTCCGACGATCTTGACGTGGCGATATAAAGGCCGGAATCTGTTTCGCAAGATCGTCGGAATCGTCTGACCTGGCACCCTACAACCTCACCTCAAGGTTTTCTCTGTCCAGTTTCTCCGGCGGCAGCACCGCCTCGGCGGCCGGCACCCACGCGATGGCGCCGGTGGGACAGAAGGCGACGCAGCGCGGCTCGCCGCCGCAGAGGTCGCACTTCTGAACACAGTGGTAGGTCTCGTCCCACAGCATGTTGCCGAAGGGGCACGCCGCAACGCACATGCGACAGGAGATGCAGCGCGACCTGACCATCTCGATGGCGCCGGTTGCTTCGTTGCGGACCAGCGCCTGGGTCGGGCAGACGGCGGCGCAGGCGGCATCATCGCACTGGAAGCACACCACCGGGGTTCCCAGCTCGGGACCGCGGCGGTGGATGTTGATGCGGGTGGCCGACGGCCTGCCTTCGCTGCCGTGCGCGAAGGCGCACGCCAGCTCACACTTGCCGCACGCGATGCAGCGTTCCACCGAGACTTTGTAGATCATCTTCATCGAACCCTCCAGACACGGGGTGGGTGCCAGGCTTTAGGATCTTGGGAAGTTGCACGTTCCACTGGATAAAAGGCTTGAGGGAGGTCTCCTGCAACGTCCCAAAATCCTAAAGCCTGGCACCCTACACGTACGTTCATCATTTCAACACCTGCAACTTCTCGAAGGTCTTCGCCAGCTCGCGGCGCTTCGACCTGTCGGACTTCTCGAAGTAGCTCGCCGGCACACCGGACCGTTTCGCGAAGTGCTCGGCCTGGGCTCTGGTGATCACCGCTTCGCCCGTTTTCTCATCGCGAAGCATCTCGAAGTCCTTGCCCCAGATGGTGCGGCTGAGGCTCGAGGTGGTAAAGGTGATGTGGCCGGTCGGACAGATCTCGGCGCAGGCGAGGCATCCGACGCAATCCGGAGGCGGCTCGTTGAACGGAGGTGCGATCTCCCGCCCCCATCCCCGTCCCACGCTCGAAATGGCCGAAATGCCGATGTGGTCGCAGACCCTGGTGCAGAGCCCGCAGAGGATGCAGTCGGTGGGCTCGGGATTGCGTTCGTAGCTGGTCGCCTCGATGCCGTGCTCCCGGGCGAGCTGCTGAATCAGGGGTGTGTCCGGACAGCGCGCGAGCAGAAGGTCGAGCACCACCCGCCGGGTCGCCAGCACCCGCTCGGAGTCGGTGACGACGGTCATCCCCTCCTCCACCGGATGGTTGCAGGAGGTGACCATCTTGAACCAGTCATCGTCCCAGCTCGCGAGCGACATGTCGACCACGCACATTCGGCAGCCGCCCCACGGCTCGAGCCCGTCGAAGTTGCACAGGGTGGGCACGTCGGCGCCCGCCTTGCGGCACGCCTCGAGGAGAGAGGCGTCGGCGTCCACAGTGACCTTGCGGCCGTTGACGGTGAGCGTCGGCATCACACCACCTCCCGTTGTGCGAGCTCCACCTTCGGCAGGGTCCGAATCGATTCGGTGGGGCAGATGTCCAGGCACGCACCGCACGAGATGCAGGCGTCGTGGTCGATGACGTGGAGCTTCTTCTTCTCACCCGAAATGGCGTCAGTGGGGCAGACCTTGGTACAGGCGTGGCAGCCGTCGCAGTCTTCGGTGATCTCAAAGGCCGTCAGGGCGCGGCAGATCCCCGCCGGACAGGCCTTGGCCTCGATGTGGGCCTGGTACTCGGACCGGAAGTACTTCAAGGTGGACAGCACCGGGTTGGGCGCCGACTTGCCGAGCTCGCAGAGACTGCCGAGCTGCATGCAGGCGGCCAGGGTTTCGATCTTTTCGATGTCGCCCTCCCGGCCGCGGCCCTCGACCAGAGCGTCGTAGATGGCGAGCATCTGCTTGAGGCCCTCCCGGCACGGAACGCACTTGCCGCAGCTCTCCTCGGTGAGGAAGGCCAGGAAGTACCGCGCCACGTCGACCATGCAGGTGCGGTCGTCCATGACGATCATGCCCCCCGAACCCATCATGGAGCCGGCCTCGGTGAGCTTCTCGTAGTCCACCGGTAGGTCGAGGAGCTCCTCGGGGACACACCCGCCCGACGGCCCTCCGGTCTGGACCGCCTTGAAGGGACGGTCCTTGAGGATGCCGCCGCCGATGTCGTAGATGATGTGGCGCAGGCTGGTACCCATGGGCAGCTCGATGAGGCCGGTGTTCTTGACCTTGCCCACCAGCGAGAAGGCCTTGGTTCCCTTGGACTTCTCGGTGCCCATGGAGGCGAACCAGGCGCCGCCGTTGGCAATGATGGCGCCGATGCCGGCCCAGGTCTCGACGTTGTTGAGCACCGTCGGCAGATCGAACAGGCCCTTGGCGGTGGAGTGAACGTACTTGGCCCTCGGCTCGCCGGTCTTGCCGGCGATGGAGCGCATGAGGGCCGACGACTCGCCACAGACGAAGGCGCCGCCGCCGCGGGAGATCTTGACGTCGAAGTCGAAACCGGAGCCCATGATGTTCTCGCCGAGCAGGCCGGCTTTCCGGGCCTCGGCGATGGCGAGCTGGAGGTTGACCACCGCCAGCGGGTACTCGTCGCGAACGTAAATGAAGCCCTCGTGGGCACCCAGGGCATAGGCGCCGATGGCCATTCCCTCGAGCACAGAGTGGGGATCGCCCTCCATGATGGAGCGGTCCTTGAACGCGCCTGGGTCGCCCTCGTCGCCGTTGCACAGGACGAAGCGGCGGTCTCCCGCCGCCGCCTTGCAGGAACGCCACTTGCGGGCGGTGGAGAAGCCGGCGCCGCCGCGGCCGCGCTGCCCGGAGACCTCCACCTCGTCGAGGACCTCGTCCGGGCTCATCCCGGAGAGGGCCTTGGCGAGACCGGCGTAGGCCCCGTGGGCCACCGCATCCATGAGATCCGTGGGGTCGATGCGGCCGATGTTGCGCATGGCCACGCGGACCTGATTGGCGTAGAACGGAATCTCGTCGTACGTCTCGATCCGCTGCTTGCTGCTCGGGTCCTTGTAGAGCAGGCCGTTGATGACCTCACCGCCGATCACCGTCTTCTCGACGATGTCGGGCACCCGCCTCGGCTTGACCTTGGTGTAGAGGATCGCCTCGGGCTGGATCACCACCAAGGGCCCGCGCTCGCAGAACCCGTGGCAGCCGGTGGAGGTCACGCCGAGCTTGAGCTCCGTGTCGAGGCCGCGCTCGGCGATCTCGTGGGCGAAGGCCTCGGCCACGGCCTTGGCGCCGTTGGCGAGGCAGCCGGTGCCGCAGCAGACCAGGATCTTCCTGCTTCGGCTCTCGTCGCGGACCGTGGCCTCGGCCTGGAAGGCGGCGAACTGGTCGAATGACTCAATCCTCATCGTTGCCTCCCTCGGCCAGATAGCTCGCCATGCGCGCCGGTTTGGCCTGACCGCAGTACTTCTCGCCGACGATCATCACCGGCGCCATGGCGCAGGCGCCGACGCAGTTGACGGTCTTGACGGTGAACGTGAAGTCCTCGGTGGTCTCGTCGGCGCCGATGCCGAGCTCGCGTTGGAGCTCTTCCACCAGCTGCCCCGCACCGCGGATGTGGCAGGCGGTGCCCATGCAGACCTTGATGATGGTGTCGCCCTGGGGCTCGAGCGAGAAGGCCTTGTAGAAGGTCGACACCGAAAAGACCTTCGCCAGCGGCACCTCGAGCACCTCGGCCACCCGGACGAGGACATCGCACGGCAGGTAGTTGTAGGCACGATGAACGTCCTGGAGAACCTGGATCAACGAGGGTTCCTCGTGCGGATAGTGCGCAAGGATCTCCTCGGTGGTGGAAAGATCGACACACGGGTGTTCGGCCATGCGTCCCCCTTCAGGCCCCGACCGCATGGGCCGCGCCGATTTCGTAGCCCTTCTCAAGGGCGGTGATGTTGACGTCGATGACCCCCGGCTTGGCGGCGAAGGTCTGTCGGATCACCTCGATCACGCCGTCGACGGAGACCGCATTGGTGGCGCCGAGGTAGGCGCCGAGGGCGACCATGTTGGCGCCCCTCGGGTTGCCCAGCTCGTTGGCGATCTGGTTGGCGGGCACCTCGATGACGGTGATGTCGTCCCGCGTCGACGGGCGATTGATGAGCGATGTGTTGATGAGGAGCACGCCCCCGGGCCGCACGTCGGACTCGAACTTGTCCAGCGAAGGAAGGTTCATGGCGACGACCACCCGCGGCGACCGGATCACCGGCGAACCCACCGGCCGGTCCGAGATCACCACCGTGCAGTTGGCCGTCCCGCCGCGCATTTCCGGCCCGTAGGACGGCAGCCAGGAAACCTCCTTGCCCTCGTGCATCCCGGCGTAGGCGAGCATCTTGCCGATGAGCAGGATCCCCTGCCCTCCGAAACCGGCCATGATGACGTCGTTCTGCATCTCAGACCCCCAGGGGCAGCGGTTCGCGGCTGCCGCCCTCGGGTGTTTTGAAGACGCCCAGCGGGTAGTACGGAAGCATGTTCTTCTCGAGCCATGTGGTGGCCTCGGCCGGCGGCACGCCCCAGTTGGTCGGACAGGTGGAGAGCACCTCCACCATGGAGAAGCAGCGCCCCTCGACCTGATGGGTGAAGGCGCGGCGGATCATCGCCTTGGTGTTCACCGCCAGCAAGGGGGTGTGAACAGAGGTCCGCGCGACGAAGGCCGGGGTGCGCAGGGTCGAGAGCATCTCGGCGACCCGGATGGGGTGGCCTGCGTGGTCCACGTCGCGGCCCAGGGGGCACGTCGTCGCAACCTGACCGGGCATGGTGGTCGGGGCCATCTGGCCGCCGGTCATGCCGTAGATGGCGTTGTTGACGAAGATCACCGTCACCTTTTCGCCGCGGTTGGCGCAGTGAACGATCTCGGCCATGCCGATGGAAGCGAGGTCGCCGTCGCCCTGGTAGGAGAAGACCACCAGGTCGGGCCGCGCCCGTTTGATCCCGGTGGCCACCGCCGGCGCACGGCCGTGGGATGCCTCGTGGAAATCGGTCTCGAAGTAGTTGTAGGCGAGCACCGAGCACCCCACCGGCGCCACGCCCACGGTGCGTTCGCGCACCCCGAGCTCATCGATCACCTCGGCGACGATCCGGTGGATGGCGCCGTGGGTGCACCCGGGGCAGTAGTGGGTGGTGACGTCGCGCAGCGCTTCGGGCCTGGAGAACACGGTCTCAGGCATGGACCACCTCCTCGGAGGAACCGTCCTCCATGGCGCGGATCTTCTCCACCACCTCGTCCGGCGAGACCAGCATGCCGCCGGTTCGGTTGAGGAAGTGGATCGGCGTCGACCCCCCCAGCGCGAGCTGGACGTCCTCGATCATTTGACCGGTGGAGAGCTCCACAACGAGCACGGCCTTGGCCTTCGCCGCAGCCTCACGAACCGCTTGGTAGGGGAAGGGGAAGAGGGTGACCGGACGGACCATCCCGACGTTGACACCACCCTCGGCGAGCTCTTCGATGGCGGTGGAGCAGACCCTGGCTACGGTGCCGTAGGCCACGATGAGCACGTCGGGATCGGTGTTGAGGCCGGTGGTCTCGAACCGCACCTCGTCGCGCTCCATCCGGTCGAACTTCCGCTTGAGCTTGTAGTTGTGCTGCTCGAGCTCTTCGGGGTCGAGGAAGAGCGAGTTGATCACCGACCGCGGCTTGGCGCCGGTGTTGCCGGTGGACGCCCAGGTCTTGGGCGGCAGCTCCTTGACGGGCTGTCGATCTTCGGCAAACTCCACCGGCTCCATCATCTGGCCGATGAGGCCGTCGCCGAGCACCAGCACCGGATTGCGGTAGTAGTCCGCCAGGTCGAAGGCGTCCTGAACGAGATCAACCGCTTCCTGCACCGACCACGGCGCCAGCACCAGCAGCCGGAAGTCGCCGTGGGCCATCCCCTTGGTCGCCTGGAAGTAGTCGTTCTGGGACGGCAGGATGCCGCCGAGGCCGGGCCCGGCGCGCATGATGTTGACGATCACCACCGGCAGCTCGGCGCCGGCCAGGTAGGAGACGGCCTCGGCCATGAGTGACACGCCCGGCGACGACGACGAGGTCATCACCCTCTCGCCGGTGCCGGCGGCGCCGTAGAGCATGTTCGACGCCGCCACCTCGGACTCGGCCTGGACGAAGGTCCCGCCGACCTGCGGCAGCCGCATGGACATGTACTCGGGGATCTCGTTCTGCGGCGTGATGGGATAGCCGAAGAACAGGTGGCAGCCGGCCTGGATGGCGGCCTCGCCGATGGCTTCCGAGCCTTTCATTAACTTTTTGGTCATTCGTGGCTCCGTTCACGATCCCGTTCACGATCCCGTTCACGAGGCGATCTCGACCCATTCGGGATCGGGATCGTGTACGGGATCGAGCGGACGGCACTCGGATTCATCGTCATCATCAGTACGCGAAGTAGTGGTACATGGTCCCGTGGACCCTCATGTCGATGGCCACGTCGGGACAGGTGATGCAGCACAGGCGACAGCCGATGCACCGCTGCTGCTCCACCACCTCGGCGTAGAAGTACCCCTTGCTGTTGATCTTCTTGCTCATTCCCAGGATCTGCTGCGGGCAGGCCTGGACGCAGAGCTCGCAGCCCTTGCAGCGATCCGGGCTGATGTTGATCTGCGGCACCGAAGCCTCCTTTCAGTTCACCACGAAGAGCGGACCCGTGGTCCGCTGCCTCGGCACGTCGAACGGCGGTGCGACGATGCGCCGGAGCCTGATGACCGGCAGCGCGGTCATGGCCTCGACCTCGTCGGCGACTAGACCGGCCGCCGCCACCGCCCGAACGGGCACGTTCAATTTCTCGCCGGTCTCCAGTGCCTGCTCGAGACCGTCCATGATCACGTCCGCGGTCGTCTCGTCCATGAGGTGGGTGTTGGAGATCAGGCCGGCCACGGGGAGGCGGCTCACGGCTTCGATCCCGCGAACCATGGTCACCGCGCCGGCGGGATCCGGAGTCGACGGCCGCCTGAAGTTCAGGACCAGCAGGCACTCGGTCTCGTCCGGTGGGACCACGTCCGCCAACGAACCGAGGACCCGCGCGCCCACGTCGTCGCCACCCACGTCGATGATGATGCGGCGTTCCGACTGGCGCAGCTGCGACCGGATCTGCGGCACCACGATGGGCAGGTCGGCGTGGACGTGCTCGCCACCGGGTGCGAGCAGCTCGATGCCGGCCTCGGCGAGAATCGCCCGGGCGGAGCGACTGCGAAAGTAGGGTTTGACCACGTCGAGGTCGGCCATGGTCACCGGCACGTTCTCGCCGGCGAGCTCCATGGCTGAACTGAGTGCGATTTCCGTCTTGCCGCTGCCGAAATGGCCGACGAGAACGGTCACCCTGGACTCGAACACCCTCACCCTCCTCGTTGTCAAAAAACACTCGCGCAACCGGACGACAAGGATAGCGCGGCCACCATCGGCGAACAAGGTGTGTGAATCTTTTCACATCGCCCAAGTTGAGAATCGAGACACATTTGCAGGTAGCCGTGGGCACGAGCGCAGACGATCCGGACGGCGCCGAAAACCAGCGCCCAAGGCGGGGGCAGAAACGGGTATCGGGGCCGGTCAACGGCGTCAGCGGCCCGGAAACAATGAACAGACGACAGCTGAGCACAGCGGCCACTGTCCCCCGGCGCTGACGCTGTCCGCTGCTCCCTGCCGCTGCCTCTGATGCTGTTTTCTGACGCCGTCGCCGAAAGCTGACGCTGTCGTCTGTCGCTGACCCTGATCGCTTGCGCTTTTCCTGTCCCCTGCCGCTGCCGCTGTCCCTGCCCCCGACGCGGACCTTCCGATTGGACCGCCGAGCTCCAGCTCGGCATTACGTCGTGGTGGGGACCCGGCGCGTGGTCGTAGCGCCAGGGGGTACCCGGTACGCCGGCCTTCTGGCCTACCGGAAAGCCGGAAGAGGGAACTCGTGACGCGGAAAGCCAAGCGGGCGGGACGCCCGCGGCCACAACCATCGCATCGGGCACGGGACATCGCATCGGGATCGGGATCGGGATCGGAGGGGACGGTATGATGGGTGATCCAAGATGTACCTCTCAGGTCTCATCCACCGCGACCGCCTCTTCGACGTGACCTGCCGCTGGCTGTCGGACCGGGTCCAGCGCGACGACGGGAGGATTCTCACTGAGATCTTCGCCTTCGAGCGCTCGGTGACCTCGCCTCTGGTGCGCTCGCTGGTGGCCGACCTGGCGCGGGCCATCCGCCCCGGCGGACTCCGGCTGACCCGCGTCACCTCCAAGGACGACGTCCGGCGGGCCATCGTCGCTGCGGTGAACGACCCGTCGCCGCGGGCGGAGCAGCTGATCGCTCACTTCCACGAGTTCCCCGAGGAGTTCTTTCCACGGACGCCGGTCCACATGAGCCTCATCCATCACGCCGACGGCTCCCTGGCGGCCATGGTCCGGCGCAAGCGGATCCGCCGCATCGCCGACAAGGTCTCCCGCCGGGTGGCCGATGTGCTCGCCGGCGAAATCGATCTCGCCGCCAAGTCCCTGGCGGCCGCCCGGGCCGGCAGCTACGGCGTGCCCCTGGAGCGCATGGTCTCCAGCCGGCAACAGATGATCGACGAGTTCGCCTCGGCCGAGCGCATCGTCGCCGACCGGATTCGCACCGGGCAGCTCGCCTTCGACCCCGACCAGGTGCGGGTGGACGACGTCATCGGCGTCAAGATCATCGGCACTCCCGAGGAGCTCGCCCGGATCGAGGCCGCCCTGGACGCACGCGAGGGCACCTTTGCCTGCGAGTCCGAAATCCACGAGGGCAGCTACACCGGAACCCACTACCTCGTCGATCTCGAACTGCCGCCGCTGGAAGAGACCCTGATCGGGTTCGGCGACGTGGACTGGACCTTCGCCGACGGTCGCGGCCTGTCGTCGTATCACCTGGAAGAGAGCCTCATCGACTACCTCACTTCGGCCAGCTCCACGTTTCGGGTCGAGCTGATCCTCACCACCCTCGATGATCTCGTCGAGTCCGAGTTCGGACGCTGCATCCACGAGGTGCGGATCCTCGAGCAGCGGGACCGGTCCGCCTACTCCGGGCGCATCGCCCAAAACGCGTCGTCGATCATGGAGTACATGCTCCAGCTCGCCATCTCACCGACGGTGGAGGTGGAGCATCTTCCGATCAAGATCTGGGGCCGCTACCTCCGCGACACCGTGGCCCAGGCCCTCGCCAAATTGCAGAACGGCGAGCGCGTGGAGTGGCTGGTGCCCGAAGAAACCGGCACAACGCTGAAGCTGTAGCCGCTGTTAGCTGTCGCTGTCGCCGACTTCTGCCCCCGAACGCGGGCTACTCGCCTTCCCCGCCTGCCGCCATCCGGATCGCCCGGGCGCCGCACTCGGCGAAGCCGGGGCAGGTGCGGCAAATGTCGTCGTCGATGAGGCCGAACTCCGTTGGGGCGCAGACCGTGATCGAGGGATCGCGGGAGCCGTCGAGCTCGGCAAGCAGCGCCTCGTCCTCGGAAGCGACCGCACCCGCCGCCGCGGCTCTGGCAACGGCCTCCCGGATCTTCGGATCCCAGGCCTGGTTGCGGTGCTCGACCACCACGGTCTCCGCCTTGGCCTCCACAACCGCCTTCCGTTTCTTGAGCTCGAATCCGATCTTGCGGCGGGAGGGGAGCTTGCGAGTGGCGAGGAAGAAGAGGTAGCCGGCGCTCATTCCGGCAACGTTGGCCACACCCGCGAGCAGGCCCAGCTGCAGGCTGACGAAGGCGAGCCAGGCGGCGGCGACGACGGCCAGGTACTTCACCTTCACCGGGATGAGGAAGAACAGCCGGAACTCCACCTCGGGGTAGAGCGTGGCGAAGGTCAGCAGGATCGAGGTCCCGACCCCCGTGTCGCCGGCGAGGGGAAGCCCGAGGGCGGTGGCGGTCAGCGATGCGCCGAACGTCGCCACCAGCCAGAAGACGAGAAACCGCGGCGAGCCCCAGCTCTCCTCCAGCGGCTTGGCCATGATCCAGAGCACGAGCATGGAAATGAAGAACCAGAACATGGAGGACCCATGAACGAACTGATACGTGACCAGGGTCCATGGCCGCTGAACGACCTGCCCCGGCAGCAGGGCAAGCGCCGTCAACCCCTCACGGTTGGCCCAGCTGAGGATGAAGACCGCGAAGTGTACGAAGATCAAGCCCTCCGTCAGACGCCATGAGTCACTGCGCATTCATCGCCTCCCCAGCCGTCGTTCCATCTCCTCCTGGCTGAGCCTCAGGATGATGGGTCGTCCGTGCGGGCATCGATACGGGTTCGACGTTCCGGCCAGATCGTCGAGCAGGGCACGCTGTTCGACATTCGAGAGCCGGTGGTTGACCTTCACGGCGCCGCGGCACGAGAGATCGGCCGCGAGGCCTTCTTCCACCGCATCCGCCACCTCTTCGGGCACGCCGTCGAGGGCGGTGGCTCGATCCAGCACCTGCACCACCAGTTCGCCCGCCTCGTCCGGATCCAGCTCCGGCGGCAGGGCGCTGAGGCGAACCGTGTCGGGCCCGAAGACGTCGACCTCCACGCCGACCTTGAGAAGAGTGTCGGCGATCCGGTCCACCGCCGCCGCGGAGGCCTCGCCGACCTCCACCAGCACCGGGGCCAGCAGTCGCTGGGACGGTGCCGTTTCACCCCCGAGCCGCGACCTGATGCGGTCGTAGAGCACCCGCTCGTGAGCGACGTGCTGATCGACGATGGCGAGGCCGTAGTCGTCCTCGAGGAGGATGAACGACTCCCGGTACTGGCCGATGAGCCGCCCGAACGGGGTGTCGGCCGGACCGGCCTTCGCCCCCGATCGCGGCGCCGACCCACCGTCGGTGAGCACCGGCTCGGTGTATTCCAGGGGCCGTTCGCCATAGGCCGGGTGGGCGAAGAGCGGCGGGGCGCTCTCCCGCTGCCGGCTGCGCAGCAGCTCGCCGTAGCCGCCCGCCGGCGGCTCGGAGACGCCGCCGTCGGGATCCTCCATGCGGTGGACCGCGACGCGCCCCTGAGAGGCGGCCACGCCCTCGCGCACGGCGCGCTGGATCAGCGCGAAGACGGCACCACCTCGGGCGAAGCGCACCTCGGTCTTGGCGGGGTGGACGTTGACGTCCACCTGGTCCGGCGGAAGACGAAGGTCGATCACCACCCGCGATCCGAGAAAGCCGCCACCGGTCTCACGCAAAACCCTGAGCACCGCCCCCACCACCAGACGGTCCTTGACCACGCGATCGTTGACGAGTAGGGTCAGGGCGGGCCGGCTGCGGCCACTGCCGGTGGCGATCAGACCCTCGACCTCGGCGTCGCCCGACGCCGCCGAGAAGCGAGTGACCTTGTCGGCTTTCGACCACAGGTCGCGCAACCGCTGCGGCACGTTTGAAGCGGGGGGAGCATCGACCAGGGTCCTGCTGCCGTGGGTCAGCGCGAAGGCGACATCGGGTCGGGCCAGCGCCGCCCCCCACACCGCATCCACGGCGTGGCGCAGCTCGGTCTCGGGCGCGTGCAGGAACTTCCGCCGCGCCGGAGTGTTGAAGAAGAGATCGCGGATCACCACCGTGGTGCCCCGGGCCCGCGCCATCGCTTCCGTCCCCAGGACCCGCCCTCCCTCGACGGTGACCCGCACGCCGCCCTCGGCTGGATCGGCCGACGTAACGATCTCGAAGCGGGAGACGGCGGCAATTGAGGGCAGGGCCTCGCCGCGAAAACCCAGAGTCGCCAGGCGGTCGAGGTCCTCGGCAGAGGCGATCTTCGACGTGGCGTGTCGTTCGAGAGCGATGAGCGCGTCGTCGGGGCTCATCCCGCAGCCGTCGTCGGACACCCTGATCAGACTCCGGCCACCGTTGACCAGTTCGACCTCGATGCGGCCCGCCCCGGCGTCGAGACTGTTCTCCACCAACTCCTTGACCACCGACGACGGGCGCTCCACCACCTCACCGGCGGCGATGCGGTTGACGAGGGCGTCGGGGAGGATGCGGATTCCGGCCATCGGCTTACTATAACGGGGCCCGGCGGTTTCCCCTTCCCGTTTTCCGGCGCCCGTCCGATCCCGATCCCGATAGCCGCGTCCGAGTCCGAGTCCGCGTCCAAGTCCGAGTCCGCGTCCGCGTCCGAGTCCGTGGCCGGCACGGTGAGCTCCTGTGTGTTCTTCATGGCACGTCGTAGCCGAAGAGCCTGTCGGGGTCAAGGGGTGAAATGCATCGCCCGGGGCGGGCGTCCCGTCCGCCATCCGCCGTCGCGGTTGCCGAACGCCTTGCCTCAACCGATCGCGCTCCTCGCGCAGCATCAATGCTGCGCCTACAATCTGGCTGCACCGACAACGCCCTGACGCACCCTCGGTGGGCCAAGGCCCACCCTACCTCACAACCCGGAATGCGAGAGAGGAGCGCGTTGGAGACTGCAGCGCCGTAGGGTGGGCCTTGGCCCACCGGATCGCCTCCCGGTACCGACCGGGACCATGACCTGGGATCTCGTCGGTGTGAGTTCGATCTCTCGCGGAGCGAACACCGATACGCATCTCCTTCGCCTCATCCAGTATCGAGCATCCAGCGACCGTCATCGATCGCGAAGAAGTAACGCGCCGGCGGCGCGTCACTTCTTCGCGATCTTCGAGATGTCGAAGACCGAGGTGTCGGGCTTGGAGTTCGGCGTCACGACACGGGAGTCATCGGCGAGGTCTTCCTGGATGAGCAGGTCCATCAGCAGGTCGCGGACTCCGCCCCGGCCGTTGGCGCGAAAGACCCTGCGGACCGCCGCCGGCTTCAGCTCGATCCCGGTCATGTGCTTGAGGTACTGGCAGAAAACGCGGGAACGCGAGACAAAGCTGGCCACCAGAATCATCCCGAGCACCGCCATGCCGGCGACCGCGATGAGGGTGTAGGTGGCATCACCGGTGAAATCGAGCGAACCCATCGTCCCTCCTACCCGTCCGGTGTTTCGTCGTTGAGGGCATGCGTGTCGGCGACCTGCGAGAAGTAGTCCTCGGGGACAAGAACATCGCGCCCTTTCGAGCCAGCCGGAGGTCCTACGATACCTTCTTTCTCCATCATATCCAAGAGTCGCGCCGATCGCGTGTATCCCAGCCGTAGGCGACGCTGAATGTAGGAGGCGGAGGCCTTCCGGGTCTCCACCACCAGCTTTGCCGCCGCGTCGTACATGGGGTCGGAACGCTCTTCGATCTCCTCCACGGTGGCCGCGGCCGCGCTTTTTTCCTTGCCCCCCAGCGGCTGGTGGGTGACGACGTCCCGCTTGTAGTCCGGCTTGCCGAAGCGCTTGATGTAGCGCACCGCGGTGGCGATTTCCTTCTCGGTGACCAGCGGTCCGTGCAGTCGCAGCAGGGTCGAGGACCCCGGCGGCAGGTAGAGCATGTCGCCGCGGCCAATGAGGTGCTCGGCGCCCATGACGTCGAGAATGGTCCGCGAGTCGAACTTGGAGCGCACTTTGTAGGCCATCCGGCACGGGAAGTTGGCCTTGATGATGCCGGTGAGCACGTCCACCGAGGGGCGCTGGGTCGCGCAGATGAGATGAACGCCCACCGCCCGTGCCTTTTGCGCCAGACGGGTGATGCTCTCCTCCACCGCCCTGGACGAGGTCATCATGAGGTCGGCGAGCTCGTCGATGATGATGACGATGTAGGGAAGCGGCTCGAGCTCCGGCAGCTCTTCGTCGTCGTCCCCCGCCAACTGTTGCTGGGCTCGCTTCAGCTGCACCGGGTCCGACACCAGCTGGTTGTGCTGCTCCAAGTTACGCACGCCGAGCGCGGCCAGCCGGCGGTATCGGTTGTCCATCTCGGCCACCGCCCAGCCGAGGGCGCTCGCCGCCTTCTTGGGGTCGGTGATGATGGGCGTCAGCAGATGCGGAATGTCCGAGTAGACCCCGAGCTCCACCATCTTCGGATCCACCATGATGAACTTGACCTCGTCGGGACGCGCCTTGAAGAGGATGGACATGATCATGGCGTTGATGCCCACGGACTTGCCCGACCCGGTGAAGCCGCCCATGAGCAGGTGGGGCATCCGCGCCAGATCGGCCACATAGGGCTTACCGCGGATGTCGACCCCCAGGTTCAGGGTGAGCAGAGACTGGGCGCGCTGGAACTCGGTGCTCTCCATGAGCTGACGCAGGCGAATGACCTCGGGATCGGGGCTCGGCACCTCGATGCCCACCGTGGCGCGGCCGGGAATCCGCGAGATGCGCACCGATTCGGTGCGCAACGCGAGCGCCAGGTCCTCCGCCAGATTCTGCACCGCCGAGATCTTGACGCCGGAGTCGAGCCGAAACTCGTAGGTGGTGATCACCGGGCCGGTTCGAATGTTGGTGACCTCGCCGCGAACTCGGAACTCCTGACACTTGTTCGTCACCAGCTTGGAGATCTCGATCAGCGCCGCCGAGTCGCGTTCGGGAGCCTCGCCGGCCTCGTCGAGAAACGCGATCTTGGGTAGATCGTACTCGGCCAGGTCCTCGATGAACTCGAACTCCTCCTGGACCACCGGATCTTTTTTCGCCTTCGCCGGCTTCTTCGCCGCGGCCTTCTTTGGTTTCGCGCCGGAGGCGGGAGCGGCCTCCTCCACCACCTCTTCCGCCGGCGCCTCGTCCCCGGCGACCCGGCGTTGGATCCGGAACCGGCCCTTGCCCCGGACCTCCTTGACGGTGAGCGAGCCCTTGTAACCCTTCTCATCCTCCAGGCGCTGAACTTGGCGCTCGAGCACCCGCCTCCGGTTCCGGTCCTCCTCGGCCTTCTGGCGCTGCCGCGCCTTCTCACCCTTGCGCTGCAGCCACCGCCGTTCCAGCCGGCCGGTGACCCCTTCGGCCGCTGAACCCACCGAGAGGCCGGAGACCATGACGACGCCGAAGACCACCAGGAACCCCAGCACGATGACGCGCCCCACCGGGCCCACGAATGCCCCGAGCAGCTCCATCTCTGCGTTGCCCAGGAGCCCACCGCAAGGGATTCGGCCATCTCTGAACGGAAGGTCGGACGCGAGCATCGCCGCGATCCCCGGCAATGCGACGAAGATCAGGCTCCACCCGATGACGGCGGTTTTCGGGTGCTCAAAGGGGTGCCCCCGCAACAACCGCCAGCCGTAGATCGCGCCCAGGGGCGGCGCCACCAGGATCACGACCCCGAAGAGGCCGTAGAGCACCGCCGACAGGGCTGCTCCAAAGGGCCCCGCGAGGTTCACCGGGCCGTCGCGGAGGGTCGAGGCGTGCAGCGGGCTCGGATCCAACGGCGAGTGGGAGAGCAGGGCGGCCAGCACCAGGATGGAGCCGAAGATCAGCCCGACGGCGATCATCTCCGAGACCAGCCGCTCGCGGCTCACGATGCGCTCCGGGTGAGGGCGAGCACGAGGATGCCCAGGGGCACGCAGTACCACGCGAAACGGTGGAAGATCCGGCTCGAGAGGGTGGCGATCACGATCTTCAGCGCGGCGTACCCGGTGACCCCCGCGGCCACGGCGCCGACCCCGCAGGCCGCCCAGTAGCCGGCACCCGCTGCCGCCACCGCATGCCGCTCGTCGATGAGCTCCAAGACCGCCACCCCGAGGATGGCCGGGACGCCGAGCAGGAAGGAGAACCGGGCGGCCCACGCCCGGTCGAGACCAACGCCGAGAGAGGTGGCAATGGTCATACCGGAACGGGAGAGTCCCGGAAAGACCGCCGTGCCCTGGGCGAGTCCGACCACCACGGCGTGCCTCCAGGTGATCCGACGCTCATCCCGGTCCCCACCGGGGAGCCAGCGGGTGGCGCCCACCACCACTCCCGTAAGAATCAGCGCGACGCCGATCCACAGCGGTCGGGCGAACGCCGACTCGGCGATGTTCTTGACCGGGAAGGCCACGACACCGGTGGCGAGGGTCCCGAGCACCAGCAGACCCGCCAACCGGTATCCGGCGGTGGTGCTCAACCAGCGGAGGATCTCCCGCCGCTCGTACCAGACGACCGCGGCGGCGGTGCCCACGTGCAGGGTGACGTCGAAGAGCACACCCGGTTGGGTGAAGCCCGGAATCACGAGCTGCGCCAGCGCCAGATGGCCCGATGACGACACCGGAAGAAACTCGGTAAGTCCCTGCAGGACTCCCAGCAAAACGGCGATTCCGAGGTTCATGCACCACGCCTTCCTGGGGCCCGCAGCTCGAACGCTCCTTCACCGTGGAAAGGCAAGAAAAATCGATGCATTACCTGAAAATTCTATCACTTCAACCAAACCGGCCCCGCCCCTGATCCGGTAACCCCCGTCCTCGAACAGGTCAAGTTTTTCACCACATCCTCTGTGCCTCTGTAACTCTGTGGTGGGAACCAACACCTGCGGAAGATCAGAGTCCATCGAGACGAACGAGACGAATCCAGTCATCGAGGGAAAGCTCGCCGGGTCGGGTCTTCGGGTCGAGACCGGCGCGCTCGACCACCTCCCCGGTGACGCCTTTCCCGAGAGCGTTGGGGAGCATCTTCCGCGGTTTGGTCAGGGCGCGGGCGGCGAGCTCGAGGGCGCGCCGGACCTCGGCCTCGTCCGCTGGCGCCGGTCGCAGGTCGAGCACCACCACCGCCGAGGTCACCCTGGGCCGGGGCCGAAATGCCCGCGGGGACACGTTGAAGGCGAGCCACCCATCGGCCCACGCGGCTCGCTCCAGGGCCATGAGCCCGTGGTTGCCGCTCCCGGGAGTGGCCACGACCCGCTCCGCCACCTCGAGCTGGAGCATCACCACCAGCCGGGTGAAGAGGTCGTGGCGCGGCAGCAGTCGCCGCAGGATCGCCGTCCCCACCGAGTAGGGTAGATTCGACGCCACCTGCCACCGTTGGCCGTCGATCACGCCGTCCAGGGTGACGGTAAGCGCATCGGCGTGCAGCACTTCGAGCCCTCGAGAGCCGAAACGCTCCTCGAGGGGCGCCACCAGAGGTTCGTCGAGCTCGAGGGCGCGGACCCGCTCGAACCGGTCGAGCAGCGGTTCGGTCAGCGCGCCGCGCCCCGGACCGATTTCGAGCACTCGCGGCGGCTCGGCGTCGAGCAGCCCGACGATGCGCTCGGCCACCTCGTGGTCAACGAGGAAGTTCTGGCCCAGTCGACGCCGCTTCGAGCGTTTCAATCCCGGGCTCCCTTTCATTTCCTGACCGGGAAATGAACCGTCATCACGTTGAGTTCGACTCTCGTCGGCATGCGTCTGCGAGCGGAGCGGCGAACTCATGGACGCGTTGGGCAACCCGGTCAGTGTCCCCTTCCTCCGCGATCTGATTCACGATGGCCGACCCGACAACCACACCGTCGGCGATGGCGGCAACCCGCGCCACCTGATCCGGAGTCGAGATTCCGAAGCCCACCGCCACCGGAAGCTTGGAGGCGCTCCGGGCGAGCCCCACGTTGGCCGCGAGCTCATCGTCGAGGTTCTGCTGCGCCCCCGTTACCCCGGTGCGCGAAACCAGGTAGAGGAAACCTCCGCCGATCTTGGCCGCCGCCTTCATCCGCGCCTTGGGCGAGGTGGGTGTGACGAGCATGATCGCGTCGAGCTTCGCAGGCTTCAGCCCGGCGCGGAATCGCCGCATCTCCTCGGCCGGCACGTCGGTGAAGAGGACGCCGTCGACTCCGGAGGCCGCAGCCCGCGCGGCGAAACGGTCGATCCCGAAACGCACGACCGGGTTGGCGTAGGTGAAGAGCACGACCGCCATCCGCGACCGGGCGCGGATCTCCGCCACCACCTCGAGCACCGACGTCAACGAGGCGCCCAACGCCAGGGCCCGCTCGGACGCCCGCTGGTTGGTGGGGCCGTCCGCGATCGGATCGGAGAACGGGACGCCGAGCTCGAGCACGTCGGCGCCGGCGCGCTCGAGAGCGGCGGCGATCTCCACGGTCCGCTGCAAGGACGGATCTCCGGCGGTGACGTAGGGGATGAATGCGGCGCGATTCTCCCGACGCGCGACCTTGAACGCTTCCGAGATCCGGTTCACGACCCCTCCCCTTCCACCCGGGCGACCTCGTCCAGGTCCTTGTCGCCGCGACCGGAGAGATTGACCACGATGTTCTCGTCGAGCGCCATGACCGGCGCCATGCGAATGGCCTGGGCGATGGCGTGCGCCGACTCTAGCGCCGGCACGATGCCCTCGGTCTCGGTGAGGCGGTGGAAGGCCTCCATGGCCTCTTCGTCGCTGACGGTGGTGTAGCTCACCCGTCCGGTATCGTGCCAGTTGGCGTGCTCGGGCCCTACCGCCGGGTAATCGAGCCCGGCCGAGACCGAGTGCGTGGTCTCGACCTGGCCGTTCTCGTCCTGGAGCACCTGGGTCATGGTGCCGTGCAGCACGCCCGGCGCACTGCCGCCCCCGGCGAAACGCGCCGCGTGCTCGCCCGCACCCGGACCGTAGCCGCCAGCCTCGACGCCGACCAGACGCACGCGCGTGTGCGGGACAAACGCCGTGAAGATCCCCGCGGCATTGGATCCGCCGCCGACGCAGGCGACGACGACGTCGGGCAGCCCCCGGTTCGACCGGCGGAACTGGGCGATTGCCTCACGGCCGATCACCGAGTGAAAATCACGCACCATCATGGGATAGGGATGCGGACCGAGCACCGAGCCGAGAATGTAGTGGGTGGTTCTGACGTTGGTCACCCAGTCCCTGAGCGCCTCGTTGATGGCGTCCTTGAGGGTCTGGGATCCTCCCGCGACCGAAATCACCTCGGCGCCGGTGAGCCCCATGCGGTAGACGTTGAGAGCCTGCCGGCGCATGTCCTCGGCGCCCATGTAGATTCGACACTCGAGGCCGAGCAGGGCGGCGGCGGTGGCCGTCGCCACACCGTGCTGGCCGGCGCCGGTCTCCGCGATGACTCTTTGTTTACCCATCTCGCAGGCGAGCAGAGCCTGGCCGAGTGCGTTGTTGATCTTGTGCGCGCCGGTGTGGCAGAGGTCCTCCCGCTTGAGCCAGATCCTCGCGCCCCCCAGCTGCGCCGAGAGCCGCCGCGCGAGATACAGCGGCGTCGGTCGACCCACGTAGTGCTCGAGAAGCTCGGCGAGGCGCTCGCCGAATGCCCGATCGCGCGTGGCGCGGCGGTACCCGGCCCGCAGCTCGTCCAGGGGCGCCATGAGGGTCTCCGGGACGAAGGTCCCGCCCCAGTCGCCGAAATATCCGCGTTTGTCGGGGAGTTCTTTCATGATCGTTCCAATGCTGCCGATTCTACCGCGTTCCGAGCGGCTTCGATGAAGGCGCGTACGCGCTTCGTGTCCTTGATGCCCAGGGCCGATTCGACCCCGGTGGAGACATCCACCATGGCCGGCCGAACGGCGCGGACCGCGGCGCCCACCGACTCCGGCGTCAACCCGCCGGCAATCCCGACCCACAGCCCGGTGGGCCGCGGTCGCAGCCCCGTCCAGTCGAAGGCCACCCCATCTCCCGCCCCGGGGTCGAAAAGAGGCAGGCAGCGGCCCGAAAGCATGGCCGCCCGCTGCCAGGGGTCCGGACCCCGGGGCTGCACGCGACGCAGGGTCTCCAGACCGAGCTCGTCGAGCCACGAATCGGGCTCCTCGCCGTGCAGCTGGACGCGGTCGAGACCGAGACTGTCACGAACCATGGTGACGTGATCGAGCTCCTGGTCGCGGAAGACACCCACCTTCTCGACTCCCCCGAGATGCCGAATCCAATCCGACGCCTCAGGATCGACGAATCGTTTGGTTCCCGGTACGAAGACGAAGCCGAGCAGGTCGGCGCCGGCCTCGATGGCGGCCTCGGCATCCCCCGGCCGCGTCAACCCACAGATCTTGATCAGCATCGAACACCTCCAGGGTGCCCCTTTAGCCGACGCAGCGCGCGCTCCGGATCCTCTGAGCGGACGAGGTGTTCGCCGATGAGGAAGGCATCGTAGCCTGCCGCCTGCAGTCGCCGCACGTCTCGCGGGCCTTTGATGCCGCTCTCGGCGACACGGATCCGATCCGAGGGAAGGCTCGCCGCCAGCTCCTCGACCACGTCGAGCCGGGTGACGAAGGTGGCGAGGTCGCGGGCGTTGACGCCGATGATCTCGGTGCCCGACGCCACGGTGGGGGCCGGGTCCTCGTCGGCGAAGATCTCCACCAGGGTCTCGAGGCCCAGTTCTCGGGCCTTCCCCACCAGCTCGGCGAGTTGGTCGGGGCTGAGGATGCGCTGGATGAGGAGGACAGCGTCGGCCCCCGCCGCCCCCGCCTCGCGCAGCTGCCGTTCGTCGATCACGAAGTCTTTGCGGAGGATCGGCAGGTCGACGGCCCGGCGCACCACCTCCAGCCACTCCAATCGCCCCTGGAAGAAGTCGCGTTCGGTGACCACCGAGATCGCCGAGGCGCCGGCAGTCTGGTAGCGGGCAGCCAGGGCGGCCGCGTCGAAATCGGCGCGGAGCAGCCCCGCCGACGGCGACGCTTTCTTGCATTCCGCAATCACCGACGGTCCATCGTGGGCGAGGGCGCGTCGCAGGGAGCGCCGCGGCCGGGAGGCCATCGACTCCGCCGCTCGATCGGCCAGGTCGGCGGGTTCGGGCTCCGCGAGCAGGCGCTCACGCACCCCCTCGACGATCCGATCGAGGACCGTGGGCTCAGCCACGCCCGAGCTCCTGCGATCGGGCGGCGAGCTCTTCCAGGGTACGCCCCGCCGCTCCCGACGCCAACAGGTCCCGCGCCGCCTCCAGCCCCTCGGAGAGGCTGCCGACCTTGGCTCCGACGTACAGCGCCGCCGCCGCATTGAGCGCGACCGCCTCCGACGCGGACGAGGTCTCACTCCCTTCGAGGATGGCGCTCAGGCGCCGGGCGCTCTCCCCGACGTCGCCGCCGCGCAACCGCTCCGGATCGGTGATTCGAATCCCGAGATCGGCGGGATCGAGCTTCCAGCTCCCGGTCAGCTCGCCGCCGCGAACCTCGACCACGGTGGTCGGAGCCACGACCGACAGCTCGTCGAGTCCGTCGTCCGAGTGCAGCACCAGCGCATGCTCGGCGCCCAGCGCCGCCAGGGCCTCGGCCGCCAGCGGCTGAACCTCGGCGCCCCAGACCCCCATGACCTGCCGGCGGACGCCCGCGGGATTGGTGAGGGGACCGAGCAGGTTGAAGACCGTGCGCACGCCGAGCGCCTTACGGACGGGCACCACCGCCCTGGTGGCCGGATGGTGGACCTGGGCGAAGAGGAAGGCGATGCCGACCTCGTCGAGCACGGTCTCCAGTTCGGGCACGCCGAGATCGAGCCGGACGCCCAGAGCTTCGAGCACGTCGGCGGAGCCGCAGCTGGACGAAACCGCCCGGTTGCCGTGCTTCGCCACCGGCACGCCGGCTGCCGCGGCCACGATGGCCGATGCGGTGGAAATGTTGATGGTGTCGGCCCCGTCGCCGCCGGTGCCACAGGTGTCGATGGCCCCGGCCGGAGCGTTCACTCGAACCGCCCGCTGGCGCATCGCCCTGGCGGCGGCGGCCACCTCGACACCCGACTCACCCTTGGCTCTCAAAGCCGCCAAAATCCCCGCGGTCTGAATGGAGTCGATGCCGCCGTCCATGATGGCGCCCACCACCGCCTCCATCTCGTCCGCTCCGAGGTCGTTGCCGTCCAACAGCGCGTTGAGAATCCTCTTGGTGTCGATGGTCATGGTCTTCGATCCCTGCAACAGTCGTTGGGGTGCCGGGCACCCGGCTCGCGCTTCCGATTGGATTCACGGACGTCAGCGATCATTTCCACTCCGACGCCACATCAATCCCCGCCAAGACCAAGAAGTTCGCGAGCAGCTTCATTCCCTCGACGGTCAGGTACGACTCCGGGTGGAACTGTACCGCGTGGTGGGGACGCTCACGGTGAGCCAGCCCCATGACGATGTCGTCGTCCGTCCAGGCGGTAATCTCCAGCCCATCCGGCACGGTGTCCCGATCCACGATCAGAGAGTGATAGCGGGTCGCGACGAACGGGTTCGACAACCCCGCCAGGACACCCGATCCGGCGTGGTGGATCTTCGAGGTCTTGCCGTGCACCGGGACCCGGCCTCGGATCACGGACCCGCCGTGGATTGCGGCCAGGGACTGCATCCCGAGGCAGATCCCGAGCAGCGGCGTCGCCGTCGCCGTCCGTATCAGGTCGAGGCTCACCCCGGCGCTGTCCGGAGTGCCCGGCCCGGGAGAGATCACGATGGCTCGGGGCGATCGCTCGAGCAGTTCCTCGGCGGTGGCGGCGTCGTTGCGCACGACAACCACGGGAGCACCGGAGATCTCCGCCAGCTGCTGTACCAGGTTGTAGGTGAAGCTGTCGTAGTTGTCGACCATTAAAATCATGATCCTGCCGTCTTCCCCAATCTACCGGCTTCGGCGGGCCACGATACCTGTGCCCATCTCGAAAATTCTCAGTTCTCAGTTCTCAGATCTAAGTTCTTAGTTGTCATCGCACAATCTCTGAACCACCTCGACAAGTCCTTGCGATGAAACTCAAAACTAAGAACTCATAACTCATTACTGCGGCTTCGCCGCAGCCTCTGCCATGGCCACCGCGACGACGAGCGCGTTGGCCTTGTTGCGGCACTCGTCGAGCTCGGTCGCGGGCACCGAATCGAAGACGATACCGGCGCCGGCCTGAATGTGGGCCACCCCACCCCGCTCCACCAGGGTCCGGATCGCAATGCACGAGTCCATGTCGCCGGCGGCGTTGCGGTAGCCCACCGCTCCTCCGTAGACGCCCCGCCGGACCTCCTCGAGCTCGTCGATGATCTCCATCGCCCGAACCTTGGGTGCGCCGCTCAGGGTCCCGGCGGGGAAACAGGCGAAGAGGGCGTCCCAACCGTCGCAATCATCGCGGAGCTCGCCCTGCACCTCGCTGACCAGGTGCATGACATGACTGTAGCGCTCCACCTCCGCCTCCCGGGCCACCCGCACCGTTCCAGGGACCGCCACCCGGCCGATGTCGTTGCGCCCGAGGTCCACCAACATGGTGTGCTCGGCGAGCTCTTTTGGGTCGGCCTTGAGCTCCGCCTCCAGGCGCAGGTCCTCCTCCGGATCGGCGCCGCGCGGCCGGGTTCCGGCGATCGGACAGGTGCTCACCTTCCGCCCCTCGACCCGGGTGAGCATCTCGGGGCTCGAGCCCAGAATGCGGGCGTTTCCCGTGTCGAAGAGGAACATGTACGGCGACGGGTTCGTCACTCTGAGCATGCGGTAGATCTCGGACGCGTTGCACCGGGGCACCCGCCGCCAGCGCCGCGAAGGAACAACCTGGAAGATGTCTCCCGCCAGGATGTACTCCCGCGCTCGCGCCACTCGCTCGAGGAACTCGTCGTCCGACGGGGTCACCCGCCAACCGTCCCAGGAATCGCCGGGAGGCACCGGCAGTGTGTGGGGCATCGGGCCCTCGCCGCCGGTCGTCAGCGCCCCGTGGAGTGCATCGAGCCGCGCGACCGCCGTTCGCCAAGCGGCTTCGGGATCCGACTCGACGCGGGCCATGACGACGATCTGCAGCCGTTGCCGCGCCCTGTCGAGAGCCACCACCGAATCGTACAAACCGTACCAGCCGTCAGGCAGGCCACCCTCGTCGCGGCCCGTCGCCGGGATGTCCTCCACCAATCGCACCGCATCGTAGGAGAGGTAGCCCATGGCGCCGCCCGCGAAAGGCGGCAGATCGTCCACCGGAGCGACACGGCCCAGGTCGGTGGCCCGCCGAAGCCCCTCGATGGGATCCCCCGGTTCGGGAACTCCGTCCACCAGCACGCCGCCGTCGCGGAGCTCCACGATGCGGAAGGGGTCGGAGCCGGCGAAGGAGTAACGGGCGACCCGCTCGCCCCCCTCGACGCTCTCGAGCAAAAACGGGTTTCGCCCCCTCGCCGCGAGACGCGAGTAGACGGTGAACGGCGTCACTGTGTCCGACGTCAGCTCGCGCACCACCGGGACCACATCGTAATCTCGGGCCAGAGCGAGAAACTGGGTCTTGTTCGGACGCTCCTCCATCGTGCCTCCAACTCGAGACCAAAGAACGCATTGTATCGCGGGATCGCCTCCCCACCCGTGCGCGTACCAAAGACTTCTCGGCTCTCCCTCAGAAAGTCGACAGCTCAGCTTTCGCCCTGCGACAGACGGGCGATGGTCGCCCCCCACCCACCGCGATCCGCCGGCGCATCGGAGTAGGCCTCCACCAGCGGGTGTTTCGAGAGCGCATTGCGCACCCGTTCCCGCTGCACCCCAACACCGCGGCCGTGAATGAGCCGCACCTCGCGGAAGCCCGCGTTGTGGGCCGCCTCCAGGTAATCAACAACGACGTCCGGGATGTCCCTCGGCGGGAACGGATGCAGGTCGATGAAGTCTTCCAACGGGAGCTCGAAGGGGCGGTCCGGGTCCGGCTCCTCGCCGCCGTCATCCGGTTCCTCGGCGGCCCCAGGGCTCGGATGCCGGCCGAAAGCCACGAAGACCACGCCGGTGAAAACAACGAGGATCAGACCGAAGACGCCGAGGCCCCACCAGGCCTTGGGGCCGATGATCTTCGCCAGCGGCCAGGTCAGGACCGCAGCGACGGCAAAGACCACGAGCTTGGTGAGGATGTAGGCGGTTCGCGGCGTCAGTTGGGTGCTCACCCCTCGAGTCTATCAGCCGTCCACGGGCTCCGTCGTCGTTCCCGTGACGGTGAAACCGAGGCTCTCGATCTCGGCTGCCAACTGCTGAACCGATACCTCCGAGCTCGTGATCACCGCCTCCGCGGTTCCCGCCTCATGATCGGCGGAGGCGCGCGTCACCCCATTCATTTCCGAAAGGGCGGTGGTGATGGCCGACGAGCAGCTCCCGCAGGTCATCCCGTCGACGGTGAAGGAGGCGCGCGTCGGGGGCGGTTGGGGAGAGCAGGCCAGCCCAACGGCCAGCAGAGCGAGAACTGACATCCGAAGGCACACCGATTTCATCGGATCACACTCCGTCGAGACCGGGCAGCCGCAGCTCGGGCAGGCTGCTCCCGTCGTCCTGCCCGTCGCTGAGGCGATAGTAGATGGTCATCCCGTCGCGGCGCGAGTCGACGAGGTTGCCCGAGCGAAGACGGCTGAGGTGCTGCGACACGGCGGCCGGGGTCATCTCCAGCACCCGGGCAAGATCGCAGACACAGAGCTCCCCCACGCGCCGCAGCAACACCAAAATCTTCAAACGCGTCTCGCCGCCGAGTAGGGCGTAGTGCTGAGCGAGCCGGTTCAACGGGAGCCGGTGCGCAACCAGGCTCTGCCGAAGTGCGGCCAGCTGCTCCGGACTGCGGTCGGGTTCGTTGCACTCGGGAGAGTTCTTCATCGGTTCCTCGGTTTTGGAAATCACGCGTTGACGCGCTCGTCATCGCCTCGGGCTGCCGAGTTGATGTAACTACATGGCCATTTTAGTATCTTCTAACGAATTGTCAAGGCCGCTTTCCAACGGCCCGGGCGCGGCGCGGCAAGGCCCTACCGCGGGCGCCAGTCGTCCACGGGTATCGGCTCGCCCGGGGCGCCGTCGGCGCCCAACGGCGCCACTAGGATGTCGAAGTCGAAATCCACCGGCCTCGGTTTCGGAGAGGCGAAGAAGAGCCACTCGCCGTCCGCGGTGGGCATCGCCTCGGTGAGAAGGGTGCGATGAGGCCCGGGGAGGCGGACCTCGTCGAGCGTCCCGTTCCGGAACCGGAGCTGGCGGTCGCGCCGCACCAGATAGAGCTCGCCGGCGGGGCCGGTCCTCGGCGCCCACTCCAACCCGCCCGAGTTGATTTCGGGCTGCAGGCGCTGCGCCTCCTCCATCCCCGGTTCGTGCAGGAAGATGTCGCCGCCGCCGGAACGGGTGCTGGCGAAGAGCGTCGTCACCGGCGCTCCGGACATGGCCACCGCGTCGAAGGCGTCGCCGTCGCCGGTGGCGTCCATGCGGACGATCTCGCCCCACGGCTCGCCCACGGAGGTTCTGGTGGAGATCCCCACCCACGGCTCGAGGTCGGCGGAGGAGGAAGTGACATAGCACCGCGTTTCATCGTCGTTGACCCAGGTCACCTTGAGGTGCCGGGCGCCGTCGGTCCCCGGGAACCGGACCGCTTCCGGCGCTGCCCAGCCGTCATCGCCGAGCTCGGTGCGGAAGCTGCGATCGAAAGAGATCCCTCCCTCGTCGGGCTCTTCGAGACCGTCCCGACGTGCTCCGATCCAGGTATTGTCGGCGACGCCGGACGGCCGCAGCCTGGCGGTGAAGTAGAGGATCGTCCCGTCGCCCAGCGGAATCGGAGCGGTCTCCACACCCGAGGAGTTGATCGCCGCGGCATCTTCCGCGGGTGTAACCGCGCCTCCCGGGAGCTCGAGCTTGGGCATCCGCCATCGCGCGTAGCTGGCGAAGTCCATGAACTGGTCGGCGACCTGGTGGATCTCACGGTCGCCGTAGACGGTGGTGGTTCCCGGCGCCGGAATGGCCACCACCTCGGTGCCGGGATCAATGTCCTCCAACGCCGTCGGGCGGTCGTCGACGATGACGACGGTGTCCGGGGTCACGCGCACCAGAGCAACGAGGCCGTCGGCTACCTGAGGAGTGGGCTCGGCGTCGTCGGCGCGTCCCAGGGCGCGTGGCACCCCGACCCGAATGGTGGCCACCCAGACTCCCGGCTCGTTGGGGTCGGGATGCGTCTCCATGAGGTTTCCGAAGGTCTCCGAGTCCGGCTGAATGCTGGGTCGCATGGGATCCACGAGATCGCAGGACGCAGCGGTCAGGATCATGAGGATCAGGAGCGGAAGTGCGAGCGTGCGTGACATATCAACCCTCCGACGAGATGCGGCTCAGAGAAGCATACCGGCGATGGTGGCGGTGAGCCACGAAGCGATGGCGCCGCCGAACATGGCCTTGAGGCCAAGCACCGCCAGCGCTGATTTCCGATTTGGGGCCACGGCGGAGATGCCACCGATTTGGATGCCGATGGACGAGAAGTTGGCAAATCCGCAGAGCGCATAGGTCGAGATGATGGCGCCGCGGTCGCTCAACGCTCCGTCCTGGATGTAGGTGCCGAGAGCGCCGTAAGCGACGAACTCGTTGAGCGAGATTTTGATCCCCAGAAGATTGCCCACCAGACCGGCGTCGGCCCAGGGGACACCCATGAGAAACGCCAACGGGCGGAACAGGGTGCCGAAGAGCGTCTGTAGGGATCCGGGGAAGAACCCGGCGTACTCCCCCACCGCCGGCGACCACATGGTCTTCACGGCGTAGGCCACGTACTCGCCGTCGAGCAACCGGCCGTCGATGAGCCCGTCGAACCAACCGAGCATGCTGTCGATGACCGCGATCAGGGCGATGAAACCGATGAGCATGGCCCCCACGTTGAGGGCCAGTTTGAACCCGTCGGTGATCCCGTTGGTGGCTGCTTCGATGACGTTGCCGCCGGTGTCGATCTCGGGCAGGGAAACGTCGCCCGCCGTGGCCGAGTGCTGCGTCTCCGGATAGATGATCTTGCCCACCACCAGCGCCGCGGGCGCCGACATGACGCTGGCGGCGATCAGGTGCCCGGCGGGAACCCCGAGAGAGATGTAGCCGGCCAGCACCCCGCCGGCGATGGTGGCGAAACCCCCGACCATGATGGTGAGCAGTTCCGACCGGGTCATCTCGCCGAGAAACGGCTTGATCAGCAGAGGCCCCTCGGTCTGACCGACGAAGATGTTCGCGGTGCACGACAGGGTCTCGGCGCCGCTGGTGCCGACGGTCCACCGCATGAATCGGGCGAGGGACTCGATGACGACCTGCATGATGCCGAGGTAGTAGAGCACGCCCATGAAACCGCCGAAGAAGATGATTGTCGGCAGCACCTTGAAGGCGAACTGGAAGCCGAAACCCGGCCAGGCCGAGCCCGAGTCGACGAAGAAGTAGCGGCCGTCGGCCAAGTTGCCGAAGAGGAACCGCGCGCCGTAGTCGGAGAGTGCGAGGAAGTTGGCCACCTTGTCGGAGAAGGCCGCGAAGATCATTTGACCGAAGATCCCGTTGACCATGAGCCACACCGCGCCGAGCACCACGATGAGAGCTCCGGAGATCGCCCGCGCCGAGCCGGGCAGTTCCACCTTCGAACCGACCAGGGACACGACCACCGCGGCACCGATCAACCAGGGGATCACCGACGGGAGCAGGAACCCGAAGAGGGCACCTACTGCCGAAGCTACCGCCAGGACCACCACGACGCCGACGACCGGGGACATCCGCTTCGGCCTCGAATTCCGCATCAGGTAGACCACGAGCAGGGCGGCGAGTACCGCCATCCCGACGAAGCTCCAGCCATCCTGACGCAGGATGATCACCGCGAAGTCGAACTGGAGACCCAGGCCCCAGAGGATCGTTCTCAGACGAACCCGGCCCCGGTGATAGGACATCGCCCACGCCAGACCGAGCAGCACCACGAGCCCGACAAGACTGAGAAACTGCATGGCTCCCCTTTCGACGTATCACTTTACACGTTCGTGGAGGGTATACTGTGCCCGACGCACTGCTCTGCGTCTCGGGAGTCACAATGGATTTCGCCACCGTCAGGTTCTTCCGCATCGTCTTTGCGGTCAGCGGGGTTCTCGTCGGCGCCGCGACCGGTCACCGGTACGTCAGCGCATTCCCCATCCTGGGACCGGTGGCAGGAGGCATTCTAGGAGCCTTCATCGGCTGGCACGCGGTGGATCTCATCAAGGGAAGGGCCCACAAATAGCCCCTCCCCGTCGACCCGGTCCGCGTCCCTGGGGACTTGCCATCAGCCGCCGGGAGTTCGAAGAAGTGGTGGCTGACGCCTTCGACCGGCTGCCCGACGAGTTCGCCGAGCTCATGAGCAACATCGCCGTCCAGGTGGAGGAGTGGCCCGACAACGAAACGCTGCTCGACCTCGGCCTCGATCCTCGCCGTGACACGCTCTACGGCCTCTACACCGGTGTGCCGCTGGATGAAAGAGGGGGCTGGTACGGCAACGTCCTACCCGACCTGGTGCTGCTGTATCGCGGGCCCCTGCTCGACGACTGCCGGACCCGGTCCGAGCTCGTCCATCAGATCCAGCTCACCCTGCTGCACGAGATCGGCCACCATTTCGGCTTCACCGACGAGGAGATGGATGCCTGGGAGCGGGAGTTCGAGGGCCTCGTCTCCGACGAGCCCCCAGTCGACAGCTGACAGTCGACAGTCAACAGTCCATCGCAGGGCAACGGAAAGGTGGACGATCTCGCGCTCCGGGTGTCGGCCAACCGGCTTCAACGTTGGTGGTTGAAACACATTGAACACCAAGAGCTGCGATGGAACTCTCAACTGTCGACTGTGAACTGCCAACTTGCGATGGACTGTCAACTGTCGACTGTCGACTGTGAACTCTCGTCTCCGTGCTCGACCAGCGGATCGATCTCGAGGTACTTCGAGAGCCAGCGAACACCGAGATAGAACGGCAGCGTGTCGATGGCGGCGATTGAAAACTTGAACAGGTAGCCGGTGGCGATGAAGAGCGCCAATTGACGGCCGACGGGCTGATCCGGATCGATGGGCAGGGCGTGGGCGTAGTAGTGGGTGATAAGGATGACCGCAGTGGTGTCCACCAACTGGCTGATCATGGTGGAGCCGTTGTTGCGCACCCAGAGCAAGCGGCCCTTCGTCACCCGCTTCCAGAAGTGAAAGGCCCAAACGTCGCAGAACTGGGCCGCCATGTAGGCGATCATCGAGGCGGTGACGGCGCCGAAGGTCAGAGCGCGAATCTCAAAGAACACCGGCAGGCGGCCGGCCGCGTCCCGGACGATCTCACCCGTTGCCGGATCCACGGTTTCAAATCCCGGCAGGATCCCGCCGAACCACATGACGAAGACCACCCAGAGGTTCAACAGCAAACCCACGGACACGACGAAGTTGGCGCGGCGCCGGCCGTAGAACTCACTGATGAAGTCCGTACAGAGGAAGGTCAGCGGGTACGGCAGCACCCCGACCGCGACAGCGAAGATCAACGTCGTCCCACCGCCGGTGACGAGCTCGCCGAGCTTGATGAAGCGGCTGATCCCGAGAATGTTGAGCATCGCCAGGGTGCCCAGAAAGAGCCCGGCGAGGATCAGGAACACTCGCTCCCGCCGAGCGTGGAGCTCGGAGGCCTCGATGGGGTGGAGGTCGTCTGTGGTGGCCACTGATTGCGAGGATATCCGATCCCGATGGCCGCGTCCGTGTCCGCGTCCGCGTCCGCTGGCTACCCGCGTTCCGGGTTTTCTCTTCAAGCACCCAAGCAGGCCTCCGCTCGCCCGAGCAGCGTGGTCACGCCGTCGCCGTCCAGGCGACGGCGGGCCAGAAGGCCGGCGCTGACCTGCTACGATCTGGCGATCGAATGTCGGAGGCTCACATGCGCACCCATCTTCTGCTTGTCGTCTCGGCCCTCCTGCTCGCCTCAGTCTCGTCCGCCCAGGAGGTCTACGTGGACTACGACCGCAGCGGTCGCTTCTCCTGGTACAAGACCTGGGCGTGGGCGGAGACCGACGACACCTCGCTCAGTGGCGTCAACGATCTCCTGCACTCGACGATCAAGAACACCATCGAGTACCACATCAGTCAGGGCCGTCTGGTGGAGGACACCGAGAATCCTCAGCTCTACATCACGTATCACGCCGCTTCCCGGCAGGCCATCAAGGCCGACCCCGTCAGTTTCGGGGTGGGCTTCGGCGGCTCCTGGGTCCAGAACCCTTACTGGGGCGGGGCCGGCGTCAGCACGGCGGGAATGACCACCTACGAGCAAGGCACCCTGATCGTCGACATCTGGGAGGCGGAAGGGAAGACGCTGGTGTGGCGCGGTGTCGCCATCGACGTCTTCTTCGACGACCCCGACAAGACCAAAAAGAAGCTCGACAAAGCGATCACCAAGATGATCAAGAAGTGGCGCAAGATGAAGCCGGGCTTCTGATCTCCTCCTCGGGCGCCGCGCGGACCAGGTAGCGCAGCTCGCCGCCGGACCCCACGCCGTCGAACGACCAGCAGGTCAACAGCACGAGACTGCCCGGGCCTCCCCGATCCAGCGCGGCGAGATCGCGCTCGTGCACCACCGCCGCCTCGGTGACGAGGTACCGGTGACGCGCGCCGGATCGGAGCTCCAGCTCCACCCTCTGGCCCGGCTCGAGGTCGTCGAGAACGTCGAAGTGGGTGTCCCGGTGACCCGCGATCACACAGATTCCGCTCTCACCCGGCGCCGCGGTCCCGTGCAGGTGCCCCGGCGCGAAGGCCATGGTGGATCCGGAGGCTCCGGCGAGCACGATCAGGTCGGTGTCGTGCTCGGGCATGCGCAGCCGCGCCACCGGCCAGGTGTCGGCCCAGGGCCACGGCCGCGCCTCGTCAACGCCGCCGCAGGTGCGGACCCAGGCCCGCCGCAGGAGCAGCTGCGCCAGCTCGGCCTTGGCCGGAATCCACACGCCCCGGGCACACTCCCCGAACCCCAAACCCAGCACCGCCATCCACACCGCGGCGGTGACGCGACGCTTCATCGGCGGGCTCCGGCAACCACCCTCGCGAGTAGGGCGAGCCCAATGACGATCAGACCGGTCAGCAGATGCAGCCTCGAGGCAGTCCCGCCCCGGGGCATGGCCCCGAAGACCTTGTTCCACTCCCAACCCGCCGGAAGGTTGGTGGGCACCGCCCGCGTCGAGAGTCCCTCTGCGCTCGGCCGCGTCGGGGTGACGTCCACCGCCACGAGACTGGTGTACCTGGACACGAGACCGTGCTCGAGAGCCACCTCGAGCACGCGTTCTCGCACCTCGGCCTCCGGTGTTCCCGTGACCTTCCGGTCCATCAGAGCGGCGATCTTCCGGCGCGCCCACAGACGGTTGATCCCCGCCCCCTTGGCGTTGGCGTCGAGCGCGACCGCGGTGTTCCAGCGCGAGTCGTCGAGCACACCCGAGGCCGTCAGATCGCCGTGCATCGTCCCCATGCGGGCGACCACCACCAGGGGCTCGCCCACGTAGAGATCCGGGATCCTCTCCGGCCAGGCCTCTGTTCCGGGATCCGGCCACGCAAGCTCCACATCAGCCAGGACGGGGTTCTCGATCTTGGCGAAGAGCTCGCCCATCCGGAGCGCCGCCTCGGAAGGACGTTCAATAAAGGTTGAGCTGCCCCGCCCGAACCCGGCCGCCCGCTCCATGAAGTGGGCGTTGGGCGCCGAGCCGATTCCCACGGTGAAGAGCCGGCTCCTGCCGAGATTGGCGACGATTGCCTGGAACAGCCCCTCTTCGTTGCCGACGCAGCCGTCGGTGATGAAGACCACCTGCCGCAGGTGGGTGTGCTCCACGGAATCCTCGAGGGCCGCCATGAGCGCGGGCATCATCTGGGTTCCGCCGCTGGCGTCGAGCCGGCGGACCCAGGCGCGGGCTTCGTCGATGTTCACCGGCAGAGCCTGGCGGCTGCTGCGGAATAGTCGGCGGGTGGAGGAGTTGAACTCGATCACGTTGAACCAGTCCTCGGGGCGAAGGCTGTCCAGCGCCAGCTCGAGGGCCTGCCTGGCCTGCCTGATGGAAGCTCCGCCCATGGAGCCCGATGTATCGATGACGAAGACCGACTCGCGGGCCAGCCGCACGCTCTCGACATCGCCCTCGCCCGGCGGCACGATCATGGCGAGGACATAGCTCCAGCCATCCCGCTCCTGAGCAAAGACCGCCGCCCGCGGGCGTTCACCCCGCTGCGGGCGCCACTCGAGGACGAAGTCGCGGTCCGCCGGCACCGCGTCGAGGGCCACCGAGAAGGAACGCCGCCGCTTCGTGATCCTGACATCGTGCGACCGGCAGGCCACCGACTCGAGCGCGAGCCCCGCATCCACCGTCACCTGCAGGGTTACCGGGTTGACCCGCCCCTCCGAAGGGTGGACGACCGGCGGCGTGACGCGCGATGCATCCGGAACCTCGTCGGTGTCGAACGCCCAGCCGGTGCCACCGAAATCGGGCTCCACTCGCCGTCCGGGAATGAAGCGCGGACCGACGACCATCGGGAATCGCAGCTCGAAGCGTCCGGTGTCGTACTCGAGGATCTCCTGGTAGGCAATCTCCACCGAGACCTCCTCACCGGGTCCGATGTTGGCCACCGAGATGGTGAAGACGTTCGGCCGCTCCTGCTCTACCAGGGAGGCCTTCTTGCCCTGCCGCTTCGCCTTTTCGTAGGTGCGCTTCGCCTCGGCTCTCTCCTTCACCTGCCCCTCGATGATGCGATCGCCCACTTGGAGCCGCATGGCGTGGACCGCGGTGTCCGCCGGCAGGGGAAAGACGTAGATCCCCTCCACCCAGTCGTCGCCCGGATTGACGAACCGCTGCTTCACCACCGCCTCGGCGAGCATTCCCTGGACGGTGATCTCGACCTCCGTGGACTGATTTGGCGCCCTGCGGTACCTGCCGTTCTCACTCCAAAAGAGCAGGCTGCCGTGGCCCACCTCGCTCGGGCGCACGCTTTCCTCGAGGCCCGCATCCTGCGCACCGACGACGACGGTCGGCATCAGGGCGGGGAGCAGGACGACAAAGACGATGACGTGGACACGGTTCATGACGGACCTCCCTTGTTCCACCCACGATGGAACCTGGAGGTGCGCCGATGACAGCCCGGGCGAGGAAGCCCGAAGGCGAAGTGTGGCGGTCCCGAGGCGGCGCCGGATTGGCGCCCGGGCCGGGTGCTCAGGTCCGCGGAGTGTGCAAACCGCGGTAGTCGGCGACGATGGGGTAGCGGCGGCCGATACCGAAGGCCTTGGCGGTAATCTTGATGCCGGGTGCGGCCTGGCGGCGCTTGTACTCGGCGCGGTCGATGAGGCCGACCACCGTGCTCACCGCGTCAGGATCCAGGCCTTGAGCCACCAGGTCGGCCGCCGAGCGGTTGGCCTCCACGTAGCCCTCAACCACCTGATCGAGCTCGTCGTACGGCGGCAGCGAATCCTGGTCGGTTTGATCCGGCCGCAGCTCCGCCGACGGCGGCTTCGTGATGGTGGTCTCCGGAATGATCTCTCCATCGCGGTTGAGGTGTCGGCAGATGCGGTAGACCATGGTCTTGGGCACATCCGAGATCACCGCCAGCCCACCGGCCATGTCGCCGTAGAGAGTGGCGTAGCCCACCGCCGTCTCGGACTTGTTGCCGGTGGCCAGCAGCAGCCGGCCGAACTTGTTGGACAGCGCCATGAGTACCGTCCCCCGAACCCGCGCCTGGATGTTTTCCTCCGTGACGTCTTCCTCGGCGCCTCCGAACGCGTCCTCGAGCCCATCGAGGAAGCTCTGGAAGATGTCGTCGATGGGGATGAGTCGGTAGTCGATTCCCAGATTCTTCGCCAGGGCCTCGGCGTCGGCGACGCTGCCCTCGGACGAGTACCGAGTGGGCATGGCGACGCCGAGCACCTTGTCGGGGCCCAAGGCCCGGGCGGCAATCGCCGCGGTGAGGGCTGAGTCGACACCTCCCGAGAGGCCGATCAAAACCCGCTCGAAACCGGTCTTCCTCGCGTAGTCGCGAAGGCCGAGCTCGAGGGCCTCGAGGGCTTCATCCTCCATGGACTCGGCGACCGCTCGAAGCTCGCCGGGCTCGCCGCGGTTCGCGGTGAGGTCCACGTCGTAGACCAGGAGATCCTCGGCGAAGTCACGGCCGCGAACCACCACTTCGCCGGTGGGGTCGACGACGATGGAGTGGCCGTCGAAAACGAGCTCGTCGTTGCCGCCGACCTGGTTGGCGTAGACGAAGAACCGGCCGGACTGGGCAGCGTACCGGCGCACCAGGTCGCGGCGTTGGGCCGCCTTGCCGAGTTCGAACGGACTGGCGGAGATGTTGATCAGCAGCTCGGCCCCCGCCTCCACCAGCTCCAACACCGGATCCCGGTGGTAGATGGAGCGGCCGTCGAGGTCGGGGTCGGCCCAGACGTCCTCGCAGACCGAGACTCCCAGGCGGACACCTTTGAAGAGCAGCGGCTTCGCCGCCCCTCCCGGCTCGAAGTGGCGCGCCTCGTCGAAAACGTCGTAGGACGGCAGCAGACACTTCTGGTAGCGCGCCACGGGACGGCCGCCGACGCACAGGGCCGCCGAGTTGTGCAGGCGCTTGCCGTGGCCCGAGTGGTTGCGATCGACGAACCCCACCACGATGCCGAGATCGTCGTCGGACAGCGCCGCCACGCGGTCGAGCTGCTCGAGGTTCCGCTGGACGAAGTCGTCCCGTTCGAGAAGATCTCCGGGTGGGTAGCCCACCGTCGAGAGCTCCGAGAAGACCACCAGCTCCGCTCCCCGCTCCCGCGCCGCCTCAACGGCCTCTCGCTGCAGACGGAGATTGGCGTCGAAAGCCGCAATGGTGTAGTCCAACTGGGCGATGGCGATACGCATGGATCCATTTCTCCCGTCCTGGAAGTGTAGCGCGCCCGCGAACCCAAGCGGGCGCTGCGGATGGCTGTGCATCGCCGGCCGCAGCAGAGCCCCCCGGAAACGGAGGGCCCCAAAAGATGCCGCCCCGCCGGGGAGGGGGGACCGACGGGGCAGCGAGGAAGGAGGTGAGTTGAAACGTCGTGTTGATCGCTTCTCTCGTGTGATATACGGGACCTCGTCGCGTTTCGTTTACCGAAATCCGGGATTTCCTGTCACGAAGTGGTAAAAGGGTCGGGAGACCGTCCGGCGCCGGACTCCGGAATCCCCGTGATTTGCCGTCTGTCGCAGATTCGAGATAGCATTGGCCGTCATCAATCGGGGAGGCAGCGTGGATCGAATCGGTCACTACACCATCGTTTCCGAGCTCGGCCGCGGCGGCATGGGCGTGGTCTACAAGGCCCACGAAGAGTCGCTCAACCGCTTCGTCGCCATCAAGGTCCTCGGCGAGCACCTGGAGGCCGACGACGAGTACGTCCAGCGCTTCGTCCGTGAGGCGCGGAGCGCTGCCGCCCTGTCACACCCGAACATTGTCCAGATCTACGCCATCGCAGAGGAGGACGGCCACCACTACTTCGTCATGGAGTATGTCCAGGGCACCAGCGTCCAGCGGATGATCCAGACCAGGGGCAAGCTCGAACCGGCAGACGCCGCTCGGCTCGTCCTACAGGCGGCGGCGGGCCTCCAGGACGCCCACGCCCAGGGGGTCATCCACCGCGACATCAAGCCGGCCAACCTCATGGTCACCGACCGCGGTCTGGTCAAGATCGCCGACTTCGGCCTGGCCCTTATGGGCTCGGCCACCTCCCGGCTCACCGCCACCGGCATGCTCATGGGCACCCCCGGCTACCTGTCACCGGAGCAGTGCCTCGACCAGGGCCCCGATCACCGCACCGACATCTACTCTCTCGGCGTGACCTTCTTCGAGATGGTGACGGGAACCATGCCCTTTCGGGCGGACAGCCCGTTGGCGCTGCTCAAACAGATCGTCGAGGTGGAGCCGCCGGACGTTCGCGAGCTCAACCCCGGGGTGGATGACGGGCTGCGCACCATCATCGTCAACATGATCGAGAAAGATCGTGAGCAGCGATACGACAGCTGCACCGAGATCATCGCCGCCGTCCAGGGATGGTTGCAGGCCAACGACGAGCCGCTGCAGAGCGCCGGCTCCGGAACCGCTGCCGGCGTGCTGCCGCCCCCGCCGCCCGCCGCCACCGAGGAGCAGATCAACACCGACCCCACCATCGCCGTTGACAGCGGAGCCACCGAAGAGCCGGCGCCTTCCGTCCCGCCCCCACCAGCGTCCGCGACCACCGCCCCGGCGACACCGGCGGAAACCGCTCCGGCGCCTCAGCCCGACACGTCGCCACCCGCACAACCCGCCCGTAGGAAGACCGGCCTGATTGTCGCCGCCGTCGTCCTCTTCCTGATCGCCAGCGGCGCCGTCGCGGCCGTGCTGGTGTTCAAAAGCGGCATCCTCGATCCCGTCTTCAACCGCGGCGAGAGCCGGTTCGCTGAGGTGGCGAATCCGGTGGATGCCGAGATCGACCCGATCCAGACGAGCACCGTCGTCGATTCCACGTCGCCGCCCGACGGCGGTTCGCCGGCAGCCGGGGCAGAGATCGGTGCCGCGTCGCCCGAGCGGGAGCCCGAGACGAGCACCGGCGGCCAGTCATCCACCGAGCCGGAGACCGCCGCAACCACGTCGCCGACTTCCGGCACCGATGGCCCATCGCCCGGAGCGCCATCGTCGTCCGCCACCATGCCGAAAAGCTCGGCACCGGCGCACTCCTCGGCAACCGGCGCATCTTCCGGCGCGGCTTCGGAGCCCGCGGAGCCCCTCGCCCCGGCAGCCGCCGACAGCGGCACCGTGGTGCTCGCCGTGGGCGACCGACTGCTCGCCGCCGAGGCCGAAGTCTATGTCAAGGGGCGTCTCGAGCGGGCCGGAGTCGACATCGTCGATGTGACGAGCATCCCCGGACTCGAGGGCTTCATCGACACCGAAGCGCGCCCCGGTCCGGAGAGGGTGCGCGCCATCATCCGGCCCCACGCACGATTCATGGTGCCGATCCGGGTGCAATTGGTGGGGAGTCGCGAGGTCGTCTACATGGGCCAACGGGACGTCGTCCACCAGGCTCGAGTCAACCTGACCGCCGTCGACCTGGCATCCGGCCGCCGCCTCGGCCGCGCCGCCGACGTCACCATCGAGTTCACCGAGCTCAACGCTCGTGAGAAGGTGGAGGAGGGGCTCCGCCGGGCCACCACCGGCCTGCTTCAGCAGGTGCCCAGGGACTAATCCACCGCTCCTCTGCTCAGGGCGCCTTTCGGCCTCCCTCGCTCGTGCCAACATCGGCGATCGACGAATACGTCTCCCCCCGCTGTCGCTCAGGTAATCGTTGTGTGAAGTTGACAGCAACCAGGAGAGAGTCGCGGTATCATCTCGGGGTTCGCTGGAGGTTCGAGATGCCGTCTGGTTCTGCAACCGGCCCTTTCCGATTCGTCGCTCATCTCATCATCATCGCCGTCCTGATCGCGGCCGCCCTGGCCTTCGCCGCGACCCGCGCCCCATGGGAGCTGGCGGTGGGCAACCTCGTCCTCCGGTCGCAGCAGGGCACGACACACGCCTTTCCAGCGCCCGACAACGCCACTCTCGTCACCGCCTCCCGCCGGCAGGCGCCGGAGATCGACTCTGAGGCGGTTCGGCCCCGCAACGTCATCCTGGTCATCGGCGACGGCATGGGGGTCGGCCAGGTCAGCTCGGTGTCGACCATCCTTCACGGTCCCCGGGGAGGGCTGGTGATGGAGAGCGCACCCTACACCGGGCTCATGAGCCACCACGCAGGAAACCTCCTGGTCACCGACTCGGCGGCGTCGGCCACCGCGTTGGCGACCGGCTTCAAGACCACGAAACGAACAGTCTCGGTTCTCGCCGACGGCCGCGTCCCTGTCTCCATTTTCGAGGCCGCCCGCGCCAACGGCCTCGCCACCGGGGTGGTCACGACCTCCGGTCTCATCGACGCCACTCCCGCCGGCTTCACCGCGCACCAGGATCACCGGGAGCGCTACGCCGAAATTCTCGATGACATGCTCGCCGGCAGCGCGGAGGTCCTCATCGGCGGGGATTGGACCGACCACGAAAAGGCGGTGGCCAACTCCGGTCTCCAGGAGCGACTGGGACGCATCGACGAGCTCGCCAGCGCTGCCGGATACGAGGTCGTGCACGACGAAACCCAGCTCAACGCGTCCTCCGGACCGGTGATGGCGCTCTTCCCGCCCCGCGCATCCGGCGGGAGCGACGCCCACGGTCCACCTCTGGACGAGCTCGTCGCCTTCACCCTCGACCGGCTGTCGGAGAACGAGAACGGCTTCGTTCTCCTCATCGAATCGGAAATCACCGACGGCGCGGGCCACAACAACAACATCGCAGACGTGGTCGACGCCGTCCGCGAGCTGGACGAAGCCGTCGCGACGCTCCTCGCCTGGTCCGAGCCCCGCGGCGACACCCTCATCGTGGTCACTGCCGACCACGACACCGGAGGGCTCGGCATCGTCGGCGGCACCTACGACACCGGAATGGCCGACGTCCGCTGGGCCACCGTCTATCATACCGGCCAGTGGGTCCCGGTGTTCGCCTTCGGCCCCGGCGCCGAGCACTTTACCGGTGTGATCGACAACACCGACGTGCCGATTCTCTTCGCCAAACTGCTCGGGATCGTAGACTTCCCACGACTCCACCCTTGAACTTCGCGACCGGGTTTGCTATCGTCCCGCCCCGAACGAGCCACCGCCCGGTGGCGCTGACATCCCGAAAGGATCGAGTCATGAATCTCGCTGCAGGCCTCAAGAGGCTGGTGCTGGGACCGGAAGAAACGGCCATCCCGAACCTCAAACGCAACGACCGCTGCTGGTGCGGCAGCGGCAAGAAGTACAAAGCCTGTCATCAGGCCGAGGATGACCGCAAGCGTTCGGCGCAGCGCGCGTCGGCAACCAAGCAGAAGGCGTCCTCCCTCAAGCGCGGTTTCTGACCCCACACCGCCGCGGATCTCCGGTCCGGGAGTAGATCCCGACCTCCGGGTGTTGCACCCTCAGGAGATCAAGATCATGTCCGACATCGAGTTCGTCGACAGCTTTCCCGGTACCACCGCCACAGACGAGATCGACGCCGTCATCACCCGCGTCGCTCACCAGCTGCACGCCCAGCGCGACTCCCTGGCGACGCCACTTCGCAAGACCTACCGCCACCACCCTCTGCCGTCGCGGCCGGAGATCGTCAAGGGCGTTGAGCTGCTCCGTTCGGTCATCTTCCCCGGCTACTTCGGCAACCGCGACGTCACCGAGGAGAGCCTGAGCTTCCACACGGGCTCGACCCTGCACCGGGCGTCGCTCATTCTCGTCGACGAGATCCACCGCGGCCTCTGCTTCGCCTGCTCCCGAGACGAGGAGGAACGGACCCCGGCGAGCTGCCTGGAGCGCGCGAAACGGATCGCGTCGACCTTCTTCACCCGCCTTCCCGAGCTCCGGCGGCTGCTGGCCCTGGACGCGGTGGCGGCCTACGAGGGCGACCCCGCAGCCACCGGGCCCTCCGAGGCGATTTTCTGCTACCCCGGCGTTCACGCCCTGACCAGCCACCGCATCGCGCACGAGCTCTTCACGCTCGGCGTTCCCTTGATCCCGCGCATCATCTCCGAGCAGGCCCACTCCGACACCGGCATCGACATCCACCCCGGCGCCACGATCGGCGAGAGTCTCTTCATCGACCACGGCACCGGCGTGGTCATCGGTGAGACCACCGTCATCGGAGACCGCGTCCGCATCTACCAGGGGGTGACTCTCGGCGCCAAGAGCTTCCCCCTCGACGATGACGGCAACCCGATCAAGGGCATCGACCGCCACCCCATCATCGAAGACGAGGTCACCATCTACTCCGGGGCCACCATCCTCGGGCGCGTGACCATCGGCCGCGGTTCGATCATCGGCGGGAACGTGTGGTTGACCAAGGATGTGCCCCCGAAGAGCCGGATCTCTCAAGGCCGGCCACGAAGCGAAGGATTCGAGAACGGCGGGGGAATCTAAACCGATTCTGAGTTATGAGTCATGAATTGGCATCGCAGTCAATCCTGCAGCGCGAAAGGAGACCCGCTGTGATGGAATTCATCATTCATCATTCATCACTCATCATCTGTCCGGGTTTGTAGATCGTTCCGGAGAGCTTTGACCTCCCGGATCAGATCATCGACTTTGCGTTCGAGCTCGTCGGTGTTGTCCATCATCATCTCGTCGACGAAGACGGCGTTGGCCAGCGAGAGTCCGAGAATCCCGCCGACGAAGACCGCGGTCACGAAGAACAGCCGCGCCATGAGGGCAAACTTCCCCGCATCGGGAACAACATCGCTCTCCCGGGCCTTCTCCTCCAGCTGCTCGGGGATCTCGTACCAGCCCTCGACGGTGAAGACCTTGAAGATCGAGTAGGCCGAGATCACCGGGTTGCCGAAGCTCTCCGGGTCGACGTCCCGGAAGAGCAGCGAGGCGCTCACCGAGAGGATGAGGATGATCAGAAAGAGGCCGAGGAAGACGCCCACCGACGCCCGCAGCGCCCGTCGGATGCCGAGCACGAGGTGATCGAGGTTGGGAATGAAGGCGAGAACGCGGAAGAGCCGGAAGAGCCGGCCGAGCCTGAGCACCAGAATGAAGGCGAAGTCGTGCGATCCGAGGAGCGGACCGGCGAGGGCCGGCAGGCTGATGACGACGATCAGGAAGTCGAATCGATTCCATCCGTTGGCCCAGTAAGATCGCCAGCCGGCGGCCCGGATCTTGACCACCACCTCCACGAGAAAGAACACCACGCAGCTGTAGTCGATCCAGTACCACAGGATCTTCCACACAGTGCCGGGCTCCGCCATCTCGAAGAGCACCAGAGCGAAGGCGTTGACCACGATCACCGCCATCACGATGCGGTCCGAGACGATCCACCTCAGGATCTTCCCCATGAAAATGTTGTAGCACAGCCGTCCGCATCCGCCGTTCGGTGATTATAAAAATGAGTCTCAAAAACAGTTCAGCGCAAAAAAGCGTATCATGAGGGTGATGTCTCGCTTCCATCGTCATTTCGTCGTCCTTCTGGCGTTCGGAGCCGCAGCGTTCCTCCTGGCCGCGCTCTCGGTGGTGGACATGTTCTTCCCCCGCCCCTACGACGGGGTCATTCTCGAGGCCGACGTCCGCGGATCAACGGTGGTCCACAAGGTCGTTGAAGGTTCGGGCGCCCACCGCGCCGGCATCCGCCAGGGAGACGTGATCGTCGGTATCGACCGCACCATCCTGACCTCCGCCGGCCACGCTCAGGAGCTGCTGAACCGCCACTCCATCGGCGAGTACGTGCCCTACATGTTCCGGTCCGGCGGCAGCATCAAGGAGCAGGATGTGGAGCTCGGACGCCGGCGCATCGGCGACACGTCCTATCTCTACGCCGCCATCCTCGGATTCCTCTTCTTCGGCGTCGGAGCCTTCGTGGTCAGCCGGCAATCCCGGCTGCCGGCGGCGCGGATCTTCTACATCATGTCGAGCCTCTTCATGCTGTTCCTGGTGTGCCGTCTACGTCCCGCTTCCTACTCCTGGGTCGACACCTTCGTGCTCACTACCGGAACCATGGCCCTGCTCATCCTCCCCGCCGCCTTCCTCCACTTCTTCCTGATCTTCCCGCGGCCGGTGTGGGAGTGGCGCCGCGATCCCATTGCCGACACCATCGGTGTGATCGCCCGCTTCTCTCCCAGGTTGATCCCCATCTACCTGGTGCCTCCCGCGGTCTACGGCGCCACCCTCATCTGGTCGTGGACCACCAACACCCGAATGGCGTTGATCTCCGGGGCGCCCATGGCCAACTGGTGGGTGATGGTCGGCTACATGGTGCTCGGCCTCGGCGCCCTCGGACTCAGCGCCCGCTACCTGCCGGACGCGCAACAGCGCCGAGGAGCCGGCCTGGTCTTCGTCGGCACGCTCTTCGGTGTCGTCCCCTTCATCCTCCTGGCCGTCGCTTTTCCTTCGTTTCTCGACACCGAGCGATTCATCTTTTACGGCGTCGTACCGCTGGTCCTGGTGCCCATCACCTTCGCCTATGCGATCATCCGCTTCCAGCTTCTCGACATCCGGGTGATCCTGCGCAAGAGTCTCCTCTACACCTTGACAACCGCCCTGGTGACCGCCGTCTACGCCCTCGGCATCGCCTCGTTCAACCGCATTTTCCAGGGAACCCGGATTGCCGACTCTCCCTACTTCCCCGTGGTCTTCGCCCTCGCCATCGTCCTGCTCTTCGAGCCTCTCCGGCAACGCCTCCAGGGTCCCGTCGACCGCTTTTTCTTCGCCGAGCGCCACCGGCTGCAGAAGGCCATGGTGGAGATGGGCGAGGCTCTCACCAACGAGGTGGAGATCGGGCCCGTCGTCACCCAGCTCGTCGAGCGCCTGCCGAACCTGCTCGGCCTCCACTTCGCCGCTCTCTACCTGCCCAGGGAGGGCGGCCTCCACCGGGTGGCGGGCCCTCCCGAGCTCCCCAACGAGCTGCCGATCATCGGCATCCTGCACGACTACCTGAAGCAGAAGGGCCCACTGCTTCGGATGGACGAGCTGGCACCCATCCGGCTGCTGTCTGCCGATGTCGACCGGCTCGGATGCGAGCTCGGCGCCGCCGGGGTCGAGGTCGTGGGCCTTCTCGCCACCACCCGCCGTTCGGTGGGCATCATTCTGCTCTCGGGAAAGAGCGGCACCGCCTTCGAGCGAGAGGAGCTCGACGTGCTGCGCGGCCTGTTCAACCAGGCTTCCATCGCCCTGGAGACGAATCTGCTGCTCGACGAGCGCGCTCGCCAGGCCGAGCTCGAGCGCGAGCTCGGCATCGCCGCGTCCATTCAGTCGTCCCTGCTGCCGTCACGGCTCGAGGCTGGCGACGGCTGGGAACTGGCCGCGGTCTGCCGCCCCGCCCGCGAGGTCGGAGGCGACTTCTACACCCAGCTCCCCAGCGGCCTCGCCGACGAACGGGCCCTCGCCTACGGCGACGTCTCGGGCAAGTCCATCTCGGGTGCGTTGATGATGATGGCGGCCCACGAGGTCTTGAACACCCTTGCGTTGGCCCATCCAGATCCCGAGGAGCTCTTCCGACTCGCCAACGAGCGCCTCTACATCCTCCGCGGCGACCGGCGCACGAGTCTCCAACCGGGCAGCTTCGTCGCTCTCGGCTACCTCGCGTTCCGCTCGGCGACGGGGACCCTGCGCTACACCCTCGCCGGCCAGCCCCCGCCGATGGTGCTCCGCGAAGGCCGGCGGATCGAGGTCCTGCGCATGCCCGAGCACCGGCTCCCCCTGGGGGCCCTCAAGCTCGGCGGGCATACGGCCCTCGAGGTGGAAATGGAACCCGGCGACCTCCTCCTGGCCTACTCGGACGGTGTCGTCGAGGCCCAGTCGCCCGACGGCGAGCTCTTCGGCGAGGACCGCCTCGCTTCCGTGCTCGCCGACTCGCCCTCGAGCTCGCCGGAGGACGCGGTGGACCACGTCCTCGCCGAAATCGAAAGCTTCACCTGCGGCCACACGCCGTACGACGACCTGACCCTGCTCGCCGCACGGCGCGCAGGTCACCAATAGAACCTCCGGCAATCGTCGATATCGGCGCCGATCAGAGAATCGGCGCGACAAAAAAACCCTCCCGCGGGGGAGGGTTGTTCGATCAGATAACGCGGGTCACTGGCTCTGCATCATTTTCATGTAGTCGAACTCCTGGCGTTCGTACCCGGCGGGAGGGGCGTAGGTTCCGGCGGGTGCGTCGAGCTCTTCGATACCGGTGACGGTTTCTTTGGACCCGATGGTGGTCTCGCCCATCATCTTCATGGTCATGGTGACGTTCTGGTCGACGATGTAGCCCTCGATCTTGCGCATCTCCCGAATCATGCTGTCCATTCCGGGCTGGAGGCTCACCACCGAGGAGTACAGATCGTAGTAGCTGTCAAAGTCGACGGGGGTGTCTTCGGAGGCCCAGAGCACCGAGGTCATACTCATCATCGGTGAGGTCATGGTCATGTCGTAACGCTTCGCGTTCCATGGCCCCACCTTCTTGGTCTCGTCCGTCGGCGTGACGGTGACGTCGAAATTCATCATCGCCATCATCTGCTCACCCATTCCCGGCGGCAGCATCGAGGCCAGATCCACGGGGAGATCGACCTCGTTGTAGACCCTCTCGTCGTGATTGGCGATGATCATCTTCTTGCTCTCCAGGTTGACGATGGTCGAGGTCGAGCCCTGGTCCATCCTCAACTTGTTGTCACCGATCCAGGTGATGTAGGTCTCGTCCGAGGCCGGCTGCGACTGCCCCATCATGGAAAACGCATCCTGGTGGTGCTGTTGAACGACCTTGACGTCCGCCGCGGCCGGGAAGGTCATGGCGAGTGCGATCAGTGAAAAAAGAACGATGCTGAACCTGCGCATGTTGACTCCTTGGTGCTGGTTGGTGTTCTGGTTGCGGTCGCGAAGAACAGCCCACACTGTACTATGGCCGGCGAGGATTCAGCCGGTCAGGCGATCACAGAACTCCGCAAATCCCTTCACCGCTTGATTCAGGCGCGTGATCAGGGCGGGGTCGGTGATCCGACCGTCCTCGTCGAGGTGGACGCCGACGTTGGGAATGAAGACCCGGCGGCCGAAGAGGTGGGCGTGCCGGTACTGGAAGACCATCTCGAGCTGCTCGACGGCGCGGACGGCGCCCCAGGGTCCGGCCGACAGCCCGATGAAACCGGCCGGTTTCTCGTAGAGGCTGTCTGGGAAGCGCAGCATGTCGATGAAGTACTTCATCACCCCGGGGAAGGCGCCGTTGTACTCGGGGATGACGGTGAGGATGCCTTCAGCGTCGAGGATCGCCTGTTGAAAGGGCTCGAATCCCTCCGGCTTGTCGGCGTAGCTGGCGCCGTTGAAGATCTCGGGCGGGAGCTCGGTGAGGTCGAGCAGCCGAACGTCGCACTCGGACTGCCGCAGGCTGTCCACGGCCAAAGCCGCCACCTTCGCGGTATTCGAGCTGGGACGGTTGGTGCCGGAAATGACGGTGATCATGGCTTTTCTCCGGTGGCGTTCACTTCGCGCCTGCAGCAACGTGTCACACCACGGTCAAATTCCCGTCGCCGGCGGCCACCCCCGGTAGAATGCCACCCGGAGGCGGAAATGAGCTTGAGTGTCAATCGGTATTTCATCCTCGGTCTCGTTGTTCTCGCTGCGGCGGGCTCCCCGGTGTGGGCATCCCCCACTCACCACGATCTCGACATCCGGCTCGACCCCGGCGGCCACCGGATCGAGGTCGTCGACCGGCTGCTCGTCGGCCGCGACGTGGCCCTCGACCCCGACGGCACCTACCACTTCGTCCTCCACGCCGGCCTCGAGCCCGAGGTCCGTACCCTAGGCTGGCGGCTCGAGCCGGTGGACGGGCCGGTCGAAGCCAGCTTCTTCGGCATCAACGCCACCACCGACACGGTGGCGGAGAACGTCCCGCTGGAAGGGTGGCGTCTGCGGCGGGCACACGACATCGGCGGGCCGGTCGAGATCGTCTTCGGCGGCGTCATCCACCACGAGCTGAAGACTCAAGGTCAGGAGTACCAGCGGTCGTTCTCCGAGACCCCCGGGATCATCTCCGCCGATGGTGTCTTCCTCGCCGGCGCCACGTTTTGGGTGCCCACCTTCGGCGACGGGCTCGTGACCTTCGAGCTCACGGTCTCCGGCCTGACGCCCCCCTGGAACGTCGTGAGCCAGGGCCGGCGCACCCGGCACGAGCTCGACACAACGGGCGCGCGTTCCGTCACCTGGGAGCTCGAGCACCCGACCGAGGAGATCTACCTGGTGGCCGGTCCGTGGGTCGAGGTCGCCGATCGGGCGGGGGAGGTGGAGATCTTCGCCTTCCTCCGCGAGGCAGACCCCGGTCTCGCCGACCGGTACATCGAAGCCACCAAACGCTACCTCGAACTCTACGAGAGCATGCTACCTCCGTTTCCCTACGCCTCCTTCGCCCTGGTGGAGAACTTCTGGGAAACCGGCTACGGCATGCCCGGCTTCACCCTGCTGGGGCCCAAGGTCATCCGGTTCCCGTGGATCCTGACCTCTTCCTACCCGCACGAGCTGCTCCACAACTGGTGGGGCAACTCGGTCTACGTGGATGCCGCGACCGGCAACTGGTGCGAGGGGCTCACCGCCTACATGGCCGACCACTTGCTCGCCGAGCAGCGCGGCGAGGGCATCACCTACCGGCGGGCGACGTTGAAGAAGTACACCGACATGGTCTCGGCGGGTGAGGACTTCCCCCTCGCCGAGTTCGGCTCGCGCCACTCGGCGGCCTCCGAGGCCGTGGGCTACGGCAAGAGTCTGATGCTCTTCCACATGATCCGGCGCGCCGTCGGCGACCAGGCGTTTCTCGCCGGGCTCGGCCGTTTCGACGACGACCACCGCTTCTCCCGCGCTTCCTTCACCGACATCGCCCGCGCGCTCGGCGACGAGGTCGGCGGCGACTGGGAGCCCTTCGTCAGCGAGTGGGTTCACCGAACCGGCGCTCCCCGGCTCGAAATCGTCGACGTCGAGGTCAGCGAGCACGAAGGTGAAGATTTCCCCTTCGTCACCGCCGCACGGATCCGCCAAGAGGGGGTCGAGCGGCCTTTCCCCCTGACCGTGCCCATCGCCGTGACAGTGGAGGGCGCCGAGGAGGCCGTGTGGAGCGAAGCGGGCACCTGCGGCGGGCGCGACTGCGTCGTCGAGGTGCGCAGCGCCGCCCGACCGCTGCGCCTCGACGTGGACCCGGCCTTCGACGTCATGCGGCGGCTCGACCCCATGGAGGTGCCGCCGGCGCTGACCACGCTCTTCGGCGCCGACGCTCCGGTCTTCGTCCTGCCCGCCGCGGCAGACCCCGCCGAAGACCGCGCCTGGCGGGCGCTGGCAGCCGCCTGGGCCAGACCCGCCGAGCCCGTCATCCTCGTCGATGACGAGATCGACGTGCTTCCGGAGGGTTCGGCGTGGGTGCTGGGTTGGAGCAATGCCTTCGCCGAGGAGATCGCGCTTCGAGTCGCCGAGCAGGGCGTCGAGGTCGGCGCGGCCTCGGTGACCTTGCCCACCGGCGAGCTCCCGCGCGACGACCATTCCCTGGTGCTGGTCGCCCGCTCCGACTCCGACCCTGCCGATGCCGTGGGCTGGGTCGCGGCCGACCCCGTCGAGGCCGTCCCCGGGCTCGCCCGCAAACTCCCCCACTACACCAAGTACTCCTACCTCGGGTTCAAGGGACCCGAGCCCGCCAACGTGGCCAAGGGCATGTGGCAACCGGTGTCGTCGCCACTGGTGAAAAACCTGGCCGACGGCGAGCTCGTTCCGCTGAAGCTGCCCGCGCGCACGGCTCTCGCCGAGATGCCGGCCGTCTTCGACGCCCAGCGGCTCCAGGCGACGGTGGAGCATCTCGCCCGGCCCACTCTCCAGGGCCGGGGTCTGGGAACCCCGGGCCTCGAGGCCGCCACCGAGTGGGTGGAGTCCGAGCTCGCGTCGGCCCGCCTCGGTCTCGGCGACGCCACGAGCTACCGTCAAAGCTGGTCGTGGACCGGCGGCGATCCCCCACGCGGAATGACGCTCACCAACCTCGTCGGCGTGGTCCCCGGCACCGATGCCGAGCTGGCGCCGGTCCTCGTCATGGCCCACCTGGATCACCTGGGCCTCGGTTGGCCCGACGTCCGAGAAGGCAACCAAGGCGAGATCCACCCCGGCGCCGACGACAACGCTTCCGGGGTGGCGGTACTCCTCGAGCTCGCCCGGGCCATGGCCGCCGAGCCCGCCCGGCCGCGGAGCGTGCTCTTCGCCGTGGTCACCGGCGAGGAGGCCGGCCGCATCGGCTCGAGAAACCTACTCGCCGAGCTGTCGCAGGCCGGCCGCCCCTACGCCTGCGTCAACCTCGACACGGTGGGCCGCCTCGCCGATGGAGCGCTGTACGTCCTGAACACCGACACCGCCCGCGAGTGGCGATTCATCTTCATGGGCGTCGGCCACACCACCGGCGCCCCGGTCAAGGTCGTGACCGAGCCCCTGGACAGCTCGGACCAGATGAGCTGCATCGAGCTCGGCATTCCCGCCGTCCAGCTCTTCACCGGCCCCACGCCCGACTACCACCGGCCGTCGGACACTGCGGAGAAGATCGATGCCGACGGCATGGCGGTGGTGACCGAGGCCACCCACGAGACGGTGGCCTACCTCGCCGAACGACTCGAGCCCCTGACCGTCACCATCGGCGAAGCGAAGCCGGCGGGCCACCCCGGCGGGGGGACCGCCCCGGCCGGACGCCGGGCCAGTCTCGGCACCATGCCCGACTTCGCGTTCGCGGGGCCGGGGGTCCGGGTACAGCAGGTCATGCCGGGCTCGGGCGCAGAGACCGCCGGAATCGCCCCGGGCGACATCCTTGTTGCTTTCGACGGCGAACCCGTCACCGACCTTCGCGGCTACTCGAGCCTGCTCGCGTCGAAGAATCCGGGCGACACAGTCGAGGTCACCGTCTTTCGAGACGGCGAAGAAAAGACGTTCACCGCCACCCTCGGAAAGAGGTAGTCCACCTCAGGAATCGCCGCCTTTCGGGGGCCGCGGCGCATCGCGGAAAGAGCCACATGCGATGAGTCAACGCTGATCTGCGTGATCTGTGGAACCACGCGAAGGATCTGCGCCGATCCCCGTAATCTGCGGTCGCTCCGAGCGATGCGATTCCGCCATGTGCGTCTTGGGGGCAACTTGCAATGGGAGCCCACATTTGTGATAGGGTCCTCCGACCCGGAATGGCGCACCGCAGTGCGACTGTTCCAGCTAGGTACGGATCGGCCCACCGACCGGCCACGGAGGATTCAATGATCACAATCACCGACGACGCGAAGAAGATGATCGCCGAGTACGTGGAGCAGGTCGACGACTGCCTCGGCATCCGCATCGGCGCACGGCAGCTCGCCAAGCACCACTTCAACTACGACATCCGGCTGGTGACCGAGAGCGACGTCAGCGACGCCGACCAGGTGACCGAGCTCGGTTCGTTCAACTGCTACCTCGACCCCGACAGCGCGGCCAACCTCGAGGGCGCCTCCATCGACTGGGTCAACGCAGCCGACGGTGGTGGTTTCAAGATCGACAACCCGCAGACCGTGGTGACCTGGGACGACCCCATCGCCAATAAGGTGCAGCAGGTCATCGACGAAAAGGTGGCTCCGTCCCTTGCCGGCCACGGCGGCTGGATCGAGCTCACCAAGATCGAGGGCGACGCCGCCTACATCGAGTTCGGCGGCGGCTGCCAGGGCTGCGGCATGTCGTCGGTCACCCTCAAGGACGGCATCGAAGCGGCGATCCTCGCCGAGGTCCCCGAGATCAAGCAGGTCCTCGACGGCACCGACCACAGCTCGGGAGCCAACCCCTACTACCAGGGTGGTGGTTGAGGGACTTGATCGCTGAGTAGGTACTCGGCCTGAAACAACGCTCGGTTGTCGAAATTGAAAGCGGCTCCAACCTGGCTGGAGCCGCTTTCAATTTCGACAACCGAGACCGCGAGAGCCTACCTCACCCACCCCGTGTTGTATCCGCGTTCTTCGATTGCCGCCGCGTGTCGTGTCGGCAGCAGCGGCTTGTAGGTGTCGACCATGACCGCGAGCTCATCGGTTCTCGTCGTGCCCACCGACGCCTCATAGGTGCCGGGGTGCGGCCCGTGCGCCAGGCCGCGCGGGTGCAGCGAGATCGAGCCCGGGCCGACTCCCCTGCGCGAGGTGAAGTTGCCCTCGACGTAGAAGATGGCCTCGTCACAGTCCGGCGACGAATGGGGATAGGGACACGGGATCGCCCCCTCGCCGAAGTCCACGACCCGGGGAACGAACGAGCAGACGACGAAGCCCTCACCGGCAAAGGTGGTGTGGACCGTCGGCGGCAGGTGCACCGACGACGTCTTGGGCTGGAAGGCCAGGATCGGAAAGGCGAAGGGCCAGAGCTGGCCGTCCCACCCCAGCACGTCGAAGGGGTTGTGACTGAGCTCGAAGGCCGTGAGCCGGCCGCCCGACTGCACCACGAGACGCCGGGGCGGTTCGAGGCTCTCCGGTCCGCCGTCGGGCCAGGCGGGCTCCACGAAGTCGTGGTGGGTGTAGGGCGCAACCATCGACAGCTGACCCTCGGGAGCTCGGTACTGCTTCGGCACCCGCAGCGACGACCGGCACTCCATGGTCATCAGGTGGGCCGGCTCATCGAGCAGCCACCGGTGCGGCATTCCCTGGGGAACGTAGACGTAATCGCGGACGCCGAACGGCACCACCCCCAGGGGGCTTTCCACCCGTCCCGATCCCGCATGGACGAAGACCAGCTCGTCGCCGTCGGCATTGGCGACCAGCGTCGCCTCGGAGTCGGCCGGCCGCGCCATCCACAACCCGATGTCGGCATTGGCCATGAGTAGCCGGCGTCCGAGAAAGGGCGAACCGCCGGCCGGCAGATCGCCGCTCGCGAAGTGGGAGCGCCGCAGCGGGCCCTCCCGTTCCGGCTCGGCCCATCCGGGATGGGCTCCGAGCTCCTCTTCGGCCTTCACCCAATGGGGCGGCCGGCGGTGCCAGGCGATGGAGTAGATCGACTCGAACCCCGCCCGGGTGATGCAGTGCTCGAAGGCCATCTCGCCGTCCACCTCGAAGACCGTGTGGGGCTTGGCCGGAATCGCGCCGCGCGTGAGTCTGTGGATCACTTCTCGCCTCCTCGAACTCCGGACCCTTATCGACCTTCCGAAATGATGAATGATGAATGATGAATGATGAATTCCGTCACACTGGATCTGCATTCGCCCTTCTGGTTTGGATGCGATGGCAATTCATAACTCATAACTCATAACTCATAACTCGTTTAAACACCGATCACTTTCCCGACCGCTGCTGCTGATCGCGCTCGATGCTCTCGAAGAGCGCCCTGAAGTTGCCTTCCCCGAAACCGCGGGCGCCCTTGCGCTGGATGACCTCGTAGAAGAACGGCCCGGCCGTCGGGTCGTCCCACAGCAGCCCGCCTTCCACCATGAAGATCTGCAGCAGGTAGCGGTCGCTGTCGCCGTCCACCAGGATGCCGAGACGTTGGAGCTCGTCGATCTTTTCGTCGAAGTTGGTGACGTTCTGGCGCGCCAGGCGCTCGGGCATCATCTCGTAGTAGGTGGCGGGCGTGTCGAGAAACTCGATGCCGGCGCGGCGGAGGTTCTCCACGGCGGGCGAGATCATCGGTACGTGGAACGCCACGTGCTGGACCCCGGGACCGTTGTTGGCCTCGACGAAGGTGTAGATCTGGCTCGCCTCGTAGTTGGGGGTCACCGGCTCGTTGTTGGCGAACTTGATCCCCGACTCGGCGTCCCACATGACCTTGGACACGAGCCCGGATCCGCCGCTGGAGGGGTTGATGTCGGCGGTGTGGAAGTGGACGCCCCAGTACTCGTCGAAGCCCATGACGTCGCGCAGCCAGGTGACGTGCGGCTCGAGGGTCAAAAAGTTCGACGTGATGTGGTCGATGACCTGAAAGCCGTTGGCGTTGCGCTGCGATCCCCTGTCTTTCGGAGAAAACCCTGGCGCCAGAGCGCCCGACGCTCGCTCGACGAAACGGAAGCGGACCTCGCCCAGCGGGGTGGCGACCTCGAAGTGGCGGTAGGGCCGGCCGTCGGCATCGGCCTGGTTCTCGATGTCGTTGCAGAAGGTCGCGGCGCGCTCCGTGAGCACCCGCCGGGTGTGCTCGATGTCGCGGACCCGCAGGCCCACCGTCCGCACTCCGTCCGGGTGCCGCTTCAGCCAGCCGTCCGCCGCCGATCCTCGCTCGCGCGGGGTCACGCAGACGCACTGGGCCTTGCCCGCGGCGAAGACGATGGCATCCTCGCCCCGCTCGGCGGCGACCCGTTCATCCAATCGAGCCACCTCGGGCACGTCCATCATGCCGGTGTAGAAGCGCCGGCTCCGCTCCATATCCGTGACCACGAACTCATAGCTGTCGTAGCCGACGATCCCCAGACCCGCGCCCTTGCTCTCACCCATTGACGACCCCCATGTCTGATGACAGTGGCGCTCATGATACTACAGGCGCGAACGAGACTCCGTCGCCCCACTTCGGGAGCCACGTCACGCCGGAAAGCCGGCGGGGAGGTCAGGCGGTCTTGGGGAGCCGACCGGACGCCACCGGCCGCAGTCGGCGGTGAACGGCTCGCGCCTTCGCCGGCTCCGGTTCGCTGGCCATGGCCAGGCCCATGGAGGCGTTGACCGCCGCGGCGAGGGCGATGACCACCCCGGCGCCTCCCTCGAGGAAACCGCGGCGCAGGAAATAGGAGTGGAACCCCGCCCACGCCGCCCGCAGGGCGAGCCGACCACCGCCCGCCCGACGACCGTCGCCGCGGTAGCGAACGGCCTTGAGGCGGTGGTAGTCGAGGCGGATGACCTCGCTGAGGTCGCGGTAGCTGAAATGCAGCAGACAGCCGGGGAGGACGTCCACGCTCGAGGTGGGTCGAACCGTCTCGTGGACGATGTCCGTCGAGACGTTGGTGACCACCCGGTTGAAGAGCCGCACGGGGCGCTCGTTGGCCCAGTGGCCGTGGCGGATCTCCCGATCGCCGATGAAGGTCCGGCGACGAATTCGCCAGCTCCGCAAGAGATCGGTCGACGGCCAGTCAATGGCGGACACGCCCTCGACGGCTTCGTCGTCCAGAATCTCGTCCGCGTCCACCGACAGCACCCAGTCGTGGCGCGCCATCGCCACCGCCCGCCGCTTCTGGGACCCGAAACCGTCGAATGGAAACTCAGCCCAGTGCGCACCGCGGTCCGCCGCGATCTCCCGCGTCCGGTCCGTGGAGCCGGAGTCCAGGACGATGATCTCGTCGCACACCGCCAGCGGCTCGAGCACGTGGTCCAGGTAGGGCTCGGCATCTCGGGTGATGAGGACCGCGGAGACCGGGATCTTCGACGACATGGTGTCTTGATTACGATGCAACGCGCTCCGGCGTTGACGTGTGGCCGTGCTCACACCGCGGAGTTGACGGTTCACAGTTGACAGTTCACAGTCCATCGCAACCGATCGGGCTTGGTGATCGCAGTACTTATCGAAGATCGCAGCTCGAACGACGCTCCCCACGGAAGGATCGACACGTATCCGGAGCTCTGCGACGTAACTGTCAACTCTCGACTGTGAGCTGTCGACTGCGTCCTACCGGTGCCACCGCCAGTCCGAGGCCTCGACGAGGCTCTCCATCTCGTTCCAGAGCTTGTCCAGGTTGCAGCGCATGACGATGAGGTCCTGCCACTCCCCGTTCTGATCCCGCACGTGCTCCGGAAGAAGGAACTCCTCGGTGAAGCCGAGCCGCTGCATGATGCGGTGCGCCCGTTTTTGCGGCCGCATCACCCGGACCACGATTCGGTCGAGCTTGTGTTGCATCGCCAGATAGTAGAGCTCGCGCGCGAGCAGGGTGCCGAGCCCGAGGTGTTGATAGGGCCGCGCGACGATGAGCCGGATCTCGCCGATGGCGTCCCCCCAGCCGTGGCCCTTGAGCTCCAGGGTCCCGTCTGCGACGACCTCGCTGCCGGCGACGGCCACGAGCCGATCGGCCCTCCCGCTGTCCACCTCGGTGGTCCGCCGTTCCACCAGCTCTCGGTGTGTGACGTCCGTCCGGAGATAGCGGCGATCCTCCCTCGGAAGCTCCGAAAAGAACTCGAACGAGGCCTCCACGTCGGTGGGCCGCATGTTGCGGATCAGGACCTCCTGTCCGTCCTTGAGCTTCACCGTCTTGTCCACCCGGGGTGCGACACGGCGATCGTTGAAGGCTGCATCCATGATGGTCCTCCCTCTGCCGGCGGCGCGGCATCCGATCCGCCGCGGGCCGGCGAAAAGTGTTGTGGCTCGATTCTGCTTCTTACGATGTCATTCAAATGCCTGGGATGCAAGTAACTTGAGACGCAGGATCAGAAAAGCTCCAACTTGGGGGTATGATGGTTGGATGGAGGGGGCGGGCGCGCATGCTGCCCGCCGCGATGGAGAGACACATGAGCCGCCACTACAGCTGTCCCCACTGCACAAAGGTTCTCAATCCCGGCACCAAGGTCGTGCTGCTGATTCAGAACAACGGCGATCACGAACTCATCCTGCTGAGCCCGGAGCTCGGAGACTACACGGTGGTCTATCCCCTCTCCTTCGAACCGGAGCTGGGAAAAAGCTACACCTTCCGGTGCCCGGTGTGCCACCGGGATCTCCAGTCGGACCTCAACGACAACCTCGTCGAGCTCGAGGCCGAGACCATCGACGGGCGAACCGAGAGGGTCGGATTCTCACGGGTCTACGGCGAGCGCGCCACCTTCGTCGGTTCCGGCCCCGACCATGTCACCCTCTACGGCGATCACGCCACCCGCTACGACGCCCCCAACTTCTTCGGCGAGCATCGCCTGCGCGAAGAGGAGTAGCGGCGGAGCTCATCACGACACCGGCAGGCAGGGATGCCTGCCGCACCAAGGGCTCTCGGATCCTTGTAGGGGTAGGCTTCCAGCCTGCCCGAATCGACTGTGTCGGACGGTACAAGAACGAGGATGCGCGACCGCCGTCAGGCCGGCACCGCCACTCAATCAATGCGATGGATCCGTGCAATCCGCGCAATCCGCGTCAAAAAATGCGATGGTGCGATGCCGACTCGATCACCGATCCGAGCCCAAGCTTCGTGTTGACACAACGCCACTAAGCGCTTAAGCTACTCATCGACTGAAGGGAGGCGCCATGGCCACCGCGACCGTCCGCATTCCTGCCGAGAAGCGCGACATCCTCCGCATCATCGCCGGCATTGAAAAGACCGAGATGAAAGAGATTCTCACCGAGCTGATCGACGAGTACATCGAGCGGCACCAGGAGACCCTCGAGCTGCTCTCCAAGCCCGAGTGGGTCGACATCATCACCCGTGGCAAGAACGAGGTCGCAGACGGCGCCAAGGGGAAAAGCCTCGATGAGCTGGCGGATTGAGGTCAAGCCGTCCGCTGAGAAGCAGTATCTCAGGCTCGACGCCCCCACCCGCCGCCGCATCAAGAACGCGCTTCGCGAGATCGAGGCCACCGACCAACCGCATCTTCATCCGCGGGTCAGGCCGCTCACCGGCCGGCTCAAAGGGGACTACCGAGCGCGGGTCGGAAGTTGGCGGATTCTGATGACCCCGGATCACGACTCGCGGGTCCTCCACGTCTACGCGATCCTCCCCCGCGGCGACGCGTACTGACACGGCTCCGCAGACACTCCTCCGCCGCCAACCGTGGCATCTTCCCGATCCAGTCGTCTGATACTCTCGATGAGTGTTGGACCGGTGCTCCGGAGGACCCCTCGTGATCAGAACCCAACCCAAGCAAAACCAAGCTCCTGCCGCGTGGTCACCGCGCGTCGCATTCAGCCTGATCGGAACCCTCCTGCTCGTGATCTCAGCCGTTGCCGGCACCCCGCCCGCCGGGGTGAGCGGTGAGGAGTGGAAGAGCATCCAGTCCCAGATCGAGGCCGAGCAGCTCAAGGTCACCCAATCGGACCGACCCGGCCCCATCTACCGCGCCGACAGTCCGGCCCAGCGCTTCACCGCCCACTTCGGCGCCGAGGCTCTCAGCATCGCCCCCCGCGGTCGCGGCGAGCCCGCCTGGCAGCTCGACCTCCGGCTCACCGCCTGGGGCGCCGCCCACGACCTCGAGCAGGTCGACTTCGCCTCGGTCACCGCCGACGCCAACCGCGTCGAATACCGCCGCGGCCCCCTCACCGAGTGGTATGTGAATAAACCAATGGGCCTCGAGCAGGGCTTCACCATCGAGGCGCCTCCAGGCGATGACATCACCGAGCTCGTCCTCGAGATGACCATCGACGGCGATCTCACCCCCGAGCTCGCCGCAAGCGGCCAGGCCGTAACCTTCCGTCAAGGGGACAACAGCACCAGCCTCACCTACTCCGGCCTGAAAGCGTGGGATGCGGTCGATACGCCGCTCGAGGCGCGGATGGAGCTGGTCGGTGGTGGAACGAAGCTGCGGATTGTTGTTGAAGTGACGGGGGCGGCTTGGCCGGTGACGGTAGATCCGATCTTCAGCCAAGTGGCGAAGCTGTTGCCGACGCCGGAAGAAGATAGAAGCTGGGTCAATCTTGGTCAAAACATCGCAATTGATGGAGACCTTCTTATCGTCGGGGTCAACGATGCTGAGCACGGCGAAAACACCGGTGCCGCACACATTTATAAGAGGGACAACGGTCAATTAGTATCATGGAGCCACATCGCCAGAATCTCAGCTTCCGACGCGGTTGCTCACGACTATTTCGGAATCTCTGTCGACATTAGCGGTGACACCGCGATTGTCGGATCGAAGGGAAACAGGCAGTCTGGTTCAGCCTATATCTTCCAACGCAACCAGGGCGGCTCGAATGCATGGGGCCAGGTTGCGAAGTTGTCAGCAGGAAATTCAAACGAATATGACAGGTTCGGCTTCGCTGTCGCGATAGACGGAACGACAGCAGTTGTCGGATCGTACGGTAGATCGGCCGACGATTCTGGAACTGGTGTAGTCCACGTTTTCGATCGGGACCAAGGGGGCCCTAATCAATGGGGTCTGCAAGAGACGCTCAATCCCTCCGACGGGGCTGCCACCTCTTCCTTCGGCCGTTCGGTTGACATGAGCGATGAGGTCCTCCTGGTTGGTGCCGAAAAAGCCGCCTTCGTCTATCAGAGAGATCTGGGTGGGGTAGATCCTTGGGTGGAAACAGCACGTTTATCACCGTTCCCCGACGATGATGTCAGCAGCTTCGGTGAATCGGTCGTAAGACTGAGCGAAAACACTATCGTCGTCGGTGCCCCGTTAGACTGCTCAGAAGGCGATTTCACTGGCGCTGTATACGTGTTCCAACGTGAGCAACACGGATCGACAACATGGCTCCCGGCAACCAAACTCTTTGCTGAGAACGGGAATCGCCTTGACCGTTTCGGACAGTCTGTCGCCGTCGCCGAAGACATTATCGTCGTCGGGGCATCTATGGCTGGTAGTCATTCAAATGGATCCGCTTTCGTCTTCGAGAAGGCTTCGAACGACCCTGAAGCCTGGAGTCAGGTCGCGGAGATTCAATATCCCGGTCAATGGCTTGAAGCCCATTTCGGATCGTCGGTTGCGATCAGCGGCGATGTGGCATTCGTTGGTTCCCCGAATGACGACGATGAGGCTACGCGCTCTGGAGCTGTATACCTCCTTCAGAGAGGTCACGGAGACACGGGAACCTGGTTCCAATCCGGCAAGCTGAGTTTTCCTGAAGTGTATTCAGCTCGAGGCTACCAATTCGGGTCGGCTGTTGCGATCAGCCGCAACACGATGATCGTAGGCGCCCCTGGAGACAACAAGAAGGGCCCCAGGGCGGGAGCCGCATACCTCTTCATTCGTGACGAGTCCAATGACGGCACCTGGAAACTCAACACGAAGCTCGTTGCTCAAGACGGCGAAACGTGGGGGCTCTTCGGAGTCTCGGTCTCCATCTGCGGGGATACAGCTATCGTTGGGGCCCCAGGACAGAACTCGACCGACGGGTCGGCCTACTGTTTTCGGGGGGAATCAGGAAATCCAGAGGATTGGGAGTTGATCTCCAAGATCTCGCCTCCCGGCAGTGGACGTAACAGGTATTTCGGCATTGCGGTCGCGATTGACGGAGATCTTGCCGTCGTCGGTGCCAGTGGCAAGGCCAACAACCACACGACTCCAGGTGAGGCCCACGTTTTTGCCCGGGACCATCAGACAGGGAGCGCCTGGAGATTCGTTGCATCACTGATTCCCTCAGATGGTGCCCCAGATGATTACTTCGGTGGCAATGTCGCTATCGACGGCGACACCGTGGTTGTCGGAGCCCTGGGTCACGATGGCATCGATTCTGATTCAGGATCAGTCTATGTCTTCCAACCCCGTAATGGAGATCTTCACGATTGGGTGCAGATTTCGATTCTCACGCATCCTGATGGTGCGGCCGGCGACCAATTTGGAAACGCTGTTGCGGTATTCGGTGACAGCATACTCGTTGGATGCAGAGCAGATGATGACCATGGTGCATCGTCTGGATCGGCCTTACTTTTCGGTAGAAATCGAGGTGGTCCGAACATGTGGGGCTTGGAGACGATCCTCACAGCACCCGATGCCGCGCCGAGTGATGCGTTCGGGAAATCGGTCGGCATCATCGACGATATTATCGCCGTCGGCGCGCGGGGCGATGCCGATAACGGCTCTTGGTCAGGATCTGTGTACTTCTTCAAGCGCAGATCCGGCACGACTGACGGGTGGGATTTTCTCTCCAAGAACATCGCCTCTGATGGTACATCCTCCGACCATTTCGGCAACGAATTGGCCATCAGTACAGAAGTGGTAGTTGTTGGCGCTCCTGATGATGATGACATTGGGGACATGACAGGTTCCGTCTACGTCTTATCACCTTTGACAGTTCGATCTACTGAGCCTGCACAAGGACGACGCGTGTCACCTGATCCATCTCCCTAGCCAAAACGGTGCCAGTCACGCGATGTCGCCGGACGAAATCGGAGCCAGTCACCCGTCCTCCCGCCCCGAAACGACCGTGTCGACCGGCACATCGACGAAGATGCGCGACCGCCTTTACGCCGGCAGCGCCACTCAACCAATGCGATGGATCCGTGCAATCCGCGTCAAAAAATGCGATGGCGCGATGCCTTCGTGAAGCCCTTCGCGCCTTCGCGTCTTCGTGCTTGCGACGCGGCCGATGGCGCTGTGCCCCTCTGCGCCGTCTCTGTGCCTCTGTGGTTCAATCACGCGCGTTTCGGGAACGGGATCGGGACCGGGGT
>JAZBOQ010000048.1:0-8193 GCA_036351195.1 Thermoanaerobaculales bacterium | reverse complement strand
TGCAGCGCCGTAGGGTGGGCCTCGGCCCACCAGATCGCCCCCCGGCTCCGAACCGCGCCCCGGAAAAACGGCGTCCCTACGGTCGCCACTCCACGTCACGGATGTCCCGCTTCAGGTTGAACCACCTGGCGAGAACGAAGAGCGCATCCGACAGCCGGTTCAGGTACGGAACCACCCCGGCCGGCGCACCATCCACCGCGAGGACCCGCCGTTCCGCGCGCCGGCACACGGAACGCGCCACGTGGGCGAGAGCCGCCTCCCGGCAGCCGCCGGGCAGGATGAACGAGCGCAGCTCCGGCAGCTCCTCCTCCATGGCATCGATCCACGCTTCCAGCCCGTCGGTGGCCAACGCCCCGCCGTCGAAATCGAGCTTTCCTTTCGGATCGGCCAGCACCGAACCCATGGAGAAGAGGTCGGACTGGACCTCCCGGAGGCGATCAGCGGCCTCATCCGGAACATCCTCGGCGAGCAGCACCCCGAGCACCGAGTTGAGCTCGTCCACCGTTCCGTAGGCCTCGATGCGCGGACTGTCCTTGCCCACTCGACCTCCCGAGTACAGTGAGGTCTCGCCCCCGTCTCCGGTCTTCGTGTAGATCTTCACAGTAGGTATGTTACGACAAACTTCGACGCGCTTCAGGTTCGATTTCGACCCGTGCGCTCGGAAGCGCCCGCGCCGAACTCGAAAATGGGACACCTCGATCGCAGAAACCAACTGGCCCTCGACCTTGGTGACTTTCGTCGCGAAGGTGACGAGGAGTGGTGCTCAATGGCGTTGGCGCCGGCGATGGGCGCGGAGGCGTACTTGGGTACGTCGAGCACCCATCGACGAGACAGCGTCGAAGCGTGCCGTTCATCGCCATCAGCAACAGAAACAACATCCAGCTCACGGGCATAAAAGAGGCCCGGCCCCGGACTGGAGGGTCGTCGGGGCCGGGCACAGGGAAAGAGGTGTCTCGCCGTGCTGCGATTCGGCGAGGGCCAGATCCCGCTGCCAGGATTGGCGGCGGTTATCCCTTCGTGCCATTTGTAAAAGCAAGGCTCGTGCCACCGATCGGGCCCTCGACCTCTACGAGCCGGCGATCACAAACCCCGTCAACGCTCTACTTACAAAAAAGACCCAACACCCTGCAGAGTTGCTCGTGCTTATCAACTTGGCACTCTGCTCACCAACTGCGCATCTCGGTGGCCCACTCAACCCTCCGTTGCCGCCAGTACCTCGGCCACCAGGATCCCGGGCAACAGGTTTGGCTTCAGCTCCCCGGACAGGCGCAGCGCTTCGGTGCGCGCCAGCTCGCGGTCGCCGGATTCCAGGAGGGCGATGGTTCGCAGAGCCTTTGCCAGCCGTCGATTCTGCAGCTCGCGAAACTCGGTCCGCGCCGGACCGTCGAGCATGGCAATCACGTGATCGCACGCAGCGATCGCTTCGGCCGGCCGCCCGTTCCCCAGCAGCGCGGCCGCCTTGGCAGCCCCTCCGATACCCTTGAAGTCGGGGTTGTTCTCGACGAAGAGCTCCATGGCGTCCGGATCGCCCGCTCGCGCCGATCCACGCCTCCACCGAACGAGACAGGCGACGGCGTCGGCCTCTTCCGCGTAGTCCACCGACCCGACACCGCCATCCGCGTCGCTGGTTTCGTCCCACCACAACCGAGCATTGACCGCCAGTGCGTTCCCGAGCGTTTCCCGCAGTCGACCCAGGTCGAATGCCGACGTCAGGCACGACATCCCCACTTTCAGCTCATCGGCGTTTCTGCGTTGAATCGCCACTCGAATGAGCAACCGTGGCGCATCGAAGTTCGCCCGGTTGGTTTGGCCGTGCTCGAGCAGGCTCTGCAGGGTCCCCACCGACGATACCTCCTCCCCTCGAATCGCCTGGAAATTCGCGAGCAGGTATCCCAAATCATCGTTACCCAGCCGGGCGTAGGCTGGACCCAGAAGCTCCGCGGCCCCAGTGGCATCCCCAGCCAATGCCAGCGCCTTCCCGGCGGTGATGAGCGTCGCCACCTCGTACTGATGCTCCGCCAGAAGCGCGCCGTGCTCTCGTTGGATCGTGGCGAGGACATCCTTGATGCGCGGGACTGATGACGTCCTCATGCCGGGGCGGATGGAGTAAAGGCGTTGGAAGAGCTCGAATCGGTTCGGCCGCAGATCGACGCCTTCGTTCGGCCCGCCGACGGTGTTGAGGAACCGATCGAGCTCAAAGGTGGAGCTGCCCGTGCTGACATACCATCCCCCACCCGGCAGGCGAGTGATCTCGGGCTCGAGATCCGGGTCCGCCGAGCGCCGATATTCGATCGGTACGTAGTCGATCCAGCGTTCGAAAACCGCAACCCCCAGATCACTGTAGGGTGGGGCGGAGAGTCCGTTCTTTTGCTGCCTCAACTCCCCCACGCGGCCATCCGGGGCGTCGATCCCGATCAGACCGAAGACCGGCTGCATCCCGAGCCTGTTGTTGACACCGACGAAACCCAAACCGGGGCCGAGATCGTCATCGAGGACCGTCAGCTCATAAAGCGCCCCGGGGTGCCGCAGCACATCCTGCCAGCTGCCCCACCTCGACCAGTACACCAGCAGGACCGTCGGGAAGTAGTGACGTTGCCGACACGTGGCCGTCACCTCGAGGAAACCGTCCCCGTCGATGTCCAGTACGTCGAGGATCGGTCGGACTTCGAGTCGGTAGCCGAAGATCCAGTTCTCGATGAAGTCCTCGGGCACGATGTTCGAGATGACATTCCCGGTCGACGACAGGATGAGGATCTCTGACGTCCGCAGCTCGCCGGGAAGATCCAGCTCGGACTCGGCGCTTCGGCCCACGACGAGGAACTCGCTCCTTCCGTCGCCATCGAGATCTGCGGCATCCACTTCGGCCGTCTGGTGGTCGACGGTCATCCGCCACAACTCGCCGCCCCGTCGGTCCCGGCCGACGATGTCCGGGCCCACCACGTCCACCGAGTCGGCGTGTCGCTGGGAGATCGCCCGATACCCCGCAACCGAAGCGACCGCCATGACAACCGCAACCGCCGCGATCACCACCTGCCGGCGCCGCGGCCGGAACGGGAAGCGCACCCGCTCCTCCGCCAACGCCCGCTCGACCTCCGCTGCCGACGGGCGCCGGGCCGGCTCGGGGTCCAGCATCCGCCGGATCAGGCGATCCAACCACACCGGGCAGTCGTCCCGCTCGAGGATGACCCGCGGCGGCCGCGACCGCTGCCGCAGCATCAGCGTCGCCACCGCGGTGTCCTCCTGCAGCGGGACCTTCCCGGTCAAACACTGGTACAGGGTCAGCCCCAGGGCGTAGACGTCGCTTGCCGCCGTCAGCTCACCCGCCAGCGCCTGTTCCGGCGCCATGTAGGCCGGCGTCCCCACCACCATCTCGGTCTCGGTGACGGTCCCACCCCGCATGGTCGACCTCGCGAGGCCCATGTCGCAGAGCTTCGCGACCTCGCTGTCCGCCAGCAAGATGTTGCCGGGCTTGACGTCGCGGTGGACCAGTCCCTTTTTGTGGAGATCCGCCAAAGCCGCCGCCACCTGCCTCCCGAGTTCTACGCAGCGATCGACCGTGAGATCCCCGTTCGTCCGAAGCTCCTCCTTCAGACTCCTACCGTCGACCAGCTCCATGGTGAGAAACCGCCGCGGACCGTCTTCGAAGAGGTCGTACACGGCAACGGCGTTGGCGTGGCCGGGCCGAGACGCCCGGACCTCACGGCGGAGCCTTTCGAGCTGCGCCGCCTCGCCGTGGTCGGCCCGCAGCACTTTGACGGCCACCTGCTGTCCGACCTTGGTGTCGAACGCCTCGAAGACGGTGCCGGCGCCGCCCCTGCCGAGCTCTCGTTGAATCGAGAACCTCCCCGCCAGCAGCTCACCGGTCGAGACCGCCGAACCGGCTCCCGGCGAGCTGGCCGGAGAACACCTCACCTCGGCGGTCGACGTGTCGATCGCTTCATCTGCGGCGTGGCTTTCGGGGTCGAGGAAGTCCGGCATATCGCGGTGCTCTGCATTCTAATGCATGTCCTGTCCGACCGAAAAGTGAACGGCGGGGCAGAAGCCCCGCCGTGAAGGAGTGGATGGGGGTTCACTCCGGGTTTCAGTCGTCGTCGAGGATGGTCCAGCCGCGCTCTCCGAAGAGCTCGACGGTGGATTGGGGGACGGTGCCGGTGACGGTTTGGCTGCGGCCGTGACGGACGATGTCCACGACGAGCGATTCGTCGGGCTCGTAGGACCGGAGGATCCGCATGGCGTGCGACGGGTCCCGAACCTCGCGGCCGCCGATGGCGAGGATCACATCGCCCGCTTCGAGTCCCAGCGAGGCGTCGTCCGGCGCGCGCACAACGAGAACGCCGCGGTCGGCGGAGAAGTACTCGCCGAGCTCGGGATTGAGCTCCACCAGCTCCATGTCGAGCCAGGCGCTGGGGAAGGTCCACGCGCCCTTCGGCGGGCGGAGACCCTTCAGATCGCCACCCAGAATGAGCCGTTCTCCGCGCAAGGCGGGCGGCGCCGGGAAGGAACCGCTGTTCATCTGCCGGGCCTCGACGGCCGCCGACATCTCGACCCCGCCGCGGAGAAACTCGAGGTTCACCAGCTGGCCGTCCGCCAGGCCGTGGGACCGCTTCACGAGCTCCAGCCCGGCCCGCAGCCTGGCATCTTCGAAGGAGGTGTCGGAGACCAGCGACACACCGTCGACGGCGGTGATGACATCCCCCGCCTTCAGACCGGCCTCGTCGGCCGGGCCACCGGGAGTCACCGCATCGATGACCGCACCCTCCGGTTCGTCGCCGAAGCCGCGGGTCTTGACGATCACACCGATGCGCGGCCGACGGAAGGCGGGGACCAGCGCTTCGCCCTTACTGAGGTAGATGTTGCCCTCCGGGGCGTGCGTCCAGCTCACCAGGTCCACCGCGTCCTCGAGCACCTGCTGGGCGTACTCGGCGCGGGCCTCGTGCTGCTCGTCCGGGGCGCCGGCGGCGGACACCGCCGCGGTCAAACCGATCACGATCGTCAGTCCTGTGATTGCCTGTTTCATGTGTTGCTCCTTTCGGTGTGAACCGCGTGTTGGAATGGTGGCGTCGACCCCGGTGCACCGCGAAGCTGGACCAGGGCGGCCAAAAGACGAACCCGGTGCGACCAGAGGGCCAGGGCCTCCTCGTCGGTGATCTCCGTCGGCCCGGCGGCGAGCACCACGTCCACCTCGGCGATCCGATCCTCGAGGCTGACGATGGTGGCGGCTTGGCGGGGGTTCATCACCCGGGATCGCATGTTCGGACCGTCGAGGAGACCCTCGAGCTCGCGGGAGGCGGCAACCAGCTCATCGACCACCGCTGCGGCCTCGACGACCGCAGCTTCGGGCCGGGCTGTCCGGGTGTGCTCGAATACTCGGTGCCCGACGAAGGAACCGCCGGCGATGACCAGCACCGCGGCCGCAGCCGCCAGCCACCGGCGCCGGATCCGAGGGCGGCCCAACTCGGCCTCGATGGAGGTCCACCCGTCTCGGGTGGGTCCGACCTCGGGAAGTCGTTTGAGCGCCCTGCGGACGGCTCGCATCGCCTCGACCCGCTCGCGGCAGCGAGCGCACGCCGCCACGTGGGCCGCCACGGCCGGCCCGGCTTCACCGTCGCGCTGCGCCAGCAACTCTTCGTCTGTCGGATGCATCTTCATGGCTCCATGCCTCGTTCAAAATGTGGCGAAGTGCCGCGTGCGAGCGCGCCAGCCGCGACTTGGAAAAGCTCGCCGTGCGCCCGAGCAGCTCGCCGATCTCGGCGTGGGTCAAACCCTCGACGTCGTGCATCCAGAGCACGATGCGGGAGGTCTCGGGCAGCTGGTTGAGCGCCCTTTCCAGGTCGATCCGGGCGCCCGACGCGGCACCGGGTCGGTCGCCGCCGACGCACAGGGACTCGGCGTCGGCGCGGCCGTCGAGCTCCACCTCGATGCGACGCACATCGGCGCGCCGCCGACGACTGAGAACCTTGGACACCGCGACCCGTCGAATCCAGGCTCCCACCGGAGCGTCGCCGCGGAAGGAACCGATGCTGCGAACCACTTCGAGAAAGGTCTCCTGGAGAAGCTCCTCGGCCTCGTCCCGCCTCCCGCACAACCGGAACGCGAGGTTGTGGACCGGCGTCGCGAAGATTCGGTACAGCTCCTCGAGGGCCCGTCGATCACCCCTGCGGGCCCGCGCCAGCTGGTGCTCGTCGACGGTGGTGAAAAATCCGGATCTCTTCGACATCACCCGTCCAGGACGCGCCGGTGGTTCAAAAGGTCGCAGGCTTCGCGGACGGCACCGGCCGGGAAGGCCTCCCGCGGAGAGCATCTCGTGATCATCAACGCTGAGATACGGCGGCGACGGGCGTCGGTTGAGCCTCTCGACGAACCGGTGCATCGCGGGCGGGACGCCCGCGGCCACGACGGATGCTTCGCCATCCGGTGCGGTGCGTTCGCGAGACGCCCGCGGCCACAACGAGCCAACCGCGGTCCGTTGGGCTCGCGGCTGGGTAAACCCATGTCATCGCTGTGTTAAAGTGAGATCGGGTCTGGCCATCGCCGCGAAGGGGTTCGGGCCCGTCATCCGGGAGGGCGCGTGGAGCTCAAAGAGCTGCTCATGTTCATGACCAAGAAGGGTGCGTCGGATCTTCATCTGAAACCCATGCGTCCGCCGCTGCTGCGGATCCAGGGACGTTTGATCCCGGTGAAATCGGCGCCGCTGAAACCGGACGAAGTGCAGGACATGCTGTGCTCGATCCTCACCCCCAAGCAGCGCGAGAACTTCGACCAGCACCTTTCCGTCGATATCGGATACGGAATTCCCGGCGTCGCCCGATTCCGAGCCAACCTTTTCTACCAGCGGGGCACCATCGCCGGCGTCTTCCGCCGGGTGCCCTTCGAGATCCAGAACGTCACCGAGCTCAACCTGCCCGACGTCATCGAAACCTTCACCGACTTCCCCGGCGGCATGGTGCTCGTCACCGGACCGACGGGCTCGGGCAAGAGCACGACTCTGGCGGCGTTGATCCAGAAGATCACCAAGAGCCGTTCCTGCCACATCGTCACCATCGAGGATCCCATCGAGTTCCTCTTCTCCGACGACCGGGCGACGATATCGCAGCGCGAGGTGGGAACCGACACCCCAACCTTCAAGGAAGCCCTGAGAAACTGCGTCCGGCAGGACCCCGACGTGATCATGGTCGGCGAAATGCGGGACCTGGAAACCATGGCGACGGCCATTACCGCCGCCGAGACCGGCCACCTGGTCTTCTCGACCCTCCACACCAACAACGCCGCCCAAACCATCGACCGAATCATCGATTCCTACCCGGTGGACCAGCAGCACCAGGTGCGCAGCCAGCTCGCCCTGGTGATGCGGGCCATCGTCTCCATGCAGCTGGTCACCAACGCGGGAGGAACCGCCCGCATGCCGGCCTGCGAGATCATGCTCAATTCACCGAAGATCTCCAAGCACATCGAGGCTGGCGAAATCAAAGAGATCACCGAGGAGATGGAGAACTCCGTCAGCTACTACCGCATGCAGAGCATGAACCAGTCGCTGCTCTCCCTCCTCGCCCACAACGTCATCACGTACGAACAGGCGGTGGAAGCCTCAGCCGAGCCCGAGGATCTGTCGCTCAAGCTGCGCAAAATGTTCCCGAGCATCGAAGAACGCTTCAGGGAGGGTGAGATGGCACCGTCACCCGCTGATTTTTCAGAGATCACCGGCCTTTTGGAAACCAAGAAACTCTACGAAGAGGCCGAAGAGATCCATCGGTCGAAGATCGCCGAACGAGACGGGATCATCGCCGGCCTCGAACGCGAGGTGGCCGAGCTGCGGGACCAGGCCGACCAGGCCACCGGCGGCTCCGAGGAGCTGCGCCAAGAGGTCGAGACGGCCCGGGCAGAGGTCGCCCGCATCCGCGAGGAATCCCAGGCCAAGATCAACGCTCTCAACGAGCGGATCCGCGATCTCAACGAGAAGCTCTCGGGCAACGGCAAGGGCTTTTTCAAAAGATAGAGTTCTGAGTTCTCAGTTCTTAGTTTTGGTTCATCCCGCAAATGGCGGGATGAATCATGGTGATGAGTTGTGAGTTATGAGTTATGAGTTTCATCGCAGTCATCGCAGGCGTCACCGCGCCGGCTGTCACCGGCTGAATCTGTTTGTGCCGCTGGCGCTCCTGGTTGAACCGGCCCCGCTTTCATCGCCGCACCGTTCCT
>JAZBOQ010000047.1:0-2270 GCA_036351195.1 Thermoanaerobaculales bacterium | reverse complement strand
GGGATTCGATGCGGGTACCCCCTCCGATCCTTTGGGACACTCATGGGACACTTGCCCACAACCATGCCCAACGAGCGTCAACAGCTCCCATCAATGTGGGCAGGTGAATGGGCCTTCGGTGGTTACGTTTTCTTGATGTGGAGTGTTGGGTACTATCGACTGTAATTGCGGTAAATAGGACACTTATATGACTTAAAATCCCCTGGGTGTAAGCCCGTGCGGGTTCGATCCCCGCCTCCGGCACCTATTGGATGTCCTCTCCATGCTCCTCCAACAGCGCCTTGAAGCGCGGGTGGTCGCGGAGGGGGTCCCACACCGGGTCGAGGCGGAGGAGGGGCACCGAGATTTCGCTGGGTATCGACAACAACTCTTCGATCATGTTGATCGCCTTATCGAACTCGCCGATGCGGGTGTAGATCTTCGCGAGCTCGATCTCTTGTTGCTGCCCGAGAATCGCGTCCTTTGAAATCGGCATCAGCTCGACTGCATATTCGCCGGCTCGTCGTGCTTCCTCCGGACGATCAAGTAAAGCGAGAGCACGGCCGAGTGCACTGTACAGACGGTGATCCTGCGGTCTCGCCGAGATTTCTCGCTCCAGAAGTTCCACCGCTGATTGGCACGCGGCTCTCGCAGAAGGCATCTCCTCCTTCTCGGACAGACACATGCATTCGAGAAGCTTCTTGGGGATAAAGCAATCCTGATAAGTGAGTGATTCAAGCCGCACCTCCTCCAGTCGTGCCAACCCGACATCGGGCGCTCGATCGTAGAGATCGAGGAGGATCGCCAGGTAGGTGATGCGTGCTGATTCGATGCTCGGGGCCGACTCCAGCAAACGTCGTGCGCGGTCGGTCGCACCGTCCCACAGGACGTAGTTGTTGGCACCGAGGTAGTAAACGACGATGTGGTCGGGCGCGATGCTGATCGCCCGGAGCATCTCCGTTTCCGCCTCCGCATAACGGCGCAAGAGCCTTAGAACGACCGCCCCCTCGGTAGCTGAAATCCAGCTCTTGGGGTCAACTCGGGCACAGCGCTCAAGGTGTTTGACGGCCTCATCCCAGCGACCTTGGCGCTTGTTGACTGCATAGACGCCCGCCAGAGTGATCTCATCGTTTGGCAGGCCCTCGAGAGCGAGAGAGTATTCCTCGCGGGCGCGGTCGTAGTCCCGGAACCCTCTGTAGTGATAGTAACCCAGGGCGCGGTGGCCTTCGGGCAGACCGGGTTGAAGCTCCAGGGCTCTCTCCGCCGATGCCTTCGCCATCTCCAGGCGGTCGGGGGTGAAGTCAAGCTTGAGCAGATACATATTCGAGTGTGCCTCGGAGAGCGTCGCGTGCGCCACCGCGAACGTCGGGTCCATCCGGACCGCGCGCTCGAGCATCTCGACCGCTAACCGGGCGTTTCGCTCATACCCCCCAAACCCCAAATACTGAGTTCCGAGAAGGTAGGCCTGGTACGCCTCGATATTCTCTGTGATGGGTGCCCTGAAAGCCCGCTGCTCGGGCTCGAGGAGAACCGTCTGCAGTCGAGCAAGCACCTGTTCAGCGATATCGGACTGGACTGTGAAGATGTCTTCGATCACGCGGTCGTAGCGGTCGCTCCACAAGTGGGAGTCGTTGGCGACACGGATCAGCTGAGGTGTGATCCGAACACGGCCGTGGCCGGGGCCGTTCCGGTCCCACCGGATGGTGCCCTCGAGCACGTACTCGACCTCGAGCTCGTCACCGATTTGTCGAAGCGGAGTGTTCCGGCCCTTGTAGTACATCGCGCTCGTGCGTGAGATGACCTCGAGATCGCTGACGGCAGCGAGCCGGCTGGTGATCTCCTCGGTGATTCCATCGGCAAAGTACTCGTCTTCGGGTAGACCGAGGTTCTCGAAGGGAAGAACAACGATTCGGGGTGGAGGTTCATTGACTTCTTCATTCAAGCCGGTTGAACGCCCGTTCCAGAGCACCGCGATGACACCGATGATGACAACTCCCGAAGCAAGAACGACCGGCAGCCGGGATCTTCGACGCAGCGAATGCTGCGATGGGGTCGACAGGGTGACGTCCTCAACATCGGCGATCTGCTTCCTGAGGTTGCGGAGGTCCGTCAGAAGCTCGTCTGCACTCTGGTAGCGGCCGCTCGGGTCCTTGGCAAGAGCTTTGGCGACGACCTCGCCGAGCTTGGCCGGCGCTTCCGGACGCAGGTCATTCAGCGATGTGGGCTCATCATCGAGAATCGCCCTGGCGACCGCGGCGTGGTTCTCCCCAACGAACGGGGGCCTTCCGGTC
>JAZBOQ010000046.1:0-3566 GCA_036351195.1 Thermoanaerobaculales bacterium | reverse complement strand
GTCGCCTGCGGCGCCCAGCGTCGCCCGATCAGCATGGTCAGCGGAAGGGGCCGGAAGAGCAATGACCATGCTGCTCGGGCGAGCGGCGGCCTGCTTGCGAGCTTCGGCCCAGCTTTCGAGGGCTGGGCACGGCGATTGCCACCTTGGGCATTTCTCGTCGCGCCACGGGAGCCGGGGGAGGGCTCGAGCGAGAAATGCCGAAGGTGGCACGTCCGCCTCAACGCGCCCTTCGCGGTGATTGACGGCACGTCCGCCGGTGACGCGGTGGGGCGCTCGCGGGGAGGGAGGCGGCGGCGACGACGGCCACGGTCATCGGCCACGGACACGGGCACGGACACGGCCACGGATACGGCGACGGATACCGCCACCGCTACGGTCACGGCCACGGGATGGTGGGGCAGGCCCCACCATGGCTATCGCGACCGCGGTCCCGGTGACGGGTTCCCCTCCAACCGTTTGGCCTCTTCCCACAGGGCGTCCTTCTCATCGAGGCTCAGCTGGTGGAAGTCGTCGCCGCGATCCCGCGCCAGGGACTCCATCTGTTCGAACCGACGCTTGAAGGTGGTGTTGGTTCGTTGCAGCGCGGTCTCGGGCTCGACGCCCAGGTGCCTCGCCAGGTTGGCCATGACAAAGAGCACGTCGCCCATCTCGGATCGGACGCGCTCGAGATCCTGCTCGGCGCCGCCGTTGAGCTCGGCCTCGAGCTCGTCCATTTCCTCGCGCATCTTGGTCATGACGTCGGCCGGCTTGCGCCAGTCGAAACCGACGGCGGAGGCCTTTTCGGTCATACGGAAGGCCTTGAGCAGGGCCGGCAGCGCCGCTGGAACGCCATCGAGGGTTGATGGCGAAGGGTCCTCGGCGCGCTCGTCTTTTTTGATGTTCTCCCAGTTGCGCAGCACCTCGGCGGAGTCTTCGACGGTGCGGTCCGAAAAGACGTGCGGATGGCGGCGGATCATCTTCTCCCCGATGCCGGCCGCGACGTCGTCGAGATCGAACCAGCCGTTTTCCTTGGCAATACGGGCCATGAAGACGATCTGGAGCAGCAGGTCGCCGAGCTCTTCGCAGAGCTCGGCCGGATCATTCGCCGCCACCGCCTCGGCGGCTTCGTGGGCCTCTTCGAGAAGGTAGGGGGCCAGGGTTGACAGGGTCTGCTCGCGGTCCCAGGGGCAGCCCCCCGGGTCGCGCAGCCGGTCCATGATTTCGCGGAGTCGGTCGATGGAGTCAGTCATGAGGGGCGTATTCTACTCCCGAAAAACCCAGCCATTTCCCGGCTCGCCGGGTAATGGTTGGGTTTTTCGGGAACTGAGGAAACTCTGTGACGCAGTCTGCTACTCCACCACCTCCATGGGCCCCACGAAGGTCGGATCATCGGTTCGGTCGTCCACCACCGAGGCATAGCAGGTCCAGAAGCCGCTGCCGCTGACTCGTTCGATCTTGAGCCAGCCGCCGTAGAGCACTTGGTTTCCCAACCCCATGTTGGCAAACAAATTGTTGATCTGCCGCCACCCTTCGGAGTGGGAGTAGTTCTTGGCGCCGATCATCGTGCCGGCCGCGTTGTAAACGGACACCCGCACGGTCAGGTTGCCGCCGGCGGCATGGACGATACCGAGGTTGGTGTGAAAGACACCCGATTCGCTGTGGACCATGGGCAGCACGACCTCGTCAGGCGAGGTCAGCCCCTCGAACGGGATCGCCGGGATGCCCTGGCCGAAGGTCGCGCCCCCGGGTTCCAGGTTGTAGGTCCTCGATGTCACCACCGGTCCGGGTTGATCAAGGACGACGTAGAGCATGCCGGAGGTGGGGTTGAGGGGCAGAAGGACGTCGTCGAAGAAGGCGCGGTTCTCTCCCGCGATGCTGACGGGGCCGCTCAGGAGCACGCCCGGCCAGGACTGGCCGCTCGCCACGTAGTAGAGACTGGCGCTGCGGGTCACCGACAACGGATTGACCACCGCGATCTGGCTCTTCCAGTTCGAGGTGCCGTACCCCGGCGCCGAGGCGGCCGCCGGCACCAGCCAGCGGGTCACTGCCGGTTCGACGGCTGTACTTCCCCCGACTTGAATCTGCGCAGAGCAGGTGTTGTCGGTTTCGTCACTTTCGCTGACCGCGGTGAGATTGTCCACCATCAGACCGATGAAGTAGACGCCATCGGCGAGTCCGGCATCCAAGGTGAAGTTCTCGAATCGAGTTCCGGTGTCGAATCCGGCCGGCCAGCTGCCGGCGGTGACCTGCCGCAGCAGGGTGTCGGTTCCGGGGTCGATGCCGGCGTTCGTCGACAGGTAAAAGCCACGGGAAGCGCTGCTGCTGTCGGCATCACCGAGGTTCATCGACCGCCAGGTCATGGTGACCTGATCCCCAGGTTCGGGATCGACGGGAACGATGGAGCAGGGCATGGCCGTCAGGTTCGGTTGGCCGCCACCGCCACCGCCACCGCCACCGCCACCGCCTCCGCCACCGGTGACCTCGATCTGGGACCAGGCGATGTTGTTGGCCTCGTTGGTTTCGGCGATGTCGTCGGCGGTGTCGATGATCATGCCGACGTAGTATGTGCCGGCAGCGGTGCCTCCGGGAACGGTCATCATGGCGCCCGGCGACCACTGACCGAAATCGTCACCGGAGTTGTTTGCACTGCTCACAGCGGTGGTGCTCAAGAGCACGTCGGAGGTGGTGATGTTGGTGTCGCTCGACAGGTAGTGCCCGACCGTGAACGGTCCGCCGACGGTTCCGGCGCCGTCGACCACGCCCCGCCAGGAAACCTCGACCTGATCGCCGTCGACCACGGTCGTCGGGTCGAGGCTCAGATAATCGGCTTCGAGATCGATGTCGTTGCTGCCCGGGGCGTAGTCGATTTGAAGTGACCATCGATCGACAAGACCGGTGTCGGACGCATAGCAGTCCCTGGCGGCGAGCACCCACGTACCGTTGGGGTCCTCGCCGACTCCGGCGAGGGCGTGGCTGTAGAGATCGGTGGTGTAGGTCCGGTCGAGATTGACGCCTGCGCCGTTGTACCAGAGGAACCGGGCGACGCTGTAGAAGCCCTTGGACTGGACGATCTGGAGATCGGCCATGACCGGGTGGACGACCACCAGGTGCAGGGATACCGCCGTCGTCACCGAGCCGGCGGGCGCACCGCTGATCGAGATGAAGGTGGTCATGGGCCAGATCGTGCTGCCGCTGCCGCAGTCGGTTGGGCCGTCCGGAATGTCGTGGTCGGTCACATCGGCGCCGTTGATGGTCGCCGTCGTGGCGAGTTTCGGACCCAGATGCTCGACATTGATGACACCGCTCTGGTCGTTGAAACGGCGGTGGTCGAGGCGGAAGTTGGCCTGTTGCTCGGTGATGGTCGTCGTGCCGTCGGTATGGATGGCCAGCACCGCCTGGAAAGTGGTGTCACCCTCGCTGCGCTCGACGACGAGCGCCACCGGCTCATCGGTCGGCCACCCGTCGAGGGCGACGATGACCGCCTGCCGGTCGCCGGCCGAGACCGCCGCGGGCGAAGCAGCACCGTTCTCACCTGCGATGAGCTTGGCGGCTCCGGTCACGCTGATGGCGGCCGCGTCGGAGGATCG
>JAZBOQ010000045.1:0-14212 GCA_036351195.1 Thermoanaerobaculales bacterium | reverse complement strand
TAGGGGTTGTGGGTCATGGTCGGGGTGCCGCCTCCGGGCAGATTGACGTTCATGCCGACCTGCGGCCCGCCGTCCCACCAGTTGTACCGGTTGTAGGCCATTCCGTTGGTGACGGCATAGCGGTCCGGGTTTCCCGGCATGATACTGACCGCGCCGCCGTCCGCGCCGAAGAGGTAGCGGTACTTGTCGGACGTCGCGTCACGGCTGATCTGCACGATACCGTTGTCCTGGAGACCCGCGAGCGCCCGGTTCGGGTCGCTCAGGGAGAGGTCGAAGGTCGGTGCGTTGTACGTCTGGGAGATGTTCAACCCCCACTCGTTGAAGCGGTCGTCGTGGGTGTCGGCGGCCCAGTCATAGGTGTAGATGCCGCCGTCGTTGGTGATGAGGATCTCGGTATTGCCGGGGGCGACGCTCTGCGGGATGAAGGCCATGGAGGTCTGGTCGACGTGGCCGGCGTCGAGCCCGGTGGTGTCGCACCCGGATCCGGTGACGCCGACGTTGCGGTGCCAGCAGATGTCGTTGGGGTTGGCGGCGGTGGCGTTGAGCGTCATCTGGGCGGCCGCCAGGCCGACGATGACCCGGTTGGGGCTGGCCGGATCGACCGCGATGGCGTGAGTGTGGAAGTTCTGTCCCCACGCCATGGCGTCGCCCGAGTACCGGGGGTCCATGTCGATGAAGGTGGCGCCGCCGTTCGAGGATCGATAGATGGTGTAGTCCCAGTATCCGGCGCCGTTGACGAGTGCGAAGATCCACGATGTGTTGGCCGGTGAGATGGCGATCGAGACGCGTCCGATGTCCGGTCCGAATCCAGTGCCGGCCGTGCACGCGTTGAAGGTGGTCGTCAGCACGGTGCAGGTCACGACCCCTTCGCCGGGCACGCCGAGATACCAGTTCGTACCGGCGGCGGGGCGGACGATGTCGGTGACTCCCATGGCCGTCGGTCCGTCGTAGGACGCGCCCCAGGTCTGACCGAAGTCGTGCGAGATGAACACGCCTTCGGAGGTTGCGGCGTAGACCCGCGCGCCGCTGGAATCCGACGGGTCGGCGACCAGTTTGTAGTAGTTCGCGGGTTCGGGATTGAGGGCGATTCGGGTCCAGCTCGCGCCACCGTCGGAGGTGCGGTAGAGACCGCTGCCCGAATCTCCCCACCGGCCCGGGTCACCGGTGCCGATGAGGATCTGGTTGGAGTTGCCCTGGCGAACCAGGAATGAACCCACCGAGGGCGAGCCCGCCAGGGTCTCGCTGACGGGAACCCAGATTCGCCACGCTGGGATCAGGGGGTTTCGGCCGAGGAAGTAGAGACCGCCCGACGAGGACCCGGCCCAGAGGGTGGTCTCACCGAGGCCGTTGTGCCAGGCCCAGGCCGCACAGCGGACCCGGCCGACCTTGTCGTGCTCGACGGAGGGGGTCTGGTCGACGATGGCGCCAGAGACCCTTGTCCACTGTGATGCGGCTTTGGTTTCGTCTTTGAGTTGCCAGTCGGGGATCTTCAGCGCCGCTTCGATGCCCTTCCTGACATCGGTCGGAGAGGGCGGGTTCGGCCACATCTTCCGGGCCAGAGCATTGGACTCCACTGCGTGACCGGGGTCCTCCGCCACCGCCGGGAGGGTCGATCCCATCGTTACCACGAAGATCGCGCCGGCAACCCGCTGCAGCATCCGCCCCCGAGTCTGTGTTCCGATCATGTTGATTCTCCTCGTCGTTCAGCTTGGTTTCGGTTCTTTGCCTCGGTCATGTCGCCAGAATTCGGGGAACGGCGAAGACCTTCTATAGAGATCATGGTTGGTTGTCTTAAGGTCGTGCAGCGCATGATCATGCGCCAGATGAGGAGGCCGGGCCGCGATCACAAGAGGGTCACAGTCAGATCAGACCCGCTCGCATGGCCTTGGACACGGCTTCGGATTTCGAGTGGACGTGGAGCTTGTCGTAGATTGAACGGACATAGTTGCGCACGGTGTTGACGCTGACACCGAGCTCGCTTGCGGATGAGGCGTAGCTGTGGCCCTCGGCGAGCAGCTTGAGGAAGCTGGTTTCTTGTGGCGTCAAGTTTTCGTCGAGGGCGACTTTCTTGGGTAGCCGGGCAAAGAGCCGCACCACCTTGGCCGCGATCTCGGGCGACATGGGCGCCCCACCGGTGGCGGCCTCGGAGACATACTCGAGCAGCCGTGCCGGCGGGGTCTTCTTGAGCAGATAGCCGCCGGCGCCGTTGCACAGGGCCTCGAAGATCCGGTCCTCGTCCTCGAAGACGGTGAGCATGAGCACCACCGACTCGGGAAAACGTTCTTGGATAATCCCCACACCCTCGATCCCGGACATGCCGGGGAGGTGAACATCGAGGAGGATCACGCGTGGTCGCAGTTGTGGGGTGATCCGCAGCGCCTCCTCCACCGAACCGGTGGCAAAGGCGAGATCGAATTCCGGGGTCCCCTCCATGAGCATCTGGAGAACGCCACGGAAGCGGCGGTCGTCTTCAACCAGGCCGACCGCGAGTGTGGCGTCATGGTTCATCCGTATCCTCCGGTCACAAGTATGGGTCGTCGGGCTTGCTCTGTGCAGAGCATGTTCATGCGCGAGTCGGAAGGGGGACCTCGAGATTGATCCGTGTTCCTCGGCCAGGGCTCGATTCGATGGACACTGTTCCGCCCATCTCGTGAGCTCGTCGTTCCATGCTCGCAAGGCCCTGTCCGTCATTCGCCTCTGCGGGGTCGAAACCGGCGCCGTCATCGGACAGGCTAATGACCATCCGAGAGGTGTGGCGCTCGATCCTGAGTATGACGTTGTCCGGTCGGCCGTGCCGGCAGGCGTTCCGAATCGCCTCCTTGAGGATCAGAAAGAGATGGCGGCGTGTCTCCGAGGCCATGGGGACGCCGTCGAGGGAGTCGGCCTCGAGGGAGAAGGAGGCCCCGAAACCCTCGGCGACCTCGCTGGCCTGCCGGCGCAGCCGGGCGATGAGCGCCGCGACCGTGTCGTGGCGAGGATCGAGGGCCCACGCCATGTCGGAGGTCGCGTCCACGAGATCACGCGCGGTGCCGCCGATCTCCCGAAGCGTCTCGGTGGTGGTGCTGTCTTCAGCGTTGCGACCGGCGACATCGGCGAGAATGGCAACCCGCGCCAGCGACAGCCCCATCTCGTCATGGAGATCGGCTGCGATGCGGCTTCGGACCCGGTGGAGCTCCTCGAGCCGCAGGATCCGCAGCCGCTGGATGATCCAACCCGCGGTGGCGACGGCGGCGACGATGGCGGCGAGAAACCACCACCTTCGCCACAGCGGGGTGGCGATGACCAGATCGATCTGCGCTGCAGGCCCCACCGAGCCGTCCTGAAGCCGGGCACGCATCGCGATGCTGCGTTTCCCGGAGGCGAGGCCCGCCAGGCGGACAAAGCGGTCGCCGTGGGTGGAATTCCAGGTCTGCCCGTCGGTGTCGATGGAGAACTCGAACTCCAGCCGGGAGCCGGGGGTCAGGTCGACGGCTGCGAACCCGATATCGATGACATCGGTTCTCGACGGCAGCGAGACGTTCTCCACCGCGGTCACCCCACGCAGGGGCACCGTCAGATCCGCTCCGTCCACGGTGACTCTGTCGATGAACACCGCGGGTGGAATGCGCCCGGCGGCCTCGGTCGGCCGATATCGGTTGACGCCCCCGGTTGTGGAAAACCAGAGATCGCCGTCGGGCGCGGCGACGGCGCCGCCCACCATGTTGTTGACCAGTCCCGATGAGGTGTCGAAGTGTTCGATCCGTCCGGTCGCCGGGTCGAGTCGGTCGAGCCCCTTGAAAGTGCCGGCGTAGATGCGGCCGAGGTGGTCCTCGGCGAGGCTGAGGACCGCCTCGCCGGCGAGCCCATCGCTGGTGCCGATGCGACGCCAGGTGGGCCTGGATGCCGTTGGGTCCTCGGTAACGGCCAACCCGCGGCCGTAGGCGCCGACCCAGAGCCGTTCGGACGAGTCGACGAGTAGGCAGTTCACCATGCCGGTGGTGAGGCCGTCGGTGTGATCGAAGAGCTCGAAGGCGCCGTTCCGCCACCGCGCCAGCTCACCGGAGTAGAAGCCGATCCACACTGCGCCAGAGGCGTCGGTGGCGAAGGCGGTGCCGGCTTCGAAGGGGAGGCCGTCATCGGGTCCGTAGTGGTGGAGGGTATCGGTGGCGCGCTCCCAACGCACGAGTCTGCTTTCGTTGAAGGCTCCCATCCAGACATCGCCGCGGTCGTCCTCGAAGATCCGGAAGATCTCGTGGTTCGAAAGATAATGCCGCTCGAAGGGCGTGGTCGGCAGGTCCCGGAGATCGGTCAGACGAGGAAAACGAAAGACCCCGTACGGTGTCGGCACCCAGAGCTTGCCCTCGTGGTCGAAGAAGGTCACCTGATTCACACCCCAACCTTTGCGGGGGCCGAGCTGGAGTGGAATACGCAGCGGGAGAAAATGACCATCCTCGTGAAGGTGGAGGATGTCCTCGGGCGCCTGGCAGAAGGCGACGACCTCACCGGAGGGTCCGATGGCCACCGATGCTACACGGGGGCCGACGAGCCCGTCCGACTCGACGAACGAGGTGAAGCCGGTGGAGTTGATCCGCATGAGACCGAATCCGTCGGTGCCGACCCAGGCGTTGCCGGAGTCGTCCACCAGGATCGAGCTCAGGTGGTCGGTGGCGAGGCCCGTGGCACGACCATGGGAGGCGATGCCGTCGGTTGAGATGATGCTCAGCCCACGGAAGGTGGCGACCCAGACACGTCCGTCGAGGTCCTCATCCAAGCTGAAAACCGCGGTTTCGTCCATGGGCGGTTCGAGACGAATCCAGGTGGCGTCGCCGGGGACCGTCGCGGGGAGCTTCCCGGAGGGCGGACGATCGAGGCGGGCGATCTTGTTGCCGGTTACCCAGAGCCGGCCGTGGGCATCCACGAGGAGGTCGCGAACCCGGCTCCGGAGCCTCTCCCGCGGAAGGACGATGTGAGTCATGGAACCGTCAGGCCCCATTCGAAACAGACCGAGGCTGGTGCCCAGCCAGAGTGCACCGTCGGCGGTAAAGGCGAGGTCCTCGATGGAGCGACCCTCATCTGGTTGCCACGGGATCCCCGTGGGCGTTTCGATACACGCCTCGGCAGGATCCGGACCGCATCGGAAGAGCTCGCCGCGCGAGGTCGCCCAGATACGCCCCACCGGATCCTCGGCGAGGGCGGCGATGCGCTCGGGCGCACCCGCCACCGGGTCGAAGGCCAGCCCCTCTTCAGAGCGTTCGGGCAGCATTCGCACCAGCCCGCCGCGGGTTCCGACGTAGAGGGTGCCGTTTGTCGCTTCAAGAATCGACCAGACGCTCTCGTGGGGCAGCCCGTCGTGGATGCCGAACGAGCGGAAGCTCACCCCGTCGAAGCGCGACAATCCGGTGCGGGTGCCGATCCAGAGAAAACCCTGCCGATCCTGGAAAATGACCGACACCTGATCGCCGGCGAGGCCGTCGGCCACGGTGTAGGTGTGGACCGCGAGGCGTTCGGCGTCCAGTGGATGGCACGTCAGACAGGCCGCCACCAGAAGGCACGGTACCAAGCGGGCGCGTTTCTCAATCACAATCCCTATTCTCGGACGGATGGGGCGGCGCGTCGAGGGCTGATTCCGAGCCGGAACGCGGTAGGATGTCGGTCGTCTGGAGGTCGATGATGAAACGTCTGCTCGTGCTCGCTCTCGCCATCTGTCTCATGCCGGTCGCCGCCGCGGCGGCCGCCAACACCACGTCGTCCGACGATGCCTTCTGGCTCGATGAAAAAATCCTGTCCGGGCTCGAGCTGCGGGGCATCGGGCCCGCGGTGTCGTCGGGCCGGATTTCGGACATCGCGGTGGATCCCACCGACCACTCGCGGATCTTCGTCACCGTTGCCTCCGGCGGCGTCTGGCGTTCGACCAACGCCGGAACGACCTGGGAGCCGGTCTTCGACGGTGAGGGCTCCTACTCCATCGGCTGCGTGACCATCGACCCCAACGATCCCAATGTCGTTTGGGTGGGGACCGGCGAGAACAACGCCCAGCGCTCGGTCTCCTTCGGCGATGGCGTGTACAAGAGCCTCGACGGCGGGTCGACCTGGACCAACGTGGGCCTGGACGAGTCCGAGCACATCGGCAACATCGTCGTGGACCCGCGCGACTCGGACGTGGTGTGGGTCTCGGCCCACGGCCCCCTGTGGCGTCCGGGCGGCGACCGCGGCCTCTATCGCACGAAGGACGGCGGCGCCACCTGGGAGCGCGTGCTCCACATCTCCGACGACACCGGCGTCGCCGAGGTGCGGCTCCACCCCGACGATCCGGACACCATCCTCGCCACCTCCTACCAGCGCCGGCGCCACACCTGGACCCTGATCAACGGCGGGCCCGAGTCCGGTTTTCACAAGTCCACCGACGGCGGTGCGACCTGGCGCGAGATCACCGCCGGTCTGCCGACGGAAGACCGTGGCCGCATGGGGCTGTGCATCTCTCCCGTCGACACCGATGTGGTCTACGGCGTTGTCGACGCTGCCCGCGGCGAAGGGGGCTTCTTTCGCTCGACCAACCGCGGCGAGACCTGGGAGAAGCGCTCCAGTCACGCCCCCGGCGGCGACTATTACAACGAGCTTTTCTGCGACCCCGCCAACGTCGACCGGGTCTACTCCATGGACACCTGGATGCAGGTGACCCACGACGGCGGCGCCACCTTCGAGCACGTCGGCGAGACCCACAAGCACGTCGACAACCACGCCCTGTGGATCAACCCCGACGACCCGCGCCACCTGCGCGCCGGCTGCGACGGCGGGGTCTATGAAACCTTCGACCGTGGCGCCACCTGGTCGTACTTCGAGAACCTGCCCATCATGCAGTTCTACCGTGCCACAGTGGACAACTCCGAGCCCTTCTACTACATCTACGGCGGCACCCAGGACAACGCCACCCTCGGCGGTCCCACGCGGACCCGCCACAGAGCCGGCATCGCCAACGAGGACTGGTTCGTCACCGTCTTCGGCGACGGCTTCGAGACCGTGGTCGATCCCGTCGAGCCCAACATCGTCTACAGCCAGTGGCAGTACGGCGGCCTGGTGCGCTACGACCGCGGCACCGGCGAAGCGGTGGACATCCAGCCCCAGCCGGCGCCCGGCGAGGACCCCCTGCGCTGGAACTGGGACGCGCCGGTGATCGTCAGCCCGCACTCCCACACCCGGCTCTACTTCGCCGCCCAGAAGCTCTTCCGCTCCGACGACCGGGGCGACACCTGGACCGCCGTCTCCGAGGACCTCTCCCGCGGCATCGACCGCAACGCTTTAGAGGTCATGGGTAGGGTTTGGGGACCAGATGCCGTCTACAAGAGCGGCTCGACCTCGATCTACGGCAACGCCGTGGCGCTCACCGAGTCGCCCGTCGAGGAGGGCGTGATCTACGTCGGCACCGACGACGGCCAGGTCCACGCGACCTCCGACGGCGGTGAGAGCTGGCACGTTGTCGGCGACTTCCCCGGTGTGCCGACGTACAGCTACGTCGCCGAGCTCGAGGCCTCGCAGCACGACGCCGACACCGTCTTCGCCACCTTCACCAACCACAAGCAGGGCGACTTCACACCCTATGTCCTGAAGAGCACCGACCGTGGCCGGTCGTGGACGTCCATCGCCGCGAACCTGCCGGACCGGGAGATCGCCTGGACCATCGCCCAGGACCACGTCGACGAGAATCTGCTCTTCTTAGGCACCGAGTTCAGCCTCTGGGTGAGCGTGAACGGCGGCGGCCACTGGGTGAAGCACTCGGGCGGCCTGCCCACCATCGCGGTCCGCGACCTCGACATTCAGCGGCGCGAGAACGACCTCGCCCTGGGCACCTTCGGCCGTGGGTTCTACATCCTCGACGACTACACGCCGCTGCGCGGACTCACCGAGGAGACGCTGGCCGAGGAGGCGGCGCTCTTCCCGGTCAAGGACGCCCTGCGGTATATCGAGACCAGCCGCCTCGGCCTGGTTCCCCTGGACAAGATGTTCATGGGCGACACGTACTACGTTGCCCCCAACCCGCCGTTCGGCGCGGTTTTCACGTACCATCTGGCCGAGGGGCTGAAGACCCTCCAGGAGCGGCGCATCGAGATCGAGAAGGAGGCCGACGAGAAGAATGAGACGCTGCCCTACCCGAGCCACGCCGCCCTGCGCGCCGAGGACGAGGAGCTCGATCCGCAGATTCTGCTCACCGTACGCGATGCCGACGGCGCGGTGGTTCAGCGGATGACCGGGCCGCGCGAGAAGGGTCTGCACCGCGTCGCCTGGAACCTGCGCTACCCGTCGCCGCTGCCCACCGACCCGGATCCCGGCCCCATGGCGCCGTGGGACTCGCCGCGGTTCGGGCCGCTGGCGCTGCCGGGAACCTACACCGTCGAGCTGGCCAAGGTCGTCGACGGTGCGGTGACGCCGTTGGCTGGACCGGAGAGCTTCGCTGTCGTCGATCTCGGGGGCGGCACGCTGCCGGTGGAAAATTCCGCGGGCGCCCTCGAGTTCCACCGCCAGGCGAGCGAGCTGCAGCGTGCGGTGCTCGGCGCGGTGGGCGTCGCGGACGAGATGCGCAGCCGGATCGAACACCTGCGCCAGGCGATTCTCGACACCCCGAAGGCGACTCCGGAGCACCTGGCCGCGCTCGCCGCCATTGAGGCCGATCTCAACGACACCCTCGTCGTCCTGCGGGGCGATCGCTCGAAGGCGAAGCGCAACGAGCCGGTGGATCCCTCCGTTGTCGGCCGCATCGGCAGGGCGGTGGCCGGCCAGATGGGAACCACCCAGCCGCCGACCACCACCAGCCGCGACGGGTATCGCTGGGCCGAAGCGGCGTTCACCGAGCAGCTCGCGGCGTTGAAGGCGATCGAGGCCCGGCTCGCGAACCTGGAAGATGATCTCGAATCGGCCGGAGCCCCGTGGACTCCCGGGCGCTTTCCCGACTGGCCGTAGGGACAGTCGTCATCCATCAAACAGGGGCGGGGTTCATCCCCGCCCTTTTTCTACGCGATCGATTGAACCACAGAGGCACAGAGCCCCAGAGGGCGAAGAGAACCGCGGCGCGGAGATGTAACCGGAATGTCAAATGTGTCGAATCTTGAAACGTTTTCGTCATCGATGGGCACGTGCTGGGTAGAGTAGCCGCGGGAGAGAGTGATGTTGAAGAATTTCTTTTTCGGTTTGGTTCTGATGTTCGCGATGTGTGCTGCTGCGGCGGGTGTGTCCACCGGGTACGAGCCCGACGGTTTCGACGAGTTGGACAAGCAGAAGGGGACCTTCAAAACCACCCTGGTGCGGCCCGACGCCGACTTCACACGCTATACGAAGATCCAACCCAGGACGGTGGCGCTGGTCATCCGCGGCGGTGGCGGTGAGAACGAGTTCACCACCGGGAGGCTCCTGAGCAAGCGGCAGAAAGAGCCGGTCATTCCCGCCGAGGGGGAGGTCGCAGAGTTCAAGCGCATCGTCGCCGAGACTCTGGCCTCCGAGATCGAACGAGAGACCGACCTCCAGGTGGTGGACAGCGCCGGCCTGGACACCCTCATCCTCCAGCCGGTGATCACCGACACGGTCTTCACGTCATCGTCCAAGAACAAGACGGAGGACGGCCGCGAGCTTCCCGAGCTCGACCAGGGGACCATCGTCTTCGACCTCATCGATGCGGAGAGCGGCAAGATTGTTGCGCGCCTCGGCGAGAAGCGCCGCTGTAAACCGCCCAAGAGCGAGAGGAAGACCACCGGGCTCTGGCCGAACCTGGAGTACTGGACCGAGTGCGTCGCCGTGGATCTGTGCGACGAGCTGCAGAGGCTCGAAGGGGCGGGCTCGACGACGTCCTGACCGAGAACGGAAGAGCACACACAACGGGCGCCGGCCGAGCCGGCGCCCGTTTTTCTCGGTTGAACGGTCCCGTCAACGCAGCGTGTCGATGATGGCGTTGAAGGTCGGGCTCGGCCGCATGGCCATGTTCGCCAGTTCGTCGTCCGGAAGGTAGTAGCCACCAATGTCCTGGGGCTCGCCCTGGGCCTCGAGCAGCTCTCTGGTGATGGTCTCCTCGTTGGCGGCGAGATCGGCCGCCACCGAGGTGAAGCGGGCGGCGAGATCGGGGTCGGCGGTTTGAGCTGCCAGGGCGCGCGCCCAGTACATGGCGAGGTAGAAGGTACTGCCGCGATTGTCGATCTCGTGGACCTTACGGGAGGGCAGTCGACCCTTTCCGAGATAGCCGGCGATGGCCTCTTCCAGGGCCTTGGCGAGCACCGTTGCCTTGGCGTTGCCGGTGGTCTCCGCGACCAGCTCCAGCGACGGCACCAGGGCGCAGTACTCCCCCAGGGAGTCCCACCGCAGGTGGCCTTCCTTCATGAACTGTTGAACGTGCTTGGGCGCCGAGCCGCCGGCGCCGGTCTCGAAGAGCCCGCCACCCTCCATGAGCGGGACGATGGAGAGCATTCTGGCGCTGGTTCCCAGCTCGAGGATGGGGAAGAGATCGGTGAGATAGTCCCTGAGGACGTTACCGGTCACGGCGATGGTGTTTTCGCCGCGTCGGACCCGCTCCAGCGAGAAGCGCATGGCCTCCACCGGGGTCATGATCCGAATGTCGAGGCCGGTGGTGTCGTGCTCGGGCAGGTAGGTTTCGACCTTTTTGATGATCTCCCGGTCGTGGCCGCGCTCGGGGTTGAGCCAGAAGATGGCGGGTGAGCCGGTGGCCCGGGCGCGAGCCACCGCGAGCTTGACCCAGTTGGCGATGGGCGCGTCCTTGGCCTGGCACATGCGGAAGATGTCACCGCGTTCCACCGGCTGCTCCAAAAGAACGTCGCCCGACGAGTCGATCACCCTGAAGGTGCCTTCGGCAGGAGCGGTGAAGGTCTTGTCGTGGGAGCCGTACTCCTCGGCCTTCTGGGCCATGAGACCGACGTTGGCGACGTTGCCCATGGTGGCGGGGTCGAACTGGCCGTTGCGTTTCGCGTCGTCGAGGATCTCGGCGTACATGGTGGCGTAGCACCGGTCGGGCACCATGGCGATGCAGTCCTGGAGCTCGTCGTCGGTGTTCCACATCCTGCCGCCGTCGCGAATGACATTGGGCATGGAGGCGTCGACGATGACGTTGTTGGGCACGTGCAGGTTGGTGATGCCCTTGCGCGAGTCGACCATGGCCAGGGCGGGGCCGGATGTGTAACAGGCCTCGATGTCGGCTCGGATCTCGGCAGCCTTGTCGGCACTCAGGCGGTCGAGCTTGTCGAGAACATCCGCCAGCCCGTTGTTGACGTTGGCGCCGATCTCCTCCAACACCGCAGCGTGCTTGTCGAGAGCGTCGGCGAAGTAGACCGAGACCGCATGGCCGAACATGATGGGATCGGAGATCTTCATCATCGTGGCCTTGAGATGGAGTGACAACAGGACGCCGTCGGCTTTCGCCTCGGCAATCTGACCGGCGTAGAAGGCGCGCAGGGCGGCGACGTTCATCACCGAGGTGTCGATGACCTCGCCGGTCAGGAGCTCGAGCCCATCCTTTTTGACCTCGACGGCGCCGTCGGCGCCGACGAATTCGATCTTCACCGTGGTCGGTGCGGGGACGGTGGTCGAAGTCTCGGATGCGAAGAAATCGCCGCCGTTCATGTGGGCGACGCGCGCCTTCGAGCCCGACTCGGGCCACGGCTTCATCATCTTGTGCGGGTTCTTCTGCGCGAAGGTCTTGACGGCGGCCGCCGGGCGGCGGTCCGAGTTGCCCTCGCGGAGCACCGGATTGACGGCGGAGCCGAGGCAGGCGGCAAAGCGCTCCCGGAGTGCTTTCTCGGCGTCGGTCTCGGGCTCTTCGGGAAAGTCCGGGATGTCAAAGCCCTTGGCTTGGAGCTCGGCGATGGTGGCCTGGAGCTGGGGTATCGAGGCCGAGATGTTGGGCAGCTTGATGATGTTGGCCCCGGGGGTTTTGACCAGGGCGCCGAGGCGGGCCAGCTCGTCGTCGATCTTTTGGTCGTCGGTGAGGTTGTCGGGAAAGTTGGCGATGACCCGGCCGGCGAGGGAGATGTCTCGGGTCTCGACTTCGATGCCGGTCCCTTTGGTGAAAGCTCGAACGATGGGGAGCAGGGAGTAGGTCGCCAGAGCCGGCGCCTCGTCGATCTTGGTCCAGATGATCTTCGATGTTGTCATGTTCGTCCCTCGCGAAGGTGGATTTTCGCCGCAATCCGGCAAGGCAGTGTAGCGCTTTCGCAGCTCGGTTGTCAGCAGGGAGAGACGGGGGATTTCGCGAGGCATGCGGGTTCGGGGAAAGATTCGATACCATCGTGAGCGGAACTCCGGGACGAAACTCGAATCCGGTTGGTTGAGGTGAAGATGGCTGCAGGTTGCATGGGCTTGGTGCTCGGGTCGGACCTCGATGTGGTGACCCAACTTCGCTGGGCGGTTTCCATCGCCGCCGCCCGCTCGTTGGACCTGTTGGTTTTCCGACCCGTCGACAGCAGCACCGCGGCGACGGTGGAGGAGCCGCTGGACGATCCGGATCGCAGCGGCCTTTCAGCCGTGACCCGGCAGGTCTTGGGCTTCGTCGCCGACGAGCCGGGCGTTCACGCAGGCCCGCGCGACGACACGTCGGAGGCCGAGGACGCTCCTTCCCCGGAGAGCGGTGTGGCGGTCCGCCTCAAGGAGATCCGCTGCGACACCCTCGGGGCGCTGCGCCAGGAGCTGCTCGCCGAGGTGCGGAAGAACAAGCTCGTTCTCGTCACCATGGCCCACGACGAGCTCAACACCAACGATCCCGATCTTCTCCGGGAGCGCCGCCTCTTCCTGCGCTATGCGCCCTGCGAGGTGGTGCTCTGCTACGGCCTGACGAAGGGGTTCGAGATCACGCGGGTGATGGTGGCCTCCGGCGGCGGCGCCCACGCCGCAGCAGCACTGCGATTGGGCAGCGACCTCGCGCTCGCCGCCGACAGCGATCTCCACGTGGTTCGGGTCAACCCCAAGATCGGCCCCGATGCCGAGCGGGTCGGCCTGCGTCGCATCGAGGGCCAGGTGGTCAAGGTCCTCGGCTCCGGACGCGACGGGGTTCAGAGGCGGGTGGTGGTGGACGACGAGATCGCCCGCGGTCTGAAACAGGCCTGGGAGGAGGGAGAGCACGACCTCATGGTGCTCGGCGCCTCCCGCCACGGCATTCTCGGGGGGCGTCCGGCGCGGGGCGCCGCGGGCAAGGTCTACAAGGGCAAGACGCGGCCCGTGGTCGTCATCGTCCGGGCCGAAGCGCCGATCCGCAGCCGGTTCATCAGTATCGCCGAAGGGGCCGTGGAACGGCTGGTGCCGCAGATCGACCGGGACAACCGCATCAGTCTGGTGGACCGGGTCCAGTCGAGCTCCAACTGGGACTTCGACTTCTTCGCGCTGATGCTCCTGTCGACGGTGATCGCGGGCATCGGGCTGATCCAGAACTCGGCGGCGGTGGTCATCGGCGCCATGCTCGTCGCGCCGCTGATGACGCCGCTGCTGGGGATGGGACTGGCCCTGGTCCAGGGCAACCCGATCCTGGCGAAGATCTCCCTGCGGGCCGTTCTCCTCGGCCTCGCCGTGTCGTTGCTCGTGGGCTTTCTCACCGGTGTGTTGACGCCGGGCTTCGGTGAGCCGACCCGCGAAATGCTCGGCCGCGGCGGTCCCGGGATCCTCGATCTCGTGGTCGCCTTCGCGTCGGGTCTGGCGGCGGCCTACGCCTCGTCGCGGCCGGGCCTGCTCGCCGCCCTGCCGGGTGTGGCCATCGCAGCGGCCCTGGTGCCTCCCATCGCCACCGCCGGTCTCGCTCTTTCCCTGGGCGAGCTCAACCTGGCGGTCGGTGCTCTGGTGCTCTTCACAGTCAACATGGTGGCCATCGTGCTCGCCACGGTGGTGACCTTCTGGGTGGTGGGTCTGCGCCGGGTCGGCACCACCTCGCGCTGGGTCCAGTCAAGCCTCGGCGCGGTGATGGTGGTGGTCCTCGCCCTGGGCGTCTATCTGAGCCTGCGGCCGGACAACGTTCCCCGCGAGCAGCGGATCCCAGCGACCCTGCGGCTCGCCATGCAGGAGCGCCTCGGCGACGACTACCGGCTCTCCAGCATCGCTGTCGCCTACGACGAGCTCGGCGCCCAGCTCAACATCCGCATCGTCGGCGACGAGCTCGCCCCGGAGGCCTTGGCCCACGACATCCGTCGCCTCGCCCGCAACCACTTCAACACCCCGGTGCGGGTGCGACTCGTCACCGAGGTTCGGGCCGGGGTGGATCCGC
>JAZBOQ010000044.1:0-24062 GCA_036351195.1 Thermoanaerobaculales bacterium | reverse complement strand
CGGCACGCCGGCGCCTTTCCGGCGCCACTTGGGCTCGAGGTACATGGGGCAGTAGGCCTCGACCTCTCGCTGGTTCAGGTGCCTGACGGCGACCCGCTCCTGGCGGGCCTTGGTGCGCACCACGAGCCACTGCGACTCGCACAGCCGCACCTTCATCGGCTCCCGATCCTCCAAAACGCTTTCCACGGAGAAATTATCTCACAGCTCGAAAGGCTCGTGATCGCCTCCGAAAAAAGGTGCCAGGCACTGCTTTAGCGCCTTGCTCATGATAGGATCCCTTTCGAGGATTCAAGCATGCCAAGGGCTGATCGTGTCTTGTTGGAAGACGGTCATTTTCACGTCTACAACCGACTTGGACGTGGAGAACATGCCTTTGACGACGAAGACACCGCGCAGTTTTTCATCAAGACTCTGCGTGCGGTGGTTCGGCGGGACGATCTGACCGTTTTCGCGTGGTGCCTGATGTCGAATCACTTCCACATCGCGGTTCGGATGGGCGGCGTCCCTCTCAGCCGCTCGTTGAAGAGTCTCCAACAACGCACAACGATATTCGTGAATCGTAGGCGCCAACAACATGGGCCTTTGTGGCAAGGTCGTTTCAAGGCAAAGCTGGTCGACCGTGATGCGTACATGAACGGTCTGTTGTCGTACATTCATCTCAATCCGGTTGCGGCTGGACTCGTATCCGATCCTGCCGAATTCAGGTGGAGCGGACATCTGGATATTCTCGGAATCCGAAAGGACCCCATCGTCGACGTCGACAGCGTTTTACGCCTATTCGGAACGACCCGAAAAACCGCACGATCTGCCTACGTCAAGGAACTGAACCTCACCGAAGAGAAGGTTTGGATCGGCGAACAACCTGGGAGCTTGCCCTGGTGGCGACTTGGGCGTCCTTCCAAGGGACAAGATGAAGACCCGGAAGACTCGATTCGCAAGCGGCGGAAACGGGAGTCCCAGGGCCCGGAATGGAGACCGGAACTCACTGGGGACGAATTCGTGGAGCGTGGATGCAAGATCCTTGGAATCGCCACCGACGACATTCGTTCGCGAGGACGAGCGCAGAATCTCGTGTTTGGGAGAGAGCTTCTCATGGTTCTGGGTGCGGAACGCTACAACCTCAAGGTGAACGAGCTCGCTGCCACGCTCGGCCAATCTCCACAAGGGATGTCGAGGGCGCTGGCAAGGGGAATCATAAAAAGAAGTAACGAAGCCTCTTTCCGAGAATCGCTGGACCTTCTTGACCATCAGCTCTCCCAAGAAACAACAAACGAGTGAAAGAGATCACCAATCCTGGTAAAGCGATAAAGCAGTGCCTGGCACCTTTATTTTTGGCCGCCGCGTTGGTGGTGGCTGCGGTCGTGATCTTCCGGGCGGCGTGGCTCTGCGATGACGCCTACATCACATTCAGGGTGGTGGAGAACTTCGTGGCGGGCGATGGCCTGCGGTGGAATGTCGCGGAACGGGTGCAGGTGTTCACCCACCCGCTGTGGTGCCTCACACTGATCGCGGTTCGGCTGGTCAGCGGAGAGCTGCCGCTGTCGACGATCTTGGTATCGTGGTTCCTCGCGGTTGCCGCCATCGCCGCCGCCGCGCCGTGGCGAAGCAGGGCGCCGTGGTTGTCGGCGTGTCTTCTGCTGTTGATTCCGGCCTCGCGGTCGGTGAGCGAGTACGCGACCTCAGGGCTCGAGAATGCGCTCGGGTTCTTGCTGATCGCGGTGCTGCTGGCGATGTTCAAGAAGCCCGAGATCACCGGTGATACGGGGTTCTTTCTCGTGGTCTCGCTGCTCGTGCTGACCCGCCACGATCTGGTGTTGCTGGCGGGACCGCCGGCGGTGGCATGGTTGTGGTTCCGGCGTTCACACGTCAAACCCAAGATGGTCGTGCTCGGCACGCTGCCCGTTGTTGCCTGGGAGGCGTTTTCGTTCGTCTACTACGGGTCGTTCTTACCCAACACCGCCGGGGCGAAGCTGGGGTCGTCGGATCCGCTGCTCGACCGGTTGATTCAAGGGCTCTGGTACTTCGGCGACTTTGCGCTCCACGATCCGGTGGGTGCTGGTGCGTTGGTGGTTGCTCTCTCCCTGCTCGTGGTCCGCGGAGATCGACGGGACCGGATCATCGCGTCGGGAATCGTCGTCTACCTGGCGTACGTGGTGTGGATTGGCGGCGATTTCATGAGTGGACGGTTTCTCGCGGCGCCGACGTTTGCAGCGATCGCCGCGGCTATCGGCTCGGTGGCAGCCGGCGCTGCCGTGTTCACGAGGCCCCAGCGCCGCTGGTTGGGGGGGGCCGCGGCCGCCATGGCGGTCGTCGGGATCGGCGGGTTCTTCCCCCACTCCGATCAGGAACCGGACGCCCGCGGGGTGGGCGATGCCCGACGATTCTGGGCGGATGCGCTGTCGTACGAGGCTCTTCGCGACGGGCGGAACGTCATCAGGATCGGCTGGGTGGAACAGGCCATCCTGGCCCGGAATCGCGCGAAGCCCGAGGTGGTCATCCGCGGCGGTCTCGGGCTCTACGGCTACTACTGCGGGCCGACGGTTCACGTGATCGACAAATTCGCTCTCGCCGACCCGCTGCTGAGCCGACTTCCGGCCCGGGCAGGCTCGCGGATCGGGCATTTCGAGCGGCGCCTGCCGGAGGGCTATGTGGAGTCCATCGCCACCGGGCGGAACCTGGTGGCGGATCCCGATCTCAGGGCGTACTACGACGACATTCGTGCGGCGTCCCGGGATCCCGTCTTCGCCCCCGGCCGCCTCGGGCGGTTGCTGGCGCTCAACAGCGGCTTGGCCGACGGGAGGTTGGATGCGTACCTCGAGAGAGAGGGAGCGTGGCACCGCGAGCGGGTCCAATGGGAGCCTCGCACGAGCTCGTGGACGATCGAGTTTTTCTATGTCGATTAGAAGGTGTCGACGACCCGAGAGGTCACTCCGGCCCACAAAGCTATAAAGCAGTGCCTGGCACCTTTTTCCTTTTTTTTCCTTTTTTGATTGACGATCACTCCGGTGAGTAGATATCGGGCCGGTCGGGATAGAAGCGGCGGAGCCGGTCGGACAGGGCGGAGATTTCTCCCGGGGTGTTCGGGCGGACGCGCAGGAAGATTCTGACCACCACGCCGCCGTCGAGCTCGAAGACCTCGGGCAGCCGGTCGAAGGCGAGAGCGATGTCGGTGCCCTCGAGGAAGCTCTCGGCAGGCTCGGCGACGACCCGTTGGAACTCGGGCCGGAGGTGGAGCTGGACGGGGTCGGCGACGAGGACGACGTCGGCGGTGAGAAGTCCACGGGGGAAGCCGTGCCAGCGATCCACGTGGGTCGCCTGGAGAATCGCCGCCGGGGATCGGTGAGCGGCGTTCAACGACATGTTCGAAAAGGCCAGTACGTGGTCCGACAGCGTCGGGGAGCTCGAGAGCACGTAAAGCTTCGCCTCCGATGAGCCGATCCCGCGATCGAGGTAGGTGAGCATGCGGTCGATCTCGTCGAGGTCGTGCCGGATCGTCGGCCGGATGACGTCGGACGGCACCAACGGCCCCAGGGTCGCCCGGTTGACCGGGCCGCCGGAAACGAACACTGAAACGGTGAGGAATACCCCCGAGACCGCAGACACCAACACCGACCACATGGCCTTCCTGTCCGGAAGCCTCGCGGACAGCTCCGCCGCAGCCCAGCCCACCACCAGGAGAGCCTGCGCCGAGTAGAGCCACCAGTGCTGGGGGGTGTGGTCCTGGATTCGCGTCATCACCACGAAGGTGGTCGCCAGGTGGGCGAGCAGGAAGGCGCCGGGGCCCCGCGTCTTCGCCGCCGTCAGCAGGAGGACGCCGCCCGCGACAACGGCAAGCAATCCCAAGAGGCCGAAGTGGTCGACGACGGACGCCCAGCGCCCCGCCAACGACTCGTGAGTGTAGGCACTGAAGCGGTCGGCGTAGTCGGTCCGGAGCTTGTGGACGAGAACCGGCGCCGCCAGGGCGATCACGGTGAGCCCCGATCCGAGAGACACGAGGACGAACGTCCGAAATGATCTCTTCAAGCCCTTCAGGCCGCGGTCGTCGGATCGCAGGTAGCGCCGCGCGGCATCCACCAAGAGAACGATCAGAAGCGCAACGCCCCAGATCCCCCACCAGCGACGGAAGAGGACGAGGATGCCGAGCACACAGCCTGCAATCAACAGAGTCCGGGTGCGGGGGGGAGCCGTCAGATCGGGTACCACCAGCCCGAGCACGACCAGCGCGAGTGCGACGCCGCCGAGGCCGAGATACCCGATGAAGACGGGCTGCCAGACGGTGGCCAGCAGGGCGAAGGCAAGGGGCGCCGCCCACGGCGGCGGGCGGGCCCCGATGCGGCGCAGAGCAAAGACCAGGGCGGCGGCCGTCGCCGAGCCGTACACGAGAATCACCGCCAGCAGGTAGACCATCCGGGAGCCGCCGAAGATCAGCATCACCGCCGAGATCGGCACCGCCGGCAGCAGGTTGACGTCGTCTTCGGCCACCGAGCGGATGACCGAGCGAACCGCGCCGATCGGATCGTGGCGCGCGAGATCGGCGAGGCTCCGGCTGTAGGACCAGTAGGCCACCTGATCGGCGTGGTAGAGCGCCTGCTCGGTCCGCGCGAACCACACCGCGTAGACCGCCAGGACGGCGATCATCACCGCGATCGGTGCGGCCAGAGCCGCCGGCGATGCACCCGCAGCGAAACGCTTCTCTGCGTTGTCATCGGGCGTGGGCTCCACCGGCATCAGCCAAGCCTACCAGACGGTGGGCGTCAGGGGACCCGCCGCGCGATGCGGGTGTCGCCGAACTCGGCGACCGGGTGGTAGAAGCGCATCATGAATGCCTCGAGCTCGGGTACCCGCACGTCGTGAGGCCGAAAGACGAACCAGTCCGGCGGCGACGAGGCGAATGCCTCCAGGGTGGTGCTGCGGGAGCCCAGGATGGCGTCCCAACGATCAGCGTGGAAGAGCCAGAAGCCGTAGGGCGTCGGCGACGACATGCCGGTGAGGTAGTAAAGGACGGGCTGGCCTCCGAGGACGAAGAGGGTGTCGTCCGGGGCTTTGTTCTGGGCGAGGTAACCGGCCACCACGCGGAGGGTCTGGTCCTCTTCCGGGGTCCGCGTCAGGCCTTCGGGACCGGACCGGTGGGGGGAAAATGCCGAGAGGACGGCGAGCAGCAGCACCGCGGGGGCCAGCTTTCGCCAGACACCGCGCGGCGCAGCGAGACCCGCCACCGCCACCGTGATGACGAGGGCGATGGGCAACGCCATCTGGAGGTAGTAGTGGAAGTACAGGTTGCGGCCGAGGCAGACGCCGGCAAGCGAGCCGAGGGTCAGCCCGCCCAGGAAGAGCCCGGTCCAATCCGGCCACGGGTGGTCGGACCTGCGGCGCAGCACGAGGAAGACCCCGCCCGCGACGGCGGCAAAAGTGAACGGGTCCCCGAGGACGGTCCAGCCGAAAAAGGCCGACAGCTGCTGCCACGACTCGAGGAACGGCGTTCCGGCGACGTAGGCCCGGTTGAAGGCGATGGTGGCGTAGAGTGCGTCGCCGAGGTTGCCGGCGACGGTGAAGACGAGGACGGCGCCGGCCAACGGCGCCAGCAACCCGGCCCCGAACCAGGTTCCGTCGATACACACCCGACGGAGCCATCCTTTTTCGGCTCGCCCGCTGGCTCGGGCAAGCACGAGCAGCGGCACCACCGCCACGCTCAGCACGGCGGTGGGTTTGAACAGAAAGGCCGCACCCGTGAGAGTGCCGCTGAGCAGCAGCCACTCCGGACGCCGGGCGTCCATCCAGACCAGCCCGGCCCACACGGCGGCGCACGCCGGCATCATCATGAAGAGCTCGCCGTTGGCGGCCAGGCCGCCGAAGACCGGCACCGAGAAAAACGTTCCGTACAGCAGCGGCGCCGCGAAGGACACTTCGGACGGCACCAGGCGGCGGGCAATGAGCTCGACGAAGAGCATCGTCAGCAGCAGCCACCCGGTGGCGAAGAGTCGAACGGGCACCATGCTGCCGTCCGCCAGCGCGACCACCGGGGAGAGAACGGCATAGAGCAGGGGGCCCTTGTGGTCCCAGGCGGTGCGGTACAGGGTCCCTCCGTCAACGAGGTCCCGGGCCACCACCAGGTAGACCGACTCATCCCAGTCGACGACGATCTGCTCGAGGGTGTGGAGCCGCAGGCCGAAGACGATCAATGCGGCCAGCAGAAAACGAGCCCACGGGCCTTTCCAGAACGGCAGCTGCTCGGTCATTGACGTCCATCGTACCACCCGGCCCGGGTCGGGCCGGGCACAAAGACGATCACCCGAGCCGATCCTCCACGATGCGAAGGAAAAGCTCGATTCCGACGGGGATGAGGTCGTCGTTGAAGTCGAAGTCGGGGTGGTGGCAGGTGGGCGTGTTCTCGCCGGGGAGCTGTGCACCGAGGAAGAAGAAGGCGGACGGGCGGGCCTCGGCGAAGTAGGCGAAGTCCTCGCCGCCGGCCATGGGAAGCTCGTCGGAGCTCACCTTCCCGGATCCGAGCACCTCTTCACCGAGGCGCCGGACGGTCTCCACGCAACCGGGATCGTTGTTCAGCACCGGGAAGCCCTCGTCCACGTGGAGCTCGGTTTCGACGCCGAAGGTCGCGGCGGCGCCCCGCACCACCTCGTTGAGGCGCTCGAGGATCCGCTCGGTGGTCTGGGCGCTGAAGGAGCGGATGGTCCCGCCGAGCTCCGCAGTGTCCGGGATGACGTTGTGGGTGGTGCCGGCGTGGAGCTGGCAGACGCTCACCACCCCTCCCCCATCGCTGCCGAGGCCGCGCGAGACGACGGTCTGGATGGCCGTCACCAGGGAGGCGGCGGCGACGATGGGATCGCGGCAGAGCTGGGGCATGCTGCCGTGGCCGCCGACGCCGCGCACGGTGATGTCGAAGCCGTGGACCTGGGCCATGACGGGACCCGCCGCCACCCGCATCTCGCCCAGGGGCCAGGCCGGCCAGTTGTGCTGGCCGTAGACCTCTGCGACGCCCTCGAGGACGCCCTCGTTGATCATGACCCTGGCGCCGCCGCCCTCGACGCCTTCTTCGGCGGGCTGGAAGAGCAGGCGAACGTTGCCGGGAACCGCATCGCGGTGCCTGGCGAGCACCGCCGCCACACCCATGAGGGTGGTGGTGTGGCCGTCGTGGCCGCACTTGTGGGCGCAGCCTTCGTGCACCGAGCGGTAGGGCAGGTCGGTGGTCTCGGGCATGGGCAGAGCGTCCATGTCGGCCCGCAGAGCGACGGTGCGGCCGCCGGCTCCGGGATTCAGGTCGGCGACGAGACCGGTGCCGGCACAGTTTTTCGGCTCGTAGCCGTGGCGGGCCAGCCACTTCCGCACCACGCCCTGGGTGCGCACCTCCTCAAACCCGAGCTCCGGGTGGCGGTGGAGGTCGTGGCGGATCTCGACGAGCTCGGATTGGAGCGCGGCGATGTCGGCTTTGATGGTGTTCCATTCCATTCGGGGACCCCCTTCAGGCGGTCTCGGTGCGATCTTCTTCGGCGAGCAGTCCTTCGAAGCGGGTGATGAGCTCGGGTTCGGGGGCGCGGGTCGCGAGACTGACGCCGACGGTGACCACGATGTTGACGACGAGCGCCACGAAGCCGAAGTGGACGCCGCCCGGCGCCTGCCACCCGGTCAGCTGGGTCGCCAGCAGCACCAGCAGCCCGCTGCCCAGCCCGCACGAAACGCCGGCCAGGGTCACCCGGCGCCAGAAGAAACCGAAGACCACGGCGGGCAGGAACTGGGTAATGCCCGAGTAGCCGACGAGCAGCAGGCTCACCAACATGTCCGGCGCCGCCAGCGCCAGGGCCGCGGCGACGATGGCGACGGGGGCCACCAGCAGGCGGGCGATCCACGCGGTCTTCTCATCGGCGAGGCCCGGAGCGACGCCCTTCTGGACCACGTTGCGGGCCAGCAGGTTGGCCGCCGACAGGATGAGGGCCGACGAGGTGGAGACGGCGGCGGCGAGGCCGCCGGCGCCGACGGCTCCCGCGAGCCACGGGGGGAAGAAGTCCACCAGGGCCACCAGCATGGCGTGATCCGGGTGCTCGATACGGGCGGCGAAGCCCGGGTCCTCGGCGGCCTTGGCAGCGCAGGCGAAGCCGACGACGATGATGGGCACCATCGCCAGCTGGTAGAGGGGAAGGATGCCGGCGTTTCGCCGGATCACGTTCTCGCTCTTGGCGCTGTAGGTGGCGGCGAAAAGGTGCGGCCACGCCCACAGGCCGAGGCCCGACAGCAGCACCGTCGAGGCGTACCACCCGAGGCCGAGCCCGCCCGCATCGGGCAATTGAAGGTGCTCGGGGCGAAGGCGCTCGAGGGCGGCGAAGGCTCCATCGATGCCGCCGTAGAGGTGCTGCGGCACCAAAATACCCACCGCGACCATGCCGCCGACCATCACCACCGCCTGCAGGAGGTTGGTCCAGCCGATGCCGCGCAGACCGGAAAAAGTCACGAAGACCGCCAGCGCGATCACCGCGAAAACGATGGCCGTCTCGCGGCTCAGCGCCCCGCCGGAGGCGATCTGGACGATGATCCCGGCGCCGAGCAGCTGGAGCTGGAGGTAGGGAATGATGAAGACGACGCCGACCACCGCGGTCGTCACCGCCAGCCAGCGGGACTGGTAGCGGTCCTCGAAGAAGTCGGGCTGGGTCACGTAGCCGGCTCGCTTGCCCAGCCGTTGGATGCGCGGGCCGAGGAAGAAGAGCAGTCCGTAGGCGATGCCGATGTAGGCCATGGCGTAGGTGACGCTGAGGCCCTTGCCGAAGGCCCAGCCGGCGAGGCCGAGAAAGGCGAAGGCGCTGTAGATCTCCGCCGCCGCGATGGTGTAGAAGAGCAGGGTGCCGAAGGAGCGTCCGCCGACCATGAACTCCTCGAGGCCGAAGCGGCGATCGAGGCCGGCGACCACGCCGACGGTGGTGGTGACGATCAGCCAACCGACGATGATGACCAGGGCGACGGTCATGAGCGGTCCACCCGGTCCTTGACGACGAAGGCGATGCTCATCACCACCGCGGTCATCACCACCATGAGGCCGTTCCAGAAGAGCAGGAAGGGCAGGCCGAGCGGGCGCACGGTCTGCGCCGCCGCCCACACCGTCACCGGCGGCAGGAAGCCGATGACCACCGGAATGAACAGGAAAAGAGCGAACCACTCACCGCGCGTCAGCCGCATGCGATCCCTCCGGCGATCATCATACGCTTCCGTAGCCGAGGCCGATGACCGTGGCAGCTGCAGCGACGGCGACTACGCCCTGACGCACCAGCGGTGGGCCAAGGCCCACCCTACCCGACAACCCGGAATGCGGAAACGGAGCGCGCCGGAGAATGCAGCGCCGTAGGGTGGGCCTTGGCCCACCGGATCGCCACCCGGCTCCGAACCGCGATCCTGAAGCCCCGGCATCGAGCGCCTCCCCAACCCAAGCGCCCCAGCGCCTCACCGTCCGCGAGTTGTGCCGCGAAGCCTGCAACGACCTTCAATCAACAATGCTAAGGGTGGTACGTTCTCGAGCTGGAGCTCGGCGGTCCATTGGCAAGGCCGGCGTCGAGGGCGGGGGCCGTTTCCGACTGCGTCTACAGCGCCGCGAGGATCATCTCGGCCCCGCGGTCCACCTCATCCTCGGTGGTGAAGCGGCCCACCGACAGGCGGATCGTGCCTAAAGCGACGTCGGGGCCCACCCCCATGGCGGCGAGCACGTGGGAGACCTGGATCTTGAGGCCGTGGCAGGCGGCGCCGGCCGAGGCGGCGAGCCTCTCCCCCACCGCGGCGAGGAGGTCCCCGGCGTGGGCGCCCGGAAGACTGACGCTGAGGGTGTTGGGCAGGCGGCGGGCGCCGGCCGCGTGCTCGACAAGGTCCGGAACCCCGGCGGCAAGCCGTTGGCGAAGGCGGTCCCTGAGGGCGGCGAGACGCGGGACCTCGTCGTCGACCTCCGCTCTCACCAGCTCGCAGGCGGCTCCGAGGCCCGCCATCTCCAGGATGTTCTCGGTGCCGGCGCGCAGGTGGCGCTCGTGGCCCGCGCCCCGGATGATGGGTTCGATCTCGACTCCCGAACGGAGGTAGAGGGCGCCGATCCCCTTGGGGGCGTAAAGCTTGTGGCCGGCCACCGTGAGCAGGTCGACGCCGAGGGCCTCGACATCGACGGGGATCTTGCCCACCGCCTGAGCCGCGTCGGTGTGGACAAGCACACCGCGGCGGCGGCACCGGGCGGCGATCTCGGCCACCGGCTGCAGGACGCCGACCTCGTTGTTGGCGAGCATCAGCGAGACCAGCACCGTGTCGTCGGCGAGGGCGGAGGCCACCTCGTCGGGATCGACTCTGCCCTGGTCGTCAACGCCGACCACGGTGAGGCGGATGAGGCCCTCCATCTCCATGGCCAGCGCGACCTCGAGCACCGCGGGGTGCTCCACGGCCGAGGTGACGACGTGGCCGCCGCCGCGGGAGGCGACCACCCCGCGCAGGGCGAGGTTGTCGGACTCGGAACCGCCCGAGGTGAAGATGATCTCGTCCGGGGCGCTGCCGAGACAGGCGGCCACCTGGGAGCGGGATCGCTCCACGGCGGCCTTGGCCTCGCGGCCCCAACGGTGGCCCGACGACGGGTTGCCGAAGAACCCGGTCAGGAACGGCGACATTGCCTCCGCAACGCGCGGATCGGTGGGCGTGGTGGCGTTGTAGTCCAGGTAGATGAAGTCGTCCATACGAGGAACAGTCTACATTTTCAATACTGCGCGTCGACCTCCGGGGCCGGCGCGCCGGATTGAGCTTGCAGGAAGATGATCTCGCAGATACGATGCCCACCCGGCGCCAAGAGCGCCCGATCAAAACCCAGGTACTCGGAGGTTTTCATGCCCAACGGAATCGTCCCCATCCCGCCCCCGGTCAACGAGCCGGTCCGCGCCTACGGCCCCGGCGCCCCCGAGAAAGCGCCGCTCAAGGCCAAGCTCAACGAGATGCTCGCCGAGGAGATCGAGATTCCCCTCGTCATCGGCGGCAAGGAGGTGCGTACCGGCAACACCGCCAAGGCGGTCTGCCCGCACGATCACCAGCACGTGCTCGGCACCTACCACAAGGCCGGTGAGGCCGAGATCCAACTAGCCGTAGAGGCCTCGCAGAAGGCGTGGAAGGAGTGGTCCGAAGTTCCGTGGGAGGAGCGCGCCGGCGTAATGCTCAAGGCCGCCGAGCTGCTCCAGGGCCCGTGGCGCGACACTCTGAACGCCGCCTGCATGCTCAACCAGTCGAAGACGGTCTTCCAGGCCGAGATCGACGCCGCCTGCGAGCTCATCGACTTCTTCCGTTTCAACCCCTACTACCAGCGCTTCATCTACTCGCAGCAGCCCGAGTCGGCCCAGGGCTACTGGGACACCGTCGAGTACCGCGCCCTGGAGGGCTTCGTCTTCGCCGTGACGCCCTTCAACTTCGCCTCCATCGCCGGCAATCTACCGACGGCGCCGGCGCTGATGGGCAATACGGTGCTCTGGAAGCCCGCCTCGTCGGCGGTCTTCACGGCCTGGCAGCTGATGCAGCTCTTCCAGGCCGCCGGCTTCCCGGACGGCGTCATCAACTTCGTCCCCGGCTCCGGCGGTCAGGTCGGCAACCCGGTGATGGCCAGCCCCCATCTGTCGGGCATCCACTTCACCGGCTCCACCGGTGTCTTCCACGGCATGTGGAAGACGGTCGGTGAGAACATCGCCCGCTACAAGACCTATCCCCGCATCGTCGGCGAAACCGGCGGCAAGGACTTCATCTTCGCCCACGCCTCGGCCGACGTCGAAGCGCTCGCCGCGGCGCTGGTCCGCGGCGCCTTCGAGTACCAGGGTCAGAAGTGCTCGGCCGCGTCCCGCGCCTACATTCCCAAGTCCCTGTGGGCCAAGACCAAGGAGCTCACCCTGGGCCAGATCGAGGAAATGAAGATCGGCCCGCCGACCGACTTCCGCAACTTCTTCAACGCGGTCATCGACGGCAGCGCCTACGCCGATCACGTCGGCTACATCGAGCACGCCAAGGCGTCCTCCGAGGCCGAAATTCTCATCGGCGGAACCTACGACGACTCGGTGGGCTACTACGTCAATCCCACGGTGGTGCAGACCACCAACCCCCGATTCAAGCTCATGGAGGAGGAGATCTTCGGACCGGTGTTGACGATCTACGTCTACGACGATGCCGCCCTCGACGAGACCCTCGAGCTCTGCGACACGACCAGCCCCTACGCCCTGACCGGCGCGATCTTCGCCGATGATCGCCTGGCCTCGATCAAGATGGCCGCGGCCCTGCGCCACGCGGCAGGCAACTTCTACATCAACGACAAGCCCACCGGCGCCGTCGTCGGCCAGCAGCCCTTCGGCGGATCCCGGGCCTCCGGCACCAACGACAAGGCGGGCTCCTACCTCAACCTCATCCGCTGGACCTCGCAGCGGACGATCAAGGAGAACTTCGTGCCGCCGAAGCACTTCTCGTATCCGTTCATGGGTGAAGAGTAGCGGCAATTCGTCGGACGAATTGCGGTGGCGCGTCGGACGCGCCAAGAGGACATCGCAGGATACGGGCCGCGGCTCACGCCGCGGCCCGTTTTTATTCGTGCCCGTGCACAATTCGTGCTTGGCAACCCACGACGAGCGCATTCAGGGTGTGTTGCTGAAGCACGGAGGCAGGCCGCCGCTCGCCCGAGCAGCGCAGGCCTCCGTGCGAGTGTCCGATCGTTGATTCGTATTGAGCCTTGACAACTCAGGCAATTTGCCTTATGTTGATATCAGGCAAATCGCCTGAGGAGCAGTCATGAGTCGAAAAGGACGCGAAACCACCGACACCGAGCTCGCCGTCCTCCGCCAGCTTTGGCGCCGCAGCGAGGCCACCATCCGAGAGCTCACCGACGCTCTCTACCCCGATGGCGGCCACTCGCACTACGCCACGGTGCAGAGCCTCCTCGACCGTCTCCAGGGCAAGGGCTTCGTCGAGCGGGAGAAGGACGGGCGGGTCAACCGCTACCGGGCGTCGGTCAGCCGGGCCGAGCTCGCCGGCCGCCGGCTGCGCGCCACCGCCGACGCTCTCTTCGACGGTTCCATGGCCCCGCTGCTCACCCACCTCGTCGACCACGCGGAGCTCCAACCCGACGAGATCTCGGCCCTGCGCGATCTCGTCGATCAACTCGAGGCGAAAAATTCGCGTACCTCCGGTGAGGAGTCATGAGATGGACAGCCTGATCGCCTTCGGCCTGACCAACGCCGCCACCGCCGGCGTCCTCGCCATCGCCGCCGCCGCCATCGCCCGCTTCACCAGGCGACCGGCGCTGTGGTACGCCCTCTGGTTGGTGGTCCTCCTGCGCCTGCTCGCGCCGCCGATCTTCGCCGTCGATCTCGCGATTCCGGACTTCGGTCGTGAAGCGGCCACCGGCGCCACCGAGCTCGTCGAGGTGGCCGGCGGCACCGTGAGCCTCGCCGGGGCCGGGTTCTCGCTGGATCCGATCGCCGTCATCGCGGCTCTCTGGGCCGCCGGAGCGATGGCGGTCGTCGGTTTCGCCGTCGCCCAGTCCTTCCAACTGCGCCAGATCCTCACCTCGAGCGAACCGGCGCCGGCAACGCTCGGCCGCCGCGTCGCGGACCTGTCGCGGCGATTGGGCCTGCGCCGCGTCCCTCCCACCGTCGTGGTCGAGGACCGGGTGCCACCCATGCTCTGGGCCTTTCTCGGCTCGGTCCGGCTCATTCTTCCCACCGAGCTCCTCGCCCGCCTCGACGACCGTGAAACCGACACCCTGCTCGCCCACGAGCTCGCCCACCTCAGCCGGCGAGACCACTGGGTCCGCCACCTCGAGCTCGCGGCGCTGGCCCTTTTCTGGTGGAACCCGGTCGCCTGGTGGGCGACCCGACGGGTTCGCCGCGCCCAGGAGTTGTGCTGCGACCAACGCGTCGCCGCCCTGCTGCCGGCGAATCGCCGCGCCTATGCCGACACCCTCGTCGAAACCGCCCGATTCCTGTCGGGTCGTTCCTTGCCCGTCGGGTCGCCGGCCCGCGCCATGGCCGACCTCACCCAGATGAAAGGGAGGATTCAGATGATCATGAGCACCGATCGCGCACGCGACCTCGGCCCCGCCGCCAGGCTCGGCGCCGCCGCCATTCTGCTGGCGGTCCTCGCCATCTCACCGGTTCTCACCGCCGACACCGACGATCCTGAAGCCCTCGGTCGCCCCATCAGCCTCGAGCTCAGAGACGCCTCCGTTCAGGACGTGCTCGCGACGTTTTCCAAGCTGGCAGGCAAAGACATTCTCGTCGAGCCTGGAATCGACTCCAAGGTCACGATCACCATCAAGGAAATTCCGTGGGACCAGGCCCTCGACATCATTCTCGAGCAAGAGGGCCTTCGCTGGGAGAAGATCGGGGATCGGATCATCATTCGCCGAGGAGACGGCGGCCCCACAGCCCCGATCGAGCCCTCCGCCCCGCAAGCGATGGTCACTACCGAGACCGTCCACAAGTTTGTCGAGGGCGGCGACATCACCGAGCCTGAGATCATCGAGAAGACTCCTCCGACCTATCCGGAAGAAATGCGAAAAGGCGGCGTCAGCGGTCTCGTGATCGCCGAGCTGGTGATCGACACCAATGGCCAGGTCCGACACGTCGATGTCAAGGAGAGTCCGGCGCCGGAGCTCGCCGCCGCCGCCACCGCGGCCATCGAGAGCTGGACCTTCAAACCGGCAACGAAGGATGGAGAACCGATCACGGTGAGCTACATCGTGACGATCAAATTCAGCCTGCAGTAGGAGGGACGACAGACTTCTCAACCATCGCTTTCATCGCGGAAACCGAAGATCACACAGATCCATCACATTATTGATGACTCATCGCATGTCGGAGGTGCCGTACCTGGGACCGCCGAGCTCCAGCTCGGCATTCGGTCGTTGCGGTTCACGTTGCCGCTGTCCTTGTCGCTGCATCTGATGCTGTTTGCTGACGCCGTCGCCTCACGGCGACGCCGCCAGATGCCGAGCTGGAGCTCGGCGTTCCAGGGCGGTCGCTGCTCACTGACGCCGTCGCTGAATCCTGGCGCTGTCCCTGCCGCTGTCCTGGTCGCTGCATCGGGATCGGGAACGGGATCGAAAGGGACGCGGTCGCGGTCGTCTGTCGCTGACTGCTGATCCTGTCGCGGTCGCTGCAGTTGGCAGCTAGCTGCGACCCCGTCGAGCGGCGGCGATCTCCTTGAGACGCTCGCGGATCCTCGCCTCCCAGCCTCGGGTGGTCGGTCGGTAGAAGGTGGCGTTCTTCAGCTCGTCCGGCAGGCACTGCATCTCGGCGACCCCACCCGGCTCGTCGTGGGCGTAGCGATAGCCCTTGCCGTAACCCGCGTCCTTCATCAACGAAGTGGGCGCGTTCCGGATGGTCATTGGGATGGCGAGGGCGGGCCTCTCGGCGATCTCCTTCTTGACCGCGCCGTAGGCCGTGTACAGGGCGTTTGACTTCTGGGCCAGCGCCAGGTACACCGCCGCCTGGGCCAAAGCGAGCTCGCACTCGGGCATGCCCACGTGCTCCACCGAGTGCGCCGCCGCCGCGACCTGCTCCAGGGCGCGGGGATCGGCCATTCCGATGTCCTCCGACGCCATTCGCAGCATACGGCGCACGACGAATCGGGGATCGGCGCCGCCCTGCAGCATGCGCCCCAGCCAGTAGAGGGCGGCATCCACATCCGAGTTTCGCACTGACTTGTGGAGGGCTGAGATGAGGTTGTGGTGCTCCTCGCGCCCCTTGTCGTAGACCGCCACCGCTTTCTGAGCGACGCGCTGGACCACGACCTCGTCGAGTTCGCTGCGGCCGTCGGTATCGGCCAGCGACACCGCGAGCTCGAGGTGGTTCAGGGCCTGGCGGGCATCCCCCCCCGCCAGCCGCGCGATCAGCGCCAGCACATCGCGGCCCGCCGAGACCCCGGCCGCGCCGAGCCCGCGATCGGCGTCCGCGAGGGCGCGTTCCAGCAGACCGATCATGGCCTCGTCGTCGATGGCCTCGAGGATGTAGACCTTGACCCGGGAGAGGAGGGCGCGGTTGAGCTCGAAGGAGGGGTTCTCGGTGGTCGCGCCGACCAGCACGATGTCGCCGACCTCGACGAAAGGCAGGAATGCATCCTGCTGAGCTCGGTTGAACCGGTGGATCTCATCAACGAAGAGGACGGTCTTCCGACCCTCGGTTTTTCGACGTCGACCGGCCTCCGCCATGATCGCGCGGGCCTCCTTGACGCCGGACAGCACGGCGGAGAAGGTCACCATGCCGGTTCCGGCAGCGTCGGCGAGGAGCCGCGCAAGCGTAGTCTTCCCCGAGCCGGGAGGTCCCCAGAAGACCATCGACGGCAGCTCCCGGCGCTCGACGAAAACACGAATCACACCGTCGGCGCCGACCAGATGGTCCTGGCCGACGACCTCGTCGAGAGAACGCGGCCGCATGCGGTCGGCCAGGGGGGAGGAGCTCGGATCTCGCTGGAACAGCTCGGGCCCGCTCTCCACCTCACCCACCCCGGGTGACCAGGGCGAGGCGCTCGAGGCGGATCATCCGGATCACCGCCTGGCCCACCGTGGCGCCAACGGTGACGGCGCCGTGGGCCGCGATCACGAGGGACGGAGCCAGGGAGATTCCCAACGCGACCTCTTCGGCCAGCGAGCGGCTGCCGGGGGGAAAGTCCTCGATGAAGGAAACGCGATCGAGCACCGAGCCGCCGTTGACCAGATGCTTCGGATCAGGAGCCAGGCCGTCGCCGGCGAGGTCGAGGATCTTGTCCGGGTGGGCGTGGACCACGGCGTGGATGGAAGGGAATCGCGCGTAGATGGCGCGGTGGAGACCGACCTCGGTGGAGGCGCCGTCTGGCACATTGGGGCTGGCGATTTCGATCTCGAAGAGATCGTCGATTGCGAGCTCGTCCTTCGGCTTGCCCGCCGGGGTGATGAGGAAGCGGTCCTGATCGATCCTCGCGGACAGGTTTCCGCCTTCGGAATCGAAGAGTCTGGCAGCGACCATCTCGCGACCGCCTTCGACGATCGAAAGACGCAGACCGTGAATCCGGTCACGCTTCCACGCGTCTCTCATTCCGGTTCTCATCGCGACACTCTTGACTGCAGAAGACATCCGACCCCTCACCACGAACCGCGCGTCCTTGCGGTACGAAGACGCCGCATCGTGCACACTGCGACAGCTCCTCCGGCGCAACCTGCCGTTGAACGTCCTCGAGGTCCAGCCGCCGCCGTCTCTGGCGAGGGTTGAATCTGCTGTAGGAGTCGGCGCCGAGCCCGCTCGACGCGTTCTTCCTGCCCACCGCGCTGAGCAACCTCCAAACAACGAAAAGCGCCAGCACGATGAGGACGATTCGCGACATTACAACTCCGATAACCAGGTCACAAGTGTAGCCGATCCCGCTCCGTACGGACGTGACGGAGACTACTTTCCAAGGACCTCGGCACGAATCGGGCTCAGGTCGGGAACCTGGGGATTCGCCTCCGCGACGGCCTCCAAACGGGCAAACGTCTGCTTCGCCGCATCGTGATCGTGGAGGTCGAAGTTGAGAACGATGACCTTGTTGTACAGGGCCTGCCAATGCTCTCCATCGATTTCGATGGCGTGATCCAGCTTTTCCAGCGCGTTCTGCGTTTGACCCAGGTTCCGGTAGACCACTGCCAGGTCGGTGAGCACGTTGGGATCATCGCCCCGACCGTTGGCTTCCGCCTTGACGTACCAGGCTCGCGCCTCATTCCAGTGCGCGGAATTCTCGGTGGACCGGGCGAGCTCGAAGTACTGGTCGCCGAGCGCTACCATCAGTCCGGGATCATCCGGGCTGGAAGCCAAGAGTCCACGGGTGTCGGCGATCTGTTGCTGGAGAGCCGCGACCTGGGGGTTGGCGCCCGCCGCGTCCAGCGGCGGATGCCCCTCGGGGAGATCGCCCGCCGCTCCCCCGCCCGGCGACACGCCCAGACGCAGCGCCTTGCCCGGCGGGATCGGCTGTCGCTCGGCGAAGACATAGCCCAGGGTCAGGCCCAACACGAGCCCGACGACGAGGGTAAACCAGGGATTCTTGATCATGATCACAGTCCTCCAACCACGGAACCTGACACCTCCAACACCGGAATCACCGCGATTAATCCTGGCGCCGTGCGCTCCAGCCGCCCGCCGACGGCAGGCCCGTCGCGAGCTGTGTGGCCTCCCACCGGCCCTGCATGGCATCCGGCTCAGCCCGCATATTCACTTCGCCGTAGAAGATCGCCACAAAACCGAGTTGGGAGTCGATGCGCTCCAGGCGGATCTTGTCGGCCACGAGGGTTCCCCGCAGCGAGCCCGTCCAGCCGCCCGAAAGCTCGTAGGTACCGCTGATCAGGGTGCCCTGCTGCACCAGGTAGGCAGCCCCCTTGAGCCCCGGTTGAACCACGAGATCCCACTCACCGGTGAGCGGACCAAGCTGCTCCATCCGCGACCTGATGGACCCCCCTGCCGCATCGACGGCAGCCCGGTTGGTGACGATGTCGCGCCTCGCCCGCTGCACTTCCATCAATCGCATCAGCAGCAGGGATTCCTGCTGTTGCAGCTTATCCTCGAGAGGTTGGACGCTTTCGAGGTCCGCTCCCTGTGCGTGGGCGTCCTCGATCGCCTTGTTTCCTGCATCCACCAACGCCCACGCTTCCCGCAGCAGCCCGTGCTGCCGTTCGAGCTCCTCCTGGGCCGCCGCCGCCAGACGGGCGTGCACCATGGCCACGGTGCGCGCGTCCTGAGCCGCCGCGGGCGGGCCGGAGGCGACAGCAATCAACACGACCGCGACAATCATCAGCACCGTTGACGGTCTCACGGCGTTCTCCCTTCGAAGCGGGCGATCACGGCGGTGCCGACGAGATCGCTCCAGACGTTGGTGGAGGTCCGCATCATGTCGAGAACCCGGTCCACCGCGATGATGGTGGCAATGCCCTCGATGGGGAGTCCGACGGCCTCGAGAACGACGACCATCATCACCAGCCCTGCCATCGGAATCCCGGCGGCCCCCACCGATGCCAGCAGGGCGGTCAGGAGGACCAGCGCCTGTTGGCCGAGATCCAAGGGAACGCCGTACATCTGGGCGATGGTGAGGGCGGCCACCGCTTCGTACAAGGCCGTTCCGTCCATGTTGACCGTCGCGCCGAGGGGCAGGACGAAGCTCGAGACACCCCGCGGTATCTCGGCTTCCTTCTCGGCGCACTCCATGCTCAGCGGCAGAGTGGCCGAGGACGAGGCGGTGGAGAATGCCGTGGCCACTGCGGGCAAGACGGCTCTGAAGTACTCCAGAGGGTTGCGGCGTGCGAGAAAGAAGAGCACCAGGGGCAGCGTCACGAAGGCGTGAACCAACAGGCCTCCGCCCACCGTGGCGAAATACGGCAAGAGCCTCATGATGAGCTCGGGTCCACTCCGAACCACCTCCCGGGCGAGCAACGCGAAAATGCCGATGGGAGCGAGCTTGACGATCGCCAGCGTCAGGGCCTGGATGACCTCCAGCGCTCCCTCCATCACCCGTTGTACGGCATCCACGTTGGGGCCGTTGAGCTTGACCAGGAAGAGACCGAAGAGGATCGCGAAGAAGATCACCGGCAGCACATCCCCCGCGGCCATGGCGCGAACGATGTTGTCCGGAACCATGTGCATGAGGAACTGCGACAGGCTCTGGGAGCTCGACGAGAGCCCTTCCGGCAGCGCCTCCGCAGTCCCGATGTCCAGGTATCGTCCGGGCGTGAAGATGTTGACCAGCGTCAGACCGACGGTGATGGCGAAGGTGGTGCTCATGGTGTAGTAGAGCACCGTCCTGAACCCGACACGGCCGACGGCTCTGGCGTCTCCGAGGCTAGCGACACCGCAGACCAGCGAGGTGAAGATGAGCGGGATGATGATCATCTTCAGCAGACGAAGGAAGATGTCGCCCACGACTCCGACGCCCTCGCCGAAAGCCTCGGTGGGAAATCCGTAGGGCGTGAGGAATCGCGCCATGACACCAACGACGAAACCCCCGATGAGTGCGATGCCGACCTGCCCGTGCAGCTGGAGGTACCAGGGTCTCTTCGATTTCTCAGGTGACATCCACCCTCCCAGTCTTCCGAACCCGTCGAGGATACCACCGGCGCGATGAAACCGGCCGCGACCCGGCGCCGTGCACACGACGCCTCACCGCAACGGCGCCGCTACCGCTGAAACGAGGAAATCCGTTGTTGGTTGGGAGCGAATTCGGGCTAGTCTTCGAGAGGTTCGACGGGCTGGCCCAGCGCGTCGTCGATCTGCTGCTCGACCTCGGGTATCTCGCGGCCCTGCACCACAGCGACCTCGACGACGAGCAGCTGGCGTGCGTGGTCGTACATCTTCCGCTCCCGGAACGACAGGGTCTTGCGGCCCGCGACCGCAGCGAGACAGCGAAGGACGTCGACGATCTCGTCCAGATCGCCCGTCTTGATCCGTTCCAGATTGGCCCGGTAGCGGTCCTTCCAGTCTTCCGCCCCATCGGACTCACCGGAGCTGAGACGCTCGATGGCGCGGCCCACAGCGGCCTTGGCGGACAGGGGCCTCAGCCCCACCCGTTCCGAGTTGACCACGGGCACCATCACGATGGATTCGGTACTGAGAAGCCGCAGGGTATAACAGCTCATCGTGGAACCCGCGAGCTCTTCGTCGGTGATGCTCTCGACCACCGAGACCCCTTGGCTCGGATAGACAACCTTGTCGCCGACCTTGAACTCCACACACCCTCCCTGAGGTGAACGTCCCATCGTAGCATGGCCGGTTTCTTTGCTTCCTCGCCCGTTACCGATCCCGATTCCATCTCCGCGGCCGTTGACGGTGGCAGTGGTAGCGACCACGCCACCGGCCTTCTCAGGGCCCACCGGATCGCCTCCCGTCGGCTCACACGGTCAAAGGCGGCGCGGACGGTTCGAACCCCGGCCCGGGGTGCGGTCGTCGCGCTACTGCTCTCGCTTGCAGTGCACGCAGACGAGGGCGCCCGGTCGGATCGGCTCGCCGCAGTGCCGGCACGGAACGCGTCGACTCGACGCCTTCTGCGCCGCCACCGCCGAACCGCCGACCAGGGCGAGGGCGAGGGCCATGGACACCGGAGGCACCACCACCGCCGTGCCGGCAAGGGTGGCGGCTGCACCAACCTCGGACATGGTGGCGACCTTGGCCGCGCCTTCATGGGCATCTTCGGCGAAGTCCCGAAACGGCGACCTCACCTTGTTCCGCAGCCAGTGGACCCCGGCAGCGGTTCCGGCGCCGAGCACTCCCGATGCTCCGAGCTGCGCGACATCCGGGTCGAGCTGACCCGTGACGGCAGCAAAGCCGATGAAGCCGGCCACGATCTTGGGCAGGTAGGAGGCGATGTCGGAGAACCGGCCGAGATCCGGGTGTGCGTCCACCACGATTTCCACGATCACGAGGACGCCGAGAATCGCCATCACCAGCGGATCGGCGATCCAGGCGAACCGGTCGGCGAGCTCGAAGTAGGGCGTGTACGAAAACACCCCAAGCGCCAGAATCGGGATGAAGGCCTTCGCGCCTGCGCCGGTGGCCAACCCGAAGGCCGCCATATAGGTCATCAGGGTTTCCATGGAGTTCCTCTCAGTCTGAGGCCATTCTCTCGACGAGCGCGTTGATGGACCACCCCAGCAGCACGCCGCCCACCGCGAGCGCCACGATCACCGCAGCTGTCAGCACCGCCAGTCCTGTCATCAGCGCCTTCTCCCAGAGCATCAGCGGCGCCTTCCGGCGCTCGCGCTGCAGGCTCCAGGCAGTGTAGACGTGGATCACTCCCGTCAGCACGACAAAAGTGGCGACCCCGCTGACGATTCCGACCAACGGCGCCGCCATCGCCGCATAGCCCGGCAACCCGAGCCAGAGAAACGCGAACCTCGCGGCCCATCTCGTGAACAGCCTCCTCGTCGGCCCGAGGTACCTGCGCGCTTCGCCCACGAGATAGATCCGCAGCAGCACCATGTGCACGACGGCGACCAGAGGAGCAAGCAACACGCCCCCGAGGTGCGCCATTGAAGCCGCCACGGCGACGATCGCGATTGTCGGTGCTCCCCACTTCAAGACCTCCAGGGCCCGCGTCTGCTGGCGAGCCTCTATCCCCTCGTAACGCAGATCGAGCTCGCTCGGTTCACCGAGAGGTCCGCCGATGGGCCGTTCGCAATGAGGACAAGCGCTCGCGCCGCGATCGGCGGGACTCAACGACTCGAGGCACCAGGGGCAGCGGCGGGGCATGGCACGAGTATACGCAGCGTCGGCTGACGACTCCCTGAGATGAGCGATTCTCGGCAGCGATCTGCGCACATCTCCTGGGCTCTGTTGGTTGCGAAAACACTCGACAAACCAGCGGGTACGTTTCCGCTTTTCGCACCCATCTCATCCACCGGAATCGCTCGACTCAGGCCCTCTTGAGAAGGGCCCTGACATCGTTGGTGAGGATCGTCTCCGAGGGCACGGTCAACGGCAAACCTCCACACTCCGAGACCAGGCTGCTCTCATTCGGCCGATCCGGTGCCGCCGGCGGGAGTAAGATCGCACCATGAAGGTCGATGAGATCACACAGGCGTTCTCCGGCGGGCACGTCGCGCAGATCTCCCGGGACGACATCGAGAGGCTTCTCGAAGCCGGCGAGCTGATTCGAGAGACCGCCACCGGTCTCGCCGGAACCATCCGAACGCTGCGGATCGGCGGCGAGATCTTCGTTCAGGAGCGAAACCCGGAGGGCGACGTATTTCTTCGCCGCTTTGCAACGGAGGAGACCGCAACGCGCTTCATCGAGGCTCGGACGGCCTCATATGAACGCATGTGGGACGGTTGAGGGTGCAAGATCGACTACCTCGGGGTCTTCGAGGACGAGTGACTGCTTCCGCCGGTTCTATTCCATCGGGTCGTCCGCTCCGCCGGCACCCCGCTCCCGGTATTTCCTTGACCGAGTCGCTCATCTGTTGCACCTTACTCGTGAGATCATCCATCGGAGGCAACCCCAGGGGGACCACGTGACCGAAACGGGAATCCAGCCGAGCCAAGAATCCGTCGCCCCGGTTCGATCCGGGGTTGCCGACGACGTCGCTTACACCGTGGTCGTTCCCTGTTTCAACGAGGTCGGCGCCATCGAAGAGACCGTCGGCGCGCTCGCCGAGATCACCGCTTCTGCGGGGGCCGAGCTCATCATGGTCGATGACGGCTCCACCGACGGCACCCGCGAGTATCTCGATCGGGTTTCGGAATCCGGCGAGATTCCACAGCTCGAGGTCGTCGACCATGCGACCAACCTCGGCTATGGCGCGGCGATCAAGACCGGCGTCCGACGAGCTCGATCCGAGCTGATCGTGATCATCGATGCCGACGGTACCTACCCCTGCAGAAAAATCCCCGAGCTCGTGGCCGCCGCCCGGTCGGCCGACATGGTCGTCGGCGCGCGCACCGCGGGGAAAGACCCGCAGCCGTGGATTCGGCGTTGGGCCAAGAACGTCCTCCGCGCCCATTGCTCCTGGCTGGTCGGTGAACGGATCCCGGATCTCAATTCCGGGCTCCGAGTGTTCCGGAAGTCGATCTTCGATCGATTCGCCAAGCTGCTGCCGAGCGGGTTTTCCCTGACCACGACGATCACGGTCGCCATGATGAGAAATCGCTACAACGTGATGTTCATCCCGATCACCTACGCCGAACGGGTCGGCCGCTCCAAGATCCGCCCCATCGCCGACACCCTCGGCTTCATGCAGCTGATTCTCCGCACCGGGATGACATTCGCACCGCTGCGACTCCTCCTGCCGCTCATCCTCCTCCTCGGCACGAGCTTCGTCGTGAGCTTGTGGTACGACGTCTTCGTGCTCCGAGACCTCACCGACAAGACCCTCATGCTGCTGCTTTTCGTCATGAACACGGTGCTCTTCGGCCTGCTCGCCGACATGATCGATAAACGGAGTTAGCCCGAAGAATTCGTGAGGTTTCGTCACGACGTCGGCGGTCACGCTGCGCCGGGCCACCTCGACAACGGCCGCGCGGTGGGTCGAGCCGACATCGATAAGCACCAAACGAACAAAGGATGGGGCCGAGGCCCCATCCCTGTGCTTCCGG
>JAZBOQ010000043.1:0-3332 GCA_036351195.1 Thermoanaerobaculales bacterium | reverse complement strand
GCGGAGGCCGACGAGGATCCGACCGCGATTGAACGGATCGATGCGAATGTCCTGCACCCGTCCGATGGGCGCGCCCTCGAGCTCCTGCCACGTGGCGCCGTGGTCGAAGCTCCGGTGAATGTAGGTGCCCCAGACCGACACGAGGTTGGTCCCGATCGAGCCGACGAGCATCTCGCCGCCGGGGCCGATCTCGCAATCCTGGAAGTTGAGATCGCCGGGCGGGCTGACGTCGATCCAGGTCTGGCCGGTGTCTTCCGACAGGTAGACAACCCAATCGGTGATCGCGAGGATCCGGCTCGAGTCGGTGGGATCGACGCAGACGTTCGGGACATCGGTGTCGACGGTGGCCGGCAGCTGGACCCAGCTCGCCCCGGCATCATCGCTTCGGAAGATTCCGTTGTGCCCGGTGCCCACGTAGAGCACATCGGGGTCAGTGGGATCGATGACCACTGCGTTGCCGGAGGAACCGTCCGGGATGCCCGACCACGACTCGAACCACGACGCACCGCCGGTGATCGACTTGCAGACCTCGATGTTCAACCCGGTCGCATAGACCACATCGGGGTTGGTGGGGTGGACCGCGAAATCCACGATCGACGAGTCGCAGATCCCGTTCTGAACGAGCTCGAAGGTGTCGCCGCCGTCGACGGATCGGGCCGTGACGCCGGAATCGGCGTACAGAACATCTGGATCGGAACGGCTCATCCCCATGGCGTACACGGGCGTACCCCACCAGTACATGTGGCGGTGGTTTGTCCACGTCGCGCCGCCGTCGGTGGTTCGGCCGACGCCGTCGCCGGTGGCGGCCCAGAACCGGCCCGGAGTCGTCGGGTCCATCTCGAGAGCGCGCACCCGTTCGGTTTCGTTCCCCGTGTTCCATTCGGTGAAGGTCTGACCGCCGTCGGTGCTTTGAAAGACGCCTCCGAGGACGGTCGCCGCCCATACCCTGGACGCATCCGTCGGATCCGCCGCGAGGCCCCAGGTCTCGGGAGTGGTGAGCCCGGACGCGGGTCCGACAAACGACTCGCCGGCGTCGGTGGAGACAAAGACCCCCTCGATGGATCCGTAGTAGATCGTCGTCGGATTGGACGGAGCGACGGCGAGACTCCGGGCGCTGTTGTGTCCGGTTGACTTGAAGGTCCACCCCGACACGCCAAGATCCTGGGTAACATTGAGTCCATCCCACTCCGACGCGAGATAGACCCTCGAATGATCGTGGGGATCGAAGAGAATCTCGACGGTACGTTCGGGCCTGATCCCGGCGCCCCGAGGCGTCCAGGTCGCACCGCCGTCGTCCGTGAAGAAGACCCCGCCGTAGGATGCGGCGAAGACCGTATCCGGGTCTGTCGGGTGGACGGCGATGACCCTGATCGTATGCCCGACGGCCCCTCCGACGTTGCCGGCCGGCGTCCAGCTCGCCGCGCCATCGGTCGATTTCCACATGTCGCCGGCGAGCCCTCCGGCATAGAGCACGTCCTGCGCGCTGGGCGCCGCGGCAATGTCGCCGACATAGCTCGTGGACGGAATCCCGGTGGCCGACGGGGCCCAGGTGTCACCCCCGTCGGTGCTCTTGAGGACCAACTCGTCACCATCGATCCGATACAGGGTGGCGGAGTCGAAGGGGTCGACGATCAGCCCTCCGATACTGATTTCTTGGTTCGCCGTCTCGGGCTGCCACGCAGCATCGCTGATCCCACGCCGGAGGAACCCCTGCGTTCGGTTGCCCGAGTAGACGGTCTCGGTGGCGGGGTTGTAGGTGACGAAATTGGCGTCGCCGCCATAAAGCCCGGCGTTGGTCCACTCGTCCAACCCGGCCATTCCGGTTCCCGTCCCCGCCACAACGATCCCCACCACCACCAACGCGTGCTTCAGCGACATTCGATCCTCCTTTGCGTCTTCACAGGGGTTAGCGACACTGGAATGAAAATCGGGTCAGAGTGCCGGCTCAATCAGCGCCTTCTCAGCCGGTTCTACGCCAATCGGTGATGCACAACACCATGGCAATGGTCGGTATGCTGCTAGTGTGCCAGCGGACAACTTTACGGAGGTCTGCACATGCGCTCAGCGTTGTTTTCGTTGGTCTTTCTCACTCTGCTCGTTTCCTTCGGCGGTGTTCTCCAGGCGGACGATTCCCGTCCCATCGCCCAGCCGTACGAAGGGGTATTCGAAATCGGCCAACCGTCCTACCCGGTCGAGCGTGAGGAGCTGCGGATCCCCATCGACCACCTGACCCTCGGGGTCGACCACATCCTTGACCAGCAGTGCTACAACGGCGGTTTCGGCTGGCCCCACGCAGACTGCTCGGCGACCTATCACAACATCACCGGCCCCATCATCTTGGGCGGCCTCGCCGCCTACTACTTCACCATGGACGGGATTGACCTAGCAGGGGCCCTCAACGGCGGCGCCTTCGATCTGACGTACCGCTATGACAACGGCGAGGCGCGGTTCTCGACCTTCACGCCGGCGTTCCTCGAGGAGCTCGCCCGTGCAGCCGACAACACGACCTTTTCCGACCACGTCGCGGCCGGGTTCTTCGACGAACTCGCAGCCGGAACCTACGGCCCGGATGACCTCACGACCGCCGAGTGGATCGCCAATGTGCAGGCGGGCCGGTCCGGAACCTGGGTCAACCTCCGGCCGTGGGAATTCCACACCGTCATCCCGGTCTCGCAGGTCCTGGGGCAACCGGGTCAGGACGCCCTCCTTGCCCAGGCCGTTCTTGACGGACTCAACACTCTCGACAACAGCGATCCCGACACCGTCTACTCGGACATCATAGGACTCGCCGGCGCCGTTCGTGGCCTGGCCTCCGCCAGGGTCTACAGCTTCCCGGCGATCTCCGCTCCGGTGCACAGCGGCGTTGACGGAGTCGACAACCTCGAGGATCTCGCGGCCCTTCTGACATCGCTGCAGAACCCCAACGGCTCCTGGCACTGGCACTCCAACCTCGCGGCGCCGGCAACCGAGGACGAGGATGTCCAGACAACCGCCTATGCGGTGCTCGCGCTGCTCGCCGTCGACAAGCTGACGGCTGCGAGCTCCGTGGATGCAACCCGGTCCGGCCGTAACTGGATGGCCTCGCTGCAGTTGCCCGATGGCGGGTTCCCGACATATCCCGGGGGTGATGAAAACACCGAGGTCGAGGCCGAGGCTCTCAAGGCCATCGCCGACTTCGACTCGACGATCCTCGTCGTCGGGTTCGAGACCGGAACCACCGATCTCTGGAACGTGGTCAGTCCCTGATCGCGCGTCATTCAACGGATCAATCCGCTCACGGCGGGTAGACGGCGCCACCCGGTTGGCGCCCAAGAACCGACAACGGAAAAGTG
>JAZBOQ010000042.1:0-2710 GCA_036351195.1 Thermoanaerobaculales bacterium | reverse complement strand
CTCGGACGGCGGCGCGGACGCCCCTTGGAGTGAGGCTGCCCAGCGGCGTCAGTCGCGGCGGAACGTCCCCTCGCCGATGACGGCCCCGCCGACCCGCGCCTCGGCGGTGTCGCCCAGTTCGACCTCAAGCACCTGATCGCCGCGGGCACTGTCGAGACGGACGTAGCCCCGGCCTCCTTCCGCCGAGAGCGCCGCAGCAGCAGCGCCGTTGACGAAGATCTCCACTCGGGCCGCAGTCTCCGGAACCCGCGCGCCACGGAGCCCGATCTTCATCCGTCTATTGCCGTCGTGATGCACCTCGTAGTCGATCTCACCTACCTTCCGCGGGCCCACCAGCACCGCCATGCAGCCGCGCTTCTTCGGGTCGAACAGCTTGGCTTCCAGATCGACACTCTTTTTCTTGCCCATCGTTCACCTCTGCGTGAGTGATCACCTCCATGGTATCGCCACACGTCGTCGCGGCGTTCCGCCGGCGCGTTAGAATGCTCGCCGATGCAGCTCGAGGGTTTCACCGCCCGACCTCGCCACCGGGTCGTCTTCGAGGTCACGGAGAACATCCGCGCCAGCGGCGGCTTCGTCCTGGATCACCAGGAGTTCTCGAATCACATCCTCCGCCTCACCGTCGAGATCGCCTCCCCTCGCCCGGGCCGACTCTTGACCGGCATCGCCGACGCGGGGGTCGATCTGTCCGAATCCTCCACCGGCGAGGCGCCGATGCATCGTCAGCCGCAGTAGATAGCCCATGAATACTCCGGGCTTGGCGTCTACGACACGATGCTCGCCCAGGCGTCTGTACCACCGGAATCGAAGTCGTCCCTGAACAACTCTCCGAAGATGAGCTCGACAGAGCCCGTATCACAAAGCGGTGTGCCCCCACCGCCAGCATCCAGCGGACGCGCCACACCTCGCTGATCCGGTCTCGAACAATCAGGCACTCCGAAAGGAAACAGATAATCGACGACCACACTGCTCGGCAACGGGCGATGGGTCTCGGTTGGGCCACCGTTCAGCGAAAGTGCTTCCAGACCGGCGTCAGGCACATTGAGGAGGTCACCCAGAACATCGAGATCACACGTATCTCCCGGACTCTCGACATTACCTCCCAAGGTCGCGAACAGGTCGACAGATCCCGAACAGCTGCCATCGACAATGGTCCGTGCGAGGGTGATCAATGCTCCGTCGGTCGATACCAATGCCGGTTCATCGTTGCCGCTGATGGTTGAATACTCCAACGTCACAGTTGATGAGTGCGCTCTGATCGCGCCAGAGCCGGTATCGCTGGTATTACCGCTGATTGTACTGTCGCGGATCAGACCCGTTGCATTGTTGAACGAGACTCCTCCGTGGTCTGCGGCATGGTTTCCGCTGATCGTGCTTCGCAGGAGTTCGAGATGCGTTCCATAGGAAACGGCGATCGCGCCCACCTTGTACGACGAGGAGTTAAGCCGGACCCGGCTGTCCAAGAATCTGACCGTCCCAGACCAGGCATCCACTCCTGCTCCGTACACCGGACCTGCGGTGATGTGGTTGTCGACCACGTCACAACCGTCGATCGTGATTGTCCCGTCGTAGGCGAAAATACCGGCGCCGCCGCCATCCCAGTCTCCAAGGTTGCCTCCGGTGATCGTCACCCCCCGAATGGTCACCGTAGAATCGGTCACGACGTGCAGTACGCGGTCGATCCCGTTGCCGTCGATGATCGTGATCCCCGGCCCCCTGCCGACGATGGTGACGCTGTCCAGAATGTCGAGATCGCCGGAGAGGCTCCCATCCTCCATCACTCCCCCGATCGTGAGTTGAAACCTCCCGGCTGGGACGTTGATCGTGTCGGGCCCGGAATTCGTGTTTGCCCACATGATCGCGTCGCGCAGCGAGCACGGAAAGATGGGCGGATTGCAGTGTCCGTCGTTGGTGTCGCCGGTGATTGAGACGGTCAACTCAGCGGATGTGCACGGCAGTAGGGATAGAAACAGAATGCCAGCCACCGCAATACCTCGAAGTGCCCGGCCGGGTTTGTGTTCCATGAAATCCTCCCTTTGAGGGTGCCAGACTCATCCATTCGTATACTCTCGATTCGCACGCCAGACCAATGCGCGAATACTCGAACCCGGCACCGTTTTCCATTCTGAATTTCTGTCTCCGGCGTACTTACTTCTCATCTAGGACAACGCTGCTGCCCACCAAAACCGCACTTATCGAAACGAGCTGACCCCGGCACCGCCGGACAAACCCTCAAGTCATGGCCTTCACAACCCCAAAACACCCACGAAGCGGGTCATGCGCGGAAGGTTTTTAATTCAGTGCACCGGGGCAATGGGGGTGACGGTGGAGTGATTGGAGCGGGGTACCACCCTACCCTTGATCCGTGGCGCTCTAATGGAAACGGAAGACCTTCTCGACCCTCACGCCACGCGAGCAATCGAGACCATCACAATCCGCGCCCAAGACCTTTTCACCTATTCCAAGGCTATCGTCATCATCCACAGAATAGACGGTGCTCGCTGTGACAATGAAAAACGGCCACCGCAAGAGTGGCCGTAAGGTCTTTGATTCTAATGGCGCGCCGGAAGGGACTCGTGCCCTGGCCGAGTTGCAACGTTTGATCGACTGAGAGGAGATGTGGCGCGCCGGAAGGGACTCGAACCCCAAACCTCCTGATCCGTAGTCAGGTGCTCTATCCAATTGAGCTACCGGCGCAGCCGGGTGGCGG
>JAZBOQ010000041.1:0-42696 GCA_036351195.1 Thermoanaerobaculales bacterium | reverse complement strand
GCCACGGTCATCGGCCACGGTCATCGGCCACGGTCATCGGCCACGGATACGGATACGGATACGGTCTCATCGTGCACGGGCAAGGGATCGGACGGTACCCGGCACGCCGGACTGCGATGTGGACCGCCGAGCTCCAGCTCGGCATTGGGTCGTGGATGGGATCTGGTGCGTGGTCGTTTTCCCGGGGGGTACCCTCAGCGCCGGCCTTCTGGGCTTCCGCCGCCTGGCGGCGTCGTCGCCCAGCGTCGCCCGAGCAGCGTGGTCATTTGAGAAGCGAAGAGGCGGTGACCACGCTGCTCGGGCGAGCGACGGCCTGTGGTTGCGGACCCGGAGTGCGGGTAGCCAAGCGAACGTACCACCCGAAACATTGTTGACCGAGCGAGTTCGCGGCCGCGAGGGTTTGCCGAACAATGATTTCAAGTGGTACGCGCGCTCGGGGCCGGTGGCGCGCTGGGGCGCTCGGGTTGGGATCGCGATGGATGCGGGCACGGGCACGGGATCGGGATCGGGAGGAGGTACACTTCCCAGCCATGGCGAAGCTCATCCTCCACGATCTCGCCTCCGACAAGCGCGCGGGAGATCTCGCACGGCTCATCGAGTCCTTGGCCGCCGAGGGCAAGAGAGTGGCGGTCTGGGTTGCCGACGAGGGGCGGCGGAAGATCTTCGACGACTGGCTGTGGACCTTCGACCGGCTGTCGTTCGTGCCGCACGGGGTGTGGCAGCCGGGCATGGACCCGTCGGACGACCCGGTGGTTCTCCTCGGATCCGAGGCCAACCCCAACGGAGCGACGGCGATGGTGGTGGGCGACGACCTGCCGCCGGAGGACTGGGCGCGGAGCTTCGACGAGGTCCACGACCTCATTCCTCCGGGCGCCGCAGGTGAGCAGCGCCGGGCGTGGTGGCGGGGGTGGAGTGCGGAAGGAGAGCAGTGATGATGCATCGGGTTCGAGTGTTGGCGTTGGTGTTGGTTGCGGGTGTGAGCGGGTTTTCCATGGCGGCCGATGCGCCGCCGACCGACGCCGAGATCGCGGCGACGGTGCGCGAGGTGCTGCGCGAAGTGCCGCTCATCGACGGCCACAACGACGCGCCGTGGGCGATCCGCAGCCGAGTCGCCAACCACCTGGCGGAGTTCGATTTCACCGACACCTCGGCCATCGACCGGCCGATGCACACCGACATCGCGCGGCTCCGCGAGGGCGGGGTGGGCGGTCAGTTCTGGTCGGTGTGGATCCCGGTTGACCTGGAGCCCGCCGAGGCGGTGGTCACGGTTCTCGAGCAGATCGACCTGGTGCACCGGCTCGTGGACGCCTACCCCGACGACCTCGAGCTCGCCCTGACGGGCGACGACGTGGTGCGGATCCACTCTGAAGGCAGGATCGCCTCGCTCATCGGGATGGAGGGCGGCCACAGCATGGCCAACTCGTTGGCCGTGCTGCGCCAGCTCTACGCCGTCGGCGCCCGCTACATGACCCTGACCCACTGGAACACCCTCGACTGGGTCGACGCCGCCACCGACGCGCCCCGGCACGACGGCCTGAGCCCGTTCGGCGAGATCGTCATCAAGGAGATGAACCGGCTCGGCATGCTGGTGGATCTGTCGCACGTCTCCGCCGCTGCCATGCGCGACGTCCTCGACATCAGCCGCGCGCCGGTGATCTTTTCCCACTCCAGCGCCCTGGCCATCAACCCCCACCCGCGCAACGTGCCCGATGACGTGCTCGCGCGCATGGCCGACAACGGCGGGGTGGTGATGGTCTGCTTCGGGTCCTTCTTCGTCGATCCCGAGATCACCGCCCGCTACGCCGCCCACGAGGCCGAGGAGAAGCGGCTCGAGGTGCTCAACCCGGGCGATCCCCAGGCGGTGGCGGCCGGCAAGAAAGCCTGGCTGGCGGAGCACCCCCTGTGGACCGTGCCCCTGTCACTGCTCGCCGACCACGTGGAGCACGTCCGCGACGTGGCCGGGATCGACCACGTCGGCCTCGGCTCCGACTACGACGGCATCGGGGCCCTCCCCGCCGGGATGGAGGACGTCTCCGGCTACCCGGCCCTGCTCGCCGAGCTCATGCGCCGCGGTTGGAGCCGCGAGGAGATCGCCAAGCTCGCCGGCCTCAACGTGCTGCGGGTCCTGCGCGAGGCCGAGGCGGTGGCCGCCGGGCTGCAGAAAACCGAACCGCCGTTCGAGATCCGGATCGACGACGAGGTCGTCGCCGAGCACATGGATTAGCCCGAAGAATTCATGAGCTATCTACTACGGCCGACGATGCATCCGAGCCAATCGAGTTTTCTCATTTCGGGGTGCTCAACGTACCGTCACGTACGCCTCCGCGCCCCGAAAGGAGAAAACTCGATTGGTATCGGTGCCTCGCCGACCTCGCGACGAAACCTCATGAATACTTCGGGACGAGGAGCGCATCATGCTTGAAAACCTGACCTACGACGAGATCGAGGTCGGCCAGACGGCCACCTACAGCAAGACGGTGGCCGACCGCGACCTCCGCCTTTTCGCGGTGATTTCCGGCGACGTCAATCCGGTGCACCTGGACGAGGAGTACGCCAGGACGACGCCCTTCAAGGGCCGGATCGCCCACGGCATGATCACCGGGGCTCTGGTCTCGGCCGCGCTGGCGCTGAAGCTCCCGGGGCCGGGCACCATCTATCTCGGCCAGAATCTCTCCTTCCGTAAGCCGGTCTACATCGGCGACACCCTGACGGTCACCCTCCAGGTGACGGAGAAGCGCGACGACAAGCAGTTCATCTCCATCGGCTGTGAGGTCGCCAACCAGGATCAGGAAATGGTCGCCACCGGCGACGCGCTGGTCATGGCGCCCTCGGAGAAGATCGCGATGGAGGCGCCGCCCCTCCCGGTGGTGACGGTCGGCTGAGCCGCCGGCCGTGAGGGAGCGCTGATCCGGGTCCTGCCGGGCGCGGGACCCCGGAATCCTATGGGCGTGGAGAGAATTCGTCTCCTGAACGGACCTTGGACCGAATGAAGCGGACTGCGCCGCTGCGGGTCCGGACCTCGCAGCGGACCTGGGCCCGTGTCAGCGCCGCGATCAGCGCGCCGAGATCGGGGCCGGGCTCGATTCCGGCGATCCCGGCGATCTCGGTGCCGGAGAGCAGGGGCCGGGGATGGGTCAGTGCTGCGGAGCTCTGTTGCCACTGGCGGCGCCAACGGCGCCAGCCGGGATTGTCCGGGTCGATGGCGTTGGCCATGACGAGAACGGCGGGGAAGGCGGCTCCGGCCCGCCAGGCGAGCTCTCGGCGGTCGGCGGGGGGGGCGTCGACCACCGCCGATGCCTCGTCGAGGAACCGCGCCGCCCGCAGCGCGGTGTCCCGTTCGGTCTGGGGCCAGGCGTAGGCGGACAGCCGACCGGGCGAGGGGACGCCCCACGAGCGGAGGAGGAAGGCGAGGCCGGCGATGGTCGAGGCCCCGGCGTCCGCACCACGCAGCCGATCGGTGGCGTTGAGGTGCTCCCGGAGCCACGGCTCGTCCACCAGCTGGCCGGGCGGTGCAGCGTGGCGAAAGAGCCCGAGGTCGAGGCACCACCGGAGGCCGCGGGACGGCGCTGCAGAGGCCAACAGTGTGCGGAGCTCCCGGCCCACCCGCTCTCGCGGTGCGGCGGCCAACCGGGGCGCGAGCCCTCGAATCCAGCCGGCGGTCCGCTCGTCGAGGTCGAAGTCCTCGAGCTGGGCGAGAAAACGGGGCGCGCGCAGCAGGCGGACCGGGTCGTCCTCGAGGTTGGAGCGCGACACAGCGCGCAACCGCTGGTCCCGGAGATCCGCGAGGCCGCCGACGAGATCCTGCAACGGACCGTCGGGGAGCTCCCAGCTCAGCGCATTGCAGGCGTAGTCGCGCCGGGCCATGTCGGATTCGTGATCGAGATCGCCCATGGGCCAGAGCTCGATCGTGAGCTCGGGAGCGTCGATCCGCCACACCTGATGCGGCGCCGTTCCCAGAAGGTGGGCGCGGGTGCCGAGGGCTGCTGCCAGCGTCGTTGCCGGTTCGGCAGCGGCTTCGGCGTCGCCCTCGAAGCTGAGGTCCAGGTCGCCGGTGGCCCGGCCGAGCACGCGGTCGCGGACCCACCCGCCGACGACCCGGCAGCGTGCCGGCCGGCCCATCTGCTCCCAGACGCGCTGCAGCGTCGGATCGCGAACACGGCGGGCGGGATCGACGTGAGTCATCGTATTTCGAATTATGGATCATCCCGCAAATGGCGGGATGATCCCAGGTTCTGAGTTCTCAGTTCTGAGTTTTCATCGCAAGGGACGGTGCGGCGGATGAAGCGGGCTGATTCAAGCGGGAGCGAAAGCGGCACAAGCAGATTCAGCCGGTGACAGCCGGCGCTGTGACGCCTGCGATGACTGCGATGAAACTCAAAACTCATAACTCATAACTCAAAACTATGGTTCATCCCGCCATTTGCGGGATGAACCCGAATTATGACGGATGATCGGGCTCTTGTGATAGAGTTCGCGGCCCCGCCGAGAGGCGGAATGTCCCATGGAGGAATGACATGGCGCGAGAACGACTTCAGAAGCTCATCGCCCGAGCCGGAATGTGCTCCCGACGCGAGGCCGACCGCTGGGTGAGCGAGGGCCGGGTGACGGTGAACGGCCGCACCGCACGCCTGGGCGACAAGGCCGACCCTGAGACCGACCACGTCAAGGTCGACGGCAAACGCCTGAAGCGCGCGGAGCCCTTCCGCTACGTCCTCCTGTACAAGCCGCGGGCGGTGATGACCACCTGCGACGATCCAGAGGAGCGCAAGACGGTCATCGACCTGGTGCGCCCCGTGGTCAAGGAGAGGGTCTTCCCCGTGGGACGGTTGGATTTCCATTCGGAAGGCCTGCTGCTGCTGACCAACGACGGCGACCTCGCTGCCAGGGTGACCCACCCCCGCTACGGTGTCGTCCGCGAGTACATGGTCAAGATCAGGGGCGACCTGGACGAGGGGGAGATCCAGCGACTGCGGGGCGGCACGTCGGTAGACGGCCACTTCGTCAAGCCGCTTTCCGCCGAACGGGTGCGGTCCAGTGCCGGCGGTACGTCCACCTGGTGGCGGGTGGAGGTCACCGAGGGACGAACTCACGAGGTTCGTCAGCTGTTCTTCCGCGCCGGGCGGCTGGTCCAGCGGCTGCGCCGCTCGGCCATCGGCCCGATCAAGGACAGCTCCCTGCGGTCCGGCGACTTCCGAATGCTCACTGAGTCCGAGATCACGGCGCTGAGACGAGCGGCGAAGCAGAAGCCGCAGCCCGCTCAACCCAGGCAGAGGTGGAAGAAAAAGGTAAAGGCGGCGCAGAACAAGCGGGCCCGATCCGGAAACCCGACGAAACGCTCCGCTGGCGCGGCACCGCGATCGAGAATGAAGAAGAAGCGCTAAATAGCTGCAAATTCAGATTTTAGCATTTCATTATTGGCGAACGTCCGTGGTACAATCACGCGCCCGCAGGAGGACGCGTGTCAGATTCACAGACCCAACAGCAGCCCATCGGCCAGCTCATCGCCAACCGTCTCGCCAAGCTCGACGAGCTTCGGGAGCTTGGCGTCGATGTCTATCCGACCCGGTATCGCGTCGAGGAGTCGGTGGGGGACGCCAAACGCCGCTTCGAAGCATCCACCGCCGAAGAGCTCGAAGAGGCCAAGCCGACGGTCCGATTGGCCGGGCGGCTGCGCGCCGTGCGCGGCCACGGCAAGGTCTCCTTCGCCGATCTCTCGGACGGCGTCGACCAGCTCCAGCTCTTTGTCCGCAAGAACGACCTCGACGAGCAGGCGTGGACAACATTCAAGCTCCTGGACCTGGGAGACTTTCTCGGTGTCGAGGGCACGGTCTTCCGCACCCGGACGGGTGAGCTGAGCATCCGGGTTGACGCCCTGGAGGTCCTCGCGAAAGCGGTGCGGCCTCTCCCGGAGAAGTACCACGGCCTCGCCGATCGTGAGGCGCGGGCCCGGCAGCGGTATCTCGACCTGCTGTCGAATCCGGAATCCCGCCAGGTCTTCGAGACCCGCAGCCGGATCATCTCGGGAGTGCGCCGATTCCTCGACGATGCGGGGTTCATCGAGGTCGAGACCCCGATGATGCAGCCGATCCCGGGCGGCGCCACGGCGCGACCGTTCGTGACCCATCACAACACTCTCGATCTGGAGCTTTTTCTGCGTATCGCCCCGGAGCTCTTTCTCAAGCGCCTCATCGTCGGCGGCATGGAAAGGGTCTACGAGATCAACCGCAATTTCCGCAACGAGGGCATCTCGACCCGCCACAACCCCGAGTTCACCATGCTCGAGTTCTACTGGGCCTACGCCGACTACGAGCTGCTGATGGACTTCACCGAGGAGATGATCACCACGATCGCCGAAGCGGTGACCGGAGGCCTTCAGGTGTCGTGGGGCGATCAGACCATCGACTTCTCGAGACCGTGGAGGCGGCTGACCATGCGAGACGCCATCCTCGGCTACTCGGATCTCACCGAGGACGACCTCTCGTCTCGCGAGAAGATGGAGGTTGCCGCCGAGAAGGTGGGGGTCCAGCGCATCAAGGAGCGGTCCGACGGCAAGCTTCTCGAGGAGCTCTACGAGATGACCGCCGAGCCGCAGATGATCGATCCGGCGTTCATCATGGATTACCCTCGCGACATATCGCCGCTGACCAAATCGACGCCGGACGATCCCGACGTCGTCGAGAGGTTCGAGCTCTTCATCGGCGGCATCGAGGTGGCCAACGCCTACACCGAGCTCAACGATCCCGTCGAGCAGCGGCGGCGGTTCGAAGAGCAGGCCGCGGCCGGCGGCGGTGTCGTGGACGAGGACTTCGTCCTGGCCATGGAGCACGGAATGCCGCCCACCGGCGGCGAGGGCATCGGCATCGACCGGCTGGTCATGTTGCTCACCGATCGGCAGTCCATCCGCGATGTCATTCTCTTTCCGCAGCTCCGGCTGCGAGATTCGTGATGCGGGGCTGAATGGGCCTCGGGGCCGAGCTTCACGTCGCGAGTCGATTCCTGATCGGGACCCGACGCTGGACCTCCGTGGTGACGGTGACGCTGATTTCGTTGCTCGGGCTTGGTGTCGGAGTTTTCGCCCTCGTGGTGACCCTGGCCCTGCTCGACGGGTTCCAGTCGGGCATCCGGTCCCAGATCGAGGTCCAGGCCGCCCACGCCGAGGTACGGCCGGTCGAGGGCCGCCGGCTCGCCGATCCGGAGGAGTTGGCCCTGGTCTTGCAAGGCTCGTTGACCGATGTGGAGATTGTGCAGGTCGTGAGGGGGATCGCGCTGGTGAGCTCGGACACGGATGCCGTTCCGGCATCGGTGGTCGGCCGCTCTGACACCGATCGCGTGGCCGTGGATCGGGTACTGGCGCGTCGGCTGAGCTTGGGAGCGGGGGCGACTCTTGACCTGATCTCGGCCCGGCAGCGGCTGACCCCCATGGGCCCGCTGCCGGTTCGGGTCCGCGCCCAGGTCTCCCGCATCGTGGATCCTCGGCCGGGGACCGAGGGCGGGTCCGTCATCCTGCCCCTGGACCGCGCTCAACGCCTGCTCTGGGGCGAGGAGGTGATCGGCGCCATCGAGCTTCGCGATCCGGTGGGCCCATGGACCGTGGGCCGGCGGGCGCGCGAGGTCCTCGGTGCGGATCGCGGCGCCGTTGAGGTGGCCGGGCTGCAGGAGCTCCACCGGCCGTTGCTGACGGCTCTCGCCCTGGAAAAAGTGATGATCTTTGTCGCCGTGGGGCTGATGCTCGTTGTGGCGGCCCTGAATCTGCTGTGCAACGTGGCCATGGTCGCCGCCCAGAAGCGCAAAGACCTGGCGGTGATGGCCGGGCTCGGTTTCGATCCGAGCTCGTTGAGACGGCTTTTCGTGCTGCTGGGGCTCATCATCGGGGCGGCGGGGTCGCTGCTCGGCGCAGGGCTCGGCAGCGCAGTGGCGGTCGTTCTCGATCGCACCGGTCTGCTCGAGCTTCCGCAGGGGGTCTTCGTTGTGGCGGCGGTGCCCTTCCGGGTGGACCCAGCCACCGTCGGGATGGTGGTGGCTGTGGCGCTCGGGCTGGCGGCGGTGGCTGCGTGGCTCCCGGCGCGCATGGTTGCGCGGCGCGAGCCGTCCGAGGGGCTCCGCTATGAGTGACCGCGGGACCATGGTTCGTGCCGAGTCCCTGGTGAAGGGCTACGGCGAGGGAGCAACCAGAGTCGATGTCATTGCCGGGCTCGACCTGGAAGTGCCCACCGGCGAGATGCTGGCGGTGGTCGGTCCGTCGGGAGTGGGCAAGAGCACGTTGCTGCACCTCCTGGGCCTCCTGGACCGACCCGACGGCGGGTCCGTGACCATCGACGGTGTTGCGGTCGACGAGCTCGACAGCTCGGCTCGCGCCGGCATGCGGAACCGGACCATGGGATTCGTCTTCCAGCACCACAACCTGCTCGACGAGCTCGACGCCCTCGACAACGTGGCCCTGCCCCTGCGAATCGCCGGAGAAGGCCCTCGCCGGGCCCGGGAGCGTGGTCTGGAGCTCCTCGCGTCCGTGGGGCTCTCGGACCGCACGTCACACTATCCCGATCAGCTTTCCGGGGGCGAGCAACAGCGGGTGTCGGTCGCGAGGGCGCTGGCCATGCGGCCGAAACTCCTGCTCGCCGACGAGCCGACGGGGAATCTCGACAGGGATAACGCCGAGCGGCTCTTCGCGTTGGTGGGGCAGCTCCATTTGAAGGCGAGTCTGACATCAATTATAGTGACGCACAACGAGGAGATGGCCCGCAGGTGCGACAGGATCTTCCGTCTCGCCCCGCGGGCCGAATTATCAGAATAATGCTCAATTTCATGTCTTCTTTTTTTTGTGGGGCGAGCTGTTCCACGCGCCGCGAAGCACGACGCCGATTCGGCGCCCTTCTGATGTCGGCCGCGATCCTCGCCGGTTCGGTGGCGGTCGCCGACGCCCAGACCGAGGAGCTCATCATCTCCGAGGTGATTGTGGAGGGGGGCGTGACGGTGACCCTCGACACCATCGTGTACTACCTCGGTCTCGAGGAAGGGGATCCTCTCGAAGAGGAGATCATTGCGGAGGGCTTTCACCGCCTCTGGGAGTCCGGCCTCTTCGAGTCGGTGCGGATCGAGAGCGAGGATTCGGGCGACGGCGAGGTCAATCTCTATGTTGTCGTGACCGAGCGCCCCTTCGTCAACACGGTGACCTTCGAAGGGAACAAGAAGGTCAGTAACGCGGACATGAAGGACAAGCTCGATGAGAAGGGAATCGATGTTCCGCGAAACGTTCCGCTGAAGATGTCCCAGCTCTCGCGAATCCAGTCGGCCATCAAGGAGATCTACGACGAGGAGGGCTTTCGCTCGGCCCGGGTGGGCTTCGATGTCGTCGACGAAGGCCGGAACCGGCGCAACGTGGTCTACATCATCGATGAGGGCGGCAAGGTCAAGATCGACAACATCGACTTCGTCGGCAATGAAGTGTTTTCCGACAGCAAGCTCCGGGGAGCGCTGAAGGAGGTCAAGGCGGTCAAGCTCTACCGCAAGTGGGGCAAGAAGATCATCTACACCCGTGAGAACTGGGAGGCGGACCGCGACAACCTGCGCGACTTCTACCTCAACCACGGCTATCTCGACATCAAGATCGGCGAGCCCGATCTCGATCTCATCGCCAAGAAGCCCGACGCCGAAACCCTCGAGGGCAAGAAGTACCGGATGAAGGTGACCATTCCGGTGGAGGAGGGCGAGGCCTACACCGTCAACTCCATCGACATCCAGGGCGTGGAAATCTTCAACGCCGAGGGGTTGACAGAGTTCTTTCCGGTCAAGCTCGGACGGACGTACTCCAAGAAGGAGTTCGACAAGGGCAAGGAAAGTCTCCAGGAGCTCTACCACAACACCGGCTATGTCTACGCCTACGCCAACGAGCGTTTCGAGCGGAGCGAGGACAAGGAGCTGTCGGTGGATGTCGTGGTGGACGTCTTCGAGGGCGACCGCTTTCACCTGGGAAGGGTGGAGTTCATCGGCAACACCACCACCCGGGACAAGGTCCTGCGCCGGGAGTTCCGGATTTCCGAGGGCAATTGGATGAACATGGGGGCGCTGAAGAGCTCGATGTTCAAGGTCAACGCCCTCGGCTATTTCAAGCTCGAGGAAGAACCACTCGACTTCGATTTCGACGAAGAGGCGAAAAGGGTCAACGTCAACGTCAAGGGAACCGAGGTGGGACGCAACGATATCCAGTTCGGCGCCGGATACTCCGAGCTCGACGGGTTCTTCGTCCAGGCTCAATTCAACACCCGGAACTTCCTCGGACGAGGCAATACGCTGGGCGTCTCGCTCCAGACCGGGCGCCGATCGGATTACTACTCCCTGAGCTACACCGAGCCCTATTTCCTCGATCGGAGAATCATGCTCGGCGGGTCCATCTTCAAGACCAACCAGGAGGTCGCGGACTACTTCCGCGAAACGACCGGCGCCACCGTGTCCATCGGCAAGGGCCTGCGCGCGTTCACCTCCGTGTCGGGTATCGTCAGCTTTGAAGACGTCGAGTCCCGCTACGCGGTCGCGCGGTTCGGATCGCCGGGCGACCCGACCTCGGGCCACCTGCCTCCGGTGAATGTTCCTCCGGTGGAGCCGGTGGCGCCTGAGCAGTACTATGAGGAGTACTCGGGACGGACCGTGGCCTTCACGCCGACCTTCACCTTCGACAATCGCAACGACCCCTTCAGCACCAGTCGGGGGAAACGTTTCAGCGCCCGGCTCCGGATGGCCGGCGGTCCTCTCGGCGGCGATTTTGACTACGTCAAGCCGGAAGTCACCATGACTCAGTGGATCCCCTACGACAAGAAGCAGAAGTTCATCTTCGCCTACAACGCGGAGGTCGGGGTCTTCTACACCTACGACGACTCCGACCTGCCCATCTACGAGCGCTTCCGACTCGGCGGCGACCGCACCCTGCGTGGTATTCCGTACTACACGGTCCTGCCCCGCACCGAGGACCTCGAGTGGTTCTACAGCGCTGACGGGGTCCGCGAGGGCGGCGACCGCTACTGGATGCTCAACTTCGAACAGCAGTTCGTCCTCGGCGGTCCGGTGAAGCTGGTCTTTTTCTTCGACATCGGCAACACCTACCACGAGGAGCAGGGCTGGGATCTCGGCCTCTACCGAAAGACCACCGGAATCGAACTGAGGGTGGTGTTGCCCATGTTCCAGGCGCCGATCCGCTTCATTTACGGCTATAATCTCGACCCGTGGCCCGAGGAGGACCAGAGCGACTTCCAGTTCTCCATCGGCACGACGTTCTAGGCTTTCGAAAAACAAATCGCCCGGAAAAGGGCACATCACGGAGGTTTTCAGCATGAAACGATCGACTCTTCTCGCCGTCACGGCGGCGGTGCTCTTGGCGGTGGCGGTTCCCGTTTCGGCGCAGACCGCGAACATTGCGGTCATCGACGTTCAGCGCGTCGTGACCGAGTCCGACCCCGGCAAGCAGGCGCTGCAGACGCTCAAGGAGCTCCAGGACGCCAAGATCGACGAGGGTCGGGCCAAACAACAGGAGCTCGCTGCGCTGCAGGAGCAGATTTCGAAGCAGCAGTTCACCCTCTCGGACGAGAAGCTGGGCGAGCTCCGCAAGGAGATCGAAGACAAGGGCATCGAGATGCAGCGCTTCCAGGACGATGCAGAGCGCGAGCTTGAAGAGGCCCGTCGTCGAGAGCTCGGCGGTCTCGAGGGGCGGATCATTCCGGTGATCAACGAGATCGGCGTCGAGCGTGGCTACACCTTGATCTTCAACAAGTTTCAGTCCGGGCTCGTCTACGCCGACGACGCCGTCGACATCACCGACGACGTGATTCGCCGCTTCAACACCACCCAGTGACGACCCAGCTGACCCTCGCCGACCTCGCGAGCCGTCTCGGTGCGGAGGTGGTGGGGGACGAGAACCGGAAGGTCGAGGGGATCCGTCCCCTCGACCTGGCCGGACCCGAGCACCTGTCGTTTCTCCACAATCCGAAGTATGTGGGACAGGCTGCGGCCTCGGCGGCCGGGGCGGTCATCGCCGGGAGCGCCGAAGGGCTCGAGGGTCGGAACCTCCTGGTCTGCGACGAGCCCTACCTGGCCGTGGCGCGGGTTCTCGAGATATTTCACCCGCGGCCTGCTGCGCCGCCGGGCGTCCACTCCACCGCGGCGGTGGGCGACGACCTCGAGCTGGGGCAGGACGCATCCGTCGGTCCTCACGTCACCGTCGGCGCGGGCGTCACCATCGGCGCCCGCTCCGTCATCGGCGCCGGCTGTGTTCTCGGCGCCGGCGCCCGCATCGGTGAGGACACCCTCCTGCACCCGCGTGTCGTGATCGAGGACGGCTGTCGCGTCGGCGATCGCTGTATTCTCCAGGCCGGCGCGGTGGTCGGCTCCGACGGCTACGGTTTCGCCACCGTCGACGGCGTCCACCACAAGGTTCCCCAGGTGGGCGTGGTGGTGGTGGAGGACGACGTGGAGATCGGCGCCAACACCACCATCGACCGTGCCACCATGGGTGAGACCCGCATCGGGCGCGGAACCAAGATCGACAACCTCGTCCAGGTGGCGCACAACGTCCAGATCGGCGATGGCAGCCTCCTCGTCGCCCAGGTGGGCGTCTCGGGCTCGACGAAGATCGGGCGGTACTCGGTTTTGGGCGGCCAGGCAGGTGTCGCCGGGCACCTCGAGCTCGGCGACCAGACCATGGTCGCCGCCAAGTCCGCCGTCATGAAGTCGACCGCGGCCGGGAGCGTCGTGGCCGGCAGGCCGGCGCGGCCCCAGCGCGAGCACATGCGCTCCCAGGCTGCGGTGCAGCGGCTCGACGGCATGCGCAAGCGGCTGGCCGAGCTCGAGAAGCGGGTGGCCGCCGTCGAGGGAGAAGGGGAGGACTCACCGTGAAGGACATCCAGGACATCCTCGAGATCATGCCGCACCGCTACCCGTTCCTGCTCATCGACCGGGTACTGGAGATGGACGAGGAGCGCATCAAGGCCGTCAAGAACGTGACGTTCAACGAGCCCCAGTTCATGGGGCACTTCCCCGATCGGCCGGTGATGCCCGGCGTGCTGATGGTGGAGGCCATGGCCCAGGCCGGGGGGGTTCTGCTCTTCAGCCGGATCGAAGACCGCGAGGACAAGCTCATCTTGTTCACCGGTATCGACAATTGCCGTTTCCGACGGCCGGTGGTCCCCGGCGACCAGGTTCTCTTCGAGGTCGAGGTGGTCTCCATTCGCAGCACCTTCGCCAAGCTGCACGGCACGGCCACGGTGGACGGTGAGCTTGTCTGCGAAGCCACCATGCTGTCCGCCATGACGGAGCGATGATGAACACCACAATTCACCCCGCTGCCATTGTCGACCCCGCGGCGAAGCTCGCCGACGACGTCGTCGTCGAAGCCTACGCGATCGTCGACGCCCACGTTCAGATCGGCCCCGGCTGTGTCGTCGGGCCCTATTGCCGCCTCACCGGCTGGACCGTCATCGGCGCCGGCAACCGTTTCGAGAGCCACTGCTCGATCGGCGCGCCGCCCCAGGACCTCAAGTACGACGGCGAGGAAACCCACCTCGAGATCGGCGTCGGCAACACCTTCCGCGAGTTCGTCACCATTCACCGGGGCACTCCCGGGGGCGGCGGAGTGACGACGATCGGCGACTCGAGCCTGTTCATGGCGTACGCCCACGTCGCTCATGACTGCCGGGTCGGATCGAACACGATCTTCGCCAACGCCGCCACGCTGGCCGGACACGTGGAGGTGGGGGACCACGCAACCGTCGGCGCTCTGAGCGCCGTGCACCAGTTCTCTCGGGTCGGGCCCTACGCCTTTCTCGGCGGTTTCACCGGCGCCAACAGGGACTGTCTGCCGTTCATGAACACCACCGGCAACCGGCCGGCGAAGTGCTACGGCCCCAACACCATCGGCCTCGAGCGCAAGGGATTTTCCGAGGAGAGCCGCACCGCTCTCAAGCGGCTCTGGCGGTTACTCCGCCACTCGAAGATGACCACTTCCGAGGCGCTGGCCAGGGCTCGAGAAGAACTGGCCGGGCAACCCGAGGTCGATCTGGTGATCGACTTCATCGAGAGCTCCGATCGCGGCGTGGTTCTCTGAACCGGCGGAATCTGTGGTAGATTTTTTGAGGAACGATTGAGGTTCTGATCGCATTGCGGGTCAAAAATGAGGAGGGAGTCAGAAGATGAAGCGTCAATTCTTGGTCATGGGGCTGGTTCTGGCGGTAGCAGTACCGGTCGTGGCGGAAAATCTCCAACGGAGCGGCGGCGTTCCGTCGTCGACCGAGGCCACAACCTGCGGCAACGCCTTTTACGATGACGGCACGAGCGTGAGCTCGGCATGGTTCGGCGGCGGCCAGGCCGGCGATCCCAACAACATGATGGGTGTGCTTTTCTACCTGTCCGATTTCGGTTTCACTCCCGGCCAGGTCGAGATCACCGGCTTCTGCGCCGGCAACGACATGGACTGGGGCGGTGTGTGGCCCAACGAGGTCTTCGTCTACGAGGTGGACGGCGGCGGCTTCAATCCGAACTGGAGCGCCGTGGCCCAGGGTACGATCAACACCGGCAACGGTCTCGGGCAGTCCGAGGTGACCCTGGGATCTCCGGTGGCCCTCTTCGCCGACTTCTGGCTGATGAGCCGTGGTGACGCCATGTGGGCGGGCGAAGACTTCAACCTGGACTTTGACGACGGTCCGGCCACCGGCAACTCGTACATTTCCAGCGACGGCGGCGCCACCCTCGAAGAGCCCATCTACACCGGGTACGACACCGGCGTGAACTACATCCTCCGCGCGACTCTCCAAACCGCAGTGCAGCAGCCGACACCGACTCCGGGCGTGACCGGTGGCGACCCGATCCCCACCATGAGCCGTTGGGGCATCGTCGTCTTCATGATGATCATCGCCGGCATCGCGGTGCTGCTCATCCAGCGGAGCCGCGCCTAGCCTATTCGCGAGATTTCGTAACCGGGCAGCGCCAGCCGTGGCGCTGCCTTTTTTTTGAGATGGGAGGCACCGTGGCGGCACCAGATTCCCGGTGGTGGCTGTCGAACGGAATTCTCTACGCTCTCCTCGTCCTCGGTCTCGTTGCCGGTCTGGTGGCCACCTTCACGGACGGGCGCGCCGAGCCGTCGTTTCTGTGGTTCGTCGACGATGAGCTGATCGTGTGCAGGACCTGGGGCCCGTTCGACGAGCCGCCTCGAGAGACCTACAGGTTCACGAGAATCGAGGCGTTCGAGGTCGCTTCGGACGCCTTCGAGCCGACCAAGAGGGTCGTTCGCATCCGCTTCGACCAGCTGAATCTCAACATCCCGCTGCAGAGCGATCTGGTGGTCGACGACCTCGGGGCGTACGTGGATGACCTGAACCGGTGGCTGATGCGGGTGAAGGCGGGCGACGTATCGGCTCGGTGCTGGTACGTGCAGCCCGCGCTGCTCATCGATTCGCTGTCCTGGGCCGTGGCGGTGCCGGCGTGGCTCATCCTCTTCGCCCTGATCGGGATGCGGATGAGACGACGGCAGGAGCTCAGGGCTCGTCGACCTCGCGACGACGCCTCATGAATACGTCGGGCTAAAACGCGCGGCCGATGCGCTCGAGCACGGTGTGCGGGTCGCCGATGGTGTCGAGCATGGTCTTGGCCTCGTCGCCCAGAGCCGCCACGACTTCTTCGGCGGTGTGAACAACCTGGCCGCCTACCATGTAGAGGGGGCTGCCGTTGGGGTCGAGGTAGAGCCCATCGGCGGGCTCGACGGCACTGAGGTCTTCATAATCCTGGGGCGGTTCGTCGGCCTCGATCATCGCCCAGACCTTGGGGTCCAGGTGAACGATTTCGATCTTCTCGTCCTCGTAGTCCTTGCGCAGAACATCCCATCCAGGGGCATCGAGCGGGCCTTTGAGAAGCCAGAACTTCGGCATAACGGCATCCTCCGAGACTGCATCATAGCGCGGAACCGTCGTCGATGGCTGCGTGACCGACGCGAGACCCGGCCGAAGACGAGGGTGGACGTCGGTCCTTTCCGTCAGCGGCCGAGCCGTTGGATCCAGGTGGTCACTCGATGGTGAAGCTCTGCAGCTCGACCGGAACCTGGTAGGAGAAGGCCATGCCGCCGAAGAAGCTGTCGGTCATTCCCACCGATGCGGCGACGCCTGTCGAAGAGAGAGTGAAGAGCTCAACGGCGTCGGTTCCTTCGCCCTGGGGGAGCTGCCCGATGTCGGCGGAGAAGAAGAACTGCACCGTCGTCTCGTCCCAGGCCAGAGCGTTGCCGTTGGCGAAGAAATCCCCCGACAGCGGGATATCGGTCACGCTCAGGCTGTCCGCGCCAGCCTTCCCTTGGCGGCCAGGAGTTCGGCGTTGAGCACCGCAGCTCCGGCGGCGCCGCGCTCGGTGTTGTGCACCAGGGCGACGTAGCGGAGGTCGAAGATCGGGCACGCCCGGAGGCGCCCGACGGTGACGGTCATTCCGTGGTCGCGGCCGGCGTCGATGCGGGGTTGGGGGCGGTCGCCTTCGGTGGCGAGGACGACTGGCCGTTCAGGCGACGAGGGGAGGCGGAGGTCGGCCACCGGGGAGCGGAAGGCCTCGATGGCAGCTGCAGCCTCGTCCAATGTCGCCGGTGTGCCCAGCCTCACCGAGACGCTGAGCAGGTGTCCGTCCACCACGGGAACCCGATTCGTCTGGGAGCTGATGACGACGTCCGAGGGTGTGATCGAGCCGGACGATACCCTTCCGAGGATCTTCTGAGGTTCGCTTTCGAGCTTGTCCTCCTCACCGGGAATCAGGGGAAGGGCGTTCCCGAGAATGTCCAGGGAGGAAACTCCGGGGTGTCCGGCGCCGGAGATCGCCTGCAGGGTGGTGACCTGCACCGCCTTGACGCCGAAAGCGTCTGACAGGGGCTTGAGGCTCAGGACGAGGCCGACCGTGGCGCAGTTGGGGTTGGTCACCACTGCGCCCGGGCCGAAGCCCTGGTGATCGAGCAACTTCAGGTGCTCGGGATTGACCTCGGGTATCAACAACGGCACGTCGGGGGCCATCCGCAGGGCGGAGGCGTTGGAAACCACGGTGAGGCCGCGGCGGGCGAGCCGGGGCTCGACCTCGCGGGCGGCCGCGGAGCCGAGGGCTGAGAAGACCAGGTCGCAGCTGCCCAGCTGGTCGAGACCGGCCACGGTCATCCCGGCCGGCCCGACCGGCATCGGGGTGGGCAGGAGCCAGTGAGCGGCTTCGCCATACGCTTTACCGGCCGACCGGGTTGACGCGGCCAGGGCCGTCAGCTCGAACCAGGGGTGGTCATGCAGCCGGCGGACGAGCCGTTGTCCCACCGTTCCCGTCGCGCCGATCACTGCGGCCGTGCAGCGGGTTCGAATCATCGTCAACTCCTTGACTGGCGAGCTTGCGGCGGACCGCATCGGCCGCCCGATTGGCGAGGTGAGAGAGCATGAGCGCTTCGTGGAGGATGCTCAGGGCCCGGTCGTGATCCTCCCGGTCCACCACGACGCAGACCGAGTGCTCCGACGGGCTGACGACGCCCTTCAGGGACACGTCCCGGCGCCCCAGGGCCTCGAGGGCGCGGCCTGCCACCCACGGCTGTTGCAGCAGCCGGGATCCCACCACCGAGACGATGCTCGCACCCTCGACGAGGGTGACGGACAGGCCGGCTGCACGGAGCCGCCCGACGATGGCGGAAACCTCTTTCTCCTCGGTGACCAGGGTCCACTCGCCGGTGGCGGCGGCGAGGGCAGCGATGAGGCAGTGCGGCGCCTCGTGAGCGACCTCGCCCGCCGGGGTGCCGTTGGCGTCCGCCGGGTGGACGGTGAGCACCGCGGCGCGCTCCACCGAGGCCAGAGACCGGGCGCCCGAGGGAACGTCGGGACCCTCGTCCACCCACGTGGAGGGTCCGTCGGGCTGAAAGGTGTTGCGGACCACCACCGGGATGGAACGGCGCCGGACCGGGGCCACGGTCCTGGTGAAGAGCACGGCGGCGCCGAAACGGGCGAGCTCGGCGGCCTCGTCGTAGCTCACCGTCGGTTGCGGACGCGCCCCGGGGACGACCCGCGGCGGAGCCGTGAAAATACCGTTGACATCGGTCCAGATTTCGACCCGCCCGGCGCCGACGGCGGCCCCGAGGACCGTCGCCGTGAGATCGGAACCTCCGCGACCGAGGGTGGTGGTGGAACCGTCGGCGTCGGCGCCGATGAACCCGGTGACCACGGGAATCCGGGTCTCGGCCAGCTCGGCGAGTCGGCCACCGGCGAGGTGGTCGGTGGCCTCCTGGTCGATGGCGGCGCCGCCGAATGACGAGTCGGTACGGATGAGTTCGCCGCCGTCCACCGGCGTCGCCGCCTGGCCGGCCGCCTCCAGGGCGGCGGCGATAATGGGAGCCGAGAGCCGCTCACCGGTGGCGAGAATGCGGTCTCGAACCGCAGGCGGGCAGTCGGCGATGTACGCTACTCCCTTGATCAGGCGCTGCGCCTCGTCGAGCCTGTGAAGAAGGCGCCGGCGAGCGGCGTCGTCTCCGGGAGCCACGGCATGAAGGGTGCTCGTGTGGCGCGTCCGAAGCCGTGTCCAGCCACCGGAGTCCGGATCGATGCCGGAGCATGCGCGGTCGGTGAGCGCTACCAGTTCGTCGGTGACGCCGCCGAGGGCCGATGCCACCACCACCACCGGCTCTTCGGATCGGGCGGCCGCGACGATCGCCACCACTCTGGCGATGCGGTCGGCATCGGCCACCGAGCTGCCGCCGAACTTGAGGACTCTCACGACGCCTCTCCTTCCGCCATGCGGCGGCGGGTGGCCGCCGCCCGGCCGCGGAACAAAACGAGCTGCTCGTTCAAATCCGCGACCTCGATCAGGAAGGCGTCGTGACCGTGCGGCGAGCTCAGCCGGACGAGCTCTCCCAGGGGCGCCTTCTCGGCGATCTCGATCTGCTCGGTCGGCGGGTAGAGCCCGTCGCTGTCGATGGAGACGGCGAGGACGGGAATTCGGATGGAGGCGAGAGCCCGATCGACGCCGCCGCGCCCTCGCCCGATGTCGTGGCTGTCCATGGTGCGGGTGAGGTGGACGTAGCACGAGGCGTCGAAGCGCTGCACCAGGGCGCCGCCGTGATAGTCGAGCCAGGACTCGATCTCGAATCGGCCGTCGTCGGCCCGGCGTCGTCCGAACCGTTCGCCCAGACTCTGAGGAGTTCGGTACGAGCACATGGCCATTCTGCGGGCGGCGGCGAGCCCCGCCGCCGGCGGGCGGGACGGGTCGTAGTGCCCGCCGCACCAGTTGGGGTCGGCGGCGATGGCGGCGCGTTGAGCATCGGAGATGGCGATGGCCCACGCCGAGTGCCTGGCCGAAGCCGCCACCACGGCGACGGCAGCGACGCGGTCGTCCTGCAGGGCCCACTCCAGGCTCTGCATGCCGCCCAGGGAACCGCCGGTGGCGAACCGCACGCTTCGCACTCCCAGGTCGTCGAGAACCCGGCGGTGGGCGCGGACCGTGTCCGCCACCGTGGTCGCCGGGAAGTCGGCTCCCCAGCGGTGATCGGTTCCCGGCCGGAGTGAGGCCGGACCGGTGCTGCCGTAGGAGCTGCCGAGGACGTTGCAGCAGATGACGAAGTCCCGCAACGGATCGAAGGCGCGTCCTGGCCCCAGAAGAGCGGGCCACCAGAGGTCCACATCCGGCGAACCGGTCAGGGCGTGGCAGACGACCACCGCATTGGTGGCGCTGGGATTGAGCGTGCCCCAGCTGCGGTAGGCGATGCGGGCATCGGGAACGACCTCGCCGCTTTCGAGGCGGAAATCGCCGATCTCGCGGATTGAAGCGTCGATGGGAGAGAGATGGCCAGGGCTCACGGCTGCACCTCCGCCACCGCTGCAAAGGCCTGCTCGAAGTCGGCGGTGATGTCGTCGATGTGCTCGATGCCCACCGAGACCCGAATCAGGTCCGGGGTGACGCCGCAGGATCGCTGCTCGGCGCCGGTGAGCTGCTGGTGAGTGGTGGACGCCGGGTGGATGACCAGGGTCTTGGCGTCGCCGACGTTGGCCAGGTGCGAAGCCAGCTTCAGGGAATCGATGAAGGTGCGACCTGCGGCCTCTTCGCCCTCGATGCCGAAGGTGAGGATGCAGCCGAATCCGTTGCGCAGGTAGCGTCGGGCGCGATCGTGCCACGGATGGTTCTCGAGACCCGGGTAGGAGACCCAGGCGACGTCGGACCGAGCCTCGAGCCACCGGGCGAGAGTCAGCGCGTTCTGCGCCTGGCGCTCCACCCGCAACGACAGGGTCTCGAGACCCTGCAACAGGAGGAATGTGTTGAAGGGGCTCTGGCAGGGGCCGAGATCGCGCAGTCCCTCGACCCTCGCCCGGGTGATGAACGCAACGTTGCCGTGAGCGCTATCCGGGCCGAAGGCGTCAGCGAAGACGAGGCCGTGGTAACCCGGCGAGGGCTCGGTGAAGGACGGGAAGCGTCCGTTGGACCAGTCAAAGTTCCCCGAGTCGACGATGACGCCGCCGATGGACGTGCCGTGGCCGCCGATCCACTTGGTCGCGGACTGAACGACGATGTCGGCGCCGTGCTCGATGGGCCGGCAGAGATAGCCGCAGCAGCCGAAGGTGTTGTCCACCACCAGGGGGATGCCGTGCTCGTGGGCGAGCGCCGAGAGACTCTCGAAGTCCGGCACGTTGAAGCGCGGGTTGCCGATGGTCTCGACGTAGACGGCCTTGGTCTCGGGTCGGATGATCGGGGCGAAGGCTGCGGCGTCATCGCCGTCCACGAAGTCGACGTCGATCCCCAGGCGGGGCAGGGCGATCTTGAGCTGGTTGTAGGTGCCGCCGTAGAGATTCTGCGTTGCGGCGATGCGATCGCCGGCCTGGCAGAGGGTGGTCAGGGCGAGGAACTGGGCCGCCTGGCCCGACGAGGTGGCGAGGGCCGCGACGCCACCTTCGAGGGCGGCGACCCTTTGCTCGAAGACCGCGGTGGTGGGGTTGGAGATTCGGGTGTAGATGTCGCCAGCCTCGGTGAGCTCGAAGAGCCGTGCGCCGTGGGCGGTGTCGTCGAAGGTGTACGACGTGGTCTGGTAGATCGGCACGGCGCGGGCATTGGTCCCCGGAGCGGGCTCCTGACCGGCGTGCAGCTGCAGAGTCTCAAAGCGATAGCGATCGGTGGTCTCGGACATGTAAAGCTCCAGTTCGGTTGCGGTGGCGGCCTGCGTCGAGGTCGAGCGTGGAGATTCGCATTCGCATGGGCATGGTCGGTGTTCCTTTGTTCCGGGCAAAGAAAAAACCCGCAGCCTCGGTGTGCTGCGGGTTAGGAGCTTTGCGGTTGGTGTTCAGATCGAGTCGACCGCCAGGCTCGTGACCCACAGCTCGGGCATGTACATGCACATGCACATGACCATGGCCTGGGTGAGCGTCGCGGTCTTCATGACCTTTTGTTTCTACTTCAGGGCGGGGGTTCTGTCAAGGAGACTCCAGTCCTTTTTTCTCGGCGCGGCTTCCCCAGGGCAGTCCGGCCTCGAAGCGCGAAGGTGAAGCCGTGCCGAGATAACAGAATGAGGCGGCCTATTGCCTGCTCTCGATTGCCTGCAGCGCTTCGAGTCCCCCCAGGGCGATGCCGATGTGACCGGCGGGAACCTGGGACTCCCGCAGGTTGATGCGGACCAGGGTGGCGCCGGGCCGGCGCGCCAGGTTCTCCGATGTCATCCGTACGGTGGGTACCGCGGTGCCGGCGCCCACCTCGACGATGACTAGGCGGGCGTCGCCGAGCTCGCCGACCCAGTCGGCGAAACGGCGTTCCTGGGCCTCGGTACGCTCGGGCAGCCATCCCCAGTCGCCGAACATGAGGACGTTGGGGCGGGCCGGCGACCCGCACCGCGGGCAGCTCGGCAGCGGCGGCAGCGCCCGAAAGCTTTCTTCGTCCACCGCCACCTCCGCACCATCCGCCGAGGTGATCTCGCCGCAGTGCTTCAGGCACTGGAGGTGGTGGATGGAACCGTGGCACTCGAGAATACGGCGGCGGTGAAATCCGGCCTTCTGGAACTGACCGTCCACGTTGGAGGTGAAGACGAAAACGCCGTGGTGCAGTCGTTCGCCCCACTCGCGGAGCAGGCGGAAGCCGTCGTGGGGCTCGGTGGTACGGTACAGCTCGAGGCGGTGGCCGTAGAATCCCCAGGCGAGCTCGAGATCGCGCTGAAACCAGACCGGGTTGGCCATGTCCATGAAGCCGATCCCCAGGTGCTGCAGGGGCGGGTAGGCGCGCCAGAAGCCCTCGTTGCCGCGGAAGTCCGGCAGTCCCGAATCGACCCCGATGCCGGCGCCGGCGGTGACCAGAAGGGCTTCGGCGCCGGCGATCGCCGCAGCGGCTCGATCCAACGCTTCGGAGGTCGTATCGTTCATGGATTGATGATACCGGTGTTCGTAAATTGTGAGTCGTGAGTCGGGTGCGCGACCGCACACATCGACGTTGATTCGGGGCGTGCCATGCACGACATTGTGCGACGACAACCTTCCGGTCGAGAGCGCCCGTGCACAATGCGTGCTTGGCAACCCACGACGAGCGCACCCGGGGTACGTCGTTGAAGCCTGCAAGCAGGCCGCCGCTCGTCCGAGCAGGGTGGTCGCCGCCTCTTCGCTTCTCAAATGACCACGCTGATCGGGCGACGCTGGGCAACGCCGCCGCCAGGCGGCGGAAGCCCAGAAGGCCGGCGTACCGGGTACCCTCAGGAACACGACCACGCACAAGATCCCCACCACGACCCATGCCGAGCTGGAGCTCGGCGGTCCTGGGCGCTACGGACCCGGCAGGCGGCGGAAGCCCAGAAGGCCGGCGTTCCGGGTACCCCCCGGAACCCGACAACGCACCAGATCCCCACCACGACCCATGCCGAGCTGGAGCTCGGCGGTCCACATCGCAGCCCGGAGTCGAGAGCACCTGCCGTATCCGTGGCCGATGACCGAACCCGTATCCGAATCCGTGCCCGTGCCCGTGCCCGATGACCGTGCCCGATGACCGAAGATCGTATCGGGCTGGATGCGATGGAGTTCAATACTCAAAGCTCAGAATCGACACCGCCCCAAGCCCCAGACCCAACTGTGTTACCTTGCCGATATGAGACGCCTCGTCGTTCTTTCACTCCTCATCGCCCTCTCCGGCTGCGGCTACCACCTGGTGGGGACATCGACCTATCTGCCGCCGGAGATCCAGAGCCTGCACGTGGAGCTTTTCGAGAACCGGACGGCGCGGGCGGACATGGATCAGCGAGTGGCCGAAGCCCTCAATCTGGAGTGGGTGCGGCGCGGGAGGTTCGAGCTGGTGGATCGTCCCGATCAGGCCGACATCGTGCTCGGCGGCACCATGTCCCGGCTCGCCGTCATCCCCGTCAGCTTCGACGGGAACGGCCGCGCCACCGAGTATCAGATGACGCTCACCACCGAGGTCCGGCTCTTCGACGTCCGCGGCGACGAAGACCCGATTCTTCTATGGGAGGACAAGGCTTTCTCCCGCCGCACCTCCTATGCTGTCGACGAGGATGCCGTGGACTATTTCGACCGCCAGCGAGCGGCCATGGATGAGCTGTCGACGGAATACTCGCGCGCCCTCGTCAGTGCGGTCCTCGAGGGCTTCTGATCTCCGACCGTGCGCAGTGATACCATCGCCGCATGCCCAGCCGACTGCCGCCGAACATCCGCGCCAAGCTCGAGCCCGTTCGCCTGCTGATCCTCGACGTCGACGGCGTCCTCACCGACGGGACCCTTTTCTACTCGAGCGACGGCGAGGTTCTCAAGAACTTCAACGCCCGCGACGGGCTCGGTATCCGTCTGCTGCTCGACAACGGTTTCGAGGTGGCGGTGATCACCGGCCGGTCGTCGGAAGCGGTGGCTGTCCGCTGTGCCGATCTCGGGCTGCGGCGTGAGCTCGTCTTCCTCGGGTCGAGGGACAAGGACGCCGATCTCGACGCCTTGCTCCATCGGCTCGGCCTGTCTGACCACCAGTTCGCGGCCATCGGTGACGACCTTCCGGATCTTCCCATGCTCGGCCGGGCGGGCTTCGCCTTCTGTCCGGGAGACGCGGCCCCCGAGGTCGCGGCGGTCTGCGATCACGTGACGGGCAAGGCGGGCGGACGCGGCGCCGTCCGCGAGGCTGCGGAGATTCTGCTCAAGGCAAAGGGGAAGTGGACGGCGTTGGTGGAGGGCTGGTCGGCGGTGGAGCGGGGAACCGGGTGAGGGTCTACCTGGACCTCCTGGGCGAGATCCTCGATGACGGCGTGGTCAAGGGCGACCGCACCGGAACCGGGACGCTGAGCTGCTTCGGCCGTCAGATGCGTTTCGATCTGCGCGAGGGCTTCCCGCTGCTGACCACCAAGAAGCTCCACCTGCGATCGATCATTCACGAGCTCCTCTGGTTTCTGGCGGGTGACACCAACCTCGGCTATTTGCACGAAAACCGAGTCAGCATCTGGGACGAATGGGCCGATGAGGACGGCGACCTCGGCCCCATCTACGGCCACCAGTGGCGGTCGTGGCCGACGCCGGACGGGGGCTCCATCGACCAGATCGCAACCGTGGTCGACTCGATCCGGTCGAACCCCGACTCGCGCCGGCACATCGTCAGCGCCTGGAACGTGGCCGATATCGATGCGATGGCGCTGCCGCCGTGCCATTGCCTCTTCCAGTTCTGGGTCGCCGACGGCGGATTGAGCTGCCAGCTCTACCAACGATCGGCGGACTATTTCCTCGGAGTGCCGTTCAACATCGCTTCCTACGCCATGTTGACTCTGATGATGGCCCAGGTGTGCGGCCTCGAGGCACGGGACTTCGTTCACACCTTCGGCGACGTTCACCTGTACCGCAACCACCTCGACCAGGCCCGGCTCCAGCTCGAGCGCGAGCCGCGCCCGCTGCCGACAATGACTCTCAACCCCGGGGTGCGCTCCATCTTCGACTTCCGCTACGAGGACTTCGAGCTCTCCGGTTACGATCCCCACCCGCACATCAAGGCGCCGATCTCGGTATGACGGTCGCCCTCATCGTCGCTGTGTCGTCCAACGGCGTCATCGGTCGCGACGGCGATCTTCCGTGGCGCCTGCCCGCCGATCTGAGGCACTTCAAGTCCACGACCATGGGCCACCACCTGATCATCGGCCGGGCGACCTGGGACGAGGTCGGCAGACCGCTGCCGGGGCGGACCATGGTGGTGGTGACCCGAAACCAGGGCTTCGCGGCCGACGGCGTCCTGGTGGCGCACTCGCTGGAGGCCGCCCTCGAGCTGGCGAAAGACGACGCCGAGCCCTTCGTCGGCGGCGGCGCCGAGATCTACCGCCTCGCACTCGATGCCGACCTCGTGGAGCGGATCTACCTCACCAGAGTCCACGCCGAGGTCGAGGGCGATACGGTCTTTCCCGAGGTGCCGTGGGACCGCTGGCTGCTCGCCGATCGCATCGATCACCCCGCCGACGAGAAGAACCCGTACCCCTACACCTTCGAGGTCTGGGATCGGTCGAGATATTGAGACCGTTTGATGAGCGCGACCGCGCACATCGGCGCAGTTCGGGGCGTGCCATGCACGACATTGTGCATCGACACCTTCCCGGTCGAGAGCGCCCGTGCACAATGCGTGCTTGGCAACCCACGACGAGCGTAACCGGGGTACGTCGTCGAAGCGTGGAAGCAGGCCGTCGCTCGCCCGAGCAGGGTGGTCACTGCTCTACCGGACGCTTTCGCTGACCGCCCTGATCGGGCGACGCTGGGTCGATGACACCGCGAGGTGGCGTCGACCCAGAAGGCCGGCGTTGAGGGTACTGCCCGTACCCGTACCCGTGCCCGACGACTGTGGCCGTGGCGGTGATCGTGACAGCGCCGATGGTCAACGACGTACAATCAATCCATGACGAAGCACCGGCCGACCGCGTTCGCAGCGCTTCTCGGAACCCTGTTGATGACGGTTTTTCAAGGCTGCGCCTCATCCAAACCTGCCACCAGCACGTCTTCCGTGCCGTCGGGCTGGCCGGTCGACCGGTCGCTGGTCGTGGTCACCCGGGAGTTCGGCTCGCCTCGAGGCGGCTCCAGGCACCAGGGAATCGATCTCGCGGCGCCCGCCGGAACCGCGGTCCACGCCACCGCCGACGGTCGCGTGGTCGTTGCCGGGCGGGAGAAGCGATACGGCCGCATGGTGCTCGTCGACCACGGCGGCGGCACCCTGACACGCTATGCCCACCTCAAGCAGATCGATGTCGCGCGCGGCGACCGTGTGCGACGCGGCGATGGCATCGGACGGGTCGGCGCCAGCGGCAACGCCAGTGGGCCGCACCTGCACTACGAGGTCATCCGGAGCGGGGTGCCGGTGAACCCCAGGGGGTACCTGGGTGGGTGAGGTCTCTGTTGTTATTGGGTTCTTCGGGTGGCCCAGTGATGAATGATGAATGCGGAATGCGGAGAGTTGCTGGCTCGAAGGTGGTCGCGCGCATTCGGTGGGGCTTGCCCCACGAGATCGCCTTCCGGCTCTGAACATCGATCCAGGAACCCCACTCGAACCCGTCACACGAACAATGCGACGAAACTCATCATTCCGCATTCATCATTCATCATTGCAGCTCGGCGCCGTCCAACGGAATGGGTACAGACTCCAATGCGGGGTTCTCTACCGCACCCGGGTTCCTGGCGGCACGCCGTCGGCGACGGCGAGCAGGCTCGCCTTGCCGTCGACGGAAGCGGCGAGGAGCATGCCGCGCGACTCGCGGCCCATGAGCTTCGCGGGCTGAAGATTGGCCACGACCACGATGCTCCGGCCGACGAGCTCTTCCGGCTCGTAGGACTCGGCGATCCCGGCGACGAGGGGGCGCGGCTCGGCCTCGCCGACATCGACGGTCAGCGCGACCAGCTTCTTCGACTTGGGCACCCGCTCGGCGGTCTTGACCACGGCGACCTTGAGCTCGACATTCATGAAGTCGTCGATGGAGATCAGGTTGTCGGCGGAGGCGGCCTCGGCGGCGGCCTGCTTTTCCTTTTCCGCCTCGATCTCCTTGAAGTAGGCCTTGATGTCGACCCGCGGGAAGAGCGGCTTGGCGTCGCCGAGGGCAGTGCCCACGGCGAGACCGCCCCACTCGACGGCGCCGGCAAGGTCGATGGGATGGTTCGCGACGCCGAGCTGGGCGCGGAGCTGGGCGGCGATGGTCGGCATGAAGGGCTCGGCGAGGATCGAGGCGATGCGGAGGCCCTCGAGGGCGGCGTAGAGCACCTTCTCGAGCTCGGCGCGGCCGTCGTCGCCGTGCTTGGCCAGGTTCCAGGGCTGTTTCTCCTGCAGGAAGACGTTGATGGTCGACAGCAGCTGCCAGGCTGCCTCGAGGGCGCGGGCGGGCTCGAGGGCGTCCATGCGCTCGGTGAAGCCCGCGACCGCGGCGGCGGCGGCTTCGGGAACCGGGCCGTCGCTGGTCGGCGCCGGGACCTTGCCGTCGAGATAGCGCGTCGTCATGGCCGTGGTGCGGGAGGCGGTGTTGCCCAGAGCGTTGGCCAGGTCGGCGTTGAAGCGCTCGAGGAACGCCTCGTCGGAGAAGTTTGCGTCCTGGCCGAAGGACATCTCCCGCGCCACGAAGTAGCGCAGGGCGTCGGCCCCGAATCGGTCGATGAGGTGGTCGGGACGGACCACGTTGCCCACCGACTTGGACATCTTGGCGTCGTCCTGGAGCCACCAGCCGTGGCCGAAGACCTGCTTCGGCAGAGGCAGCCCGGCGGACATCAGGAAGGCCGGCCAGTAGACACAGTGGAAGCGAAGGATGTCCTTGCCCACCAGGTGCATCTGTGTCGGCCAGTACTTCTCGTAGAGCGAGTCGTCGTCGCCGCCGAAGCCCAGGGCCGAGATGTAGTTCGTCAGGGCGTCGAGCCAGACGTAGACCACGTGCGTGTCGTCGCCGGGGTAGGGGACGCCCCATTTGATCGAGGTGCGGGAGATGGAGAGATCTTTCAGCCCTCCTTCGACGAAGCGGACCACCTCGTTGTAGCGGCTCTTGGGCCGGATGCACTCCGGGTTGGCCCGGTACCACTCCAGCAGACGGTCCTGGAATGCTGACAGCTTGAAGAAGTAGCTCTCCTCGGAGAGGCGCTCGACCGGGTTGCCGCTCTCGGTGTCGATGCCGTCCTTGACCTGGGAGTCGGGCACGAAGGCCTCGTCGCGGGCGTCGTACCAACCCTCGTACTCGCCCTTGTAGATGTCGCCGGCGGCGGTGATCCGGGCGATGACCTCGGCCACCGCCATCTGGTGCCGCGGCTGGGAGGTGCGGATGAAGTCGTCGTGGGAGATGTCCAGGAGCTTCCACAGGTCGTGGTAGCGCGCCACCACCCGGTCGGCCAGCTCGATGGGCTGGATGCCCTGGTCCTTGGCTGCCTTCTCGATCTTCTGACCGTGCTCGTCGGTCCCGGTGAGGAAGTAGACCTCGTGCCCGAGCAGACGGTGGTAGCGGGCCATGGCGTCGGCCATGACCGTGGTGTAGATATGCCCGATGTGGGGCATGTCGTTGACGTAGTAGATGGGCGTGGTGATGTAGAAAGAATCGGACACGGTGCCTCCAGAGCGCAAAGGATAACACCGCGGTGCAGGGAGCCTCAGGCGTTGCCCGAAATCGGGGCGCCGACCCGCGGATCAGGGATCACCGTTCATGGGGGACCGGCGGCAGCTCGGCGGCGCGGGAGATGACGACCAGGCTGCGGTCGTCGTGGGCCTGGGCGTCGCCCTGGAACGACACCATTTCGCGGACGATTCGATCGTGGATCTGGCCCGACGTCCCGCCGTGGCCGAGCGCCCGCCGAACCCGGTCGTAGCCGTAGTCAGCCCCGTCTGGGTCCAGCGTCTCGGCAATGCCGTCGGTGATGAGCAGCAGGCGGTCGCCGGGCTCGACGACGACCTCGCCGGTGGGCGACGACAGCTCCTCACGGATCCCGAGCGGCAGGCCCCCTTCTCCCAGCTCCACGATCTCGCCATCCGCGCGTCGCAGCAGGGGGTAGGGATGGCCGGCGTTCACGAACTCCAACCGTCCGGTGCCGGGATCCAGAATGCCGAAGAAGAGGGTCATGAAGGCCCGGTTCCCCCCGCTCCGGCACAGGGCGCGGTTGACGAAGCGGGCGACCGCCGCCGGCGTCCGATCCACGTCGAGGGCGAGCTTGAGCGCCGAGCTGGCGATGGCCATGAGCAGCCCCGCGGCGATGCCGTGGCCGCTCGCGTCTCCGATGACCAGGGCCATGCGTCCGTCGTCCAGCGGTTCGAAGTCGTAGTAGTCGCCACCGATGGTGTTGGCGGTGCGGTAGGAAAATGCGACGTCCCACCCCTCGACCACGGGTGGGTGCGGCGGCAGGAGCTCCCGTTGCAGCTCCCGCGCCACCTCGAGCTCGTCGCGAACCACGATCCGGTCGGCCAGCTCGAGGACGATGAGAAATACCAGGCCGGCCACGGCAATGACGTGGAAGAGCACGAACTGTCCGCTCTCCGCGGAGATTGCGTTCGCATTCTGCAGCGCCAGGACCGCCGCCACGATGCAGAGGGCGAAGAGCACCCGGCGGGGAGGCGTCAGCTTGAACGAGAGGCCGAGAAAGAGAATCCTCGCGCGGTGGAACCACCGCCGGAACCGGCCCTGGGGCTCCTCGCCGACGTGCTCCCGAGTCACGACCTCGAATGCCCGGGAGGCATCGCGGTCGAAAAGCCGTTTGATCTCGCCCGCTCCCACACCGGCGGTGTAATCGCGGACGAACCCCTCGGCGCGCCGGAACCAGCTCTTTGCGCTCATCTTCATCACAGGCTACTACGGTATTCGAGGCGTGAGGTTCGGTCGTCGGCGAGATCGGCGAGGATTCCCACTCGGTGACGACCACGTTGGGCCTCGCCTTTTCGGCGCCGGTTTTCCTGTCGGTCCGGTTCGCGCTTCACTGGTGCGCGGGACGGGTTAGGATATGCACCATGAGACCTCGTCCGCGGTGGTGGTGGCCGTACCAGCTTTGGAAATACCTGGTGGTGGCTCCGGTCACTGGGCTGGCGACACTCATCGGGTCGGTCGTGGTCCTGGTGCTCATTCCCTTCGTCAACCCGAGCACGCTGAGCCGGGTGGTGGCCGGGACCTGGGCACGGATTCTGGCCGGGGTCACGCCCATGCCGGTGACGGTCACCGGCCGCGAGAACGTCGATCCGACGCAGTCCTACGTCGTGGTCAGCAACCACCAGAGTCTCTACGACATCCTCGTGCTCTACGGTTGGCTGGGGATCGACTTCCGCTGGGTGATGAAGCAAGAGCTCCGTTCCATCCCCGGCCTCGGCATCGCCTGCGAACGGCTCGGACACATCTACATCGACCGTTCTGATCACGAGGCGGCCATCGCGTCGATCAACGCGGCCAGGGACCGGATCACGGGCGGGACCTCGGTGCTCTTCTTTCCGGAAGGGACCCGAAGCGCCGACGGCCGGCTCAAGCGCTTCAAGAAGGGTGGGTTCCGCTTTGCCATCGACGCCGGGTTGCCGGTACTGCCGGTGACCGTGGATGGTGTGTGCGCCGTTCTGCCCGCCCGCCGCTGGGACCTCCGACCCGGCCGCGCCCGTTTGGTGATCCACCCCCCGGTGCCCACCGACGGGTTGTCCAGGGAGGATCTCGGCAGGTTGTGCGAGACCACCCGGTCGATCATCGGATCAGCCCTTTCCGAAACCTGCGAATGATCCGTCGGGTCCTCCTCATTCTGGTCGCGGCGGCGGTCGTCCGGCCGGTGGGCGCCGTGGCGATCCAGCCGGCACCGGACCTGATTGTCGAGTCGCCGCCGGAGTTGGGCAGCGTGGCGGCCGAGGTTGAGCGCATCGGAGGCGGCGACTTCACGGGCCCCCTGGCGATCACCGGGCTGATGGGGTTCTCAGCGCCCATCCGCGTCGTGGTGGCCTCCGAAGGCAGCGATCTCGCGACCCGGACGCCGGGCTGGGTCAGCGGCTTCGCGACGGGCGCGTCGCGCACCATCGTGCTCTTCCCCGGCCGGGTCGCGACCTATCCCGATGACAACCTGGCGACCCTGGTCCACCACGAGGTGACCCACGTTCTGGTGGCCGAGGCGGCCCGGGGCCGGCCGGTGCCGCGCTGGTTCAACGAGGGTATCGCCACCGTGGCGGCGCGGGAGTGGGGGATCGAGGATCGGGCCCGCTACGCCGTCGCCGTGGTCGGCCGGTCCATGCGGAGCACCGCGGACCTGGACGAGGGCTTTGCCGCCGGAGGACGGCGAGCCGCGAGGTCATACGCCCTGTCCAGCGCCTTCGTTCGCTGGATCCGCGTGGAGTACGGGCAACAGGTGACCGCCTCCATCCTGGAGCGTCTCGGGCGGGACATGAGCTTTCGGGAGGCCTTCGTCAGGTCCACCGGCGACACCATCGAGTGGGCCGAGCACCGTTTCTTCGTCCGCGAGGCGGTGTGGCACACCTGGGTGCCGTTTCTCACCTCGTCGGGGGTTCTGTGGGCGGCGATCACGGCATTGGCGCTGATTGCGATTCAGCGGCGGCGGCAGCGCAGCGCCGCCATGCGCGAGTTCTGGGAGCACGAGGAACGGCTCTCCGCCGTCGAGCCCGAGACGTCGACGCGGCGGCCGGCTCGCTTCGGACGATCACCGTCCCTGGACGACGTCGACGACGACGTGGTGAACTGACTACCCGAATCGGGCCTGGGACTGCATCACCGCCGCGCGCACCGCCGAGAGCATCTGCTTGCGCTCGAGGTCGTTGGGCGGCCGGTCTTCGCGGGCCGTCGGGGTGACGCCCTGCTCCTCACAGGTTCGGGTGTGGACGTTGAGGAGCTGGTCGAGGAGCTCCGGAGCCACCTGCTGAGCCTGTTGGTAGATGGCGCTCGTGTTTTCGCACGGACCGAGACCGCCGTTGCCGACGCTGGCCGTGCTGACCTTCTGGTGCAGCTTGTCGCTGATCGTCTTACGAAGGCTCTCGAGCAGCCTGAGTCGTCTGGATCGTGGGTTTCCCATGGTCTTCAACCCCGCTGGTTCTGATGGTCTGCGATGAGGTTGATCGGTGCTTCTTCATCACTGCCTGGTCCGAGAATGGCGCATCCGATCGACGACGAGTGTGCCCGGGGTCACATTGTCGGTTCATCCCGCCAACTGCGGGATGAACCTGAGTTTTAAGTTATGAGTTTTGAGTTCCATCGCAAGCTTCGAGGTTAGACGGGATCGTTCACCCGCGGGGGACCCTTCGACGCGGCGACCTCGGAGGTCGCCGCGTCGAAGGATCTCAGGAGGGTGCGCTATCGCCCCCGAGCTGGATCACCTGCGATGAAACTCATAACTCATAACTCATAACTCATAACTCATAACCATCTTTCATCCCGCCATTTGCGGGATGAACCTTAACCCTCAACTCTTTGTTTGGTACAACGCCGCAACGGCCCCCGCAGGGTCCCTGACGACGCAGAAGCGACCCTCTCCGAGCTCCCTCGGCGCCACCACGACCTCACCGCCGAGCTCGGTGCAGCTCGCGACGCTCTCGTCGAGATCCGCCACCACGAAGTAGGGCATCCAGGCCGGCGGCATGGCCTCGTTCACGCCGCGGGCGTGGCACACCCCGGTGATGGTCGTCCCCGATTCCGGCGCGTTCATGGAGTAGTCCGAGTACCCCCCCATGTCCACCTCCACCGGCTGCCAACCGACGACCCGGGCGTAAAAGTCCCGAACTCCGTCGGCCTCGGGAACGGTCAGGTCGATCCACACCATCGATCCGATCTCCGGCTTCTCGCGACTCATACATCCTCCCCGGCTGCTCTTCAGAGAAGACCGGCCGGCGGGCGCAGGTATTCCGTTCCGGGACCCGGTCGCGGCGGTGTAGGCTGGTTGATGATGGACGAGATGAGATCCGACGCCGCCGAAGCCGGGCCGCCGACCTTCTGGTCCCCTGCCGCCACCGTCGGCTGGGCGCTGGTGGTCATGACGGCTTTCGTGACGGTCCAGATCGTGGTCGTGATCGGCTGGGTCATCGTGGTGTCCGCCACCGACAATGCTCGCGAATCGAGCTCGGTCCTGGCCGAGGTCGCCACCAACGGCGACGTTCTTTCCGTCAGCACCCTCGCATCGGCCGTCATCTGCGGCGCTCTGGTACTGCTTCTCGCCTCCGCCGGACGACACTCACCGCCGAGGGAAAGCCTCGCCCTCGACCCGCCGGCGGCCTCCACCCTCGCCCGGTGGGTTGCGCTCACCCTGGCGCTCATCGTCGTCAGCGACACGCTGACCACCCTCCTCGGTAAGCCCATCGTCCCGGACTTCATGGCCGACATCGTGGCGAGCACGGTGCTGCCTCCCCTCCTGTGGGTCGCCCTTATCGTCGCGGCGCCCGCTTTCGAGGAGCTCTTCTTTCGCGGATTTCTCATCGCCGGGCTCCGCCAGGGATCCGTCGGCGACGCCGGAGCCATCATCCTCAGCTCCCTGGCCTGGGCATCCATTCACATTCAGTACGGGCTGTACGAGATCGGCACCATCTTCGTTTTCGGCGCCGTCCTCGGGCTGGCCCGGGTGGGCAGCCGCTCGCTGTGGGTGCCGGTGGCCATGCACATGACCGCCAACCTCGTCGCCACCCTGGAGGCCACCCTCATCACCTGATCCGGCACGCATCCGTTCCGACGCGTTCTTGAGATCAGATCTCCCGTCGGAAAGCCTGGGTTAAGATCATCCCACACGGGAGGTGCTCCATGACCGACTTCGCCCAGCAGGCCGTCAGCATCCTTCGCGACGGAAGCCTGTTCTCCTGGTACCTCATCCCCATCCTCGCCTTCGTTGTCTACGTCTACTCCGTCGAAATCGAGAAACGAAACTGGAACACCGTCATGGCCGGCCTCGCCTTCTGGGGCATGGACTGGTTCAACGAGATCTGGAACTCGATTTTCTTCCACCTCAACGGCAGAGCTCCGATGTGGGGTGCGCCCGACGACACCGCCTACCTCATCCTCGTCGGCCTGAACATCGAGATCATGTTCATGTTCTCGGTGGCCGGCATCGTCTACGCCAAGATGCTCCCCGCTGATTCGAAGATGAAGGTGCTCGGCATACCGAATCGCCTCTTCTTCGCAATGGTGAACTCCCTTTTCTGCGTCGCCATCGAGATCTGGCTCAATGCGGTGGACGCCCTCACCTGGGACTGGTCGTTCTGGGACGCCGACTCGCCGTGGCTCATCATCGTCTTCGGATACCTCCACTTCTTCCTCGTGTCCTATTGGGTCCACGATATGAAGACCATGCGGTCGAAAGTCATCGCGGTGGGAACTATCTGGGCGGTGGACGCGGCGGCGATCCTGGTCTTCGGCATTGTCCTCGGGTGGCTGTAGGGCCCGGGGTCCTGGAGCTCAGCCTGAAGTCGTATTCGGCGCAAGTGATCGCTGCTTGACCGCACCGACTGCGCTCGCTCTGCTAAGGTCCAACCGATGCAGAACCTGTTCACCCAATCCCTGTGGGTGGGCGCCGGCGGGTTCGTCGGCGCCGCGCTCCGGTTCCTCGTCTCGGGCTGGGTTCATCATCTGATCCCCAACGCCGGCTTCCCCTGGGGGACGCTCGTCGTCAATGCCGCGGGCTGCCTCCTTCTGGGGTTCTTCGGGGGTTTGGCCGAGTTGCGCGGCATGCTCTCCGCCGCCTCCCGGCTCTTCTTCTTCATCGGCGTCCTCGGAGGATTCACCACCTTCTCCACCTTCGCCTACGAAACCGTGCTGCTGGCCAGCGGGTCCGAGATCGTCCGGGCGGGCGCCAACGTGGCGGCCCAGGTCGTCTTCGGTCTCGCCGCCGCGTGGTTCGGCTATCAGGGCGCCAAACTGCTGTGAGGTCCCAATGACCCTGCCACAAGACGGCCACCTGCTGCGAATCTTCATCGGCGAAAGCGACCGCCACGAGGGCCAGCCCCTCTACCGCTGGATCGTTCGGGAAGCGCGGCGGGCCGGCCTGGCCGGGGCGACCGCTTTCCGCGGCATCGAGGGCTTCGGCGGCCGGAGCCTGCTGCACACGACCAAGTTTCTCCGCCTCTCGTCGGATCTGCCGGTGGTGGTAGAGATCGTCGACACCATCGACGCCATCGAGGGCTTTCTCCCGACCATTGACCGGGTCGTCGCCAACGGCCTCGCCACGGTGGAGAAGGCCCACGTCCGTTTCTACCGCGGAGGCGGCCACGACGACTGATCCGATCTCGAGAACCGGAGTCCCTTCGCTCGATCGAAGTTCACACCGATTCACTGCACATCGCAGCCTTCCGCGTTGGCCTGAGTTGTGGGTGCGGGCGTCTCGCCCGCACTCCTTGGGTCTCGAGGTACGACCGCAGATCGCCCGACCCCCCTCCTTCCGTACCGCTGTTCGACACGGAGCCTCAACGTCGATCGGCGGGTGGAACGCCCGCCGCCACCATCACCCCGGTGCTCTGTTATCTTCCCACTGTCGATCGAACGCGATCTCGACGAGGAGGTTCTCCATGACCAGAGACATCATCGCCACCGACAAGGCCCCCGGCGCCGTGGGGCCCTACTCCCAGGCCGTCCGCACCGATGGGTTGGTCTTCACCGCAGGACAGATTCCCCTCGACCCGGCCACCGGATCACTGGTGGACGGCGACATCGAGGATCAGACCCGACGGGTCCTGGACAATCTCGCCGCGGTTTTGGAGGCGGCAGGCAGCGGCCTCGCCGAAGTGCTCAAGATGACGGTTTTCATGACCGATCTGGGCGATTTCCAGCGTATGAACGCGGTCTACGCCGAGTACTTTCCGTCGTCGCCCCCGGCCCGGTCGGCTTTCCAGGTCGCAGCCCTGCCCCTCGGCGCTGCCATCGAGATGGAAGCCGTCGCGCTCACGCGCAACGGCTCATGATGAGTTGTGAGTTATGAATGATGAGTTTCATCGCACCCAGACCTGCGGGGCGACGCCAGACCGCTTGCGATGTCATTCATAACTCATAACTCATCATTCTCTCGAGTGACCGGGTTCGTCAAAGAACCCACATTCTCGATCTCCACGACGACCTCGTCGCCGTGCGCCAGGGGCCCGACGCCCGCCGGCGTGCCCGTGAGGATGAGGTCCCCCGGCTCCAGGGTCATCACCTGGGACACGTAGGAGACGAGGAAGGCGGGCGAGAAGACCATCTCGGAGGTCCGGCCCCGCTGCCGCAGCTCGCCGTTCACCGAGCACCGGATGGCCAGGTCCGCCACGTCGCCGCGGCCGAGCCCGGTGACGATCCATGGGCCCACGGGGCAGAAGGTGTCGAAACCCTTGCCCCTGGTCCACTGCTTCTCCGCCCGTTGCAGGTCGCGGGCCGTCACGTCGTCGGCGCAGGTGACGCCGAGGACGGCACCCCAGGCGTCGTCCTCGGCGATCCGGCGGACGCGCCGCCCGATCACCAGTCCCAGCTCGCCCTCGTGCTCCACCCGATCCGACTCGCGAGGCAGCACGATCTTCTCCTGCGGTCCGATGACGGCGCTGGGCGGCTTGGAAAAGAGCAGCGGTTTCGCCGGCACCTCCGCCCCGTGCTCGGCGGCGTGGGCGACGTAGTTCCGGCCGACGCAGATGATCTTCGTCGGCCGGACCGGCGCGAGCAATCGGCATTCACCGATGGCACCGACGGCCGCACCGGCGGAAGACCGGTCGCCGAACGGTCCGGCGGGAAGCCGGACGACCTCGTCGCCATCGACGCGACCCCACAGGGGACGGCCGTCGAGCTCGACCCGGACGATCCTCTCCACGGCCCCTCCTACTCCGCCCGCACCACGGGCACGGTGGTGGGATCGCCCGAGGTGTTGTCCACCACCGAGGCGTAGGTCCAGACCTCACAGTCCGGGGTCAGGACCTCCACGACGGCGTAGCCCAGAGGCACGGGAGCCACGCCAGCCCTCTCGAAGACACGGTTCTGCTGCAACCACCCCCCCGGCGGCACGGTGGGGTAGGTGATCTTCAACTCCGCCCCCTCATCGTCGTACAGACGGACGCGCGCGGTGCACTCCGCCTCGCCGTAGTTGGTGAAGCCGATGTTGGTCCGGAAGCCGTCCGTGCTCTTGAGCTGGCTGAGAAAGCCGGCGTCGCCCGACGCCAGGGCCGCCGCGGCGTCGAGGCCGGGCAGGAACTGCCCGAAGGTGCCCGACGGAGCATCGTTGAAGGTCCTCGCCGTCACGACCAGCTCCCCGTCGGCGGCCACTTCAACCGCTCCGGACGAGCCGGGTGCTCCAAAGATCGCGGCGGCGATGTCGGCGTACTCCACGAGTTCGCCGTCGGTCAGGGTGACCGAGGTCGAGGCGCTCTCCGTCCCGTAGCGATAGACGAGGTCCGCGGTCACCCCCCTGCCCGCCAGGTTGAGCAGCGCCAGGTTGGACTTCCAGGAGGTGTCGTTGGCACCGGCGGTCTCGGCGATGCCCGCCACCATGAGGACGGAGCCGGGGGACGGCGAGCCTTCGCTCAACAACTCCATGGGAATGGTCGTGGGGTCCCCCGAGCTGGCGTCCACCACCGAGGCGTAGGCCCACACCGAGCCGGTCTCACCGACCAGGTCGACGAGAGCATAGCAACCGCTGCAGTCGCCCGCATTCGCCTTCCGGAACACTCGGTTGACCTGGGTCCATGCACCGGCGGTGACGACCTCACCGAGATCCGAGCCGAGGGAGTCTCCATTCCCGTCAAACAGCCGAATTCGTGCCAGGGCGCCTTCACCGTCGAGGTCGACAAAACCGATATTGGTCCGGACATCGTCGTTGCTGCCGAGCTGACTCAGCACCCCAACGTCTCCCGGCGAGAGACTCGCTTCGCCGGTCACGCCCGGGATGAACTGGCCGAAGGTGCCGTCCGGAGTGTCGTTGAAGGTACGCGCGGTGACGACGAGCTCTGCGCTGGACTCCAGCTCCACGGCGCCTGCCGAGTCCGGAGCCCCGAAGGTGTCGGCAGCCACGTTGGCGAACTCGACGAGCTCACCCGGGCCCACCGTCGCCGTCGCCGTCTGCAGACCGCCGTCGAACCGATAGGTCATCTCCACCTCGGCCGGCACCGCTCCGGGGTTGAGAATGGCGAGATCGGACTTCCACCTGGTCTGGGCCAGACCTTCGGTCTCGGCGATTCCGGCGACCATGGTCGTCACCGTGGGGAGCTCTCCAGCCTGGTTGACGGTGAAGGTCAAGCCGGCGACCACGAGCTCGCCCGTCCGCGGCGGACCGGTGTTCTCATCAACGCTGAACCCGATGGTCTTGCCGCCGGTGCCCGAGGCCGGCGCCGCGGAGATCCACTCGACGCTGCTCTCGATGCTCCACGGACAGCCGTCTTGGGTGGTGAGGCGGATGACCCCGCCGCCGCCCCGCGCCGCCACGTCGGCCTGGGTGGGGCTGATGTCGAAGGTGCAGGTGGATCCCGGCGATTGACCGAGGAACACTCTCCCCCACCCGAAGTCGTTGTCCTTCCCGGCGGGGCCGAGGTTCAGCGATCGATCTTCCAGGAACAGCCGCAGCTCCTCCCGCCCCATTCCCGGATCAGAGCTGAGCGCCACAGCTGCGGCTCCCGCAACGTGCGGCGCCGCAGCCGAGGTGCCGTAGAAGTCCCGCGTGCCGTACGACACCGTCGACACCCCGTCGTAGCCCGAGAGATCGGGCTTGATCGAGCCCCCGTCCAGCGATCCGCCGGGACCGTTGGTGGGCCCCGCCGAGCTGAAGCTCCTGACGGAGAAGGGCGAGGAGTAGCTCACCGCAGCCACCGCGATGACCTCGGCCACGTCCGCCGGCGCGGTGAGCGATCCCTCCGGAACCGAGGAGTCGATGTCGCTGTCGAGGCTGAAGATCTCCATGTCGTGCGAGCCCGTGACCCCGGCGCGGCCGATCCGGACCGCAAAACGGCCGCCATCGTCGGCGGTGTGCGAGACCTGCTCGGTGGGGGTCTGGTAGCTCTGTCCGGTCTGCGGCCGGTCGGAGACCGCCACCTCCACCGGTTCCCCGTCGTCGAGGCGGTAGAGATGGAGGCTGTAGTCGGATGTCGGGGAGTTCCAGTCGTTCCAGACCATGTTCACCGAGACCCGCTCGCCCTCGTCGATGGTGTAGCTCAGGCGGTTGAGATCGACGCCGGGAGCGAAATCGACCCAGTCGTCGCCGTTGTCGTCCGCCGAAGCGCCCTGCCAGTGGGCTCGGCGCTCGTTCCCCGCCGAGGTGATGAAGAGAGCATCGTTGGCCGTGACCCACGTCGTGATCTCGTCGGAGATCTGGCCGGTGCCATCTCCCGGACCGGTGCCGTACCACCCCAAGGACATGGTGACCACGTCAACGCTCTCGCCGGCGAACCAGTCGAGCGCGGAGTAGAAATCGTTCAGGGTCCGGATATGCGCCAGGTAGAGCTCGGCGTCCGGTGCAAGGTCGTGGATGATCTCGGCGCAGGCTGTGCCGTGCACCTCATCCGCCACCAGGCTCGCGCCGCCGAAGGCGCGGTAGGACGTCCCCGGGGCGGGCGGCAGCTCGACGCCGAGGAGATCCTCCCAGCCGCCGAACTGAACGTCGATCACCCCCACCCGCACGCCGCTGCCGGTGTACCCCTCCGCGTTCCACGCCGCTGCATTGGTGGCTTCCACGCCCTCCGAGACGACGGCCAGGGTTCCGAGCTTCAGCGGAGCCGCCTTCTTCGCCGGCTCGGGGAGCTCGGCATACACCGGGCGCTCGACCCAGAGGACTCCCGGGAGACCGGCGAGGTCTTCCAGCGACGACGGCGCCACGAAGGCCTGCACCCGATCGCGCGCGCTGACCACCCAGCGGGCGCCATTCGTCCACAACCAGCTCTCCACCGCCGGCGCGGCGCCGCCCACCACGACGGCCACCACTTGAACCCTGCCGTCGCGCACGACGAAACCCTTCACTCGGGCGGTGTCGAGAGGCTCGGCGGCATCCGAGACCATGCGAACCGACGATTCGAGACGGTCCGCGGTCGGCCCCGGAGCGGCATGGACGGCAACCGCGACGGCAATGAGAACGGCGAGGGTAGGAACGATCAACTGCTTCTTCATGGGGCTCCTTATGGCGCCGTGGCGCCTTGACTGCCTGACTCCTTTTGGACGGCGTCGGCCGCCACAGTTTAACCCCTGAATGCCGCCTGTTTGTTCCACGACACGACATCGTACGGGGTCGCAGACCCCACGGAGCACGGAGGTGATCGTGGAGGCGGGCCTCCTGCCCGCCAATCGACGTTGAGGATCCGCATCCGGCAGCTGAGCACCGCAGGAGAGTGTTCGAGCGATCCACGGTCGTTCCTCGAGATCCCGACGAGTGCGGGCGAGACGCCCGCACCCACAATTCAGGCCAATAGGGAAGGTCGCGATGGGGAGTGAATCTGCACCGATCGGCGTGATCCGCGGCTCCTTCCTGCGATGGATCAGGTTTGCGACGGTGCGGTGGCGAACGATGAGCTATGCTCCGGTGATCGAAGTGGGGACCGGATGAAGCTCGACACTCAGCCGCGCGCTCAACGGATCGGGAAGCACCAGGTCGAGGTCAGGCGTGGACCCGAGGGTGTCGCTCGGATCGCAGCGACCGGCACCGACGGCTTGGCCTGCGCCCTCGGCGCCGTCCACGCCCACGACCGCCAGGTCCAGATGATCATGACCCGCATCATCGGCCAAGGGCGGATCTGCGAGCTGCTCGCTGACAGCGAGTCGACCTTTGCCATCGATGTCTTCATGCGGAGCATGGCCTTCGCCTGCGAGGCCGAACGGGAGGTCGAGGCCCTGAGCCCGGAGGCTCGCCGCTTCGCCGAAGCCTACGCCGCCGGCGTCAATCACGTCCTCGCCGACGAATCCAGGCCGCTGGAGCTGCGGCTCGTAAGGCACCGGCCGGAGCCCTGGCGGGTCGCGGACACCCTGCTCACCATCAAGCTCATGTCCTACCTGGGCCTTGCTCAATCCCAGCAGGACATGGAGAAGCTCATCATCCAAACCGTGCACGGCGGCGGCGATGTCGAGGCACTTCGGCGGCTGCTCGCCCCCCACCTGGACAGCGTTTCAGCCGAGGAGTTCGAACTGGTGCGCGGGCTCGCACACATCGAGCCGCTCCTCCCACCCGAGGTGCGCTTTCTCCCCGGCGCCCCGAAGGTCTGCGCGAGCAACAACTGGGCGGTTTCGGGCGAGCACACGGCCTCGGGCGCCGCCCTGCAGTGCAACGACCCCCACCTGGAGGTCAACCGCCTCCCGGCCGTCTGGTACGAGGCGGAGATGCACACCCCGCAGAGCTTCCAGGTGGGTATCACCATGCCCGGTGTTCCCGGCCTCGTCATGGGCCGCACCCGCGACCTCTCCTTCGGTTTCACCTACGGGTTCATGGACATGGTGGACTTCTTCGTCGAAGAGTGCCGGAACGATGGGTGCCGCCGGGGCTCCGAACTCGTTCCGTTGGATGTCCGCCGCGAGGTCCTCCTGCGCAGGAAGCACGACGACGCCGAGCTCACCTTCCGGGAGAATGATCTCGGCGTGCTGGAGGCCGACCCCCTGGAGCCCGAGCTCGCCGACGGCCTCTACCTCACCCGGGCCTGGTCGGGACACCGCACCGGCTGCGCCGGCTCGCTGGAGATCATCCAGAAGCTGCCCGAGGCCTCCACCGTCAGTGAGGCTCGGGATCTGCTCCGCGGGGTTTCCATCTCGTGCAACTGGGTCGTCGCGGACAGCGCCGGCAACATCGGCTATCAGCAATCGGGCCTGCTTCCGAGCCGCAGCCACCCCGGTCTCTTTCCCGTTCCGGCGTGGGACGAGAGCAGGGTCTGGCGGGAGATCGTCCCCGCCGAGCTGCTGCACTCCGTCATCAACCCCCCGGGAGGCGTCCTCGCCACCGCCAACGACGAGCTCAACAACCCCGACGGCCCGGCCGCCGTCAATCTCCCCATGGGCTCGTACCGGCTCGACCGGATTCGCGACCTCCTCGCCGCCCGGTCCGATCACGACGTCGAGACCATGGCGGCGATTCAAAACGACGTGCTTTCGCTGCAGGCCCAGCGACTGATGGAGATCTGGCGGCCGCTCCTGCCCGGGGGCCTCGCCGGTCGACTGCTCGCCGGTTGGGATTGCCGCTACGACACGACCTCCCGGGGCGCGACCCTCTTCGAGGCCGTCTACCACGAGGTCGTCGCCCGCGTCTGCGGCGAGCGGATCTTCGGAGCCCACGCCTGGGCCTCGATCGTCGACGAGACCACGATCTTCGCCGACTACTACCACCTCTTCGACGCCGTACTCTTCGCCAACCACCCTTTCTGGTGGGGCGACGCAGGCCGCGAGACGGTGCTTCGCGCCGTCTTCGCCGAGCTGCTGACCGAACCGGATCCCTTCATTCTGATGCCGTGGGGCAGGCGACGCCAGGTGGACATGACGAACATCTTCTTCGACGGCCGCCTGCCCCGTTTCCTCGGTTTCGACCACGGACCGGTCGAGCTGCCCGGCGGGCGCGCCACCGTGGTCCAAGGCGGCATCTTCACCGCCCACGGCCACGCCACCAGCTTCGCCCCCTCGTGGAGATTCATCACCGACATGTCCACCGACACCGTCCACACCGTCCTCGCCGGCGGCCCCTCCGGTCGCCGCTTCTCCAAGTGGTACACCACCGATGTCGAGCGGTGGTTGGCTGGTGAATACAAAACGATGGGGGTGATGAGTGATGAGTGATGAGTTTCATCGCAGTCATCGCAGGCGTCACCGCGCCGGCTGTCACCGGCTGAATCTGTTTGTGCCGCTGGCGCTCCTGGTTGAACCGGCCCCGCTTTCATCGCCGCACCGTTCCT
>JAZBOQ010000040.1:0-2069 GCA_036351195.1 Thermoanaerobaculales bacterium | reverse complement strand
TCGATGTGGTCGGCGTGGGCGGGCCGGTTACCCGTAGCCTTGGGGTGGAGGACGGATCTGATGCGACCCACCGAGCTCTTGGGAGTCGACGTGTTGCTGCGCGCAATTTGGAGCGCGGTCGTTTCGTCTCGGGCGATCCTGATGCGGAAGGGCAGGAACGGCCGAGAGATATTGATGGCAGTTCGGATCTTGGGGCCGGCTCCGTGGCAGACAAAGAGGGCGATGGGCGTCACCCGCTGGCGATTCTTGACAGCTGCGACGTAGAGGCGCCTCGCCGCCGCCGAAATCCCTTCGAGCTTGGACAGATCGGCGACCATGACCGGATTTCCCCGGCTCGGATTGAGGGAGGCGAGGATCATGTTCTCCAGCTCGATGTGGCGCTCCATCGACTTGAGACCCAGAAATCCGGCGGATCTTCCGTGAATGATGGAATCGTCGACGATCTCGTACCGGACTCGGTAGTCGTCGAGGTCCATGGCGCCCGACTCGAACTGAGGGTCCGTCTCGGGTTGTTCGTCCAAGAGCGGTAGACCCTCGACCCCGTTTTCCTTGAGAATTTCCAGCGCCCGGCGGATCGCTGTCTCGTGATCGGCGGCGATCTCCACCGGTTTTCGGGGCCCCAGGAAACGTCTGCCGAGCTTGATGGAGAGCGTCAAGAGGGGCGAGACGTCGTGAAAGATCAGCGCGGCGAGCCCCTCACGTTGGCTGGCAACCTCGCTGAAAAGGCGGCGCCCCTCCAGAGTCGATCCCTTGAAGTTCGAGTAGTCGGCAACGTAAACGTAGGAGGTGTCGGGCTCGATGGCCTCCTGGATGGCGTTGTTGTGAATGGCGTTGACCTTCGCGACGCCATCCTTGGTGGCGTGGCCGCTCGGGATGCTGTGGACGATGTGCCTGCCGATGACTTCGACGGTGACCCAGTAGTCTTCATCGAGCTGGACGTCGGTCCATTCAGGGCGCCGGGTCACGGCGAGCCCACTGGCTGGACACACGGTGTCGAGTCGGGTTTGCCTGGGAGCGTCGGCTGGGCTCTTCGCCTGGGATCGCGTCATTCGTGGGCTCATCGCCTTACCCCAGTATACGTCGAGCATCGCCGCGAGGGATGTTGACCAAGGTCAATGTGGTGAGGAACGGTAGAAGAGAGACTGCTCAGTGGGAGGTGCGCATGGTGGATTCAAACCAACGCGGTCTGTTGCCGGCATCGGCGATCTGTTCACAGGGGTCGGTTGTGGAAGTCGCGCCGGGCGCCATCGTCAGCCGAACCCTGATGCGATCGGACGGAGGCAACGTCACCGCCTTCGCGTTTGACGAAGGCCAGGCGTTGACCGAGCACAGCGCTCCCTTTGATGCCATGGTGTTGCTGCTCGAAGGCGGGCTGGTGGTGACCATCGGCGGGACGGAGCACGTCCTCTCCCAAGGCGACCTCATCGTCATGCCGGCGGACGTCCCGCATGCGGTGCGCGCGACGGCTCCGGCGAAGTGGATCCTGGTGATGCTCAAGGGTGAGTGAGCTTGTGTGATTGGTAAGTCGTGAGTCGTTGGCGCGTCCGCTGTGGAGTGCGTTGCGTTTTCGGATTCGACCTCCACCGGATTGAACGCGCGCTCGTATCACGCCATCGGCCGCTTTTGGAAATTGAGGAACGACCTACGACTCACTTCTGACTAGAAATGATCGCCGATCGCCAGATAGTACCGACCTCGACCTTCGGTTCTTCCGTAGCCCAGATATACCGGTCCGATCGGTGTGTCGGCGCCGACAAAGACCCCCCACGAGGTCAGCAGGCTCGATGCGGTGATGCTCTCGTCGATTCGGTAGACGTTGCCGACTTCGATGTTCGCGCCGGCGTAGACGTCGACGCCGAGGCCGGCGACCTGGAAACCGGTGAGGCGGCGGTAGGCGAGGAGCCTTGCGAGGGCGACCTTTTCGCCGAGGATCTCGTTGTCGCCGAGGCCGGAAAGGCGACCGAGTCCGCCGAGCTTGAAGAGGTCGAGGTAGTTCGAGGTGGACTCGAAATTTTCTCCGTACTCGAGGTAGGGGGTGAAGGTGTTCCGTCCGAAGCTGAACGAGTGTG
>JAZBOQ010000039.1:0-3074 GCA_036351195.1 Thermoanaerobaculales bacterium | reverse complement strand
TTTGAGGGGGCACTCTCGGCCACCCGCGATGGGAGCATCAATCTCAGAGGCGCGCCTGGGGTAGTGATTTGGAGTGTGCAAAAGTTGGTGGTCCTGGCACCCATCTGGCCTGGCACCGAAGTCACCGAAGTTCGGCACCGAAATTCGGTTACTAGCGGAAGATCGACCTATTTCAGCCGAGTCCAGACAAGACCATCGATACGCTCGAAATGACGATCAAATGAGAGAAGCTCGGCCCCGGTTTCGAAAGCGTGAGCCGCGATCCAGATATCGTTTGTTGGAATCGGAGATCCTTTGCGGCGCAGCCCAGCGGCGACTCGGCCGAAACGGTCGGCGGTCGTGATCGTCACCGGCACTGTCTCGACGTACGGATTGTCGAGAAAACGCGCAAGCTCCTCCATGTTCTCTGCTAATCGAGAGCCGTGGCGGAAACCGAAGATGAGCTCGCCTGCGACCACGGTCGAGAAGACGACTCGATGTGCATTTCTGACCCGATCGACCACCGCATCGTGACCCCGCTTGAACGCCACGTAGGCATTGGTGTCGAGGATGATTTTCACAACCAAAGCTCCTCGTCGATCTGACTACACGTCTCGATCACCCGGAGAATTTGCTCAGCCTCATCGTCTCCCCAGGTGCCGACAAGGTGGTCGAGACTCGAGCCGACACACTCCTCCGTTCGGGTGCCTGCGGCCAATCCACTCCCCCGCCTCATCAGCTCAAGAGCAGCCCTGTTGAGTGAAATGCCCCTCCGGCGAGCGAGGTTTCGAAGGGCGCGCTCCAGCTCCGGGTCGAATCCTCGGACCGTCAACTGTGTCATTCATACCTCCGGCGAGTCATGAGTGACTCTTAATGCCTCATTATGCGCCTCACCGCTTTCGGTGTCAATCGGCAGATGCCGTGCCTTACGTTCGAAAGATTGTGGAAAATGTGCGAATGCTCGGTGCGGTGTTCCTTCTCAAGAACGTTCAACCGTTGCCATGGTGCCGAATGGTGTCGGGTGCGGACTTGTGCCTGAACAACCTACCGGACGGCAACGCGCTCCGCACGAGTCCGTCACCGGGCAATCCCGTGCCCAGCCGCTCAAAGCTGACCGGTGCCAGACCGGTGCCAGGCCCAACAACTTTTGCATTCTTGATTAGCGGCCTCGTGTCGGGGAGCGGGGCGATCACGTTCTCCGCAGCGACCTCCGCGCGTCGCTGCGGTGCCTTTAGGAGGCGCCCGCCAGCTTTGCAAAATTCGTTGGTCCTGGCACGTAAATCGCACCATTACCTCCGTAGGGGTCGAAGAGGAGGCTGTTCATTCTTCAAACCATTCTGGTAAAATGATTTGATGGAAATCCCCTCCCACGTTCGAGCCCTGCTCTGGGAGTATGACCTCGACGATTCGCAGGGAGCGGAACGACTGGATCGGGTGGTTGTCGAGCGCGTCATGGAGCGTGGCGTTTGGGAGTCGATGCGCTGGCTGCTCGAGGCGTATTCAAGGTCCGAGTTGAGGGAGTTTCTCGAGACGCGGGGCCGACGAGTGCTGCCGCCCCGGGAGCTGAGGTTCTGGTCGTGGGCCACGGGCGTGCCCGATCCTGTCGCCACATCCTGGGTCCAGGAGGCTCGGGAACGGGCCGAGAAATGGCCCGCGTGACTCCGCGCTGGGAGTGTGCCGAGCCGCAGCTGGTCACGGCTTACCGCATCATCTCGGAGATCCTGGCCGACAGCGATTTTTATCTCGCAGGCGGGACCGCTCTCGCGCTGCAGGAAGGGCACCGTGTTTCCATCGATCTCGACTTCATGTCCGCGACGTTTTCGAATCCCGAAGAACTGATCCAGACGGTCCGGGATTCAGAGGTGGACTTCGAGGTCACAATGACGAGCTCGCGCACCGTCTACATCACGATGGGAGGAGTCCAGGTCAGCTTCTTCGGGTATGACTACCCGCAACTCGAGGCCGTCCTTCATCTCGAAGAGGCTCTTCTGCCGGTGGCCCACAGCGACGACATCGCAGCCATGAAGCTCGCCGCCATCGCCTCTCGTGGCAGTCGGAAGGACTTCGTTGACCTCTGGCTCTTGGTTTCGAGGCATCGATCCCTTCAGGCCTACCTCGATCTCTTCCAGAAGAAGTTTCGGATGCGCGACACCGGGCACGTGGTCAGAAGCCTCAGCTATTTCGACGATGCTGATGAGGAGCCCGAGTTGCGGATGTTGATCGAACTGGATTGGGAACAGGTGAAATCGGATGTGCTCGGCTGGGTTTCGAAGCTGCTGCAGGCCTGAACCTCGGACCCCGACCGGATCGGCGGCCATCGCCCGTGGGGACGCGGGCGCACCAAAATGCCGAGAACCCTTATCGGGTAGCGCAGGCGTTCCCGCCTGCGACGGATCGCGGGTGCTTTACACGCCGCGGAACCTCGTAACGCGGACGCGGGTCTATGACCCGATTTCGGAAACGGCGACCAGCGGGCCGCCGTGCCACTGATCGAGATCGACCTCGGCTGAGATGTACCACAGGTTGTCGTCGTCCGGGTCGAAGAGGTTCTGGGTGATCTTCCAGTGCTTGTCCCCTTCGCGGACGATGACGGTGGTGTCCTTGAGCCGGGCGCGGTGGTCGAAGACGAGAGCGTTGAATTGCTCGTAGAACGGCGCCAGGGCCTCGCTGAAGCGCTCGGTCGGCCACTGCTCGGTCTCCCTGTCGGGCTGGCGGACGGCGCCCTCGGCCGCCTCCCAGTCTTTTTGCGACAGCGCCCGGACGAGCTGGCGCATCTCGGCGCGGACCCGTGAGGCGAGCTTGCGCTCGTCGGTCCGCAGCTCCTCGACGGCGAGCAGGCGGTGGGCTTCGCGTGAGTCCTCGACGCCCTCTTCGAGCCGGAGCTCGGGGTGGCGCAGGCCCTCCCACTCTTCGATGAGGCTGGTGTCGACGCGCTCGAGCATGGACCGGAAGTATCCGACCACATCGAGGACGGCGTCGTCCTTGACGTAGTCGGGGACGTTCTGGTCGAGGGTCTTGTAGAGCTGTGAGAGATAGCGCAGGAGTACGCCCTCGAAACGATGGAGCCCGTACTTCTTCACATAGTCGCCGAAATC
>JAZBOQ010000038.1:0-63173 GCA_036351195.1 Thermoanaerobaculales bacterium | reverse complement strand
GGTCAGCTGGAAGATGGGATCGTCCGGAATGTCGTCCCAATCGATCAGCTCGTCGAGCACGTACTCGTTCACCCGAAACGGCAGCACCAGCGAAGCCGCCTCGAGCCCGGCCCGAAGCGCAGGCGACAACCGGTCAAGCTGTCCGATGCGACCCATCTGCCGCCGTCCGTAGGCCCGAAAACGTCCTGGGCCGGTCTTATGGGGAGTGCCTGCCGCCATCATATGAGATTGAGTTGCAATCGGTGTGCCAGTCGCCGCTGTTGTCTGCATCGTCGGAGAAACGCACTCCACGCTGCGTCGTGATCCCAGAACCGCCCAATCAGCCCGGTTCCGACCCCATTCATCCGAGCATTCTGCTCGAATGCGGACCGGAATCAGTTTTCGCCCGCGCTCGCCATTGCAGTCGGGAGGAGCACCACGAACGGCGCCCCGAGAAAGCCCACGGCAGCGCACGCGACGAAAGCCTGGCGCATGCCGAAGGCGTCGGCGACGACGCCGACGAGCACCACCGCCACCGCCCGGGCGACGAAGTTGAGCGCCATGTAGTTGCCGTTGGCCAAAGCGCGATTCTCCGGGAAGCTCTCGATCACCGCCGCCATGATCACCGGCGTTGCCATCAGGCCGGCGAAGCCGAGGCCGAGCAACAGGGGCAGCCGTCCCCACCCCGCCGCGAACACGAAACCGACCATGAGCGCCGGCGTCAGCAGCAGAGAGCCCAGCAGAACGCGTTTTCTTCCCATGCGGTCGCTGGCGGCGCCGCCGGTCAAGGCGCCGACCACACCGGCCCCTTCGAGGATGGAGAGGGACGCACCGGCCCACCACAGACTGAGTCCCTCCTCGCGAAGGAAGACCGGGAGAAAGGTCGTGAACGCAGCCATCATCACCGCCCGCGCGCCGACGATGCCGGTCAGCGGCAGGAAGAAGCGGCGCATGGAGGGCTGTCCCACCCCGACGGCCCTTCGCGATCGCTCCGATACCGGCTCGGGCCTTGCTCCCCTCAGCCCGGAGGCGAGCAGCGCCGAAGCCACGAGCCCGCCGACCATCAACCACGGCAACCCGGCCAGGCCGAGCGTGGCGATGGCGCTGACCAGGACGATGGGTCCGATGGTCCGGCCGAGCTCGCCGCCGACCATCCAGAATCCCATCCCGACACCCAGGCGTCGCCCCGAGAAGCGGCCCGCCGCCACCGGAGCGAGAGCGTGCAGCACGGCGGACGAGAGTCCGGTCGCCACCAGGAGCAGGGCGATGATGCCGTAGCCCGGCGCCACTCCCAACAAGCACATACACACCGCGGTCACCGTCGGCGTCAATACCACCAGCGCCCGCAGGTCGCGCCGGTCGCCGAGGTGACCGATCAGGGGCTGCAGCAACGACGGGCCCTGGAGAAAGACGGTGAGCAGCCCGGCCTCCGCCTTGGTCAGCACGAGCCTTTCGATGAATACCGGCAGCAGCGGTGGCAGGAACGAGCTATAGGTGTCGTGCGCGGCATGAGCCGCGGCGATGGTCGCGACTTTGGATTTTCTCGGAGCGTCGTGCGATTCCTGCACGTGGTCTCCCCTTTCCGCGCCCGTATCCGTGGCCGGTGACCATCCACGGATCGATCTTGATCCCGATCCCGATCCCGATCCCGATCCCGATCCCGATGAAACCGTAACCGCTTCCGAGCCCGATGCCCGTACCCGCGCCCGCGCCCGTGCCCGCGTCCGCGTCCGCGTCCGCGTCCGCATCCGTGGCCGACGACCGTATCAGAGCGGATCGATCCCAAGACCAAAGGGAGGGCAAACGCCCTCCCCGATGCGTGGTCGATCTTTGAATCGGCAGCCTACTCGTTGGGCTTCCATTCCTTCCAGACATTGCCCACCAGCTCCGGTCCGGGCTTGAGCACCGGATCGCCGGGCATCCAACCCGCCGGGGTGGCCTCGGCGCCACCGCTCGCTCGCACCACCTTGTAGGCCTGGACCTGACGGATGGACTCGGCGATCTTGCGTCCCACCGGCGGCGTGAGCACCTCCATGGCCTGGATGACGCCGTCGGGATCGATGATGAACCGGCCCCGCAGCTCGATGCCCTGGGCCTCGTCGTAGACGCCGTAGGCCTTGCCGATGTTGCCGGCCTGGTCCGACAGCATGTGGAAGGGCACGCCGCCGTCGACCATCTTCACCAGTTCGTGGTCATTCCACATCTTATGCACGAAGTGGCTGTCCACGCTGACCGAGAAGACCTCGACGTCGAGGTCTTGCAGCTCCGAGTACTTGTCGGCGACCGCCGACACCTCGGTGGCTCAAACGAAGGTGAAGTCACCAGGGTAGAAGCACAAGAGAATCCACTTACCGAAGTGGTCGGAGAGCTGGACATTGGTGAAACCACCCTTGAAGTAGGCGGGAGCATTGAAATCCGGGGCTTTCTGTCCGACGCGAGCGGTCATGGTCTCCTCCTCAGCAGGTTGGTTGTCAATGGGTGCGACCGGGGTGTCGGGCGACGGCTCTCCCGCGACCTCTCCGGTCACTCGTGCGCATCCTTGAGGCTGATCTGCCATAGGACCTCCTTCAGCACGACATCATACTCCCACCGCCGAATTCAACCAACAAACCCAATTAAATGTTACACTTGCATAACCGAACACACGACAGAACCACGCTCGAATCGAATCCTGCGATCCACCCCCTTGACACACATCAATAATGAGCATATGTTCGTTATTGGGAGGCGACGTGGCACCACGACCGGAGAAACTCAGGACGATCGGATGCGGAGCCGAGGGGCGGGCCTTCAAGCCCGTCGGACGTCCGGTGGACGAGCTCGAGATCGAGCCCCTTCGGCTCGACGAGCTCGAAGCCCTGCGATTGGCCGATCTGGAAGGCCTCTACCAACAGACCGCGGCGGCGAGGATGGGGGTCTCCCGTCCCACCTTTGCCCGGATCCTCGCCCGCGCCAGGGCGGCGGTGGCCCGGGCACTGGTGGAAGAACGGCTGCTCGTGGTCAGCGAGGGTCCGGTGGTGACCGCCTCCGACGAACCGTTCCCCTGCCCCGTCCACGGCGACGGAGCGCGGCGGGGCCACGGCTGCCGCTGCCGCGGCGGGCAGGGACGCACCAACCGCGGACGAGGTCCGCGTTCGAGAAATCCAAGGGAGGATTGACCGCTATGAAAATCGCCGTTCCGCTCCATCAAGGGAAATTCAGTCAACACTTCGGCGGGGCCGAGCTCTTCGCCTTCTACAACGTCGGCGACAACGACGGCGCCGTCGGCAAACGCCGGCTTGAGCCGCCCCCGGAGCACAACCGGGGAGTCTTCCCCATGTGGCTGCGCGATCAGGGCGCCACCCACGTGCTGGCGGGGGGGATGGGCCCGCGCGCCATCGACATTCTCAACCACCACGGTATCGAGGTTGTCCTCGGTATCGACGGTGACGACCCGGACGCGGTGGTCCGGAGTTACCTCAACGGGACTCTGAGGGCCACCGGAGAGCCCTGCAACGACCACAGCTTCCACGGCTGCGGACACGACCACGCAGAACACGAACACGGGCACGGCCGAGGCGGCCGCTGCCGAAACTGACAAGGACGAAAACATGCCGAATCAAGGAAGAGGACAGGGAACGGGCGCCGGTCGCGGGCGCGGTCAAGGAGGCGGCGGACGCGGCGGCGGCATGGGCGGCCAGGGAAAGGGCCAGGGAGGCAACCGGATGGGCGGCGGCGGCTTCTGCCTCTGCCCCAAGTGCGGGCACCGACAGCCGCATCAACCCGGCTCACCGTGTCTCGATGCACGCTGTCCCGAGTGCGGATCCGCCATGGTCCGCGAAGGATCGCCCCACCATCAACAGATCGAGAACCGACGGTCCGTCAAGAACGATACGACGTGACCGACAAGTGACGCGCGCCGGCCGTCAGGTGGCCGGTGCCGAAGGGAGGAACACCATGCCTGGAGGAGACGGAAGCGGACCCATGGGACAGGGACCAATGACCGGAGGCGGCTTCGGCCCCTGCGGCGGTGGCGCCGGGTACGGGGCGCGAGGCGGCGGATTCGGCCGCGGCGGAGGTGGTTTCGGCCGCGGATACGGCCGGGGACAGGGATTTCGCAATCGGCGGTGGGCGCCCGGGTGGCCGTCCCAGGCCGAGGCGACCCCTGAGGAACCCGGCGTGCTGCAGCGTTTGACCGACGAGGTCGAACGTCTCAAAAGCCGCATTGCCGAGCTCACGAAATCGGACTGACAAGCTGGTGACGCCCGTTGCTGTCACTGCCGCCGTTCGGTGACGCTGATCCTGTTCCCTGGCGCTGTCACTGTTTCCTGCAGCTGGCGCTGACACTGGACGCTGTCCGCCCCCGTCGTCGTCAACCAGGGGGGGGGAGACGCCCGTGGCCACAACCATCGCATCGGGTACGGGCAGGGGCACGGGCGCGGCGAAAGATTCACCGCTTCTGCAGAACGAAGCTTCCGGGTTCGCACCCGATGTGACGCGCAATGACCGGACACTTGGCCATGAGCACGAACCAGACCGGTCGGTGCGCACCGCTGAGGGTCTCGTAGTTTCCCTGGCCCTTGGCGATGACCATGTCGGCAGCGGCGAAGCGCTCGCGGAGCTGGTCAGAGCAATCCTCGAGGATGGTTCCCGGCGCATCGGAGCCGTTGTCCACGAGCTCCACGTCGGTCAACCCGGCTGCAATGGCGTCCTCGCGCAACGCGTCGTTGAGCACCGGCCGGCCCCGGACCGCCACCGTCACCCGGTGCGGGCCAAGCGCTTCGATGAGCACTCTGTCGAAAACGATCTCACCGGAGTTGTCCGCCAGATAGAGGATCGACGAGGCCCGCGCCGCATCCTGTTCGAAGCCCTCGAACCCTCCGTGAAGGGGAGAGACCGCCGCCCGTTCGAGGACGTCTTCGACATCCTCCTCGCGGAAGCGGCGTTCGAGACCGAAGTCGATGATGTTCCCCGCAACCGCCATTCTCACCGCCATCTCCAGTGGGGCCCCGGCATTCCGAACTCGTCGTCGAACCGCCGGCAGCAGGCCGAGAGCCAACCGGTTGGTGCGCTCCTTGACCTCGCGATAGGGGTCGAGATTCCCGGTCAGCTCACGGACGATGCGGTGGATCTTCTGGGCCATGAAGGGCGGTGTGGCCGTCATGTCGAGAAGGGCGAGCTCCCGGGCGGTGCGGCGGACGACCTCCTGGTGAAGCGCCTCGTCGCTGGTGGCCCGGCGCGCTGCTTCCAATGCCTGCTTCATGAAGCACGGCGCGCAGTCCAGGTAGGTCCGCATCAATCGTACGCACGCCGCATGCTCTCGTGGGTCAACGTCTCGCGAATCTTCCAGTCCCACGTCGGTGAGTCCCAGGTTCCGAGATTGCGATGGGTGTCGTAGTAGTTCTGTGGGATGGGGTGGGTGCCCACCACGACCTCCAGGTCGTACTTCTCTTCGATGAAGGCCTTGAAATCGTCGATATAGGGACAGGGCGGGTAACCGACAACCAAACCGGTGGCCAGGTGCACCACCTCGGCCCCGTTCTTCTTCATCTCCGCCGGCGCATACTCCACGTTGCCGCCCGGGCACCCGTCGCAGGTGGTATAGGCGACCAGCTCCACCTCCTCACCCGCGTATCTGGCGAAGGCCCCCTCACGCTCTCTCAGGGCCCGCAGGCACTTCCCGCCGGCACACCGCCGCCACCGGTCACAAATGATGATGCCGATCTTCTTTGTCATCGCAGCATCCCTCCTACGGACAACGACCACTCGATCCGCTTCCACACCTCGGCCACGTCCTGGGCGGCGCCCTCGTCGGTGATCTCGACCAGCGGCACGCCCCGAACCTGGGCTTCGGTCACCGCGGGGTCGAAACGGATCCGCCCCGCGACCCCGGCACCGAGGCTCGTGGCGAGCTCTTCCAATCGCCGCGCGTTGGTCTCGTTGATGTCGAACTTGTTGACCACCACCTGGGCGGGAATGCCGAAGTGCCGCGTCAAACCCACCACCCGCTCGAAGTCGTGGAGGCCGCTGAGGGTGGGTTCGGTGACGACCAGTACCAGATCCGCTCCCGTCATCGAGGCGATGACCGGACACCCGATGCCGGGCGATCCGTCAATGAGAACCGTGTCGATGCCGCGGTCCTCGGCGATGGTCTTCGCCTCGGCACGGAGGAGGCTCACCAGCTTGCCCGAGTTTTCGCCGGCGGGATTGAGCCGGGCGTGGACCATGGGCCCGAACCTCGTCTCCGACCGGTACCACTCGCCCTCCACTGAATCCACCATGTCGATGGCTCGCTCGGGGCAGAACCAGGCGCAGACACCGCAGCCTTCACAGGCGATGGGATCGATATCCGGGACCGAGCCGTTTCCCCGGATGGCGTCATACCGGCACAGGGTCTCGCAGAGGCCGCACTCGGTGCAGGCATCCTCGTCGATCACCGCGATCTTGCCGCCGATGAAATCGAACCGCGCCACGGGCGAAGGTTTCACCACGAGATGAAGATCGGCGGCATCCACATCGCAGTCGGCCAGCACCGAGGTCCCGGCCAATGAGGCCAACGAGGCCACCAGCGAGGTCTTGCCGGTGCCTCCTTTGCCGCTGATGATCACGACCTGCTTCATCTGGGTCCCTCGATTCGGCGCAGGAGGGCGACGAAACGGTCGCGGAAGTCGGGGTCGGCCTCCACCGCCATTTCGCCCCTCGAGTACGCTTCCGCGATGCTGCGGCTGTCCGGCAGCTCGGCCGCGATCTCCACCCCCCGGCCGGCGCAGAGCTCACGGGTGGCCTCCATGTTCGACCCGGCCCGGTTCACCACCACCTCGCAGGGGATGCCGAGAGCGCCGATCGTCTCGATCGCCAGCTCGAGATCGTGCAATCCGAACGGCGTCGGTTCGGTGACGAGCACCACCTTGTCGCACCCCCCAACGGCCTCCACAACCGGGCACGAGGTTCCCGGAGGCGCGTCGACGATCACCAACTCTGCCGGCGGCGCCACCGCCTTGAGTGCCCGAATCACCGGCGGGCTCATGGCTTCGCCGATGTTCAGCAGACCCTGGAGGTATTGGACCCCCTTGGCATCACCCCCCGAGAGAGTGGCCACCTCCCGGGGGCTTTCGGTGATCGCCTTCTGCGGGCAGACGAGACGGCAACCGCCGCATGAGTGGCAGAGTTGGGGAAAGACCAGGACCTTCGTGCCCACGGGGACGATGGCGCTGAACTCGCAGATCTCCCCGCAAAGCCCGCACAGGTCGCAGGCCTCGGCATCCACCCGCGGCACCGGGAGGGTGACGGGACGCCGCCACGCCACCTCCGGCCGGAGAAAGATCTGACCGTTGGGCTCCTCGACGTCGCAATCGAGATAGGCGACCGTCCGGCCCTCCAAGGCCGCCACCCTGGCCAAATTGGTGGCCACGGTGGTCTTGCCCGTCCCACCCTTGCCGCTGGCGATACCGATGCGCAATTGACGGCCCCGCTACGCCGTTGCTTTTCCGGCGTTGTAGGCGTCCAGCGCCTCGCGCACGGTGCCGCTGCACCCGGTGACGACGGTGACTCCGGCAGCCTCGAGGGTGTCCGAGGCGTTCGGGCCGCAGCGCCCGGTCAGCACCACCCCGACACCCTTCTCTGCCACCAGCTTGGCGGCCTGGATGCCGGCGCCGTGACCCTGGGTGGCGCACGGATTCTCGACGGGATCGACGACGGTGGCCCCCGCATCGACGATCACGAAGCACGGGCACCTGCCGAAGCGTTCGTCCATGGGCGCGTCCAGGCTCGGACCGCTCGACGTGACGGCGATCTTGGATCCTTCAGCCATGATCAGGCGTCCCCATCGTCGCCGATGGCTTCAACGGGACAACCCTCCATGGCCTCCTGGCACAGCTCCTCCTCCTCGGCGTTCTCGGGCTGTTTGACGACGAAGGAGAAGCCCTCGTCCTCGTTGGCCGCGAAGTTCTCGGGCGCTGTCTCGCGACACACGTCACAATCGATGCAGTTCGAATCAACGTAGTACTTGCCCGGGGCCTGTCCTTCAACCTTGTCTTCTGGATCTGCCATGTCTCTTCTCCGTCTTTTCGTGGCGACGGGCTGTGGTTTTCCCCATGACGGGGTGCCGGACGTCGCCTTTCTCGCCTGCTAGCAATTTAGATACCGGATTCCGAAATCCCGTCAGAACGCGGTGTTCGCTTGATTCTCACAGAGCACCACGCGAAACAACCGAGCAAATTACATCTGTATCAGAGCAGCAATGCGAGCAAAATGCATTTTCCTGTCGTTCATCTCCCCGTGTCAACCGCATCGCATCACCGTCGTGGTCTCATCGTCCCGCCGTCCGATCCTGCCGGGGAAACTCCATGTCCCCGGCACACCAGAACCGCTTTCCGAAACGGTCCACCGACCGGATCTCCTCTCGCTCGGTCAGCTCGGCCCACGCTTCTTCGACCCGCCCCGGGACCCACCGCGTCAGCAGCCCCTTGATCTCCGATTCCTCGAGGGGGTGGCGGGAGATGATCGCCTGAACCGCCGCAACCGCGTCCTCTCCGGCCGTCATCGTTCCGTCCACGTGAACCGGCCTGAGCACCCTGGCCACCCGGCCGAGGACAGCCGCTGCCCGATCCAGACCGTCGGGTCCCGGCGGAACGACCGACGGCTCGGCCGGTGGGCGGGTCGGCGTGGCGAGATGAATCTCATCGGGGGCCACCCGCTGCAGCACCGCCGCGAGGTCCTGGAGGGCGGCTTCCGTGTCGTTGACGCCGCCGAGGAGCATGACCTCCACCCAAAGCTCGCCGCGGTAGGCCCTCCGGAACTCCACGAGTCCTCGAACGTGATCTTCGAAGCCCAGCTCGCGGGGGGGCCGGTTGATCTTCCGGTAGAGACCGGCGCTGCCGGCGTCGAGACTGGGGAGCACGGCATCGGCGGCCTGGAGCTCATCTCGGACATCGGCCAGATGCAGCAACGAACCGTTGGTGATCACCGCCACCGGCAGGTCCGACATCGTCTTGACGCCGCGGATCATCAACCCGAGGTTCGACGCCAGGGTGGTTTCTCCCGATCCCACGAAGGTGATCCAGTCAATACCCCCGCCTTTGGGACCCTCCACAACATGGGCGACCTCACAAAGAATGTCCGCGACGTCGAAGAAGGGCGCTCGCTCCCTGGCGAGGCGACGGGTTCGACCGAGCTGGCAGTACACGCAGCTGTGGTTGCAGGTCTTCAACGGGACCGGATCAATCCCGAGCGACATCCCGAGGCGGCGCGACGGAACCGGTCCGAAGACGTGCTGCATGGTGGGCGAGATCGCCGCCTCACCGGCCTCACTCTCTCGAGCATCCTTCATCTCGAGCTCTGGGGCTCTCGGCCCTGGCGAGAGGTGCGGGCGACGAACGACCGTTTCGGATCGCGACGGCTCCCCGGAGAGCGAAGACCCTCGAGACCGTCGCCGCCGGCCGCCAGCGCCTCGATGATCTCGTCGGGCGAACCGCAGATATCGGAGATCACCTCGATGCCCGCAGCCGACATGGCGGACGCCAGGGGTGCGGAGATCGCCGAGCAGGCCAGCAGATCGATGCCGAGATCGGTCAGCGTCGACACCGGGCGCACTGGGTTGAGCGCGTGTATCGCCCGTGGATTCGGTTCGCCGAGTTCGCCGTCGATGTCGGCCACGCAGATGGTCCTGGCGACGTCGAAGACCGGAGACACTCGACCGTTCCAGACCGGGATCGCAATTCTCATGTCAAGCGACATTTGCAACAGCCGTGCCAAGAAAACTGAAGGGTCAAACCCTGCGAACACCGGCCTTCACCAGGTCAACGAGAGTGCGTTTCGATCGCTTGGCGACATGAAACCGAGCGAATTGCGCCGATGATCCGACGCCGCGGCTACTCTTTGCCCCGTTGACTGCGGCCGTCGCCCACAGGGACATCGATGTCCAGCGCCTTGATCTTGCGCCTCAGGGTCGTGGGGTGGATGCCGAGCTCTTCCGCCGTCGCCGTCCGGTTGCCGTCGTGGCGGCGCAGAGTGTCGGCGATGTGGATGGCCTCGACGGACTTCAACGATGCCCCCGGAGGCACTGTCGTCACGGGCAGCCCGGAGCAGTCGAGGATCTCCCGGGGGAGATGGCGAAGCTCGATCATTCCGCTGCGACACAGTACGAACGCATGCTCGATGGTGTTCTCCAGCTCGCGGGCGTTGCCCGGGAACTCACACCGCATGAGGACGTTCATCACTTCATCCGAGACCCCCGAAACATCTTTGCTCTGACGTGCATTGAACCGCGAGATGAAGTGGTCGACCAGCAGAGGGATGTCTTCCCTACGATCGCGAAGCAACGGCAGATCGACCCGAAAAACGTTCATCCGATAAAAGAGATCTTCCCGGAAGGAACCCTCCTGAACGAGCCTGGCGAGATCGCGGTGGGTCGCGGCAATGACCCTGACATCGACGGGAACCGGATCCACCGAGCCCAGCGGCTCCACCTGCCGCTCCTGCAGCACCCGCAACAGCCGAACCTGCATGGCCGGCGAGATGTCGCCGATCTCGTCGAGCAGGATCGTTCCCCCGTCCGCGACCGCGAATCGACCCGGCTTGTCCTTGCGGGCGTCGGTGAAGGCACCGGCCTTGTGACCGAAGAGTTCGGACTCGAGCAGAGCATCGGGGAGGGCGCCGCAGTTGATGGCGACGAAGCGTTTCTTCTTTCTCGGCGAGAGATCGTGGATGGCGCGGGCAACGAGCTCCTTCCCGGTGCCGCTGGCGCCGTGAACGAGCACCGAGCTGTCGCTTTCGGCCACCACCGGCAGCAGTTCGAAGAGCGACTGCATCGCCGGGCTCCGGCCGATGATGTCGTGAAAGGTGTACCGCCCCTCGAGCTCCCGCCGGAGGTCCTCCACCTGGCTGAGATCGCGAAAGCTCTCGACGCCGCCGATGATCTCCCCGGCCTCGTTGCGGAGAATGGCCGTGGACACGCTGATGGGAATTTTCCGATCCGCGGCGTCGATGATGTAGATCGCCTTGTTGACCACCGGCTGGTCGGTCTTGATGGTGCGTCGGAGCACGCAATCCGACTCGCAGATGCTCGCCCGGAAAACATCGCAGCACCGCCGCCCGATGGCCTCGTCGTGGGAGACGCCGGTGATGCGCTCCGCCGCCCGGTTGAAGGACGTGATCTTCCACTCCCGATCGACGGTGAACACGCCGTCGGTGACGTTGTCGAGGATGACCTGTGCCGCTTGCGGGTCGTCGTGGTACATCGCTGGCTCCGGTCCCGCCGCGTAAGGATTGCAGGGCGGGGGCATCGCCCGTCCTACTGTACCGCGGACCGCCCCGGAGGCGGAGAGCCACCGGCCGGAAGAATCCGGTTTCGACCGTGCCGCCGACCGATGGCGGCCGGAGTCACGCCTGCAGGACCCCCGCACCGCTGCCCGTCGCGCCGGCCGCCAGCGGCTCCGACGTCGCCGGCGACACCCGAGTCTCCAACGGCAGGTTGAGCACGATGGCCTGAAGCTTCTTCATGGTGTCGACGTAGCGGCGGAAGTAGATCCTCGAAATCTGGCTCTGAATCGTGTATCCCAGAACCAGATCCTTGTCCATGAGCTCCTTGAGCGTCGCCGACTCGATCTTCAACAGCCGGGTGTCCACCGTGCAGGTGGCATCGAGGGAGTAATCGGCCAGTTGAAAACAGATGCACGAACCGAACATTGCGCCCTTGGTGAGGGAGTCCACCTGCAGACTGACCCCGGAATGGCCGGGAAGACGCAGTGCGACCTGGCCGTCCAGAACAACGAAGAAGTAATCCGCACTCGTGTCCTTTTCGTAAATCGTTTCACCTGCTTTCATCTCCACCACTTTGGCGACGTCACTGACCGCCTTGAGCTGCTCGGGACGGAGACACTGAAACACCTCTTGACCTTCGAGCCGTTCCAACAGCATCGCAACCTCCTTTCTGTTGTCGAGTTGAATACTCGAGGGTTGCACATGCACGTTTCGTGCCACAGCGAACGTTTCAGAGGCTGATGTCCCACGATCCCCGAATCCTGGATCCGGTCAAATCCCCCAGAGCCCACTGAGGCGCCACGAAAGCGATCTCGTGTGCTTGAGATCAATCATTTGCCGGCGTCGCCTTCGACTCGCTCGCATGCCCCCGCCGATGATCACCCGCATTTCGACATCGGCGCCGACCGATTCCTTCTCCGTCGCCGGTCCAAGGGCCGGTTCGCCGGTTGCGGGCCAACGAAGATCACCGAAAAACCTCCCCAGCTCCTCCCGCACGGACCCGGAGCACCCGGTGATGACCTGGATGCCCTTACGATCGAGGTCATCACGTGTTGCCCGCTCGCAATGTCCCGTCAGTACCACACCGACACCGCGATCAATGAGGAGCTGCGCGATACGATCCCCGGGAGCTGACCGCAGAGCACGGCGGTGGACGCGGATCGGCAACCCGACATTTCCCCTCTCATCGGCGACCACAAGAAATCGACTCTTCTCGAGTCGCTCGGTCAACGGAGCATCGACGCAGGGACGAACGGCGCTCACCGCAATATTCATGCGTTATCTCCCTTCAACACCACCTGAAATCTGCAACCTCCGTGCCATGTCTTCAGTCCTCTTTTCGCTGGTCACCCGTCCTTCGGAGGCGTTCTCCGATCGCCTCCGGCCACGTCTATTCCATGCGATCCGCGCAGATATTCGTTCCTGAAAACGAGCAGAATGCGCTTCATTGGTTTCGACCTTCCAACGACATCAAACCCTGGATTCCTTTTCCCCACTCAAGAGTGAAACAAGGAGGTGGGCATCTGCTCCGGATGGCACGAAAGTTGCTCTTATTCCAACTTGGAAGGCAACTTCTCGTTGCCGCGGAGCGGGGTCATCCTCCCCATCTACTTTCAAGGAGGTACGACCATGAGCGCCTACGTGATTTTCTCATCGAAAGAACCGATGTTGGTCGTCGCACGACAGTCGATTCAGAGCAGCTCGGTCCTCGATCAACTGGGTCGGCTCGGGATCCGCAAGTTCATCGCCTGCGAGATCCCCATCTCTCATCTGCGGACAGCGTATGGTCGCCAATTCGAGGTTATCCAGCAAGCCATCGACACCAGAAGCGAGTTTCGCGTCCTCGATTTCAACGGCCGTCGGATATTTCAAAACCTGCCGTTTTCCATGTTGGGCCCCACCTATCGCCGTGAGTTTCAGCCCCTCGTTGAAAAGGTCAACCGCAAGCCGACGACCGCCTTCGTTCAACCGATGGAACATCCTCCGTCATTTACCGTATTCGGTCGATGGCATTGCACGAAAGGACCGCACAATGCCGACGAACAGACATCTCTGGGTCGTGATCCTGGCAGCGGGAGAAGGCAAACGTGTCCGGCAACTGACCCGCGATCGGTGGGGGCAACCCGCGCCAAAGCAATATGCGTTGATCGACGGCCGTAGAACTCTCCTCGATGTCACCTCGGTGAGGGCAACGAAAATCGCCTCTCCCGAAAGGATCGTGACGGTCGTCGCCTCCCAACACCGGCGTTGGTGGGCATCGGACCCGGCTCAGCTGCCACCTGGACACGTGATCGTGCAACCTGAAAACCGCGGCACCGCGGCCGGCATCCTGCTGCCCCTGCTATGGATCATCCGCCGCGATCCCGAGGCCCGGTTGGTCATCCTCCCTTCCGACCACGCGGTTGCGTCCGAGACCACCCTGCACCAAGCGATCACTGGCGCCATCAGCCACGTCCCACGTGCGGACTCGAAGATGATCCTGCTCGGGGTTCAAGCCGAAGCGCCCGAAACGGGTTACGGGTGGATCGTGCCGCGCCAGGGAAAGGCAGGCGGCCTCCGCACGATCGCCGCCTTTCACGAGAAACCGGATGCCGAAACCACAGCCTCACTCTTTGCCCAGGGCGGTCTCTTGAACAGCTTCATCTTGATCTCGGGTGGACGATTTCTCCGTGACCTCTTCAAGACCGCCATGCCGGTCCTTTGGCACGCTTTTCAACCCATCATCCAAGCACACCGAGGTGACCGATCAATCGAGCAGGACGCGTCCCATGCCTACGGGGCCATCCCGATGCTGGACTTTTCAAAGGACCTCCTCGAGCGGGTTGCCGACACACTCTCGGTCTATCCCGTACCGGCGTGCGGGTGGCTCGACCTCGGAACTCCGGAACGCCTTACCAGTCATTTCGCCGGCCAGCAGCACGCGCACTGGCTTTCTCCGAACCCGCTCACGGATCGGGGATCACTTCCGGAAGTCCACCCATCTTCACTCGAAATCACCCGGATGACCGGTGGACAAACGACGAACACTGTCGTTTGATCGTGAATCACGGTTACGGCCGATCCGAGCGGCCGAGAACGGAGGACGGACCATGGCACTCACACCGAAACGGATTCTGGTTCCGACTGATTTCTCCCCGGCGTCGGACAACGCCATCGATCTCGCGAACCGACTCGCAGGTCCCTTCGAAGCAGAGATCCATCTCCTCCATGTGCGCACCCTGATCGAGGATCCGATCGTCAACCCGGCAGGAGTTGACGAGGTCGAATCGACCCTCCCGATGTCGGACGAACAAACGCGCGAGGCCCTCGAGGAATCCGCGACGAGGATCGACGGTCCCAGCGTTTGCCACCTGAGACGCGGGGTCCCTCCCGCCGACGCGATCGTCGACGCCACCGACAAACACCTCTGCGACCTGGTGATCATGGGAACTTCCGGCAACCGCGGTCTGCGCGGCCTCTTCGTCGGCTCCGTCGCGAAAGCAGTCATCCATCGATCCCCGGTTCCCGTCATGACCACCCGAGCCGAGACCGGAAGCACCTTCCCGCCCAAGAGAATCCTCGTCGCCTACGACTCGATAGAGGACTCGCTGGATGCCGTCCTGGTCGCGGCGGAGTGGGCGCCGCTCTTCTCGGCGGAGGTCACCCTGCTCCACGTGATGGAGCCGGAAACCCATCCCGGCCTGTTTGCTCACTACACGCTCAGCGTGAGCCACGTCAAACGGATCAACGCACGATTCCGGGAGGCCCTGGTCAGGGTCGGGGGCGAGCACCTCGGCGCTGTGAAACACGAGACCGCGGTCATCCACGCCCAGGTAGCACCCGGGATCGCGGACTATGCGAACGAGAAGACATTCGACCTCGTCGTTCTCGCCACCCACAATCGTTCGAAAATCGCCCACGCACTCTTCGGTTCGGTCGCCGAACGAGTCACTCAGATGTCCGACACTCCGGTCCTGACGGTTCGCAAACCACCCGCAACATCAGTTGATGCTGCGGCGAAGAGGAGCGAGAGACGCTCGAAACCGTGGAACCGCTTCACCTCGGAGCCCGATCGGTCCGCTCCCATTGCCGTCGAGCGGTCCCCGGACCGCACGGTGATTCGGTTTCACGACCGAGAATCCCTCGCCGGCATCGACCTCGGTCTGGTCGAGGGCCTGTGGGCCGTCTTGGAGGATGAGGCCTGCGATCCGAAGTCAACCATCATGGTGATCGCCAGACCGGGTCTGCTCAGCCCGGAGAACCTCGAGCGCCTGGTTGTCGGTTCAGACGCCGACGATGGTGTGACCAGCGCGACTCTCAGGACACGGATCATCCGCGAAGAAAACGTGATTCAGCGCTACATCAAGACCGTCCGCAGCCTGGATTCTTTTGTCATCGGAGTAGCGGGTGGCGATATCGCTCTTCACCTCGCGGCGCCGTTGCTCGCCTGCGACTACCGGATCATCAGCCCGGGGACGGTCTTCGTAAACACCACCCAGACCCTGCCCAACGCCCCGCTCGGTTGTTTACCGTGGTTATTGGCGAAGATGGTGGGTGGGGCGCAATCCACGCACCTCCTACTCGATGTCCCGCGACTGTCCGCCGACGACGCTCTCGCTCTCGGCCTGGTCAATCACATCACCGCCTCCGCCCAGTTCGAGGACGAGGCGTTTGAAGTGGCGGAACGTATCGGCAGCCTACCCCGGGCGACCCTCATCGGTCTGAAACGCTGCATGACCGCAGCAAACGACGATTTCCAGAGCTACTCGAACCAGGAGATGAGGCTCACCGAGCAGCTGTCATCGTCTCACACGGTGGTGTGACCACGACCAGGAGAACAGGAAGTTCAGCTTGATCAACGACAACGTAGCCCGCATCCTGAGCGACCTTCCTTCCGGCGTTCTTCTCGTCGCCGCAGCAAAGACTCGAACTCCGGATGAAATTCTCCAGGCGATCGCCGCCGGCGTGACGACCATCGGAGAAAACTACGTCCAGGAAGCCAAAGAAGCCCACTCCGTGATCGGCAGCAAAACCCGGTGGCACCTCATCGGACATTTGCAGCGGAACAAGGTCCGAACGGCGGTCGAGATCTTCGATATGATCGAAACCGTTGACTCACTCCGTTTGGCGGCGAAGATCGAAGCAGAATGCGCACGACTCGGCCGAGTGATGCCGGTTCTGATCGAAATCAACAGCGGCCGGGAGCCCCAAAAAACCGGTGTTCCTCCGGAAGAGGTGCCTGGGCTGCTGAGCGAACTCGCGGGCTTTGAGCACGTCAAGGCCAAGGGTCTGATGACGATGGGTCCCCGTTTCGGCGACCCCGAAGATGCCCGACCCTACTTCGTGGAGACCAAGAGACTATTTGACGAGTTGCAGCCCGTCCGTTCCCCCAACGTTGAATTGAGGTTCTTGTCGATGGGGATGAGCAACTCCTACCACGTGGCGATCGAGGAGGGCGCAAACGTCGTGCGAATCGGGACCAAGCTTTTTGAGTGACAATCTCGATGGCCACGACTGCGTTGTCGATCGCGCAAACCGGATTTGTAGAGTTCGATCCGGTGACCGGAATTCGGGCACACCAATCCACGCATGTTCTCCAGGATCCCAGTCACCGGGAGATCGACCTCCTTGCAGAATTCAACCGACCTCCGCACATCTGCCATGGAGGATGAAGAACACACCCAAACGTATGTTGGTTCCGACCGATTTCTCGCCCGCATCGAACCGCGTCCTCTCTCTCGCCAAGAAAATGGCGTCGCGTTTCGACGCGGAAATCCACTTGCTCCACGATCTCGTGGTTCTCGCGACTAAAGGGCTCTCCGGTCTCTCCCACGTGGTGCTCGGCTCGGTCGCCGAACGCGCGGTCCGTCTTTCAAAGGTACCCGTCCTGAAAGTACGGGGAAGCTAATAGGATTCATCAACAAAGGTCCTTCCCGCTTCAATCCGGTGGAGAACGTGAAACCTACTCTTGTCATCCAGCTGCTGGCTGTCTGCTCCATGGGTAACGCGAGCGCCCAAACCGTCGCGATCGCGACGCCTTCCGACGCACGGCCAGGCCGAAGACCACCTCTGCGGTTTCCTCGAAGTCCATGCGGTCCCACTCTCCGATCCGAGAACGGTAAAGCGTCGATGACCTCACCGGCGGTTTCCCCCGGAGCCATGTCCCGGACCAGGGGCCATCGCTCCTGGGCCCTCACCCAGGTGCTTGAAACCCCGGTGGGCGCCTTTTCCCCACCAGAGGAAACGAGATGGCCGGATGAGAATGTACAAAGGTATCAACCTGGAACCATTCCGAAAGACCACGTAATAAACGAGCAGATTGCTCATTTTGGAGGCGCGCCTCACCGAACAACCGCGCAAAATCCGGCGGTTCCGGCCCCCGGACAGGGTGGTCCACCATGCTCCCGCTGGCACGCCGCTTGCTCTCTTCAGGAGCAGTGATCGCCTTACAGCGGCGCCGATGCACACCTCGCAGATCCCTCTCGCGTAACCCGCTGTTCACGCCGCCGCGAGGATCGCTATGATCTTCGGTATGAGAAACACTACGATTTTCGCCGTCGCCCTGATCCTGTCCACCCTGTCACCGCTCACCGCCGAGTCCGCGAAGAGCCCGACTGACGAAGCCGCGACCGATGGCGGTCCAGTGACGCTGGAGAAAGCCTCTCTTTCCGGCCTCGCCTTCCGCAGCATCGGGCCCGCCGTCACCGGCGGCCGGATCATCGACATCGAGGTCAACCCCCGCGACCACTCCGAGTACTACGTCGCCTCGGGTCACGGCTCGTTGTGGAAGACCGTCAACCGGGGTACCACCTTCGAGCCGATCTTCGACGGCCAGTCGTCGTTCTCCATCGGGGCGGTGACCCTCGACCCGTCGAATCCGAATGTGGTCTGGGTCGGTACCGGCGAGAACAACGCCCACTCGTACCTGGTCCCGGGCGACGGGGTCTACCGATCAGCGGACGGCGGCAAGAGCTGGAAGAAGGTCGGTCTCGAGGACTCGCAACAGATCGGCGAGATCGTCGTCCACCCTGAGGATCCGAAGACCGTGTGGGTCGCCGCCTACGGCTCACACCGGTCGTCCGGAGGCGACCGCGGCGTCTACAAGACGACGGACGGCGGCGAAACCTGGACCAACGTCCTGCGGCCCTCGGACCACACCGGCGTCTGGCAGCTGCACGTGGACCCGCGCGATCCGGACGTGCTCTACGCCGTCGCCCACCAGCGTCAGCGCTATCTCTCGACCATCGTCACCGGCGGCGACGAGAGCGCGATCCACAAGACCACCGACGGCGGCGAGACCTGGACCCGCCTCGAGGGCGGTTTCCCGCAGAAGATGGTCGGTCGGATCGGCATCGACATCTCTCCGGTGGACCCGGACGTGCTCTTTGCCATCGTCGACGCCAAAGAGAAGAAGGACAAGGGAACATGGCGCAGCGATGACGGCGGCGCCAGCTGGTCCAAGACGAGTGACTACGTGACCGCCTACACCTTCTACTTCCAGCGCATCGTCTGCGACACCGAGAACATCGACCGCGTCTACGTCCTCGACATCTTCAACAAGGTCAGCATCGACGGCGGCACGACCTGGGCCCGACTCGGCGAAGACCGCAAGCACGTGGACAACCACACCCTGTGGATCGACCCGACGGACAGCCGGCACCTGCTCTCGGGCTGCGACGGCGGGGTCTACGAGACGTTCGACCGCGGAAAGAGCTGGGATTTCAAGGCGAATCTTCCCATCGCCGAGTGCTACAAGGTGACCGCCGACAACGCCAAGCCGTTCTACAACGTCTATATCGGAACCCAGGACAACAACAGCCTCGGCGGACCGTCCCGGACCGTGAGCTCGGCGGGCATCACCAACGCCGACTGGACCTTCACCCTCGGCGGCGACGGCTTCGAGACCGTCGTCGACTGGTCGGACCCGAACATCCTCTACTCCCAGTGGCAGTTCGGCAACATCACCCGCTTCGACAAGCTTTCCGGAGAACGACTCTACCTCCGCGGCTACGAACCCAAGGGCGAGGAAGCCTACCGTTTCGACTGGGATGCGGCTCTCATCCTCTCAACCCACGATCACAAACGGCTCTACCACGGGGCCAACGTCGTCCTGCGCTCGGACGATCGCGGCGAGAGCTGGACACCGATCAGCCCCGATCTCACCCGCGGTGTTCCCACCACGCTCCACAAGCTCATGGACCGCAGCTGGTCCATCGACGAGATGGTCACCAAGTCCTCGTTCGCCCACATCGTGTCGCTGGCCGAATCGCCGCTGAATGAGAACCGCCTCTACGCCGGGTCGGGTGACGGGCTCCTCCACTTCACCCACGACGGCGGCGCCACCTGGACCAAGGCCAAGCTCGAGGGGCTGCCGGAGTTCGCCCGGATCCACACCATTGTCGCCTCGCCGCACGACGTGGATGTCGCCTATGCCGCCTGTCACAACTTCTTCGCCGGCGACTTCGGCCCCTACCTCTACAAGACCATCGACGGCGGCACCACCTGGAGCGACATCAGCGCAGACCTGCCCGAGCACGGCTCGACCTACTCGGTCGGCGTCGACCACGTCGACGAAAACCTGCTCTTCGTCGGCACCATGACCGGTGTCTTCGTCTCCAACACCGAGGAGATCTCCTGGGTCAAGCTCGAGGGCGGGATCCCGACCTCGAGCCAGGTCACCGATATCGACATCCAGAAAGACGAGGATGACCTCGTCATCTCCACCTTCGGCCGCGGGGTCTTCATCCTCGACGACTACTCGCCGTTGCGGCGCCTCGATCCCGAGACGCTGGAAGGCGACGCGGCGCTCTTCCCGGTGGCCGACGCCCCGATGTTCGTCCAATCAGACCCCATGGGCTTCCCCGGCGTCGGCTTCCAGGGTGCGAGCTACTACTCGGCGCCGAACCCGCCGGTGGGCGCCGCCATCACCTACTACGTCAAAGAAGGTCACAAATCGCTCAAAGACCTCCGTCACGAGGCCGAGAAGGAACTTCAAGAGGCGGGCAAGGACGTCGAGCTGCCGGATTACGAGCAGCGCCGGAAAGAGGCCCTCGAAGAAGATCCCTACCTGCTCTTCGTCATCTCCGACACCGACGGCCACGCCGTCCGCTCCATCAAGAAGGACATCACGGCCGGGGTTCAGCGCTTCATCTGGGATTTCCGCACCGACCCCGTGGACCCGATCTCGCTCACGAGCGCCGGCGACTACGTCCCGTGGGCGAGCCCCAACCTCGGTTACATGGTCACCCCGGGCGAGTACAAGGTTGCGATGCACCGCGTCCAGGGCGGGTCGATGACCGCGATCGGGTCGCCGCAGACCTTCACCTGCAACCCGCTCAACCTCGCCAGCCTGCCCGCCGAGGATTTCGACGCGCTCGACGCATTCAACAAGAAGGTCGCTGCCCTTTCCCGCGCCATCTCGGCCGCCGACGCCCACCAGGGCGAGCTCGCGAAGAAGCTCCCCTACCTCGAGAAAGCGGTCTTCAGCGTCGGCGTCCCCGAGGAGGACTGGCTCGACGAGCTCGCAGCCCTCAAGATCGGACTTCGGGAGGTCGACGAGGCCCTCAACGGCGACCCCCTCCTGCTCCAGGACGAGGGCCAGTCGCGGATGTCGCTCAAGGGCCGCACCGACCTCATTGTGGGATCGCTCTGGGTGACGACATCCGCCCCAACCGGCACCTACCGGCGCGCCTACTCGGAAGCGCACGACGACTTCGGCGAGGTGGTGGCGGACCTCGAGGCGATCGACGCCAGAATCCGCACTCTCGAAAACGTCCTCGAGGCTGCCGGCACACCCTACACTCCCGGCCGGATGCCGGTATGGGAGAAAGATCGCTCATGACCGCCCGCTCGGAAGTCCGGATTCGATGACACCAGTGGGGAGGTGCACACCATGAAACCAATCGCCGCCGTCGACTACTACCACACGGAAGGCGAGCTCGTCCGCGGTTTCCTCGACGGATCCCAAACCCTCTCGCCCCTGGAGACTGTCGACTTCTACATTCAGGAACGCGACACTTCGGGCGGGTCGGGTGCAAACTTCATCGTCCGATGGAGCTCGAACGATGCGGTCGATCCGCCCATCGTCGAAGCCGTGATGATCGGTGTCGCCAACGGCCAGGGGATCTCCTTCGTCGCCCCCGCCCGCGAGATCACGGAATAGCCGGGGCCCGTCACAATCGGACAGGAAGTTCCTTGATCGCTGAGCTTGACGGGCGAGGCTCAGAGCTTTGACTTGAAGTAGTTGACCGACTGCTTGAAAGTCTTCCAGACGTGCTCGACCTCGTCCCTTGTCGCTTCAACGGCAAGGTCGACACGGTTTTCGGCGCGTTCGTCCATCCTTCTGTCGCGTTCGTCCATGGCCCATTGTCCGTACCGTCTCCACAATGAGGTTGTGCGTGGACGAGCTACCGACAAAGGAGGCGCGGTATGAAGAGAATCGCAGCAGTCGTCGGTGCGATCACCCTGGCCACGGCCGTGACGGTGATCGCCGACGACGGATACACATCACCGATGGTCATCCCGGGCGCGGCCTTCCACACCGACGGCGAAGACCCGGACGGGTTCTTTTTCGATGTCGACGGGTTCATCGAGGGAGAAGGTTCACCCGTCATGCTCTTCGCCCCCGTGTATCTGCCCGACGGCGCGACCATCGACAGCATGACGCTGTACGCCATCGACAATTCGGACTCGTGCACCGGTCAGACTTCGGTGGAGGTCGTTCTCAATCGAGCGGAGATCGGAAACAGCGGCTTATATCAGATGGGACTCGTCGAGACCTCCGGCTCCTCGACGGGGATGCAGTCGCCCACCGACACAACCATCGGTCCCAACCCCGTCAACAACATGCTGTACCGCTACTACTTGCGCGCCATGCTGTGCTCACCGGCACACCATTTGTACGCGGTCTCCATCGAGTACTCGGAGTGACGACATGACCATCTCATATCGAATCCTCGTTCTGTCCGCCCTCATCTTCGCCGCGTCGGCCCTTTCGCCGGCGCCGGAGGCCGCTGCCTCCGGGCCCTCCGCCGACGAATCCGCCCTCAAGGGCTTCCCGGGCGCGAGCCCTCTCGTGATTCCCGCCGCGGCATTCAGCTCGAAGGGAAATGATCCAACCAGCACCAACTTCATCTGGAACGGCGGTTATCTCAGAGGAGTCGACCCCTCGGGGGGCGGCTGCGTCCAGGCTCCCGCCTACCTGCCCGACAACGTCGAAATCACCGGGTTCTACGCCTCCTTCATCGACAACGATCCCGTCGCCAACTATTGGATCTGGTTGACGCGCACGACGAACACGACGCCGGAGCCGTTCTTCGACATCGCGATCATCACCACATCGGGCGTCGACCCGGACGTGCAGACGCTGGCGGCGCCGGACATCTACCAGCCGATGGTGACCCTCCCCGAGAACGCCTACTACGTCTCCACCTGCCTCCCGTCGGCATCAACCGCGCTCATCTCGGCGCGGATCTACTACGTGGCGAGCGATCTGATCTTCGCCGACGGGTTCGAAGCCGGCGGCACCTCGTCGTGGTCGGAGGTGACGCCATGACCGACATCCACCGCAATTCAAGGACGGAAATGATGCGCAAACTCTCCCAACGGACCGCGCTCGTCTTGCTGTGCGGTCTCATCGCCCTGATCGCCGGACCGGCCGACGCGACCTCGGAGCTGGAGTCGGCGACGAGCTCCGCATTGTCCCTGACCGCCGGCGAACACCGGCAGATCACCGAGTCCATGACCAAGGCCTACGGCAACCCCCTCACCATCACCGCCGCCGACTTCCGAAGCGACGGGGTCAACCCCTCAGAGCTGGTCCACAAGTGGCCGGACGACGCCCTGTGGGGTAGAGACAGCCAAAACGCATTCGCCGTCGCCCCCGTCTACCTGCCCGACGGAGCGGCCATCGCCTCGGTGGGCGTGGCGGTCTACGACGGGTTCGGCGGCACCACGGGCAACTGCGGGTTGACCGTTCAACGTGATGTCTGGGCGTTCCTCTTCCGGATCAACAACTTCACCGGTGAGCATCAGCTGATGAGCTACTTCGAGACCACCGGCATGAGTCCGGACCGGCAGTTCTTCCTGGACACCGAGGTGGAGCACCCTGATGTCTCGTATCCGTTCTACAGCTACTACGCCGTCGCCAAGGTCTGCCACTCCGCACACCTCTTCTACGCCATGCAGATCTTTTTCTCGATGCCCTAGAATGATCGCGCTGAGGAGCGGTCAGAACACCTGGAGCTTGGAGATCTCGACGGCCTCCTCACGGGGGTCGACGATGAGCTGCGGCGGGTTCTCGACGGCAATGTCGTAGAGCGTATCGTCGGCGGTGCGGACGGCCTCGCCGAGGGGTGAGAAGACGTGGTTTCCGGCGCCGGCGAAATCCTCGCCCGGAAAGACCGAGTTGGCGATGCAGCAGCCGAGCGTCCAGACGGCGTTCTCGATGGCCCGGGCGCGCAGGAGATTCGACCACACCCAGTCGCGGCGCCACGGCCACCAGGCGGGCGTGATGATGAGATCGGCCCCGGCCTCGAGGACCAGCGCGCGCGCCTGCTCCGGAAACCGCATGTCGTTGCAGTTCATCAGCCCGATGGTGAGCCCGTTCCAGCGGACGGCGACATAGCGGTCGCCCTGATCCCAGAAGTCGAACTCACCGTTGGGTCGGAAGAGGTGGATCTTGTCGTAGTGGGCAATCTGCTCGCCCGCGGACCACACCGTGACCCGGTTGCGGCGCTTCTCCGAAATCGACCCGTACACGAAGCAGGTGTCCGGCGCCGCGGCCGACAACCGTGCGAATCGTTCACGCACATCGGCCACATCGAGCTTCCTGGTGTACCCGGTGAGAAACAACTCCGGAAACACCACGATCTCCGCCCCTGCTCCCACCGCCCTGTCGACCTCGTCCTCGAACCGAAGGAGATTGGCATCGACGTCCTGACACACCCACCTCGAAAGAAAGACCTTCATTCCCCGATTCAATCACTCCCGGCAGCTGTTCGCAATCACAAGCACCATGCAGTTGCTCAGCTCGCCCTCGTCGTGTTGCCGCATACGTCGGCCGCAGTAGATCCCTCGTGAATACCTCGGGCCAGGTTCGTCAATCGGCCGGGAGCGGCTACCCTGTGTTCTGGAGAAGCTGCAGCCCAGTACGAGCATGAGCGGATGCGGCGCCCGGATCGGCGCGGGCTCAAAGCGACCGACGGAGTCGACCAACTGGGAGAAACAATGAAGTTCTTGCCTTCGGTCACAGCCTATTTTCTCAGTCGCACGAGCGCGAGGAAGAACCTCGCCGCGCTGCTCCGATTCGTTGCCTTCCTGGTGGCGATGATCACGGTCTACAGCATCGTGTTCCACATCCTGATGATCCACGAGGGACAGAAGCACTCCTGGTTGACCGGCTTCTACTGGACGTTGACGGTGATGAGCACCCTGGGTTTCGGGGACATCACGTTCCACACGGATGTGGGGCGGGCCTTCTCGATGCTGGTGCTGCTCTCGGGCGTGGTCTTCCTGCTGATTCTGATGCCATTCATCGTCATCAGACACTTCTGGGCGCCTTTCGTCGAGGCCCAGGCACGCAACAGGACGCCGCGTTCGCTGCCGCCGGACACCTCGGATCACGTGATCATCACCGGGTTCGGTCCGGTGGACTCGGCCGTGGTGCGGAAGCTGGAGAGTCGCCGGCAGGAGTACGTCGTCCTGGTCGACGACTTCGCCGAGGCCGGCCAGCTCTACGACAAAGGGATCCGCGTCGCGGTCGGGGCCATCGACGATCCGGAGACCTACCGCCGGTTGCGGGTCGATCAGGCCGCGCTGGTGGTGGCCACGAACCGAGACGAGATCAACACCAACATCGCCTTCACGATCCGCGAGCTGAGCGACTCGGTGCGGATCGTGACAACCGCCGAGTCCGAGCACTCCGTGGACATCCTCGAGCTCGCCGGCAGTTCTCGGGTGCTGCAGCTGTTCGACATGCTCGGCCGTTCACTGGCCAACTGGACCCTGAGCGGTGTCCACAAGATCAACGTGATGAGCCGCTTCGGCGAGCTTCTCATTGCCGAGTTCCCGGTCGTGGGCACACCGCTGGTCGGCAAGACGGTGCTCGAAAGCGGCGTTCGCGAGCGCCTCGGCGTGTCGATCGCGGGGGTGTGGGAACGCGGGTCCTTCTCGATCCCGCGTCCGGGGCAGATCATCAACCAGGCCTCGGTTCTCGTCTTGGCCGGAACCGAGGATGCCCTCGAACGATTCGAGGAGGTGTACGGCATCTACCACGACCGCAGGATCTCCGGCGAACCCGTGCTGATCATCGGTGGCGGGCGTGTCGGGACGACCATCATCCGCCAGCTCCAGAAGCGCGAGGTCCCGTTCATCGTCGTCGAAAAAGACGAGAAGCGAGCGAAGACCCTCCCGAACGCCGTGGTCGGCGATGCCGCCGATATTCAGACGCTGCAGCGGGCGTGGATCGAGAACGCACCGGCGGCCCTCGTCACCACCCACGCCGACGACACCAACATCTATCTGACGAAGTACTTTCGCAGTCTTCGGCCGGACATCCAGATCCTCAGCCGCGCGACACAGGACCGCAACGTCTCGACCCTCCACCGGGCCGGCGCGGACTTCGTCATGTCCCTCTCCACCCTCGGAGCGAACGCCATCGTCCACTACCTGCACAACCACCAGACCGCGCTGCTCGCCGAGGGTCTGAACATCTTCCGTGCCCGGATGAGCCGCGGGTTGGTCGGAACGAAGCTCGTCGACTCGGGGATCCGCGAGAAGACGGGCTGTTCGGTCGCCGCCATCGAGCAGAACGGCGCCATGACCGTCAACCCCGATCCGTCGTTGGTGCTGTCAGCCGACGCCGAGCTCGTGCTCATCGGCAGCCATGAGGGTGAAAAGGCGTTCCACGCGACCTTCGGTGAGGATTGATCCGGGTCGCCCACGGCGCCGGTGCCATCGATACCTTCAGACCGGCGGTCGGGTAGCTCGAGCTAGGTTGCGGCGGCGCCCGGTGGCGCCGAACCCGTCACCAGAGGCACCCCATGTAGAATCACCCGAACGCTCAAACGCACTCGGAGGACGCCAACGCTATGACACCAAAAAAGGTCCAGCCCCGCCGCAGTCTGGTGGCTCGATTCCTGACGATCGTCGAGCGCATCGGCAACTCCCTGCCCAACCCGGCGACCCTGTTCGCGCTCTTCGCGCTGAGCCTCATCGGCCTGTCGTGGCTGTTCGCGAAGCTCGGCGTCAACGCGGTCAACCCGAAAGACGGCTCTCTGGTCGAGCCGGTCAACCTCCTGTCGCAGGAGGGCCTGCACTGGATCCTCGAGCACACCATCACCAACTTCACCGGGTTCGCACCGCTGGGAACGGTGCTTGTCGCGATGCTCGGGATCGGTGTCGCCGAAAAGAGCGGGCTCATCGGCACCGCGCTGCGGCAGCTGGTGCACGCAGCGCCGCGCCGGCTGCTCACGTTTGTCATCGTCTTCGCCGGGGTCATGTCCAACATGGCCTCTGACGTGGGCTACGTGCTGCTGGTTCCCATGGGCGCGTTGATCTTCCTCTCGGTGGGCCGGCACCCCATCGCCGGCCTCGCCGCCGCGTTCGCGGGAGTCTCCGGAGGCTTCAGCGCCAATCTGCTGCTCGGCACCATCGACCCGCTGCTCGCCGGGATCTCCGAGGAGGCGGCACGGATCATCGACCCGACCTACACCGTGTCACCGGCGTGCAACTACTACTTCATGGTGGTCTCGACCTTTCTCATCGCGGGGGTGGGGACCTGGGTGACCGAAAAGATCGTCGTGCCGCGGCTCGGCGAGTACGATGGCGCCGAGCACGACGAGGACGAGACCATCGAGAAGCTCACGCGGGAGGAGAAGAGGGGTCTGTGGTGGGCGTTCGGGGTCAGCGTCGTGCTGCTCCTGCTGGTCCTTGCCGGTCTCGTTCCCGCCAACGGGATCCTGCGCGAGCTCGGAACCGGCAGCGTCCTCCACTCGCCGTTCATGCACGGAATCGTCAGCTTCATCTTCCTCGGCGGGTTTGTCGCCGGCTGCGCGTACGGTTTCGCCGTGGGGACATTCAAGACGGACAACGACGTGGTCAACGGCATGAAGGACGGGATGGCGTCGCTGGCACTGTTTATGGTGCTGGTCTTCTTCGCGGCGCAGTTCGTCGCCTACTTCAAGGTCACCAACCTGGGGATGATCTTCGCCATCAAGGGGGCCGAGGGCCTTCAGGCCTCGGGGTTGGGGCCGATTCCCCTGATGCTCGCCTTTGTCGTCCTCGCAGCCGTGATCAACCTGTGCATGGGCAGCGCGTCGGCCAAGTGGGCCTTTATGGCGCCGGTCTTCATTCCCATGTTCATGCTCCTCGGGTACTCGCCGGAGCTCATCCAGGGCGTCTACCGGATCGGCGACAGCACGACCAATCTCATCTCGCCGATGATGAGCTTCTTCGCCCTCATCGTCGCGTTTGTTCAGCGCTACGACTCCAAGGCGGGGATCGGCACCGTCATCGCCACGATGCTGCCCTACTCGATCGCGTTCCTCGTCGTCTGGATGATCATGCTGGTGATCTGGATCCTCTTTGGGTTGCCCCTCGGACCCGGAGCGGGGCTCTTCCTGGCAACCTGACGCGGCAGTCGAACGGCCACGGTTGGGACGAGATCGCCGGCGGATAGGGCACCGGAAGATCGAAGAGCCGCTGCGGGGAAAAGTGGAATTTGATTTCCATTATTGCGTTTCCCATGGTGGAGGATCGCACGTGAGGGTTTCCAAGTCAGAAGAGTACGGTTTACGGCTCGTCATGAGCCTCGCGGTGAGCGGCGATCAGCTGACCATCCGTGAGCTCGCCGAACGCGAGGCGCTGCCGGACACGACGGTCGCCAAGATCGTCGGCCGCCTCAAGCGGGCCGGGCTCGTCGGAGCCGTCCGCGGGCGCAACGGAGGTTACACGCTGACCCGAGCTGCGGACCAGATCTCGCTGTCGGACGTTGTGGCGGCGTTCGAAGCCCAGGTTTTCTCCTCCGACTTCTGCCACACCATGAGCCCCGGCGACGGGATCTGCGCCAAGAGCGCCGACTGCGGGTTGCGGCCGGTGTGGCGGGGGCTGCGAAACGTCATCGGCAATTTTCTCGACGGGATCACGGTTGCGGACATCGTCTCGGGCGCCGGACCGACCTCCCCCGACCTCATGCCCGTCGTTGTCACCCAACGAACCTGAGCTGATCATCCGCCCTGCGGGGCGTTCGGAGAGCGACCATGTCGGAACAGACCAAGATCATCGAAGACTTCGCCAATCGCGAGTACGAGCACGGATTCGTCACCGATGTCGAGCAGGACACCTTCCCGCCCGGTCTCGACGAGTCCGTCGTTCGCGCGATCTCGGCCAAGAAATCAGAGCCCGAGTGGATGACCGAGTGGCGGCTCAAGGCGTACCGCAAGTGGCTCGAGATGAAAGAGCCGTCCTGGGCCAAGGTGGAATACCCCGAGATCGACTACCAGGAGATCTCCTACTTCGCCGCGCCCAAAGAAAAGCTCGAGAGCCTCGACGAGGTGGACCCCGAAATCCTCGAAACCTACAAGAAGCTCGGCATCCCTCTCGACGAGCAGAAGCTCCTCGCCAACGTCGCCGTCGACGCAGTCTTCGACAGCGTCTCGGTGGCGACAACGTTCAAGGAGAAGCTCGGCGAACTCGGGATCATCTTCTGCTCGTTCTCGGAGGCTCTCCAGAACCACCCCGAGCTGGTCAAGAAGTACCTGGGAACCGTCGTGCCCTACACCGACAACTTCTTCGCCACCCTGAACTCGGCGGTCTTCTCCGACGGCTCCTTCGTCTACGTCCCCAAGGGCGTGCGCTGCCCGATGGAACTCAGCACCTACTTCCGGATCAACGCCGAGAACACCGGTCAGTTCGAGCGGACCCTCATCGTCGCCGACGAGGGCGCCTACGTCAGCTATCTCGAAGGCTGCACCGCACCGCAACGGGATGAGAATCAGCTCCACGCCGCGGTGGTGGAGCTCGTGGCCCTCGAGGGCGCCGAGATCAAGTACTCGACGGTGCAGAACTGGTACCCGGGCGACAAGGAGACCGGCGCCGGCGGGATCTACAACTTCGTCACCAAACGCGGTCTGTGCGAAAAGAAATCCAAGATCTCGTGGACCCAGGTCGAGACCGGCTCCGCCATCACCTGGAAGTACCCCTCGGTGATCCTCAAGGGCGACGACTCGGTGGGCGAATTCTACTCGGTGGCGTTGACCTCCGGCTTCCAGCAGGCCGACACCGGGACCAAGATGATCCACCTCGGCAGGAACACCTCGTCGACGATCATCTCCAAGGGCATCTCCGCTGGAAAGGGCCAGAACACCTATCGCGGCGAGGTCAAGGTCACCAAGAAGGCCGAGAATGCGCGCAACTTCTCACAGTGCGACTCCATGCTCATCGGCGATGAGTGCGGAGCGCACACGTTCCCGTACATCGAAATCGCCAACCCCTCCGCCCAGATGGAACACGAGGCGACGACCTCGAAGATCGGCGAGGACCAGATTTTTTATTGCAACCAACGAGGCATCGACACCGAGGACGCGGTCTCGATGATCGTCAACGGCTTCTGCAAAGAGGTCTTCAAGGAGCTCCCCATGGAGTTCGCCGTGGAGGCACAGAAGCTGCTCGGCGTTTCCCTCGAGGGAAGCGTTGGATGAAATCAACGCGATGGAAGGGGTGCCAGGCTGAAGCCAGGCACCCTCACGCGCCTCGATCATCGCGAGAATCGGTGCCTGGCTTCAGCCTGGCACCGTCACGAACCTAACGGAGAACAGACGCAATGCTTGAGCTGAAAAACCTACACGTATCCGTCGACGGCACTGAAATCCTCAAAGGTATCGATCTCGAGATCAAACCGGGCGAGGTGCACGCCATCATGGGCCCCAACGGGTCGGGCAAGAGCACCCTGGCCAGCGTGTTGGCCGGCCGCGAGGAGTACGAAGTCACCGACGGCGAAATCCTCTACTCCGGGTCGGATCTCACCGAGCTCGACGCCGAGACCCGGGCGCGCGAGGGCATCTTTCTCGCCTTTCAGTACCCGGTGGAGATCCCCGGTGTGTCGAACACCTACTTCCTCCGCTCAGCATTGAACGCCATCCGCGCCCACCGCGGCGAGGATCCCCTGGACGCCATGGACTTCCTGTCGTTGGTCAAGGACAAGGCGCAGCTGGTCAGACTCGACGACAAGCTCCTCAAACGACCGGTGAACGAGGGCTTCTCGGGCGGTGAGAAGAAGCGCAACGAGATCTTCCACATGGCGGTGCTCGAGCCGAAGCTCGCCATTCTCGACGAGACCGATTCGGGTCTCGACATCGACGCGCTCAAGATCGTCTCGGAAGGCGTCAACGCGCTGCGGGACGGCGAACGCTCCTTTGTCGTCATCACCCATTACCAGCGGCTGCTCAACCACATCGTCCCCGACTTCGTCCACGTGCTGAAGGACGGCAAGATCGTCCGCTCGGGCGACCGCGAGCTCGCCCTCCACCTCGAGGACCAGGGCTATGAGTGGCTCGAGGTCGAGCCGGTTGCGGCCGGGGCCTGAGGACCGTCATGAGCACCGCAACCGCTCAAGCGAGCTTCGTCGACAACCTTCAGCCAGGCATCGGGAGCATCGAAGGCGAGCCCGAGAGCGTGGTCGAGCTCCGCCTCGCGGGCAGCCGCGCATTTACTGATGCCGGTTTCCCCACTCCGAGGCTCGAAGCGTGGCGATTCACGAATCTCAAAGCCCTGGCGGCCACCCCGCACGCCAGCGCCGGTCCGACCACCATCGACATCGCACCGTGGAAGCTGACCGAAGGCCATCGATTGGTCTTCGTCAACGGCCTCTACTCCCCGGAGCTGTCGGAGATCGGCGACCTCCCCGACGGCGCCACGATCTGCCCCCTCGCGGCAATGCTGGCGACCGGGAACGAGCGCTCGGCCTTCGCTCTCGGAAAGGGCGTCGATCTCCAGGAGCACCCGTTTGCCGCTCTCAACACCGCGAACTTCGTCGACGGTGCGTTCATCCATCTCGAACGAGGGACGGTGGTCGACCGACCGATCCATCTGCTCTTCGTCACCGCGGGCGGCGACGCCCCGGTCTGGTGCGCGCCGAGGACCCTGATCTCGGCCGATCCCACCGCCGAGGCCACCATCGTCGAGCACTACGTCAGCACGGGAGGAGAAACCTTGACCGTCCCGGTCACCGAGCTCCAGCTCGCCCCGGGCGCCGTGGTCAAACACTGCCGCCTCCAGGAGGAGAGCCGCGAGGCGCGCCACATCGCGCTGCAAAGCGCACGGTTGGGCCGGGACAGCCGGCTCGAGTCGGTGGCGGTCAACGTCGGCGCCGCGCTGTCGCGCACCGACATTTCGGCCGAGCTCGGCGCCCCCGGCGCCCACGCTGCGCTGGACGGCCTCTACCTGGTGGAGGACCGCCAGCACACCGACACTCAGATCAAGGTCCGCCACGCAGCGCCCCACTGCACGTCGCACGAGCTCTACAAAGGCATCCTCGACGGCACATCCCGGGCGGTCTTCCTCGGCCGGATCATGGTCGACGAGGGGGCGCAGAAGACTGACGCGATCCAGTCCAACCGCAATCTCCTGTTGTCCCAGGGGGCGCTGGTGAACTCGAACCCGCAGCTCGAGATCCTTGCCGACGACGTTCGCTGCACCCACGGTTCCACCGTCGGCCGACTCGACGAGGAAGCGGTCTTCTACCTGCGCTCGCGCGGCATCGACCGCGCCACCGCCGAAAGCCTGCTGACCTACGCCTTCGCCGCCGAGGTCGTCGACCTCATCCCGGTGGACGAGGTCCGGGAACGGGTCGAACGACACCTGGTCGCCCGGTTACCCCAGGGCGAGCTCGCCAGAGAGGCCTTCTAATGGCCCTCCCGGCGACCGCTTCGGTCCACCCCGCCCTCGATGTCGATGCCATCCGGGCCGACTTCCCGGTGCTCCACCAGGAGGCGCACGGCAAGCCGTTGGTCTATCTCGACAACGCGGCGACCACCCAGAAGCCGCGCCAGGTCATCGACGCGGTGACCCACTTCTACGAGCACGACTGCGCCAACGTCCACCGCGGCGTTCACCTGCTGTCGCAGCGCGCCACCGTGGCCTTCGAAAGCGCTCGAACCACCATCAAAAACCACCTCGGCGCCGCCGACAGCCGCGAGATCGTCTTCACCCGCGGCACCACTGAGGGAATCAACCTGGTGGCGAACTCCTTTGTCCGCCCTCGCCTCGGCGAGGGCGACGAGGTGCTGATCACCGGGATGGAGCACCACTCGAACATCGTTCCGTGGCAGCTGCTCTGCGCCGAGGTCGGCGCAACGCTCAAGGTGGTACCGATCACCGATGACGGCGAGCTCGAGCTCGACGAGTTCGAGGCGCTGCTGTCCGATCGAACCAGGATCGTCGGCGTGGTCCACGTCTCCAACGCCCTCGGCACGGTCAACCCGGTTGAGGAGATGATCGAGATGGCGCACGCGAAGGACATCCCCGTCCTGGTTGACGGCGCCCAGGCGGTGCCGCACGGGCCGGTGGACGTCCAGAAGCTCGACTGCGACTTCTACGTTTTTTCAGGGCACAAGACCTATGGCCCCACCGGGATCGGCGCCCTCTACGGCAAACGCGAGCACCTGCTCGACATGGTGCCCTGGCAGGGCGGCGGCGACATGATCCTGTCGGTGACCTGGGAGGAGACCCAGTACGCCGAGCCGCCGCACCGCTTCGAGGCGGGCACCCCCAACATCGAAGGCGCTATCGGCCTCGCCGCAGCCCTCGACTATCTCGACTCCCTCGGCCTCGACGCCGTGGCCGAGCACGAGGGCAGGCTGCTCGCCAACGCCACCGAGGCGGTGCTGGCGATCCCCGGAATCCGCCTCATCGGATCCGCTGAGCAGCGCGTCGGCGCGCTGTCCTTCGTCATGGATGGCGTCCACCCGCACGACATCGGCACCATCCTCGACACCGAGGGCGTCGCCATCCGCGCCGGCCACCACTGCGCCCAACCGGTGATGCAGCGGTACAACATCTCGGCCACCGTCCGCGCCTCGTTCGGGATCTACAACACACGCGAAGAGATCGACCGCCTCGTCGCCGGGTTGAACACAGTCAAGGAAGTGTTCGGGTAGGTGCCAGGTGAAACAAAGTTAACAATCCTCGCGTGAACCTCGCCTCTCTCGGAGCCGGCCTGGATAGCGAGATTGTTAACTTTGTTTCACCTGGCACCATGGAGGAACAATGAAAGAGCTCTACCAAGAAATCATCCTCGATCACAACAAGCAGCCGCGAAACTGCTATGTCATGGACTGCGCCAACAAATCGGCGGACGGCCACAACCCGCTCTGCGGCGACACCGTCAAGGTCTATCTGCGGATCGAAGACGGTGTGATCTCCGAGATCAGCTTTCAGGGCGCCGGCTGCGCCATCTGCACCGCCTCGACCTCGCTGATGACCGAGTCGGTCAAGGGCAAGACCGTCGAAGAGGCCAAAGACCTCTTCGCCGGCTTCCATCACATGCTCACCGGCGTCGCCGACGAGCAGGGAGTCGAGCTCGGCAAGCTCCAGGTCTTCGAAGGCGTCCGCGAGTACCCCGTCCGCGTCAAGTGCGCGACCCTTGCGTGGCACACGCTGAACGCCGCCATGGAAGGCGAGGACGAACCGGCAACAACCGAATAAATCATGAATTATGAGTTATGAATTATGAATGACCTCGCACCGGATTTACCCTCGCGCTGCAAGACTGTGTGCGCTATCGATTCAGTTTCCATCGCACCGGATCTACTGAGGCGCCACCGGGCCGTCTGCGATGAAAATTCATCATTCATAATTGACTACATCGTAGATACTTAGAGGTCGTCAACGTGAGCAACACCATCAAAAACCAGATTATCGCCGCCATCCAAACCGTCTACGATCCCGAGATTCCCATCAACATCTGGGAGGTGGGTCTGATCTACGAGGTCACCGTCGACGACGACGGCAAGGCGCACGTCCTCATGACCCTCACCTCGCCCAACTGCCCGGTCGCCGAGTCGCTGCCCACCGAGGTCAAAGAGAAAGTCGCCGCCGTCGACGGCGTCACTGCTGCCGAGGTCGAGATCACCTGGGATCCGCCGTGGCACGAGGACATGCTGAGTGAGGCCGCGAAGCTGGAGCTGGGGTTGTACTAGCAATTCGTCGGACGAATTGCGGATAATTCCACACATTGATTTACACAACACACTGTGTGAAAATTTACGACCAGGAGGCACCGTGCCCACAAACCTCGCTCTCGACCCATCACTTCTCGAGGAAGCTCACCGAATCGGTGGACACCGGACCAAGAAGGCCACGGTGACCGAGGCGCTGCAGGAGTACATTCTGCGAAGAAAGCAACAGCGGGTGCTGGATCTCTTCGGTACGATCGAGTACGACGCTGACTACGACTACAAAGAGCAACGCCAAAGATCATGAGTGTTCTCATCGACACCAGCGTCTGGTCCCAGGCGTTCAGAAGACGCAGTATCGATGGGGACTCGGACGTCATTCAGGAGCTGAGGGAACTCATCACTGATGGCAATGCGCTGGTGATCGGCCCCATTCGCCAAGAACTGCTTTCCGGAATCAAACAACCCTCCCAATTCGAAGAGCTTCGAGATCGCATGAGGGCGTTCCCCGACGTGAGGCTCGAATCGGCAGACTACGAGCGAGCGGCCGAACAATTCAACACATGTCGGAAACACGGGATTCAAGGGTCGAATACCGACTTCCTGATCTGCGCGGCCGCCGAAAGGCGCCAGGTGGCCATCTTCACGACCGACAACGATTTCGTTCATTTCGCAAGCCACCTGCCGATTCGCCTCCATCGATCACGATTCAGCTAGGCCGAAAGATTCATGGTGTTTCGTCACGAGACCGAGCCATGATCATGCTCGAGTACCTGAAGGTGGCCAAGGGTCGGCAACGGATCATTACCCAGGGCTGGGTGACCATGAACGAAATGCCGGTGGTTCTCACCCTGGCCATTGACCAAGCGACCGGCGGACAGTTTTTCAAGATCGAAGACGAAGTCTCCGGAGCGTATTTCGCCTACCACCTGTATCCAAAGGACGCGGGAGACTTCAACGCGACCAAGGATCTCATCGACACGATGTTGAAAACCGAGGCCCGCTCCAGAAGATTCTCCCCGGTCTCGCTTCTTCCCGATCTTCGACCGAGAGCGTACACTTGCCGACGGAAGGCGCCGGCAGCCAGGCAGCCGCCTCTGAAGCGACGGCTCCCGAGCTGTACTTGAAGGTCGTGTCTTCCTGAGGGGGTCAGATGAAGGCGAAAGAGCTCGCAATTGTGGTGTTGCTGGTCGTCCTGGCGGTGTTCGCCTTCCTCGTGCTCCGAGGTGGTCTCGAACCTGAAACAGCCGATCTAGAGTCGACCGTTCCAACGGGCGACCCGGTGGACGCCGCCGCCCTGGCCGCGCTGGATGATCACTTCACCTTCCTCATCGCCTCCGACCTCGGACGCAACGGGTACTACGACCAGCGACCGGTGGCGGAGATGATGGGCGAGGTCGCCGAGATCTCAGGAGTCGAGTTCATCGCCGCCCTCGGAGATGTGCACCATTTCTGGGGTGTCGCTTCGGTCCACGACCCGCTGTGGCAGACCAACTTCGAGTGGATCTACAAGCACCCGGAGCTGATGATCCCGTGGCATCCGGTGCTTGGGAACCACGAGTACCGCGGCAACACCCAGGCGGTGCTCGACTACGGCACCGTCAGCCGCCGTTGGGAAATGCCAGGCCGGTACTACGCCATGACCGAAGAGATCTCCGATGACGCCGATGCCTTGCTGCTCTTCATCGACACATCGACGCTCATCGACAAGTACCGGGACAGCCCGGCGAAGTTCCCCGACGCAGCACTGAGACCTCTCGACGAGCAGCTCGCCTGGATCGACAGCACGCTGGCGGGCTCCACCGCCGCATGGAAGATCGTCATGGGTCATCACCCGGTGTATGCGGGAACCACCAAGGAAACCCGCGAGCGGTCCGACCTTCAGCATCGACTCCGACCACTGCTCGATGCCCACCAGGTCGATGCGGAGTTCAGCGGCCACATTCACAACTTCCAGCACATTCGGGTCCCGGGTTCCGATGTCGAGTACTTCGTCAACACCTCGGCGTCACTCACCCGCGAGGTCGTGCCGTTCGATGGCGCCCTGTTCGCAAGTCCCGACCCCGGCTTCAGCCTGTGCAGCATCACAGACACCGAGCTCATCACCACCTTTGTCAATCACGAAGGACGGATCATCTATCAGCACACTCGGACGAAGGAACGGTAGCTTCTCGGCCGGCTCGACTGGGGAGAGATCACCAAGGGACGACCCGCACGCCAGCCGCCCGGCGATGGATCCGGTCTGATTCGTAAACCGCGCCTCGAGCAGAATCGCCGGCTCGGCTACGATGGACACCGCCATGCGAAATCTTTCCTCCCGGCTGCAGACGCTCTTCATTCTTGTCGGCATGATGATCCTCTTCGGGATCGCTTCGCCCCATTTCCTGACCACGGACAACCTCCTCAACGTGATGCAGCAGTCGGCGATCAACGCCATTCTGGGCATCGGTCTGACCTTCGTCATCATCTCCGGCGGGATCGATCTCTCGGTGGGATCGATCCTGGCGCTCTGCGGACTGGTGACCGCCGACCTCCTGGTGTCGGGGTCCTCTGTGCCGGTGGCCATTCTCGGAGGCGTGGCGGTGGGTCTGGTCTGCGGCCTGGTCAGCGGCGTGGTCACCACTGTCGGCAAGATTCCGCCCTTCATCACCACCCTCGGAATGATGCTCGTCGCACGGAGCGCAGCGAAGATCTACTCCGACTCCAAACCCATCAGCGGTCTGCCCGAGAGCTTCCGCTCTCTATCGGGCGACATCCTGGGCATCCCGGTGCTGGTCATCGTGGTCGCGGTTCTCTACGTCGTGGCTCACCTGGTCCTGACCCGAACCAAGCTGGGCCGCTACACCTACGCTATCGGCGGCAATGAGCAGGCGGCGTGGCTGTCGGGCGTTCCGGTGAGTCGGTACAAGATCGCGATCTACGGCCTGTCGGGGCTCATGGCCGGGGTCGCCGCCGTACTGATGACCTCTCGCCTCAACGCCGCTTCGCCGTTGACGGGAGAGATGTACGAGCTCTACGCCATCGCGGCGGCGGTGATCGGCGGTGTGAGCCTGATGGGGGGCGAGGGTCGGGTGCTCGGGACCCTCATCGGGGCATTGATCATGGGCACCCTTCGCAACGGCCTCAACGCCCTCAACGTGCCGTCGGCCCTGGAGGGCATGGTGGTGGGTGGCGTTCTGGTGGCTGCTGTGGTGCTCGACCGCGCTCGCCACCGCGGCGGCGAAAAGGCCCCGGTTCTCGGCTGGCGTCGGTATCGAAAGGCCGCGGTGATCGGTGTGTTGGGTCTGGCTTCGGTGGCGGGCGCGATCGGCATCAGGGTTTCGACCGCACCTGAAGATGGGGTTGGCGAGCTCACAGTCGCCTTCGTCCCCAAAGCGTTGAACTCGCCGTTCTGGGGTCAGATGGAGGAGGCTGGGGAGACCGAGGCTACGGCGCTCGGCGTCCATTTGGTCGCCCTCGCGGCAGATCGCGAAACCGATGTCGAGCGTCAGTACCAGATCATCGAGAATCTGATCCAACAGGGTGTGGACGCCATTCTGCTGGCGCCGTCGGGGTCCAAGGAGCTGGTCCCGGCGATCCGCAAGGCCAACGATGCCGGGATCCCGATCCTGCTCCTCGACACCCGCATCGACGAGGCTGCCGCGGCCTCGGTCGGCGCCGAGGTCATGACCTACATCGGATCGGACAACTTCGAAGGCGGCGCCGTGGCCGGACGCTACCTGGCGGCCGAGCTCGGGGGCATTGGTGAGATCGCCGTCATCGAGGGTATTTCGGGGCACGAGACCGCGGACCAACGGCGGCTCGGATTTCTCTCCGGCATCGAAGACTCTCCCGGGCTCGAGGTGGTGGCGAGCCAGACCGCGAACTGGGAACGAGCCCGAGCCTACACCGTGGCGGAGAATCTGCTCCACGCGCATCCCAGCCTCGATGCGATCTTCGCCGCCAACGACGAGATGGCGCTGGGCGCTATCGAAGCCATCGACGCGGCTGGCCGGTTGGACGAGATCGTGGTCATCGGCTTCGACGCCATTCCCGATGCCCTGGCCAACATCCGCTCGGGGCGGATGCTCGGATCGGTGGCCCAGTTCCCCAGCGAGATGGGTCGGTTGGGTGTCAAGCACGCGGTGGAGCTGGTGCGGCTGGGCCAGGAACCACCCCGTGAGGTGCTGACTCGGGTCGAGCTGATCGATCGTCACAACGTCGACGAGTTCGCGCCGCCGGAGCAGCCGTGAGCGTCGCTGTGCTCACGATGTCGGGGATCGACAAATCCTTCCCCGGCGTTCAGGCCCTCGACTCGGCCGAGCTCGGGGTGCTTCCGGGCGAGGTCCACGTGCTGCTCGGTGAGAACGGCGCAGGCAAGAGCACCCTGATGAAAATCCTCTGCGGCCAGTACGCCGCCGATTCCGGTGAGGTGGTCTTCGGCGATGTTGCCATCGATCCGTCCGGCCCCCTCGAGGCCGAACGCCTCGGTCTGGTGATGATCCACCAGGAGCTCAACCTGGTGCCGGGTCTGACCGTCGCCGAGAACATCTTCCTCGGCCACGAACCGACGACAGCGGGACTGATCGGCGACCGCACGATGTGCGAAGGCTCTCGGGGCCTGCTGGCCAGGTTGAAGTGCAGGATCGATCCTGACGCACCCGTGTCGGAGCTTTCGGTGGCCGAGCAGCAGCTCGTCGAGATCGCCCGGGCTCTGCAGCGTCAGGCGCGGCTGCTGGTGATGGACGAGCCGTCGGCGGCGCTCTCCGATTCCGAGATCGACGCCCTCTTCGCGGTGATCCGCGATCTCGTCAGCGATGGGGTCCCCGTCATCTACATCTCGCACCGGATGCCGGAGATCTTCGCCATCGGCGACCGGGTCACCGTGATGCGCGACGGCAAGACCGTCGGGACGAGAACGGTGCAATCAACCGACGTGTCGGAACTCATCCGGCTCATGGTCGGCCGCACCATTGCCGAGAGAGTCCCGAAACGAGAGGTGGCGATGGGCGATGTCGTGCTCGAGATCGACGAGCTCTCGGGACCGCCGTTTCCCAAGCCCATCTCCCTCGCAGTGCGCGAAGGCGAGATTCTCGGTGTCGCCGGCCTCATGGGTTCCGGGAGGACCGAGCTGGCGAAAGCGATCTTCGGTGCGGACCCCACGGACGGCGGGACCGTCACCGTGGCCGGTATCCAGCTCACCGGGCACGGCCCGGCCGAGTCCATCGCCGCCGGGCTGGGCTTTCTCACCGAGGACCGAAAGCAACAGGGTCTGGTGCTCCAGTGCACGGTGACCGAGAACATCAGCCTGACCTCCCTCGACGAGGTTTCCAGGGCCGGTGTGATCCACCTCGGCGCCGAGCATGAGCTCGCCCGCAGCGAGGTGGACCGGCTGCGAATTCGAGTCGCCTCGCTCGATCAGACCATTATCAACCTCTCCGGAGGCAACCAACAGAAGGTGGTGCTCGCCCGGTGGCTCGCCGCGCGGTGCCGGGTGCTGCTCTTCGACGAACCCACCCGCGGCATCGACGTCGGCGCCAAGGCCGAGATCTACGAACTCATCGGCGAATTGGTGCAGAATGGCGTCGCCATCCTTCTGATCTCAAGTGAGATGCCCGAGCTTCTCGGTCTGTCCGACCGGGTGGCGGTCATGCACGAAGGTGTCCTTCAGGGCATCCTGCCCCGAGCCAAGGCGACTCAGGAGCGGATCATGGGACTCGCCCTTGATCGGGGAAGCGCCGGGTAGACCGGGTATGTTCCAAAGGTGAGGAAGATGATCATCATTCCGTTGTTGCTGCTGCCGCATCTGTCGTCAACCGGTTCCGCAGCCGACTGTCGCCCGGCGACCATCCAGGAGTTCATGGAGGTCGATGGTTCGACCCGCGTGATCGCCCACCGCGGTTTCTCGGGAGCAGCGCCGGAGAATACGCTCGTTGCCATCCAGAAGGCCATCGAGGTCGGCGCCGACATGGTCGAGGTGGATGTCACCGTGACCGCCGACGGGCATGTCATCCTCCTCCACGACGAGACCCTTGATCGCACGACCAACGGCAAAGGAAAGCCGTACAGGAAGCCGTTGGCCGAGATCAGGAGACTCGACGCCGGCTCGTGGTTCGCGCCCGAGTTTGCCGGGGAGAGGATTCCGACGCTGGCCGAGAGCCTCGAAACCGTCAAGGACCGGGTTCTGATCAATATCGAGATCAAGTCGGAAGCGGTGGAGCGCGGGGTCGTGCCGAAGGTCGCGGCACTGATCGTCGAACACGAAATGCTCGATTCTGTGGTGGTGTCGTCCTTTTCTCCCGAGGCGCTGAGACGGATGAAGACCACCGAACCGGCCGTCGTCACCGCGAGCCTCCACAACAAGAAGATCCACACCGGACGCGATCCACTGGAGATCGTCCAGGAGGTCGGATCGCGGGGCTTCAACATCTCCGGCCAGCGTCTGACGCCCGCGATGGTCGATCGGTGCCATCGGCACGGCATCCCGGTCGCGGTCTACACCGTCAACGATCCGGCAGCGATGCACCGCCTGATGGAGATGGGAGTGGACGCTGTTTTCACCGACCACCCCGACCGAATGATTGGGATCGTTGCCGGAGCTGAACCTGTTAGAGCAGACCAAGCTCGATGAGTCGGGTCCGGAGCTCGTCGATTCCATCCGCGGAGTGCGCGATGAGACCGGCATCGAGGGCGGCCTCGACGTTGACTGGAGTGTCGTCGAAGTACGCGATTCGATGCGGCGGGACGCCCAGGTCGTCGACCACGTGATCGAAGATGGCGCGGTCGGGTTTCACATGTCCGATCTCGTCCGAGAAGTAGAAGGTGTCGATCGCTTGCTCGAAGCGGCGACGATGAAGCGGTGTGTGGAGCTCGTTGGCGTTGCTCAGGGCTGCGATCCGATAGGTGTTTCGGAGTCGCACGAGAAGTGAGATCGTCACCGGGGTAGGTTCTCGCGCCCATTCGACGAAGCTCGACAGGAACTCTTGCGGCGAGAGATCGATCTGAAACTCCTCGATCACGGCGTCGGCGAATCGCTTCGCGGTGATTTCGCCCCGTTCAAAGCGTTGCACCGCAGGTGACCGAATCCATCGGTTTCGGATCTCCGATCGGCTGGCGGCAGAGGGCACCAGTCGCACGAGCTCTTCGAACCCGGCGAAGTCCATGAGAACTCCACCGAGATCGAAGAGCAGAACGTCGAAGCGACCCCGGTCCGGCACCCTCAGGGTGTCGCGCGCGACCCGTTCGGGGCCCTGGTGAGATCGTCACCCGCGATGTCGTCCCACGAGTAGTAGTGGAAGGTGCGGTTGTCGGACATGGCGACGAAGAGGCCCGAGGGAAACCTCTCGTCCAGAACGGTAGAGGTGACGTCGGATCCATCGCTTTCGTTGGTGGAGACCTGGACGACCTTGACGAGTTGATGGTCGTGCGGGTCGTCGGGCTCGCCCTCGCGCTTGAAGATCCGGAAGGCGTTGGCCTGCTGGTCGGAAACCAGGATGTAGCCGGTGCCGTCGTTGACCTTGTAGATCGAGATGCCTTCGCGGTCTTGGGTGAATCCATCTTCGCCGAAGACCGCCAGCTCGACGGCGGCGTCGGGGTGATCGGGATCGGCGTGGTACTTCTTGATCCCGCCCCATTCATCCGAGTAATAGACGAAGCCGAGCTCGTTGTCGACGGCGATGGCCTCGATCTCTGCGATTTTTTCTTCACCCTCGTCCATCATGGTGATGTCGTCGCGGAACGATCCGAACTCGCGGACCTTGGTCCCCTTGACCGCACCGGTTCCGTCGTCCTCGATGCGGTACTGCCACAGGTAGGCGCCCGAGGGGCCCTCCTTGCGACTGACGAAGGCGAAGAGGGCGCCGTCCGACGGACGCGTGTAGAGGGCCAGTCCCATCGGCAGGCGCTTCTCGGGCGGCTGACCTGTGAACGCCTCGATGCCGCCGTTGTCGACGGGGGTCATCTCCGGTAGACGGAACGCGCGGAGCGTGTTGTTGCCGCGATCGGTGGACACGGCGATGTCAACGGTCTCGCCGCCGAGCTGCAGACCGTAAGCCACATCGATGTTGTTGGTCCGCCCCAGCCCGCTGACGGTCTTTTCGGGGATGATCTTGCCGTCGAGATCGAAGACGTAGATCTCGCCGCCCTTGTCGGTGCCGAGGATGAGGCTCTCCGCAGGATCTTCCGGATTGATCCAGATAGCGGGATCGTCGGAGTCGACCGCGGTGGGTTCGGTGATGAGGACGGGCGAGATCACGGCGGCGGCCGTGGTCGTTCCGGCTGTCTCGGACGCTGCGGGAATCGTGTCCGACCCCGAGCAACCGGCCATCACCACGATCAGGAGCATCGTGAGCGGGTATGTGAACGAGGTGTTCTTCGTTGGGCTGACCTTCGGGATCATCTATGTCTCCTTTGCGTCCGTTCTGCACCCAGCAGTTGGCTGAGCGAATATTTCAGGTCATCCGATGCGACGACCTTGGTTCGAAACGTGGCGGTCCGGTGGTCGATCGGACGACCAGGCTCGGGGCGACCACGTCGTGGCTGGGCTCGGTGCGACCCTTGTCGATGCGCTCCGAGAGGCGGTCCACCGCCGATCGGCCCATGTGGTCACCGGGCTGATCGATGGTGGTCAGTGAGATGTGGCGCAGCGCCGCCATCCGGTTGTTGTCATACCCGATCAGGGAGACATCGTCGGGAATGCTGAGACCGGCTTCCTCGAACGCGTTCATGGCGCCGATGGCGCAGAGGTCGTTCGAGGCAAAGACCGCGGTCGGCAAAGATTTCAGCTTGAGGAGCTCGGTGGCGCCCTGGTATCCACCGTCTTCGGTGTGTCTTCCGGACACGGTGATCGCTTCTTCTTCAAGGTCGAAGACCCCCATGGCCTGGAGATAGCCTCGGCGGCGGATTCGCGCACCGGCGCCGGCACCGCCTTCGATGAAGGCGATGCGGCGGTGGCCGAAGCTGACGAGGTGTTCGATCGCGAGGTGGGTTCCGGCGACGTTGTCATTGGTGAGGCTGTCGCTGGTGTCGTCGGGGGCGTCGCGATTGAGAACCACGACGGGCACCGATCGTCCGGCGCGGGCGATGACTTCGTCGTCGACCCGCGGAGAGGCGAGAATCAGGCCGTCGACCCTCAGTTGGAGGAGGTTTTCGATGGCGCTCTCTTCGATCAGCGGCGTCCGGTCACCGGTGTTGAACAACACCCGGAAGCCCAGGTCCCCCGCTCGTGCCTGGATTCCCGAAACCACAGCGCCGAAAAACGGGTTCTGGAGATTGGAGACCATGACCCCGAGAATCCGGGTTTGGCGCATGACCAGACCCTGGGCCATGGCGTTGGGTCGGTAGTTGAGCTCCTCGATGGCAACCAGGATCGCCCGGCGCTTTTCATCGCTGACTCCGCTCTCTCCCCGGGTGACCATCGACACCAGCGATTTTGAGACGCCGGCTCGCCGGGCGACATCGTGGATCGTCGGAATGGTCTGAGATCCCGTGTTGCCTGTGTTTCCGCGAGGTGCCACTTGACTTCCGCCGATCCGAGTTATATGTTCCCTTTGGAACGTTCCAAAATATAGCGCCTGGAACGGTGAATTGCAACCTGGAACGTTCCAAAGGACGCTGATGCAACCAAACCAGTCCGGTTTTTCATCTTCTTCGAATTCCATGCAACAAAGGAGATCTTCGCAGCACGCGGGGGGAGGCCCGTGTGTCAAGGCCTGTTCGCATCACCAATACTGACCGATTTGAGATAGGGGGAAAGCGATGGCGTCTCACAAGACTTCAAGGTATCTGGCTCTCTTGGTTGTGTTGATCGGATTGGTGGCGACTCCAGGCATTGTGTCGGCTCAGGATGGCACCGGAGTCATCCAGGGTGTTGTGACCGGACCCGCGGGAAACGTCATCACTGAAGTCAAAATCAGCGTCGATGGAACCAACGTCGGGGCTGTGACGGGACAGGACGGCACGTATCGAATCGACCCGGTTCCGGCTGGAGACCACGTCCTGACATTCAGCTATCTCGGTTTGCAGAGTGCCACCGCCGAGCTCACGGTCGTGGCTGGAGAGACGGTGACCCAGGACATGACCCTCGCCTACGGGGGCGAGATCGAGGTTCGGGGATCGCCGCTTCTCGAGGGACAGGCGAAGGCCCTCAACACGCAGATGAACGCCGTCAACATCACCAACATCGTCGCCGCCGATCAGATCGGCCGCTTCCCCGACAAGAACGCCGCCGAGGCGACCCAGCGAATCCCGGGCGTCAGCTTGAACCGCGACATGGGTGAAGGCCGCTACATCATCATCCGCGGCACCGAGGCCAGGCTCAACTCGACCACGGTCAACGGCGAGCGCATTCCGTCGCCCGAGGCCGGTGTCAGGAATGTGGCCTTGGACACGATCCCGGCGGATCTTCTGGGATCCATTCAGGTTTCGAAAGCTCTGCGGCCGGACATGGACGGTGACTCCATCGGCGGCACCGTTGATCTGGTGACCCAGCGCGCGCCGGAAGAGATGCGCCTCTCCGCCGCCCTGGGTTTGGGTTACGCCGCATTGATGGAGGACACCGCCCCGAACGGAAGCTTCACCTTCGGCAACCGATTCGGTGCATCGAAGGACTGGGGTCTGCTGTTCACTCTCAGTGGCAGCGACACGAAACGCGGCGCCGACAATATCGAGCCCGAGTACGACGACGGCGACCTCGAAGAGCTCGAAATGCGGGACTACACCACCCAGCGCGAGCGCTACGGTCTCACCTTCGACCTCGACTTTCGGGCGAGTCAGACGTCCAACTACTACCTGCGTGGTCTGGTGACCAATTACATCGACAACGAGATCCGGCGCGCCAAGACCAACAAGGTTGGCGACGACGAGCTCGAAAGGTCCGTCAAGGACCGGAAGCAGGAGTCGGATATCTACTCCTTCTCCTTCGGCGGCGAGAACAATCTCGGCAACGCCTATGTCCTCGACTACCGGGTGATGTGGAACAAGTCGAAGGAGGAAACGCTCAACCAGTACACCTCCGCCTTCGAGATGGAGGACGTGGTCTTTGATCCCAATGTCTCTCCGGAGCACATCGACGCGAACAACATCCAGGCCAATCCGCTCAACGAGAGCCCCGATCAGTTCTGGTTCGCCGACATCGAGGACCAGACCAAGTGGTCGGAGGAAGAGGACATCGTCGCCGCCGTGAACCTGACCAAGGGCTTCTACAAGAGCGCCGGGTTCAGCGGTTTGTGGAAAGTCGGGGCCAAGTACCGGAGCAAGGAGAAGATCCAGAACTACGACGTCTATGACCTCGAGGCGGACGATGACCTGAATTTGATCGACTACCTGAGCAGCTGGCGGTCCGAGACCCCGTTCTTCGGTGGGATCTACGGCGACCAGCTCTATCCTTTTCAGGATCCGGCTCTCATGCGAGAGCTGGGGGCGAGCGGCATGCTGGAATCCGAGAGGAATCTCGAAGAGGATCTGGCCGACTTCGAGATCACAGAGGACACCATGGCCGCATACGCTCTCGGCGAGTTCCTTTTTGGGGCGAACACAACCTTCATGGGTGGCGTCCGAGTCGAGGACACCTCGTCGGATTACATGGCCTATGAGTTGATCATCGATGAGGAAGGCGATCCGGTTTCACTGTCACCGGTCTACGGCGACAAGAGCTATACCGAATGGCTGCCCCAGTTCCACCTCGTCTACAAGACCGGCAAGGACTCGCAGCTTCGAGCCGCCCTGACCCGCAGCCTGGCTCGCCCGAACTTCGAGGATGTGGCCCCATGGCGGCTCGCCAACCTCGAGGACGGCGAGATTGAACTCGGGAACCCCGATCTCGACGTCACGACAGCGTGGAATGTCGATCTCATGTGGGAGAAATACCTGCAGCCCGTGGGCATCCTTTCGGCAGGGGTCTTCTACAAAGATCTCACGGACTACATCTACATCTTCCAGGTCGACGATGAGGTCGATGGCGAGGATGTGGAGATCACCCAGCCGCGCAACGGTGACAAGGGCACCATCGCCGGCCTCGAGTTTGCCTTCCAGAATCAGTTCACCAACTGGGACGGGTTCTGGGGCGGTTTCGGTCTCTATGCGAACTACACCTACGTTGATTCCGATGCGAAGTACCCGGATCGCGAGTCGACCTCGCTTCCCGGCCAGTCAGAGCACATCGGCAACCTCGCTATCTCGTATGAGAAGTACGGAATCACCACCCGTCTCTCTTACAACTACAACGGCAAGAAGCTCATCGAGGTGGGCGGGGATCCGGAAGAAGACATCTGGGTCGACGACCACGCCCAGCTCGACTTCATGTTCCGGGTCCAGGCGACCAAGAGGTTCAGCGTCGTTTTCGAGGTGATCAACATGACCGACGAGCCGTACACGGCGTACGAGAACACACCGGACCGGATCCGCCAGCGGGAGTACTACGACTGGTGGGCGACGCTGGGTGTGAGATTCGATCTGTAGACGAACAACGAACTGAGTATCCGCGAGAGGCCCGTGGCCTGGGTCCCCTCCAGCCCCCTATGGAGGATCCCAGCCGCCGGTTTCTCTCGGAGGTAATCGAGAACAGTAATCGATAGAGAGGACGACGGGCTCATGCAACGAACGGTAGTGGGAGTCATCGGCGCCGGCAGGATCGGTCAGGTTCACGGCAACAACCTCCTTCGCATGCCGGACGTCCGGCTCAAGGCGGTGACCGATCCGTTCGTCGATTTCACGACGTGGCCCCCGTCGCCGGTGGCGACCGGCGTTGAACCCGAAATGATCCTCGACGACGATGAGATCGAGGCGGTGCTCATCTGTTCGCCGACTCCGACCCACGCGGATCTCACCGAGAGAGCCGCACGGGCGGGTAAGCACGTCTTCTGTGAGAAGCCCATCGACCTCGACCCCGAACGGATCCGCCGGACGATGGACATCGTGGACCAAAGTGGTGTCTGCCTCCAGGTCGGGTTCAATCGTCGATTCGATCCGACGTTCTCTCGGGTACGTCGGGCTGTGACTGACGGCGACATCGGCGAGATTCAGCTCGTCAAGATCACATCTCGCGATCCCGAGGCGCCGCCGGTGGAGTACGTCAGGACGTCGGGGGGGATCTTCCTCGACATGACCATCCACGACTTCGACATGGTGAGGTTTCTGACCGGCAGTGAGGTCGAGGAGGTTTACGCGGCGGGAGCGGTGCTCATCGATTCCGCGATCGGCGAGGCCGGCGATGTCGACACGGCGGTCACCACGCTCAGAATGGCCAACGGCGCCATCGCGGTGATCGAGAACAGCCGGCAGGCGGTCTACGGTTACGATCAGCGGGTCGAGGTCTTCGGATCGCGCGGCAGCGCCGAGGCGGGGAACGAGACGCCGAATCGAGTCACCGTCAGCACCGAAGCCTGCGTCCGATCCGATACACCTCTCTACTTTTTCCTCGAACGCTATCAGGCGTCGTTCGTCGCCGAGCTCGAGTCGTTCTTTTCGGCCATCCGTAAGAAGACCCAGCCTTCGGTCGGCGGCAGCGATGGTCTGATGTCGGTCCTCATCGGGCTCGCTGCGTCCCGCTCCTTGGCCGAAAACAGACCGGTCCAGGTGGAGGCCCCATGAGTCTCGGACGCATCATCCGGACCGGTGGTCCCTCGACGCCGCTCACCGACAAAGAGCAGATCGACACGCTCTACAAACGTCACCGGCTGCGGATCATGCTGGCGATCACCATCGGCTACGGGGTGGTCTACACCTGCCGTTTGGCGCTCTCGATGGTCAAGAAACCGCTCATCGACAACGGCATCTTCACCCCGGTGGAGCTCGGCATCATCGGGTCGGCTCTGTTCTACACCTATGCTTTCGGCAAGCTCACCAACGGATTCCTCGCCGATCACATGAACCTCAAGGTCTTCTTCGCCTTCGGCGTGCTGATCTCGGCGCTGCTCAACATCGGGATGGGCTTCTCGACGATCTTCTGGCTCTCGATCCTCCTCTGGGGGCTCAACGGCTGGTTCCAGGGATTCGGCGCGCCCACCGGCGCCGTGGCCATGGCCAACTGGTTTTCCAACAACGAACGCGGCCGGATGTACGGCATCTGGAGCACCGCCCACGCCATCGGCGAGGGCCTGACCTTTGTCGGGGTTGCCGCCCTCGTGACTCTGTGGGGATGGCGGGCCGGTTTCTGGGGGCCGGGTGTGCTCTGCATCGTGGTCGCGGGCCTGCTCTACATCTACATGCAGGATCGACCGCAAACCATGGGCCTGCCTCCCGTGGCCGACTGGAGAAACGACCACAGCGGCTCGTCGGCCGAAGCGGCCGAGGCCAAGGAAAGCACGTGGGCCGTTCAACGGACGATTCTCAAGATCCCCGCGATCTGGGTGCTCGCCATGGCCAGCGCGTCGATCTATGTCACTCGATACGCCATCAACAGCTGGGGTGTGCTCTATCTCCAAGAGGCCAAGGGATACTCGCTGATGCAGGCGGGGAGCGTGATCTCGGTGAACACCATCGCCGGGATTCTCGGCGCCCTGGCCTTCGGTTTCGCATCCGACAAGATCTTCCACGCTCGACGGCCCCCGACCAATGTGATCTTCGCGGTCATGGAGATTGTCGGCCTTCTCATGGTCTTCTTCGGACCACCCGGAAAACCGCTCTTCATGACCGTCGCGTTCTTCATCTACGGATTCGGTCTGACCGGTCTCGTGACCTCGCTCGGCGGCCTCTTCGCCCTCGATATCGCGCCCAAACGAGCGGCCGGTGCGGCCATGGGTTTTATCGGTGTCTTTTCCTACATCGGCGCCGCACTTCAGGATCAGATCAGCGGTCATCTGATCGAAAACGGAGTCACCATCGTCGATGGCGTTCGTCACTATGACTTTTCGGCAGCGATTCTGTTCTGGATCGGGATGTCGGTCGTCTCGTTCATTCTGGCCACCTCGTTGTGGCGGGTTCGCGTCAGGGATTGAAGGCAGCAATGACTGAGAAACGTCAACGCTTCGACGTTGCAACCATAGGCAACTACACCAAGGACACCATCGTCACTGCGGCTGGCACCACCCACGCCGACGGCGGTGGGGTCAACTACTCGGCCAATGCGGCGCTCGCTCTCGGCCGCAAGGTCGCGGCGGTCATGCGGCTTGCCGCCGAGGATTTTCACGTCGTCAGGGCGCTCGAGGATGTGGGGATCACGGTTTTCGCCACGGCGACCCCGAGCTCGACCCTCATGCGTCTCGAGTACCCCACCGACAACCCGGACGAACGGATCCTGACGGTGGCGGACCACGCGGGCTCTTTCACCCCGGAACAGGTGCGGGCCATCGATGCCGCAGCTTTCATCATCAGCCCGTCCTTTCGGGGTGAGATGCCGGTCGAGACCGTTCGCGCGCTGCGCGAGAAGGGCGCCATGATCAGCGCCGACGCCCAGGGGTTCATTCGGCACCGTCACCCCGACGGCCGACTCGAGCACCTGCCATGGCCCGAGCAGGGGGAGGTTCTCGGCCTGATCGATGTCCTCAAGGCGGATGTGGTCGAGGCCGAGGCCATGACCGGCGAGGCAGATATCAGGAAGTCGGCCGAAATCCTGGCGGCTCAGGGGCCCAGAGAGGTCATCATCACCCACCGTGACGGGATCGTCCTGCTCGCGAATGGACAGATCTTCGAAGCGGAGTTCCACGCCGAGTCCATGCTCGGCCGCAGCGGCCGGGGCGATACCTGCGTCGGCTCCTATGTGGCGGCGAGGCTCGAGCATCCGCCCGAGGAGGCGCTGCGGTGGTCGGTGGCGACGACCAGCCTGAAGATCGCGGTTCCCGGGCCGATTCGAAGACCCTATTCAGACATCGTCGACGTCGTGAACAAGTACTACCGGGGAGTGACAGTCCCGGAAACAGCGTGAAGACCAAAAAAACCGACCCGCTGGGGTCAAGAAAATAGAGGAGGATGTGGTCATGAAAGGAATGGTTCTGGACGCGAAGTGGGATCCGAAACCTGACTACACGGTTTCGGAGTGGGAGAAAACGACCGGCAAGGCGATTACCGGAAATGCCATCTGGCACAACCCGACCCTCGAGGTCCGCGACTGGCCCGACCCGAAACCGGGCCCCAAGGAGGTGCTGCTGCAGATCCAGGCATGTGGCGTCTGCGGTTCGGACATGCACTTTTATGAGACCGACGACGACAACTACATTCTCTATCCGGGTCTGACTCGGTTCCCGACCATCCTCGGGCACGAGTTCTCGGGCAAGGTCGTCGAGGTCGGCAAGGAGGTCACCCTGCTCACACCGGGCGATATGGTCACGGTGGAGGAGATGATCTGGTGCGGCCGCTGCATTCCCTGTCGCAACGGCTACCCCAACCACTGCACGAATCTCGAGGAGATCGGTTTCACGATCCCGGGTGCGTTCGCCAACTTCATCGCAGTGGACGAGAAATTCTGCTGGAAGATCGACGCCATCGCGGAGCGTGTCGGCAGTGAAGAGAAGGCCTATGAATTGGCTGCGCTGACCGAGCCGACCTGTGTCGCCTACAACGCCATGTTCGAAAGGGCCGGCGGTTTCAAACCGGGCCACATGGTCAGTGTCTTTGGCGCCGGGCCCATTGGACTCGCCGGAATCGCCCTCGCCAAGGCGGCGGGCGCGAGCACCATCGTCGCCTTCGAGGTGTCGCCGCAACGCCTCGAGCTGGCCAAGCAGGTCGGAGCCGACTTCGCCTACGACCCGAGAGAGGTCAATGCCGCCGAGGTCATGCTGGAGATCAGCAAGGGTGAGGGGATTGACTTCCACGTCGAGGCCGCGGGCGTGCCCGAGCTGGTGATCCCGCAAATGGAGCAGGCTCTCGCGATCAACTCGAAAGTGGTCCAGATCGGTCGTGCGGCCAAACGCGTCCCCATGTATCTCGAGTCCTTCCAGGTGCGGCGGGCGCAGGCCTTCGGCGCACAGGGACACTCGGGCCACGAGACCTTTCCCAACGTCATCCGAATGGTGGCGTCGGGTCGTATTGACCTGAGCCCCATCATTACCTCCAAGTACGGTCTCGAGGACACGGTCGCGGCCATCGCCAAGTCGACGGATCGCACCGACGGTAAGATCCTCGTCAAACCCAACTGACGAGAGGAACAGCGATGAGCAGACTGCGTTTGGCGGTTGTGGGAGTGGGCCGGATGGGCGTGACCCATGCGGAGAACATCACCTCTCGCGTTCGGGGCGCACAACTCGTCGCCGTGACGACGTCCAGTGCCGAGCGGGCCGCGGAGGCCCGCCGGCGCTGTGGCGCCGTAACAGTGTGCGGGAGTCTCGATGAGGTGCTCGAAGAAAGCCTGGATGCGGTGGTCATCGCCAGCTCGACCTCGGCCCACGTGGACAACGTGGAAGCTTGTTCGGCAGCCGGCGTGCACATCCTGTGTGAAAAACCTCTTGGTCTCACCCTCGAAGATTGTGATCGGGCGGCACATGCGGCCCGAAATGCAGGGGTCAAGCTCATGCTCGGCCACGTTCGCCAATTCGACGACGGTTACGCGGAGGCGAAGCGCATCGTCGAGTCGGGTTCCATCGGCCGGCCGGTTCTCTACCGCGCCATCAGTGGCGACGTGGATCCGCCGCCGGCTTCGTTCGCCGATCTCAATGTCAGTGGCGGGCTGATCGTGGACGCCGGGTACCACGACATCTACCTCGCTCGCTGGCTCATGGATTCGGAGATCGTTCGTGTCTTCGGCGAGGGCGCCGCGTTGATCGATGAGGGCGTCCGGTCCATGGGCGATGTGGACAACGCCATCGTCAGCGCAAAATTCGCCGACGGCGCCATGGGAACGCTGACAGTGAGCCGCACCGCGCGCTACGGACACGACCTCAGGGTCGAGGTCATCGGCGACGAGGGTGCGGTTCAGGTGGGCCGTCTCCGCAAGACTCCCGTGCGTCTCTTTGATCGTTCAGGCGTCCACCACGATGCCATGAGGACGACCCCCGACCGGTTGGGAGACGCCTTCGTGACCATGATGCAGGCGTTTGTCGACTGCGTCGTCGACGACACCGATCCGCCGGTGACGAGCGCAGACGCCAGGGCGACTCTGGCGGTGGCCCTCGCCGGACGCCGGTCGATCCAGACCGGAGAACCGGTCGACGTCAGAACAACAACAGCGCCGCCCACCGGCGGCTGAACCCGAGCGGAAGATAGAAAGTAGACAAGGAGAATCACATGTCAAACACTCCAGAAGATCCACGGTTGCTGGCCACCGATCAGCCGGATCTGTTTTTCGAGGACAACACCGTCGGACGGTGCAAGAAGGAAGTCTGGGACGCGAGCGATGAAGAGGTCGACGCGATTCTCGCCGAGTACGGAGTCCCGTCTCCGTGCGAGTGGGGCAAGGCGGGCTCCTACATTCAGACCACGGTCCGCCACCAGGTCGAAGCCGAACGGAGGAAGAACGATGTCGTCTTCATCCCCATCGGCTGCACCGAGCTCCACGGTCGTCACCTGCCGAGCGCTTCGGATACGCTCTACGTCAGCCAGATCTGCGAGGGCGTTCGACGCTTCACGGCAAAAAGGGGCGCGCCGGCGAGTTTGGCGTTGCCGCCGCTCAACTACGGGTCGCACCCGTACCACCACCTGGGCATGCCGGGGACGGTCATCATCCGCGAGAATATCGCGCGTGAATTCCTCATCGACGTCATGCTGGGTCTCTGGAACGACGGTTTCCGCAAGCAGATCCTGATCAACAACCACGGCCACCTGTGGATGCTCGAGTCGGCGATCCAACAATTCCAGAAGCGGTACCAGTTGCCGGGGATCTTCCGGGTCATCGACTGGCACCGGGCGGTCCGCGAGTTCTTCCGCACCGAGCCCAAGGGCGGCAAGATGGACACTAACTTCGTCCACGCCGACGAGTCGGAGACCTCGCTCGGGCTGCTGCTCCACCCCGACATGGTGGACATGGACTACGCAGTGGACACCGAGGGCAAGGGCTATCTGCCGGACGGCCATTTCGATAAATCGGTGGATCCCTTCAGCCGGCCGAGCCGCTGGTCCGAGGGCGAGGGCCACTTCGCCATCGAGATCGCCGCGACGCCCGAGGGCGTGGTCGGCAAGGCCACCCAAGGGACCGCCGAGAAAGCCAAACGCCCGGTTGCGGCCATCCTCAAGTATCTGACCCTGCTCAACGATCAGATCCTCGAGGCCTTCCCGGCGGGCACCGTGCCGCCTGTCGAGGAAGTCACTCTTCGCACCGAGGCCGAGCTTGAGCCGTATCTCCGCGAGCCTCTGAGCGAGGGGTGGAAGCCGGTCTACAGCCTGCCGCGAATCGGCCAGGGCTCGAACTCCTAGGACAGACAATATGAAACTCAGCATCGTGCTATCGACCCACGCCGCCGCCTTCCAGGCGGTGGCGTTCAAGGGCGATTTCGAAGCCAACGTGGCCAAGATCGCGGGCTGGGGATATGACGGTGTCGAGCTCGCCGTGCGCGATCCTTCTCTGGTGAACGCCGGCGAGCTCGAGCGCGATATTTCGTCGCACAACCTGGTCATACCCGCCATCGGGACCGGTCAGGCGTGGGGCGAGGAAGGTCTGTCCTTCACCAGTGACGACGAAAAGGTGCGCGCCGCGGCCATCGAGCGAATCTCGAGTCACGTGCCCCTGGCCGCCCACCTCGACGCCATCGTCATCCTGGGCCTCATCCGTGGGATCACCCCCGAGGGACAGACCCACGAGCGGTCCATGGAGTATCTGGTCGAAGCGATCCAGGCGTGCGCGGCCGCGGCTGCGGGCACCGGTGTTCGATTCGCTCTCGAGCCGATGAACCGGTACGAGACCGATCTCATCCACTCCGCGACCGAGGGGCTCGACCTCATCGAGCGGGTCGGCGCGGACAACTTCGGTCTCCTCCTCGACACCTTTCACATGAACATCGAGGAGGTGGACATCTGTGACAGCATCAAGGCTGTTGGAGACCGGATCTTCCACTTCCACGTGGCGGACTCCAACCGGTGGTATCCGGGCGCCGGACATCTCGACTTCAGGTCCATCCTCGAGGCTTTGCATTTCACCGGATACGACGGTTTTGTCTCGGGCGAGTTCATGCCATTGCCCGATGCCGACGCCGCGGCCGAGCGGGGAATCGCCCACCTGCGTGCTCTGTGACTATCTTGGAGTGATCGAATGAAGAGAATCCCGATGCTTCGATCCGCGTTCGTTCTCGGCCTGGTGATGATCGTCTCGGTGTCGGCCACGATGGCGGCCAAACCGAGCCACACCGGCTACCCGCGTCTGATGCAGGGACCCATGGTCGGTGCGGTGACCGATTCGGAGGCAAAGATCTGGGTCCGCACCAGCGGCGCCATCGAGGTGGTGATCGTTTATGACACCGACCCCGAGTTCAGGTCCCCAAGCGAAACGGAACCCGTGATGACCGAGAAGGCCGAGGACTACGCCGCGGTCATCGATGTGACCGATCTCGAGCCCTCGACCGAGTATTTCTACGAGCTCAGGGTCGACGGCATCAAGGACCGCTACCTCAAGAAGCTCAAGCCTCTGAGGTTCGAGACCGCGCCACCCGTCGGCGACGCCGCTGATCTTCGGATCGCCTTCGGCTCGTGTCCCAAGTGGCAGGACGATCGCGTTCAGCCCATTTGGCCGTGGGTGGTCCACCACGAACCGGACCTCTTCTTCTGGATCGGCGACAACATCTACGGCGACACCCTCGATCCCGACATCCTGCGTGAGGAATACCGCCGGCAGCGCGAGGTCTGGGGTCTGCAGCCGCTGATCCACAACACCTCGAACCTTGCGGTCTGGGACGACCACGATTACGGGCTCAACAACCACGATCGCACCAACCCGATCAAAGAGGGCGCCTACGAGGTCTTCCTGGACTACTGGCCGAATCCGTCCTTCGGTCTGCCCAACGTCAAGGGGATCTTCTACACCTACACCTGGGGGCAGGTCGAGTTCTTCGTCATCGACGGTCGTTGGTACCGGGACCCGTGCGAGGGCCCGGACACACCCGAGAAGACCATGCTCGGCGCGGCCCAGTACACGTGGTTGACCGAGAGGCTCGAAGCCAGCACCGCGGTCTTCAAAGTGCTGGTATCGGGAAGCGGTTGGAGCAAGAACAAGGGTGAGGGGGGCGACGCCTGGTCGGCGTACCTCAATGAGCGCAATCGACTCTTCGACTTCATTCGGGATCGAGAAATCACCGGGGTGGTTCTGATGTCGGGCGACACCCACGTCGGCGAGCTCAACGTCATCCCGTGGTCCGAGAACGGCGGCTACGATCTCTATGACATGGTGAGCTCACCGCTGGCCCAGGTCATTCCCGACAGCTGGCTCGAGCGGCGTCCGGAGCGGCGGATCTGGCCGGTCTATTTCCAGGGGAGCAACTTCGGTCTGATCGATTTCACCATGGGTGACGACCCGACGATGAGCTACCGACTTGTCGACACCTTTGGCCGGATCGTTCGAGGCCCGTTTGAGGTCAAAGCGTCTGAGCTTGTCAACGGTGTGACCTCGTGGCCGGACAAGGTGGAGTCTGTTCCTCGCCAGCGACAGGAGCACTATGACTCCGGCGAGGGTTATTACGAGATCGAAGTGGACGACTGATCTCGGAATGATGAATGATGAATTGATCGCAACCGAGCAGGGGGCGGGATGAAACTCCGGCAGACGCTGCAGAACCTCATCGAGGAGCCTCCGCAAGGCACCGACCGCGTGCCGCTTGATGTCGGCGACAGGCGGCTGGACCTCTATCCGCGGTCGGTCGTTACGATCGGCGGCGCGGTGCTATTCATGGGCCACGGGACGCCGGGTCGTCGACTCTATGTCGTGTCGGCCATTGATGATCCCCTGGCTTCTCGGCTGGAAGGAACCTGTCTCAGGTGGGCGGCGGCCGGCGAGGATCAGATCCGCCGGTGTCGGCTGACCCACGCCAACGCCAAGGTCATCCGCGAGGTGCTCGAGTGGACCCGACCGCGACCGCTGGGTCTCGCCGACAGCTTCGGGCTCGGCGACCGTCTCGGAATCGCCGGGCCGGCCCACCTGCAGGCCATGCGGGGCAGCGGGTTCGAGGTCGTGCTGGCGCAACAGTCCATCCGCGAGCTCGAGAGGACCGAACGGACGCCGGGCGAGGTGATGGACGCCGCCCTCTGGGCCGTTCTTCAGGAAGGTTGGCGATCGGGCTTCGGCGCCGATGCGGATCACCTCAAGACGCCGGCCGATGTCAATCGGATGGCGGCGGCGGGCTTCACGATGTTCACCATCGACCCCGGCGATCACGTGGTCGATGCCGCCGACGTCATGGAGCCGACCGAGCTCGAGGCGGCGCTCGAGGTCATTCCCTGGACAGATCTGCGAACGACCCGGGACGACGCGCTGGCCAGGTATGACGACACCGAGTTCGATGCGGGCTCGGGTCTCGCGCTGAAACCGAGCCGCGAAGAGGTGCGGCGGGCGTGGGTCAAGTACGGAGCGCCGCTCGCCCACACCGCGATGATGTTCCATCACATCGCCGCGACCATGGGAGAGCGTCCCTTTGAGGTCGAGGTCTCGGTTGACGAGACTGCCTCGGTGACGACACCGTTCGAACACTGGTTGGTGGCCTCGGAGCTCAAACGCATGGGGGTTCAGTGGGTCGGGCTGGCGCCCCGTTTCATCGGCGATTTCGAGAAGGGGATCGACTACCGCGGTGATCTCGATGTGTTCCGGCGTGAGTACGTCAAGCACTTGGCAATCGCCGAGGCCAACGGTCCCTACAAGATCAGCATCCACTCGGGCAGCGACAAGTTCGGGGTCTACCGCACGATCGGTGAGATCGGAGCTGGGGGCGTCCACGTCAAGACGGCGGGAACGAGCTATCTCGAGGCCCTTCGAGCTGTCGCCATGTGCGAACCGGCGCTGTTTCGCGAGATTCTCGATTTCTCCCGCTCGTTGTACGAGCACGAACGCCGGACCTATCACGTCTCGGGCGAACTCGAGAAGGTGCCCGCCGCAGACACCCTCGACGAGGACGGGCTGACGCGGCTCCTCGACGACGAGGACGCACGGCAGATCCTCCACGTGACCTTCGGTCGGGTTCTCACCGAGCGGGATGAGGACGGCAGGACCCGGTTCAAAGATCGAATTTTGACCTGCCTCGATGGCAACGAGACCGTTCATTTCGGCAACCTGGTCAAACATTTCCGGCGCCACACGAAACCGTTCGGGAGGGTCTGATGAGCTATCTCGACGATCTGTTTTCCCTCGATGGCAAGGTCGCGGTGACCATCGGCGCGGGCGGCGTGCTCGGCGGCGCCATGGCGTCGGCGCTGGGCCGGGCGGGAGCACGAGTTGCGGTTCTCGATCTGGTGGGCGACGCGGCGACGGCGCAGGCCGACGCGATCTATGGTGCGGCCGGAATCGACGCCATCGGACTCGGGGTCGACGCCACCAGCGAGGATGACCTCAGGGACGCCCTCGACCGAATCGTCGAGACGTGGGGGCGGATCGACATCCTGCTCAATGCGCCCGGGATCAACTCGGGCACACCCGTCTTCGAGATCACGCGTGAGGAGTGGGACAAGATCCTCGAGGTCAATCTGACGAGCTACTTCCTCGCCTGCCAGATCTTCGGTCGTCAGATGGTGGACCAAGGTGCAGGCGGATCCATCATCAACGTTTCGTCGGCATCATCGGGACCGCCTCTTTCCAAGGTCTTCACCTACTCCATCACCAAGGCCGGAATCAACAACATGACCCAGTTTCTCGCGCGCGAGTGGGCGCCGGACCGAGTCCGGGTCAACGGGATCGCGCCGGGTTTCTTCCCGGCCGAGCAGAACCGTCGACTGCTCACCGAAGAGCGAACCGCAGACATCATGAGGCACACACCCATGGGTCGGTTCGGCGAGGCCGAGGAACTCGCCGGGGCGGTGGTCTGGCTGGCCTCCGACCAGGCATCGAGCTTCGTGACCGGCTCGCTGGTCCGGGTCGACGGCGGTTTCACCGCCATGACCATCTGATGGCGGCATGACGAGTCTGTCGCCCCCCGACCGACCGGTGACCGATGCCGAGGTTCTCCACGTCCTGGCAGATGGCCTGGAAGAATCGAGATATGCCGGTACGCGAGTCCTGGTGATTATCCCGGATAGCACCCGGACTGCGCCCATCCCACTGATGTACCGAACGCTGCACGAGATCCTCGGCCCGCATACCGAAGCCCTCGACTTCCTGGTCGCCCTCGGAACCCACCCACCGATGAACGACCAGGCTCTCGGCCGTTTGGTCGGCGCCGAGGTTGAAGACGGCGAGACCGCCGACTCGAAGATCTTCAACCACCGCTGGGATCTCGACGAGACCTTTGTGACGGTGGGCGTGATCCCCGCTTCAGAGATCCGCGACGCCAGCGATGGACAGATGGACCTCGATGTGCCGGTCCGTCTCAACCGCCTGGTCGGAGATCCCTCCGGTGAGCAGCCATACGACGAACTGATCGTGTGCGGGCCGGTTTTTCCGCACGAGGTGGCCGGATTCTCCGGCGGTAACAAGTACTTCGTGCCGGGAGTTTCGGGCCAGGAAGTCATCGATGTCACCCACTGGCTCGGCGCACTGTTGACCAGCAAAGAAATCATCGGGGTTGCCGACACCCCCATGCGGCGGCTCATCAACCGAGCGGCCTCGTTCATCCCGACCCCGACAGCGTTGATCGCCATGGTCATGCACGGCGACGATCTTTGCGGTCTCTACGTCGGAGAGATGGATGAAACGTGGAGAAAGGCCACCGAGCTGTCGGCGGCTCTGGACATCGTGTGGGTCGACACGCCGTTGCGCCGAGTGCTCTCGGTCGTACCGGAGATGTACGACGACCTGTGGACCGGCGCCAAGGGCATGTACAAGCTCGAGCCCGCCATCGCCGACGGCGGCGAGGTCGTCATCTATGCGCCTCACATCACCGAGGTCTCGTATGTCCACGGCAGGATCATCGACGAGATCGGCTACCACGTGCGCGACTACTTCACCGAGCAGTGGGACCGGTTCTCCCGTTACCCGTGGGGGGTCGTCGCTCACTCGACCCATGTGCGCGGTGCGGGCACGTATGTTGACGGCGTCGAACGAGCGCGCGTCGACGTGACGTTGGCGACTGGAATTCCAAGGGAGCGCTGCGAACGGATCGGCCTCGGCTATCTCGACCCGGCGTCCGTCGATTTCGACGAGTGGAAAGATCGCGAGGACGAAGGAGTCCTTCTCGTCCCCCGAGCAGGCGAACAGTTGTATCGGTTGCGAGGCGAGGAAGTCGGTTGATGACCATACGCTTCCAGGCCCGAATCCCTATTCTCGTGACGAGCGAACCCTCGAGGTTGAGTCGATCCCGATCCCGGATGGTGCGATTTCGGGATCGGGATCGGGATCGGGATCGAAGATGCAATTGGACGGTACACGGGTCTGAATACTTCACACCGAGAAGCGGTACCCCGAGCGTGACGGCACTCACGGTAATCCATTAGGAACGACGTTGGAGGAGCGAACGAATGACAGACAAAGCTGATCTCGGGCTCATCGGGCTCGCGGTGATGGGCCAGAACCTGGTCCTCAACATGAACGACCACGGATTCAAGGTGGCGGTTTTCAACCGCACGACGTCAGTTGTCGACGATTTCATGGAAGGCATCGCCAAGGGCACCGAGATCGTCGGCGCCCACTCCATCGAGGAGCTCGTCGACTGCCTGGCGTCGCCCCGGCGGGTGATGCTGCTGGTCAAAGCCGGCAAACCGGTCGACGCCTTCATCGAGCAGCTGATCCCGTTGCTCGACGAGGGCGACATCATCATCGACGGCGGCAACTCCAACTACAACGACACGATCCGGCGGACTGCCTGGGTCGAGTCCAAAGGACTGCTCTACATCGGCACCGGGGTCTCGGGTGGTGAGGACGGTGCGCGCACCGGCCCGTCCATCATGCCCGGCGGATCGCCCGCCGCGTGGAAACACGTGAAACCCATCTTCCAAGCGGTCTCGGCAAAGGTGGAGGACGGTTCGCCGTGCTGCGAGTGGGTGGGTGAAAACGGCGCCGGCCACTTCGTCAAGATGACGCACAACGGGATCGAGTACGGCGACATGCAGCTGATCTGCGAGGCCTACCAGCTCATGAAGGACGGCCTCGGGCTGGACCACGATCGGATGCATTCGATCTTCGCCCAGTGGAACGAAGGCGAGCTCGACTCCTATCTCATCGAGATCACCCGCGACATCCTCGGCTTCAAGGATGTCGACGGTGAGCCCATGGTGGAGAAGATCCTGGACACTGCGGGTCAGAAGGGCACCGGAAAGTGGACGGCCATCTCGTCGCTCGAGATGGGCATCCCGCTGACCCTCATCGGCGAGGCGGTCTTCTCCCGTTTTCTCTCGGCAATCAAGGACGAGCGCGTGGCGGCGGCAAAAATCCTCAGCGGGCCGGCCGACACGACGTCCGCAGGGAATCCCGAGGCCTTCGTCAACGACCTGCAGCAGGCCCTTCTCGCCGCCAAGATCGTCTCCTACGCCCAGGGCTACATGCTCATGCGGGCGGCAGCCAGGGAGTACGATTGGAACCTCAACAACGGCGGCATCGCCCTCATGTGGCGCGGCGGCTGCATCATCCGGTCGGTCTTCCTCGGCAAGATCAAAGAGGCGTTCGATACGAATCCAGATCTCGAGAACCTGCTGCTCGATCCCTACTTCGCCGACAAGGTGCAGCAGGCACAGGCATCGTGGAGACGTGTCGTCGCCGGAGCAGTCGCCATGGGAATCCCGGTGCCCGCGCTCTCCAGCGCCCTCGCGTTCTACGACGGTTATCGTCACGACCGGTTGCCGGCCAACCTGCTCCAGGCCCAGCGCGACTACTTCGGCGCCCACACGTATGAGCGGGTCGACCGTCCGCGCGGCGAGTATTCGCACACCGACTGGACGGGACACGGGGGAGAGACGACTGCGAGGACGTATACCGCGTAGAACATCGCAAATTATGAATTATGAGTTTTGAATGATGAATTGGCAGGCGAGAGGGGTTCTCGTCTTGTGGAGAGGTGCTCATGGCTGAATTGACGGTTCGTAAGGATGACTGTGCGCTCGATTTCCTGTCCCTGGGCTCGTTGGTCCACCGCCTGGATCCGGGCCGAATCCCGTTTCGGAAGGCCCGCACCGTGGCGATTCACGTCTCCGGCGGCGAGTACAACGTCGCGGCGAACCTGGCGGACTGTTTCGCTCTGAACACCGGCATCGCCACGGCCATGGTGGACTACGGCATCGGGGAAATGGTGCAGACACGGGTCAGGGAGATGGGGGTCAGACCCTTCTACAAATGGTTCAAGCATGACGGCGCCCGCGGACCGAACATCGCCACCGTTTACAGCGATCTCGGCTACGGCGTCCGTCCCCCGGTGGTCTTCTACAACCGGGCCAACGAGGCCGGCGCCATGCTCAAACCGGGCGACTTCGACTGGCAGGCGATCTTCGGCGAGGGCGTCCGCTGGTTCCACTCGGGGGGGATCTACGCGGCACTGTCGACCACGACCTCCGAGCTCATTATCGAGGCCATGAAGGCCGCCAAACAGCACGGCGCCGTGACGTCATTCGATCTGAACTACCGCGGCAAGCTGTGGGAGTCCATCGGCGGGCTCGAAGCCGCCCGGAGCACCTTCAAACGGATCGTCGAGCACGTCGATGTCCTCGTCGGCAACGAAGAGGATCTGCAGATGGGGCTCGGCGTCAAGGGCCCCGATGTCGAGAAGAAGTCGAAGCTCGACACCTCGGTCTTCTTCGAGATGATCGCCGAGGTCAACCGCGATTTCCCCAACGTGAAAATGGTGGCCACCACCCTCAGGGAGGTCGAGAATGCCAATCGCCACCAGTGGGGCGCCGTGATCTGGTACGACGGGCAGCGGGCCATCTCTCCGACATGCGAGCTCGGTGTCCTCGATCGCATCGGTGGCGGCGACGGTTTCGCTTCGGGGCTGATCTTCGGCATGCTGGACGGACGGCCACTGGATGAGGTCGTCCGTCTGGGATGGGCCCACGGAGCCCTGTCCACGACCTTTCCGGGCGATGTGACCATGGCCAGACTCCCCGAGGTCGAGGCCTTCGCGAAAGGCGGATCTGCCCGAGTCCAGCGATAGCCGGCCGGCTGTTCGTCCTCATCAGTCGTTGCAGAAGATGTCCATCTTGCGCTTGGCCAGCGCGAACTGCTCGTCAGTCTCTGCCGCCAGCATTTCCTCTTTTGCAGCAAGGCACTCGGCTGCCTCCTCCTGGAGCTCCTCCTGGACATCTGCACTCGACATCACCGGCTCGGACTCGGGCTCGCAGGCCGTCGGATCGGCACGGCGGACGTTCGCCTGGTCCTTCGCCTCCTCGACGACGACGCAATCCCCCTGCTTGATCTCGGTTTGATCCGAGACGACCTGGATCGACCGGCCGCCGCCGAGATCGACGGTGTAGAGCTTGCCCTTGAGATCACCCTCGCGAGACCGCGCGATGGCGCCGCCGGCCAGAGCTCCCGCCGCCGCTCGGCCCCACTTGGTCGACGACGACCGTTTGCTGCCGGTCGTGTGGTACGCGAGCATGCCGCCCACGAGGGCCCCCGCGGGCGCGTTCTGAGAGCTCAGGTCGATGTTCTCGACCTTGACCACGGTGCCCACCGAGATCGACGCGTTCTGACCGGCCCGCTGGGCGACGGCGGCAACCGGTAGAGCCAAAGACACACAAACACAGACGACAATCAGACGATTCATGTCAACTTCCTCAGGTGCCAGGTTGACACATTTGTACATTCCTCGAGGCAACTGCCGGCGAGAGGCATCACTTGGGAATGTACAAATGTGTCAACCTGGCACCTGAGGAAGTTGACATGAATCGTCTGATTGTCGTCTGTGTTTGTGT
>JAZBOQ010000037.1:0-2424 GCA_036351195.1 Thermoanaerobaculales bacterium | reverse complement strand
GCCGTGGCGAATCGGTGTCGAACGCCCAGAGCACGAGCGGGGAAGCGTCTGGAGCGCGGTCGAGCTGGTCGATGCCGCCATGGCCACATCGGGCGACTACCGCAACTACTACGAGCGCGATGGGTTGCGGATTTCCCACATGATCGACCCGCGCACCGGCCGGCCCATCCGCCACAGCTTGGCCTCGGTCTCGGTGATCCATCCGATCTGCATGACCGCCGATGCGCTGGCCACCGCCCTGAGTGTGCTCGGCCCCGAGGACGGACGAGAACTTGTGGAGCGACAGGGTTTGGCGGCGCTCTTCATCGTCCGCAGCGCGAATGGCGGCTTTGTCGAGTGGCAGAGCCCCGCGTGGCCGGGTGGAAATAGCCTCGAAGACGGTGACGTTGCCGTAACTGAGAGCTTTTGATGGAGACCCTTTTCCTGACCTTCGTTGTCTTTCTTCTCGCCGTGGTCGCCATGGCTGCGGGTGCGATCGCCACCGGCCGAAGCCTTAAGGGCTCGTGCGGCGGCCCGTCGTGCAGCTGCGCCGCCGAGGGCAAGGACATCACACGATGCCGCGAGTCGGATGACGATGAGATGTCGCTGCCGGTTCTTCCGGGTACCTAATAAGCTCCTAGCGTCTCCATCCCCGCGACCGGTTCTTTGTTGCGCCCACTTCCAAGGGGGCGTGATTGCGTCGTTCATCGCCAACATCGCCGACTTGGAAGTCGGCGCTACAAGGCGCGCTTCGGACCCAGACTGCCACCACCACCGCGACCGCGCCAGCGCGCCACCGGACAGAATCGCCCGTACCATTTGAAGCATTGTTCACCAGCACAACGACACGCCGGAGCGCCTTCGGTCAACAATGCTTCGGGTGGTACGTTCTTCTGGCTACCCACGCTCCGGGTCCCATCTTCCGGTCCCCTTCCCTGACCGCGCTGATCGGGCGACGCTGGACCGCCGGAGGCGGACCAGAAGGCCGGTGTCCCGGGTCAGCCACAGGGGGCGGCGACCGCGCTCAGGTTCCGCAACAGGGAGAGCGACCGGAAGGCGCTCCCCCGCAAGCTGGAAGCTTGCTACAACAACCATCGCATCGGGAGCGGGAGCGGGAGTGGAGAATCATCGGGCACGGGCACGGGATCAGCCGCCGGAAAATGCCTCAGCGTCGTCATCCAAGGGGGGGGTGGCGTCGCCGAGATCGTCGAGATAGCCCTCCGGGAGGACGACCATCTGGGTGCCCTGCCGTTTGCCCCGCCGCATGAGGTGGGCATTGTCGGGGTAGGCCTCGTCGCGGTTGACTCTGGCGAGGATCTCGTCGAGTTCATCGAGATTGCCGACCCGCATGAGGCGATCGCGGAGCTGTGCGCTCCCGGCAAAGCCCTTGGTGTACCACCCGGCGTGCTTGCGGAATGCCAGAAGAGAGGGCTGTTCGGCGCCGAACCACTCGACCAGCATCCGTGCATGCTCGGACATGATGTCGGCGACCTCACCGAAGGTCGGCCCCAGGCTCGGCTCCCGGCCGGCAACGGCGTCTGCGAGCTCGCGAAAGAGCCAGGGTCTCCCGAGGCATCCGCGGCCGATGGCGACGCCGTCGCAGTCGGTCTCCTCCATCATCCGGATGGCGTCTCCCGCCTCCCAGATGTCGCCGTTGCCGAAGACCGGAATCGAGCCGAGAGCCTGTTTGAGCTCGCCGATTGCGGCCCACTGTGCGTTGCCGTCGTAGAGCTGGGAGGCGGTACGAGCGTGCAGCGTCACCGCTGCGCATCCCTCGGCCTCGGCGATGCGGCCGGTTTCGATGTAGTTCAAGAGCTCGTTGTTGATTCCCATGCGGAACTTGATGGTCACCGGGACGTCGTCGGCGGCGGTCACGGCGGCGCGGACGATGGCTTCGAGAAGTCTGGGTTTGACCGGGATGGCGGCGCCGCCGCCCTTGCGCGTGATCTTGCGGACGGGGCAGCCGAAGTTGAGGTCGAGGTGGTCGACGCGACCCTCTCCAACCAACCAGCGCACCGCCTCCCCGACATATTTCGGGTCGACGCCGTAGAGCTGCAGGCTGCGAGGGGATTCGTCCGGGCCGAAGGCGGCGAGCTTGTGTGCTTTCCGGGCCCCCTCGACGAGAGCGCGGGCGGTGATCATCTCACTGACGAACAATGCGGCGCCAAAACGACGGCAGAGGGCGCGAAAGGGGTAGTTGGTGATTCCGGCCATGGGGGCGAGTATCACCGGCGGCGAGAGCTCGATCGGCCCGATCATCGTCGATTGCTGCACCATCGTCCACCCAGAATACAACGAACCGCCCCCGGGTTTTCCGAGAGCGGTTCGGTTTCGCAACTAATTCAAAATCAAGAATTAAGAATTCTGAATTACTTCAGAAGGTCCTGCAAAAACGTTGTCGTCAGGACGACGCCGAAGCCGGTGGCGCCCTTGGGGTGGCCGTTG
>JAZBOQ010000036.1:0-2457 GCA_036351195.1 Thermoanaerobaculales bacterium | reverse complement strand
TCTACCGCCGAGCGGAACCGGCCAAGGCCGAGCTCAAGAAACAGCTCGCATCGAAGATCGCGTCGTGGCGGGCCGGAGGCAACCCTTCCGGATTATCATGACTGACTGAAAGATCTCAACGAACACGCCGCAGAAAGACCTTGCGATCAACCGGCGGCGGGCCGTGGTTCAAACCGAAAACGAGGAGTGCGAGGAAGAGAATCGAGGCCAGTGCGAGGAGGCCCGCCCGCAGCAGGCTCCGCTCCTCACCGAGGTCCCAGACCTTATCGGCCACGGCGACCGGGAACGCCATGACGCAGGCCCCGACTGCGATCTCGGCGACGTCCATGCGCGCGAATCTGGTCGGAACTCCGGTCGGTCCCGCCATGCTGCCTCCATCGCTGACGATGAGGTGACGGCAGCCCCGATCATCGATCTTCGCAACCCCTCACGACCCGGAGGCACCCTCCATTCCGTGAGACACTCACTGTGCACCCGAAACCGCTCGAGGAGATGCCACGATGATCACGAACATTCTGCTCGGGACGATGATGATGGTCCTGACGACGGGCGTCCACTCGGTCTTCACGGTCGCGGCCGTGTTGATGCTCAACCGCGGGGTTCACCACCGCGACCGCCTTCTTTCGTACGAATCGCTGGCCTTGATCTCCGGGACCATACTCATGTTTTTCGGCGCGGCCCTGATCGAGGTGGGGATATGGGCCGCCGCCTACCTGAGGCTCGGGGCGTTCGAGGGCGTCGAAAGCGCGGTCTACTACTCCATGGTCACCTTCACGACCCTCGGCTTCGGCGACATCATTCTCACCGAGCGGTGGCGTCTCCTGTCCTCCATCGAGGCGGCCAACGGCATCATCATGTTCGGCTGGACGACGGCTGTGGTGATGACGGTGGTGCAGCGGACCTTCGCCAAGGTACTGGAGCATTTCCACCGGGATAGGGGTTCGTCCAGCACATGAACACAACACACATCGACGCGCCGCTCGACACTCCGAACGACCCGACCGACCGAGGTGTGGCCCCGAGAGACAAGAGAAAAGGGAGGCGAAGAACCATGATCGCTCTCGCCGTCGTGCTGTTCCACGTGGTCGGGTTCCTCTCGTCCATCAATGCCGTGATGACCGCCCGCACCGCCCAGGGCGCCATCGCCTGGGGCATCGGCCTCAACACCTTCCCCTACGTCGCGGTTCCCGCGTATTGGGTTCTTGGACGGCGGAGCTTCGAGGGCTATGTCGAAGCCTGGAACGGCCGCCACGAGGAGGTGAAACAGTTCGAGGCCACGATGCGGGAACGCCTCGAACCGTTCGCCGTCGAGAGTCTCGATCGGGTGCCCAACTACGAGGCGATGAAGCGACTCGCCCACAGTCCCCTCCTGCGCGGCAATGATGCGACGCTGCTGGTGGACGGTGAGGCCACGTTCGCCAGCATCTTCGAGGGGCTCGCCCAGGCCGAGCACTACGCCCTCGTCCAGTTCTACATCATCCATGACGACGGCCTCGGACGCCGGCTCAAAACCGCGCTGATCGACTGCGCCAATCGGGGCGTCAAGGTGTTCGTGTTGTACGACGAGGTGGGCAGCATGGGCCTTCCCAAGAGCTATCTCGCCGAGCTCGAGGCGGCCGGCATCCAGCAGTCGAAGTTCAACACCACCAAGGGGGCTCACAACCGCTTCCAGCTCAACTTCCGCAACCACCGCAAGAACGTGGTGGTCGACGGAAAGGTCGCCTGGATCGGCGGCCACAACGTGGGCGACGAGTACCTGGGCCTCGATCCCAAGGTCGGCCATTGGCGGGACACCCACGTCCGCATCGAGGGACCGGCGGCGCAGGTGGCGCAGGCGATGTTCCTCGGCGACTGGTACTGGGCGAAGCGCACCATCCCCGACCTCGACTGGGAGCCCAAGGCCGCATCGACCGGCGCCGACGTCATGGCGATGGTCCTGCCGATCGCACCGATCGACGACATCGAGACCGCGCAGCTCTTCTTCGTCCACGCGCTCAACGCCGCCCGAGACCGGATCTGGATCGCCACCCCCTACTTCGTGCCCGACGAAGCGGTGATGGCGGCGCTGCGCCTCGCGGCGTTGCGCGGGGTGGACGTCCGCGTCATCGTGCCCGAAAAGGGCGACAACCCCCTGGTCGACCTGGCGGCGCGCTGGTTCGCCAACGAGCTGGCCGATGTGGAAATCACCTTCCTGCGCTACACCGACGGCTTCCCGCACCAGAAGGTGCTGCTGGTGGACAACGACATCTCGTCGGTCGGCAGCCCCAACTTCGACAACCGGTCCTTCCGGCTGCAGTTCGAGATCAACGCCCTCGTCGTCGACGACGACTTCGGGCGGGAGCTCGAGGCGATGCTCGAAAACGACATGGCCCACTCCATCCCCTGGGACCCGAACGATCTCGACCGCGCGTCCTTCACGAAAAGGCTGGCCGTCTCGGTGGCGCGGCTGACCGCGCC
>JAZBOQ010000035.1:0-7445 GCA_036351195.1 Thermoanaerobaculales bacterium | reverse complement strand
GCGGATTTATTCGTTTGGTTGCGGGGGCAGGATTTGAACCTGCGACCTTTGGGTTATGAGCCCAACGAGCTACCGGACTGCTCCACCCCGCGTCAATCAGGAGGGAGAGTATAGGGCTGGGTCGGTTGTGTGTCAAGGCTGGATGAAGGGGCCGCAGGGAGTAGAATGGTTCCGATGACCCAGCGCTTTGAACCGGTATTGAAGACTCTCAACGATGCAGGTGTTCGGTACCTCGTTGTCGGCGGCGTTGCTGTGGTCCTTCATGGATACCTCCGAACGACAGGTGACCTCGATCTGGTTGTCGAGCTGAGTCCAGAGAATCTCGATCGGGCGCTCGCTTCTCTCGAAGAATCCGGGTTCCAACCGCGCCCGCCGGTTCCGCTCCGCGCCTTCGCGGATCCTGATACCCGGCGGTCTTGGATCGAAGAGAAGAACCTACGGGTCTTCTCGTTGTGGCACCCGGACTTTCCCGGGTTCGAGGTCGACCTCTTCGTCGAGGAGCCGTTCGACTTCGATGAGGTATGGAAGCGCAGAGTCGAGGTTGAGCTCGAAGCAACGGCAGCGTTCATCGTGGCCCTCGATGATCTGGTGCGGCTCAAGAGCGTTTCCGGTCGTGCTCAGGATCTCGAGGACATCGAAGCTCTGGAAGACCTGGCTCGGGGATCCGGCGATGGCCGAGCGTAGATCGAAGATGCCGGCTGGTTTTGACTGGAGCTTCGCCGGCACCCGCCGACGACAACGACGAGCCGGGTTGCTGATGACGCCTGCCGAGCGGCTTGCTTGGCTGGAAGGAATGCTCGACGAGCTGTTGCCGTTGGTCGGGCGTGCCCGGGATGCAGAGAAGAAGCGCGAGCCATCGCGCCCCTGATGACCGCTTTTGTCAATCCGGCAGCGTGAGGATCGGGGTCGGCGTGGCCTCGCTCTCCACGATCGGCAGCAGCGCCGGGGTCGGGGTGGCGAGGATGACGACGGTCTCGCCGGGGCGGATGTAGCGCAGTTCCTTGCGCGCCATGGATTCCGCCGCCTCGGGGTCGGACTCGAGGGCCTCGAGAGTGTCCTCGAGAACCTCGATCTCCGACTCCAGGCGCTGCTTTTCGTTCTCGAGACGCTGCCGCTCGTCTTCCGCCCGGGCCATGTCCTCGAAGCCCTGGGTGACGATGCTCGAGAGCACCCCCAGGGCCACCAGAATCACGACCGCGGCGAGGATGATCGGCAGGCGCTTCATCGGTCTCCGCCGCTACAGTTTGATGGCCGCGCGCCCACGGAAGCGGGCGGCGTCCTCGAGCTCCTCCTCGATGCGCAGCAGGCGGTTGTACTTGGCGATGCGGTCGGTGCGGCTCGCCGAACCGGTCTTGATCTGACCGGTGTTCAGGGCCACCGCCAGGTCGGCGATGGTGGTGTCTTCGGTCTCGCCCGAACGATGGGAGATCACCGCCGTGTAGCCGGCCTTATGGCTCATGTTGACCGCGTCGATGGTCTCGGACAGAGTGCCGATCTGGTTGAGCTTGATGAGCACCGAGTTGCAGACGCCGCGGTCGATGGCCTCGGCAATGATGGCCGGGTTGGTGACCAGCAGGTCGTCGCCCACGAGCTGGATCTTGGATCCGAGGGCGTCGGTCAACCGTTTCCATCCGTCCCAGTCGCCTTCTGCGAGGCCGTCCTCGATGGAGAGGATGGGGAAGTCGTCGACGAGCTCGGTGTAGGTCGCGATGAGGTCGTCAGCCGAGATCCCGTTGCGCCCTTCTCCGGCGAGGTTGTAGACACCGTTTTCGAAGAACTCAGAGGCCGCGACGTCCAGCGCCAACCCGATCTGCTCGCCCGGTGCGTAGCCCGCTTTCTCGATGGCCTCCATGATGAGCTCGAGGGCGGCGCGGTTGGACTCGAGGTTCGGCGCGAAGCCGCCCTCGTCGCCCACGGCGGTGGCGAGATTGCGTCCGGAGAGCACCTTCTTGAGGGTGTGGAAGATCTCCACTCCGGCGCGCAGGGCGTCGGAAAATGCGGTGAATCCCACCGGCATGACCATGAACTCCTGGAAGTCCACCGAGTTGTCGGCGTGGGAGCCGCCGTTGATGATGTTCATCATCGGTACGGGCAGCTCGCGGGCGCCGCAGCCGCCGAGATATTGATACAGCGGCAGGCCGGAGGTGTCCGATGCGGCGTCGGCCACCGCCAGTGACACGGCGAGGATGGCATTGGCGCCGAGGTTGCCCTTGTTGTCCGTGCCGTCGGCGTCGAGCATGGCCTGGTCGATACCGGGTTGATCACGGGCGTCCAGGCCTTCCACGGCCTCGGCGATGGGGCCATTGATGTTCTCCACCGCCCGCAGGGCGCCCTTGCCGAGGAAACGGTCCGCGTCCCCGTCGCGCAGCTCCAACGCTTCTCGCGAGCCGGTGGACGCGCCCGAGGGCACGATGGCGTGGCCGACGGAACCGCTGGAAAGGACGACCTCGGCCTCCACGGTGGGATTGCCGCGGGAGTCGAGGACTTCGCGACCGCTGACGAATTCGATGTCGAACATGATTACAGCCTCCGGTCGGTAAAGAGTTGTCGTGCAAGGTACATGAGGTGCCGCATCTCCTCGGAGCTGCGCCCTTCAGCATACAGGCGGATCTTCGGCTCGGTGCCGGCGAGCCGGACAGCCAGCCAGCTGCCCCCGTCGAAGGAGAGCTTGAGGCCGTCCCGACGGTCGACGGCGACAACCTCGCGGCCCTGGATTTTGTTCCACTTCTGCTTCAATCGCCGCTGGAAGATCTGTCCGGAGCGCCGGGTCAGCGGGATCTGGGTGCGGCGGAAGTAGTGGGCTCCCACCCGGCGCTCCAGGTCGGATGCGAGCTCTGCCAGGTTGCGGCCCTCCACCGCGATCATTTCAGCGGCCAGGAGGCAGGCGAGGACGCCGTCGCGTTCGGGAAGGTGTTTCGCCCAGGTGAGCCCCGCCGACTCCTCGCCGGCGAACTCCAGGCTGCCGTCCACGAAGAGCGGCCCGAAGTGCTTGAAACCCACCGGGGTTTCGATGATCTCGAGGGAGTGTTCGCGGGCCACGGCGTCGATCAGCGTCGGCGTGGCCAGGGTCCGGCCCACCGCCCCCGTGAGGCCTCGCCTCCGGGCGAGGTAGTCGAGGACCAGGGCGATGCCGGTGGAGGAGTCGCACATCCGCGCCCCGGTGTCGAGCAGCCCGAAACGATCGCCGTCGCCGTCGGTGGCGAGACCGAGGTCCGAATCTCCGGCGCGCATCACGTCGCGGAGCCGCGACAGGTTGACCGAGGTGCAGTCCGGCGCGTAGCCGCCGAAGTAGGGGTCCCGGGTGTTGTGAATGACCGACACCGGCACCTCGTTCTCGAGCAGGATGTGGTCGAGGTACTCGCGGGTGGTGCCGAAGAGGGGATCGACGACGATGTCGATGCCGCTGGAGCGGATCGCGTCCCAGTCGATCAGCCCCTGCAGCCGAGCAAGGTAGCTGGGCCGTCCGTCGAAGCCGTCGATGAGCTCGGGTCGCGGCAGGAAGGTGTCGTCCCAGGTGTCGGCGATCTCTTCGACTCTCGCTTCCACCCGGTCGGTGACGTCGTTGGCGGCGAGAATCCCGTCGGCGGTGTAGATCTTGAGGCCGTTGTACTCGGGAGCGTTGTGGCTGCCGGTGAAGACGAGACCGGCGGCAGCTCCCAGCTCGGTCACGGCTGCAGAGAGAACCGGCGACGGCAGATCGCGGATCGCGATACGGACCGGGACACCCTCCGAGGCGACGAGCTCGGCGGCGGCGGCGGCGAACTTCTCCGACAGCATCCGGGTGTCGAAACCGATGAGAATGAGATCCACCGCCGTTCGGTCGGCGCGCAGCACGTCGAGCAGCGCGCGGGTCACCAGCCGCACGTTGCGGAAGGTCACCTCGCGGCCGATGATGCCGCGCCATCCAGAGGTTCCGAACCTGATCATCCGACCGCAGGGTACCACGTTGATTGGGCGGGATCAGGCCGCTGAACCGGTGCCGGGGTGGATCTCGTCGATGGTGCCCAGCACCAACGGAGACACGGGTGGCGGGTCGTTGCCGACGGTGAAGGCCGACGCGATCCGACGACCGAGATCGTCGGCATCCACCCTTCGACCGCCGAGCTCGAGCACGGCCACCGGCTTGCCCTTTTCCACCCGGTCGCCGATCCTGGCGAGGACCGTGACTCCGGCGCCGAAGGCCAGGGGTTCGTCCCGGCGGCTGCGGCCCGCGCCGACGGCTCCGGCCACCCGTCCGAGCTCGGCGGCGGCGATGTCACAGACGACGCCCGAGGCGCCCGCGGGGATCTCGAGCGTGCGCTCGGGTCTCGGCAGGCGGTCGGGATCGGGGTCGCCGCCGTGGGCGAGGACCATCCGGTTCCACGCCTCGAGGGCTGCGCCCGACGCAAGGCCGGCTTCGAGCTTCGACAGCGCCTCGTCGGCGGGGAAACCGCGAAGCACCATTGCCTGCTGGGAAAGGCGCACGCTGACATCGCGAAGACGATCATCGCCGCGGCCGGCGAGAATCTCGACGGCAGCCCGAACCTCGGAGGCCGTCCCGAGGGCCGGGCCGAGGGGCTGGTTCATGTCGGTGATGAGAGCCTCGCAGGCGACGCCGGAGGATCGTGCAACGTCGCGCAGGGCGACGGCGAGCTCGTGGGCTTCGGCGATGGTTTCGCGGAATGCTCCGCGGCCCCACTTGACGTCGAGGATGAGGGTGGCCGCGCCCAGGGCGAGCTTCTTCGACATGATCGAGGCCACGATGAGCGGCAGGGACGGCACCGTGGCGGTGACGTCTCGGAGGGCGTACAGCGTCCGGTCGGCCGGGGCGATGTCCTGGGTCTGGGCGATGATCGCGGCGCCGGCCTCGTCCAGGAGCCGATCCAGGCCGGTGCGGTCGTGATCGCAGCAAAAGCCCGGGATGGCCTCGAGCTTGTCGAGGGTCCCCTGAGAGTGGCCGAGGCCGCGGCCGGCCATCATCGCCACCGGGACGCCCACCGATGCCAGCAGCGGTGCGAGCACCAGCGAGACGGTGTCGCCGACGCCGCCGGTGGAGTGCTTGTCGACGACCTCGGGTCGGTCGGCGCCGAGCTCCCACGCCTCTCCCGAGTGGAGCATGTCGCGGGTCAGCCAGGCGGTTTCCTCGGTGGACATGCCGCGGCAGCAGACGGCCATGAGCATGGCGGCGAGCTGCTCGACGGGAAGGTCGTTCTCGGTCGCTCCACGGACGAAGTCCCGGATGTCGTCCCGCTCGAGGGAGCGGCCCTCACGCTTGCGGGCGATGGCTTCGACGAAGCTCATGGGACGCTGGTCACCGCTGCCGCGGAATCAGCCGATCTCCATGAGCCGCTGCCGGGCGAGGTTGACGTACGGCGATTCCGGGAACTGATCCACCAGCTGCTGGAAGTACTCGGCGGCCTTGCCGGCGTCCTGCTCGGCGACATAGAGCTGGCCGAGCTCGTACAGGGCGACGTCGCGGGGCAACCGCGGGTCGGAGCCGGTGACCATGGCTTCGAGGTCGACGGCGACCTCGGCGGCCTGTCCGGCGGCAATGCGCAGGTGAATCAGATCAAGGGTGGCGAGACGCCCGATGGCGTTGTCGCGGTGGCGCTCGGTCAGACCGACCAGCAGGTCGCGGGCGGCGTCGATCTCGCCGCGGTCGAAATGGATCCGCGCCAGGTAGACCCGGGCCATGTCGGCCTGATCGGTGCGGCCGTAGGCGTCGATCACCTCGAGGAACTCTGCCTCGGCGGCCTCGGTGTCGCCGGTGGGTTCGAGTTGACCGACGGACTCCGTGCCCTCGTAGGTCGTGACGGCGTGGGCGAGAGCGAGGGAGGCGTCCTCGGCCTTGGACCGGTTCCACAGTCCCACCATCCACCAGATCACCACGATGGCGCAGACGGCGGCGAGGGCGCCGGCGATGGGACGCCAGTTCTCCCCGAACCACTCGACCACGGTGTCCATGGTGGAGACGAACTCGTCGTCCTGCTTGAGCTGTTTACGCGTGATTCGCCGTGCCATTCATCCTCCTGGGTTCCCGCGACGGCCGGCCGGTGCGCCGGGTCACATCACCCCGCCGTTCTCGAGGGCCATTACCTTAGCTCGATCGGCCCCTGCTGTCTACCGAGCAGCGGTTTCATCAGGCAGCCGGAGATCCAGGGGGATGAGCTCGGGGAGCACCTCGTAGGCGGTCTGGTCGAGGCTCAGGGGCGTGATCGGAATCCAGCCGTCCGCGATGGCGGCGATGTCGGTACCGGGAGCGCCCTCCTGCGGCGGCGCCCAGCGGCTCGAGACGAAACGGACGCCGTCCTCCTCCCGGTCGACCTCGTAGCGGCTGACGCTGTCCGGCTCGAGGCCGAGCCTGGTCACCCGGTACCCGCGGGCGGCCGCGGTCGCGCGGGGAAAGTTGACGTTGAGCAGCGTGCCGGGGGGCAGCGGGTGATCACGAACCGCGTCGATGATGGGTTTGGCGAAACGAGCCGCCGACGTCCAGTCGGGCTCCGGGTTCGACCAGTCGAGCTCGAGGGAGAGCGCCACGGCGGGGATGCCGCGCATCACCGCCTCGCGGGCGCCGCCGATGGTGCCCGAGTACCACGCCGCGCGGCCCAGATTCTCACCCTTGTTGATTCCCGAGACAACGAGCTTCGGCAGGTCGTCGGCGAGCACCGCGGTGAGCCCGGCCCCGGTCACCGACGCCGGTGTTCCGGTCACCGACCACGCGGGCGCGCCGCCGATGTCGGCGTGGGGTCGTACCGCCATCTCGCGGCGAATGGTGAGAGCGTGGCCGACGCCGCTCTGCTGCTCGGCGGGCGCCACCACCGTGATTCGGTAGGCCGGATCCGCGGCGAGCACAGCAGCCACGGCCGCGAGGCCCGGCGACTCAATGCCGTCGTCGTTGACCACCATGACGTGGATGGGCGTCTGGGCCTCGATGTCCGCGGCGCAGCCGGAGAGGAGCACGAGCCCGATCAACAGGGGAGAGAGTCTGTACATGCAAGAACCTCCATCGGGGTTGCGGGAGTGTAGCAGGGAGGGTCCGCCTGCCACAGCCACGATCTGCTTTGTAGCGGCAGGCATCCCTGCCTGCCGGTGGGAGCGCCGTGAGGTTCTGAGCGTGAAGAGGAAGAGTCCCGGAGCGCCGGCCTACGATGTGGACCGCCGAACTCCCCTGGCCGGCCGAAGCTGCAAGTGAAGCCTGCAGCTCGGCATTGGGTCGCTGTGGGGATCTGGTGCGTGGTCGTTGTCCGGACGGTACCCAGAACACCGGCCTTCTGGGCTTCCGCCGCCTCACGGCGTCGTTGCCCAGCGTCGCCCGAGCAGCGTGGTCATGAGGGAAACGAGGACAAGGTGACCACGCTGCTCGGGCGAGCGGCGGCCTACCTCGAGGCGTGCAGAGGGTACCCGGTACGCGGGTAGCCAAGCGAACGTACCACCCTTAGCATTGTTGATGGAAGGTCCATACAGGC
>JAZBOQ010000034.1:0-4847 GCA_036351195.1 Thermoanaerobaculales bacterium | reverse complement strand
TACCTGACCTTCTCCGCCGACATGCCCGTCTTCGTCTACGGCTCGGTGGTGGACAACGTCAACGGCGACGCGATCTTCATCGCGGCGACCGATCTCCAGTAGCGCTATTTCTCTCCTATTTTCCGTCCTTCGTCCTTTCGCCCCGGCAGCCCGCCGGGGCTTTTTTCGTCCTTGAGTGCGTTGGATCTTCTACTGCGATCCCCGGAGTGCGGCACCCAGCGGTGCCGGCTTGGCCCGAAATGCTCGACGTACCCCAAGTACGCCTGCGCGTTTCCAGCCTGCGCCGGCCCCCCCGTGCACCACATTCCGAAGATCTCGCAGCATAGATCCGAGGTAGTCGCAGGATCTACCATCGAGCTTCACACTCTGGTGAAAGCATGGTCAACCATGGTGCAGAATCGTTTCTCCAGCCTCCCCATCGCGGTGAAGATCGTCTTCGTTACTGCCGTCAGCGGGGTGATGGCCATCCTTGTCGTCGCTGCAGCTCTGGTCGGTCTCCGCGCCACCGCCGGCGACTATCGTTCGCTGCTCGAGCGCGATCGTCTGTTGGTCGACACCGCGCGCCGGATGCAGGTGGTCTTCAAGATCCAGGTCCAGGAGTGGAAGAACATCCTCTTGCGCGGCCGCGACGACAGCGATCTAACGAAGTACACAAAAGCCTTCTTCGAGCGGGAGAACGAGGTCGCCGCTCTCGCCGCGTCTCTCGCCGAAGGCGTGGGCGACCCCGCGATCGCCGAAGCGATCCAGCGCTTCTCAGCCAACCACGCCGAGCTCGGCGCCCGCTACCGCGGCGCCATGGGGCTCTTCGAGGCCGATCGGAACGACCCCTACCGCGCCGACCAGTCGGTGCGTGGGATGGATCGGGAACCGACCGATCAGGTCGACGCCATCGTCGCCGACATCGAGACCCTTGTCGATCTACGGAGCCGTGATCTCGACGATCGTGTTCGCCGGAGCCAGTTGGCGATGTCGTTCGTCGCCCTCGCCCTCGTGGCCGCGTCCATCGCCATTGCCCTGTTGGTCTCTCGGCGCATCTCCCGGCGGCTCGCCACCGCCGCGGGCGAGCTCGGGAAGGCTGCTGCGGGCAACCTGACGGTCCGCCTCGATGCCCGGCACAGCGACGAGATCGGCAGAATCTCGAGCGCCGCCAACGAGCTCCTCGAGGCCCTCGAAGGGGCGATCTCGGAGATCGTGGCGAGCTCGCGTGATCTCGCCACCGCCTCGGACCGGTTGACAGACACCGCGAACACCCTGGGCGCGGCGGCGGAGGAGACCTCGAACCAGGCTCAGGTCGTGGCCGCCGCGGCCGATCAGATCGCCGCCAACGTCGGGTCCGTGGCCACCGGCACCGATGAGATGAGCGCGTCGATCCGCGAGATCGCACGCAACGCCGCCGAAGCGGGCGCGGTCGCGGCAACTGCTGCCGACCATTCAAGGCGGGCCCGCGAGACCATCGGCCGGCTCGAGAGCTCCGGCGCCGAGATCGGCGATGTGGTGCGGTTCATCGACACCGTCGCCGATCAGACCAGCCTGCTCGCCCTCAACGCCACCATCGAGGCGGCGCGGGCGGGCAGCGCCGGCAAGGGCTTCGCCGTGGTGGCCGACGAGGTCAAAAACCTCGCCCGCCAGACCGGCGGCGCCATCGACGGCATCAAGGAACGCGTCGCCGCGATCCAAACCGACGCTGAGGGATCGGTGGCGGCGATGGACGAGATCGCCGAGATCGTGGCCCGCGAGCACGAGATCGCCTCGACCATCGCGAGCGCGGTGGAGCAGCAGACGGCGACAACGACGGAGATCGGAGCGGGCTCGTCCGATGCCGCCGCCGCGGCTTCCGAGATCGCGGCGTCCATCGCGTCGCTCGCCGAAGGAGCGGCGGTCGCGAGCCGGGGGATCCATGAGATCGTCGAGGCCTCGCGGCAGCTCGAGGGGATGACCGCCAGACTCGGCGAACGGGTCGGGCGGTTCCGGGTGACCGATTCCTGACGGCGATCGACGGCCTGCAGCCGGGCTCTTCCGAACCGTCCGGGCTATGCGCTGACCAGTCGCGAACGGACCGCCTCGGGCGCGCGGAGAGGCTCGGGCCGGCCCACGAGATAGCCCTGCACCATATCGATCCTCATGCCTGTCAGGAGATCGAGGACGTCCTGCGTCTCGACGCTCTCGGCAACCGTGCGGATCCCGGCGTGCGCCGATACCCGGTGGATGGCGCGGACGATCTCCTGATCCATGGGGTCCTCCACCAGGCCGCGCACGAAGCTCCCATCGATTTTCAGATAGTCCACCGGCAGATTCTTAAGATAGGCGAACGACGACATCCCGCTGCCGAAGTCGTCCAGGGCGAAGCGGCACCCGAGCGCACGCAACCGGCCGATCAGCTGTCGCGCCTGAGCGAGGTTGGTGACGAGCGCGGTCTCGGTGATCTCGAAGCAGACACGTTGGACATCGACGCCACTCGACCGCAGCACCGACTGCGCGAAGTCGCCGAATCCATCGTCGCCGAGCGTCTGACCGGAGAGGTTGATCGACCAGAACCCGGCCCCGTCGGTCGGGCCGAGCTCGACGAGGTCGCCGATGGCGTGCTCGACGATCCAGCGGTCGAGCTCGGGCATGAGCTGGAAGCGTTCGGCGGCCGGCAGGAAGGAGCCAGGCGGGACGAGCTCGCCGGTCGGCTTGCGGAAGCGGACGAGGATCTCGCGGCCCGCGGGCGTCCCGCCGAGGCGGTCGGTGGACCACAGCGGCTGCTGCCAGAGCTCGAGCCGATCCTCCTTCATGGCGAGCCGGAGCTCCGACAGCCACTCGATCTCCAGCCGGAAGTGATCGGACTCCCGATCGCCCGAGGCGAAGACGTGGACCCGCCCCCGTCCCTTCTCCTTGGCGATATAGCAGGCGGCGTCGGCCCGGCTCAGGGCGGAAGCCTCGCTCTCGGTGTGGGCGTCGAGCCGGACCAGGCCGCAGCTCGCGCCGACCGAGAAGATCCGGTTCTTCCACGCGAAACGGTAGCTGGCGATGCGATCGAGCATCCGTTCGGCGAGCCTGCGGGCGACATCGACGTCGCACTTGCGGAAGAGCACGCCGAACTCGTCGCCGCCGAGCCGGGCGAGAACGTCCCCCTCGCGGATCCCGGCGGCGAGCAGCGGGCCGAGGTTGCGCAGCAGCTCGTCGCCGGCGGCATGGCCGCTGGTGTCGTTGACCACCTTGAACTGGTCGAGATCGAGATAGCACAGCGACATCGTCTCGCCGGTGTCGCGGCATCGCTGCATCGCCTCGGCGAGCCGTAGCTCGAACTCCGACCGGTTGGCGAGGCCTGTCAAGGTGTCGTGGGTCGCCTGGTAGGACAGCTGTCGGGTCCGTTCCTTGACCACCTCGCGGATCATCTGCTCGCGGCGCACGACGAAACCCGAGAAGAGGGCGAGAACGACGGTGAGAACGACAACCGTCGTGCTGAGCAGCACCGCGTCTCGGAGATCGTAGAAGTAGAAGCCCGCGTGTGGGCGAACGACCACCTCCCAGACCCGTCCCCCGACATCGAACCGCGTGCGGTGGATCTGACGGCCGTCGATGGTCAGCGCGCGGTCGCTGCCGGTCCCCGCCCGGCGGCTGATGTGCTCGTGGAGGAGGGCGGCGGTCGCGGTCACGTCCCACAACTCCATGTCCTGCCCGGCAGGCTCGAGCATCGCCAGCGCGTGCTCGAAGAGATCGCCGACGATGAAGACGCCCTCGGCAAGCCCGATCACCTCGATGGAGATTGCGGAAGCGGCCGGCGATGCGGATCCCGAAGAGACCACCGGCACGAAGGAGAGAACGGACTGCCGCCCGTTCGGATCCTGCACCAGTCGAATCGGTGCGCTGACCGCCAGCCGGCGGGTCGTCACCGCTCTCCTGATTGCCCTGTCACGGTCCGGCTGGTTGACCGGGTCGAATCCGAGGGCCGCTTCGTTGCCGGTCATCGGCTCGACATAGAGCACGGGATACGTCACCTCGCGGGTCGGCGAGGGGCGCAGGATTCCATCCGGGTCGATCGTTCGGAAGTCGAAGTCCGGGATCTCCCGACGGATTCGCTCGAGCAGCGCAGGGCGCTGATCGGACGTGACCTTCGGAACCCATTCGAGCGCCTGGATCGCGTCGTATCTCTCGGTCAAGGTTCGGGCGAAGGACGAGAACTCAGATCGATCCACCTCGCCGTGGACCGACAGGAAGTCCCCGAGGACCCGGACCGTCTCGAGATGGGCCTCGATGCCGTTCTCGATCGCCGACGCGTGGTCCTTGGCGTTGCGCCGGAAGTGCTCGTCGACGCGGTCGATCTCGGTGGTGGCGGTGCGGACACCGAGATAGACGGAGAGCGAGAGGCCGACAAAGAGCACCGTGGTGACCGCTGTCATCGGGCTGACGGAGAACCGGCCGAATCCCATGAAATCAGGATATGGAACGGGTGTGAAGACGCTGCGAATCTGGAGCTTCGGTAGGATGGTCGGGTGAGATCTGCGATCAAGAGATGGGTGTGGGTGCTGTGCTGCGGAGCCCTGGCGGGAACGCCGGTGGTCGCCGCCGAGAAACCCGAATCGGTGCCGGCCGAACCGATCACCGGGGACGCGATTCGTCTGCACACCACCGTCCTCGGCAGCGACGCCATGGAGGGAAGGGCCCCGGGGAGCGTCGGCGGCCGGCGGGCGGCGGGCTATCTCCGGCAGATCCTCGAGGCGAAGGGGGTGCAGCCGTTCGGCGATGATGGCGGGTACGATCAGCGGGTCCCGCTCCACGCGTCGTTGGCGCTCGAGGAGAGCCGCTTCGAGATCTGGAACCTGGGAACCACCCGGCGACTCCGGCTGGGGGACGACTATCTTCTG
>JAZBOQ010000033.1:0-8600 GCA_036351195.1 Thermoanaerobaculales bacterium | reverse complement strand
GTCGATTCCGAGCTGCTCGAACAGAGCTCGCCGTTGGCGCGACGCGTTCGGCAGCTGGAAGCGGGGTCGATCATCGTGCTCACCGCGCACTCGGTGGCGCCAGAGCTGTTCCGCATTCGGCAGCTCGAGGGCGCCCAGGTGGTGCAGAAGCCCATCGACCCCGAAGCACTGTTGAGTCTCGTGCGCGACATGGCCGGCGGTATGGACCGCCGAGCTCCAGCTCGGCATTGAGTCGTGGTGGGGATCTGGTGCGTTGTCGTGCTCCGGTAGGTACCCGGAACGCCGGCCTTCTGGCCCGCCGCCGTCTGCACGGCGGCGGCGGCCCAGCGTCGCCTCCTGAGCGAGGCGACCTCCGAGGTCGCCGAGTCGAAGGATCCCCAGCGATCTGAGAGGCCTCGTAAGTTCGAACGTCGCCCTGCTCAGGCGAGCGGCGGCCTGCCTCCGTGCTTCTGCGACGCTCCCTGGGTGCGCTCCCCGTGGATTGCCAAGCACGCGCATTGTGCGCAGCGCGCATCGGGCCGGAAGGTCGATGGAGGGCACAATGGCGTGAATGGCACGTCCCGCCCAACGCGCCGGGGCGCACGGGTTGGGGAGGTAGTCGAAGTCGGGGCTTCAGGATCGCGGTTCGGAGCCGAGGGGCGATCTGGTGGGCCAAGGCCCACCCTACTGGTCCCTGCCGCTGTCTCCGGTTGCTGTCGCTGATCCCCGCCACCGGTAAGGCCGGTCGGCGGTCGTGGGTTCGGATCCAGTAGACTCATCGGGCACGAGCACGGAAGAGAGGACCATGGCGACCTGGGTCATCGGCGACATCCACGGCTGTTGGCAGACGCTCGAGCGTCTTCTCGAGAGGATGCAGTGGAACGCCGCTCGGGACAACCTGTGGCTGGTGGGGGACCTCGTCAATCGAGGCCCCGACTCTCTCCGGGTCCTGCGCTGGGCGGTATCGCACGAGGATCGCGTGCGGGCGGTGCTCGGGAATCACGACCTCCACCTGCTCGCGCGCGCCTGCGGGGTGGCCGGGGCGAAGAAGAAAGACACCCTCGACGAGGTCTTGAGCGCTCCCGACCGGGATGAGTTGCTCGAGTGGCTGCGGCACCGGCCCCTGATGCACAAGTTCGGTCCCTTCGTCATCGTTCACGCGGGGCTCGCCCCCGAGTGGAACATCGAGCTTGCCGAGGGCTATGCCGAGGTCATCCACGCCGAGTGCGAGTCCGGTGCGGGAGATCCGTTGCTGCGAGCCATCTACGAACGCAGGAAGCAGCCGTGGCACGTGGATCTTCCCCGGGACGAACGTCTACCGGCGGCGGCCGTCACCATGAGTCGAATCCGCATGGTGGATCCCGACGGGCGCGCCGTGCTCGACTACACGGGACCACCGGGCAACGCTCCCGAGGGGTTGCGGCCGTGGTTCTCCACCGCCTCGGTGGTCCGCCAGGGCTACACGGTGATCTTCGGGCACTGGGCGATGCTGGGCCTTTATCGTGCCCGGGACATCATCTGTCTCGATTCGGGATGCGTCTACGGCGGCCGGCTCACGGCCATACGCCTCGACGACGGTCAGGTCGTGCAGCAGGCGGTTGTCGACAAGGTGGAAGGGACGGACCAGTGCTCGAGCTCCTGATCATGCGGCACGCCAAGTCAGACTGGGGTGTGGGGCCGGCCGACGACCGGGAGCGGCCGTTGGCCAAACGCGGCGTCAAGGCGGCCCGGCGCATGGGCCGCTTCATGACCGCCGTGGGCGCCGCACCGGAGATCGTCCTGAGCTCGCCCGCAGTGCGCGCCAGGACCACCGCCGAGGCGGCCGCGCAGGCCGGCCATTGGAAGGCGGACGTCGAAATCGTGCCCGCGTTCTACGGCGGCGTGTGGGCCGACGTGGTCGATGGGGTGCTCGGCGCCGCCTCGTCCGCCGAGCGCATCCTCGTTGTCGGCCACGAGCCCACCTGGTCAAACCTGGTGTCGGTCCTGACGGGTGGCGGCAACGTCGCCATGCCCACCGCCGCCCTGGCGTGCGTCGACGTTATCGGCACGAGCTGGTCGAGGCTTGGTCCCAACTGCGGCGAGCTCCGGTGGCACGTGACCCCGCGAATGCTCAAGGCGGTGATGTAGACCGGGGTTTCCGCGCCTGGGATCGCCGAGCTCCAGCCCGGCATTGGGTCGTTGTGGGAGCCCGATGCGTCGTCGACGTGTTGGGTGGTACCCGCAATGCAGGCCTTCTGGTTCGGCGCCGCCTCGCGGCGGCGCCGGCCAGCGTCGCCCGATCAGGGCGGTCAGCGGAACCGGCCGGGAGAGTAATGACCGCCCTGCTCGGGCGAGCGGCGGCCTACCTGGAGACTTCGGCGACGCACCCGGGCTGCGCTCCCCGTGGGTTTCCCGGCATCGGAGTTGTGCGGAGCGTGCTTCGGACCGTGGGGCTCGTGGAATGCACAACTCCGTGCCCGGCACGCCCCGCCGGAGGCGAGTGTGCGGTTGCGGGCCCGAATCTCGCATCTCGTGAGGTTGTGGCAAGATTGAAACCCGTGGCGGATACGAAGGATCACACCGGCGCCAATCCTCGTGACGGCTCGATCGGGCTCGACGTCGAGTTTCCGGTCAAGGTGGCGTGCGTCGACATGGGCTCCAACGCCATCCGGTTTCTCGCGGCGGAGTTCGAATCCGAGGCCGACTACCGCGTCGTCGCCGGTGAGAGGGCGCCGGTGCGGCTCGGCCACGGGGTCTATCTCTCGGGACGGCTCGAGGCCGGGGCCATGGACGGCGCGGTGGCGGCGCTCGCGCGGTTCCGGGCTCAAATGGACGCCCACGGTATCGAGCACTACCGCGCCGTGGCCACCTCGGCGGTGCGGGAGAGCTCGAACCGGGACGAGTTCATCGCCCGGGTTCGACAGGAAACGGGCCTCAGGCTGGAGACCATCAGCGGCTCGGAGGAGGCGCGGCTGGTCCACCTTGCGGTGGCGCGGCGGATCCCGCTGGGCAACCGCACCTGGATGCTGGTGGACCTCGGCGGCGGCAGCGTCGAGGTCTCGCTGGTTGACCAGAACGGCACCTACTGGTCCGAGTCCCACACCATGGGCTCGGTTCGCCTGCTCGAGGAGCTCACCGAGGCCGGAGCGGACCCGGGCCGCTTCCGCCGTCTGCTGGCCGAGTACATCTCGGTGCTCAACGTGCCGGCCCTGCCGGAAGGCAGCGTGCTGGCCGGCTACGTGGCCACCGGCGGCAACATCGAGACCCTCGCCAAGCTCGGCGGGTTTCCCGACGAGCTGAGCGTCAGCCACCTGCCGGTGGACACCCTGCGCGCGATCATCGAGCAGCTCGCTGGACTTTCGTACCGGGAGCGGGTGGATCAGCTCGGGCTGCGCGAAGACCGCGCCGACGTGATCCTGCCGGCTGCGATGGTCTACGAGCGTCTGGCCGAGATCGCCGAAGTCACCGAAATCCAGGTGCCCCACGTCGGCGTCAAGGAGGGCATCCTCTACGATCTGGTGAACCGGTTGGTCCGCCAGCGCGACCACGAGGACCGGCAGGAGCGGGAGATCATCTCCAGCACGATCACCGTCGGCCGGAAGTATCACTTCGACTGCGACCACGCCATGCAGGTGTCGAAGCTCGCGCTGCGGCTTTTTGACCAGCTGCGTTCGCTCCACGGCCTCCGCGCGGCGGATCGCAGGATCCTCCACGCCGCTGCGATGCTCCACGACATCGGGCAGTTCGTCAGCTTCAAGGGCCACCACAAGCACTCCCTCTACCTGATCTCGCACACCGAGCTGCCGAGCTTCTCCCACCACGACATGGCCATGGTGGCCAATGTCGCCCGCTACCACCGCAAGGCCCACCCCCGCGAGCACCACCACTTCTTCATGGCCCTGGACGAGCACGAGCGTGAGAGGGTCACCAAGCTCGCCGCCCTGTTGCGCGTGGCGGACGCCCTCGACCGCGAGCATGTTCAGCGGGTGACCGACCTCACGGCCCGGCTCAGCGACGCCGAGCTCACCCTGTGGCTCGACGGGACCTCGGGGCTGCTGATGGAGAACTGGTCGCTGAAGAAAAAGGCGGATCTCTTTCGAAAGGTCTTCGGCCGAAAGGTGAAGCTCCGGTTTCTCGGTGAAGAAAACGCTGAGGCGCTGTGAGCGAGCTTCCGCGTTGTGGGTGGTGCGGGGCCGACCCGCTGTACGTGGCCTACCACGACGAGGAGTGGGGGGTGCCGGTCTTCGACGACCGCGTCCTTTTCGAGTTCCTCATCCTCGAAGGGGCCCAAGCTGGCCTGAGCTGGTCGACGATCCTCAACAAGCGCGAGGGCTACCGCCGGCTCTACGACGGATTCGACGTCGAAAAGGTGGCGCGCTACGACGACGAGAAGGTGGCCGATCTCCTCTCCGATTCCGCCATCGTCCGCAACCGGGCCAAGGTCGCCGCGTCGATTCGCAACGCCCGGGCCTTTCTCGATGTGCAGGCCGAGTTCGGCAGCTTCGCCGACTACATCTGGCGGTTCACCGACGGCTCGCCGATCCGCAATGCCTGGCGAACCCTCGAGGAGATTCCGGCCGCCACGCCCCTCGCCGAGACCATCTCCAAGGACCTCAAAGGACGCGGGTTCTCGTTCGTTGGTCCGACCATCGTCTACGCCCACATGCAGGCGACGGGAATGGTCAACGACCACCTGGTCGGCTGTTTCCGCTACACCGAGGTCTGACAGCCGTTCCAGTCTTCTGCGGAGCTCCGAGGTTCGACGGCGTGGCGGTTTCGATGCCGATCGTGGCTCTGCGGACTATCGATAGCCCGGGTCGGCCTCGGGGGGCAGGTGGCCGAGCATGATCATCTTACGGGTGAAGGCGTCGTCGCGCTTCAGGGCGAGCTCGGCGCGCTGCTCGCGAAGCTCGGCGAGCTCGCCTTCAAGGCGCGCCTTCTCGTTCGCCGAGGCGGCGGACTCGATCCCGGCGCGGACCTCCTCTGCCCGCTCGCGCAGCTCGCGCATGGCGGCGAGGACGGTCTTTTCTTCCAGGCTGACGTAGTTCTGGGTCGAGCACGCGCCCTCATCCTGGATGGGGTGGGTGCCGATCATGGGCAGGTCGATGGGCGTCTTCTCATTCATGGCATGAAGTGTAACGCCGATTGGGGTGCTAGGCTTCCCACGTGGCCTTGAGCGACCCGATCTCGTCCGGCATTTCCTTCCGGCACCAGCGTATCGAGGTGGAGGAGGGTGTCGGTCTCACCGTGTTCGAGTGGCGCCCGGGCACTGGCGAAGAGCCGCTGGTCTTCGTGGCGGGGTGGATCTCCATCATCGACGGATGGAAGCCGCTGCTCGAGGTCCTGGTCCGCCAGCGGCCGGTCATCTACCTCGAGACCCGAGAAAAGCGATCGGCGGTTTTCGCCCGCCGCCGGCTGCGGCCCGAAGACTTCGCCATCGCCAGGCTCGGCGATGACCTCGCCGTGGTCTGCGACCGGCTCGAGATCGATCCCGAGCGGCGCGTCTTCTTCGCCAGCTCCATGGGCTCCAACGCCGTGCTCGAGGCCTGCAAGCACGGCCGGTTGCAGGGTCGGGGCGCCTTTCTGATCGGACCCAACGCCGAGTTCCGGTTTCCGGGGTGGGGGAAGGCGCTGACCTACATGCCGGCCTCCGTCTACCACCTGGCCAGGCCGTTCATGCTCTGGTACCTGGAGCGTTTCAGGGTCAACGCCAAGGAGGATCCGGCGCAGATGGCCCGCTACCGCCGGACCCTCGCGGCGGCCCACCCGGGGCGCCTCAAGCTCTCGGCGAGGTCGGTGCTCGGCTACTCGCTCCTCCCCGGTCTGGAGACCGTGGAGCTGCCGGTGGCCGTCGCCTCGGCGCCGTCGGACACCCTGCACGAGGGCCACGAGGTGCAACGCATCGTCGATGCCCTGCCCCACGGCCGGGTGGTGGAGTGCCCCTCCAACACCTACATGCACACCGCCGAGGTGGCGGAGGACCTCGATCGATTCATCCGTGGTTTGGGGGAAAGTTGATCGTTGCGGCCCCTATCGGCTCCACAGTTCTTGGGTGAGTTGGTTCGGGCCACGCCGTTCCCGATCTCGATCCCGATCCCGTATCCGGCGCGAGGGCGTTTCGGGAACGGGAACGGGAACGGAAACGGGATCGTGATCGGGATCGATTCGCGCCGCTTCGATCTCGACGACGGATCGCCGAGAGGCTCGACGGTTTCGGGAGCGCGATAGAATCACCCGATGAGCTTACGGAAAACCACTCTGTGGCTACTGGTCGTTGTTGCCTTGTCGGGTCCGGTGTCGGCGCAGCTTCTCGGGCCCGGCACGCTGCCGGAGGGGATGGCCGCCCAGAACGACGACTGCTCCAACGGCGTCGTCAAGGACGACGGGACCCTGGAGACCGGCTACGGCTGGGTGCCGTCGGTGGTGGACGGCCGCTATGTCCAACGTTTCGCCTACGTCGAGCTGGACTCGCGCAAGCTCGAGGAGGTGTGCGTCTGCTGGACCCGCACCGGCGGCGACGACGAGATCACCTTCAGGGTCCACCTCTACCGGGACAGTGCTGGCGTTCCATTGCTGACTCCCGAGGCCTCGCTGGAGGCGGTGGCCGCGGGGGTGCCGGAGTTTCCGGAAGGGGCCTTCGTCTCGGTGGATGTTCGCGACGCGGACATGCGGATCCCCACCGACGTCTCCTACATCGGCGTCGAGTGGGACCCGTCCGTCGACACCTTCTTCTTCGTCTGCGCCGACCACTCCGACGTCATGCCCGTCACCGACGGTTGGTTCATCGACGACCGGGCCGACGAGTGGACGAGTGTGCTCGAGACCTCCGACCCCATCTTCGCCGGACACCGGGCCATGATGATCCGCGCGGTGGGGGTCGAAGGCTACCAATACCTCATACCGACGCTGGGGACCACCGGCATCATCGTCATGGTGGTCGTCATCGCCTTCGCCGCCAGTCTGCTGCTGCGGAAGAAACGCTGATGCCGCGCCTACCGGCCTGGCTCAAGGCGGTGCTCCTGGCGATTCCCGGGCTGCTGCTCGTGGCGGCTCTCGCCATCGTCGCTCTCGGCTGGTACGTCAGCCGCCAGGTGGGATCCTCCGGCGGCGAGTTGGCGCCCGACATGGCCGCCTACGACGTGCGCCACACGGACCTCGAGGTCCAGGTGGATCCGGCCTCCGAGAGCATCCGAGGCCGCGCGGTCGTCACCGTCGATGCGGTGGCTCCGGCCGACGTCTTCGCCATCCACCTGGACGACCGTCTGCAGGTCGTTGCGGTGAGGGTGGACGGCGATCTCGCCGATGCCCGGCACGCCGATGGGGTGATCAGCGTCGCGCTCGACGATCCCTGGCCTGCGGGCTCCCGGCACCGGGTGGGCGTCGAGTACGGCGGCGCGCCGAAGAAGGCTCTCCGCGCGCCGTGGATCGACGGTTTCGTGTGGTCCGAGACGCCCTCCGGCGAGCCCTGGGTGGGCGTCACCTGCGAGGGCGACGGCGCCGACATCTGGTGGCCCTGCAAGGACCACCCGTCCGACGAGCCCGACGAGGGGATGGACATCGCCCTCACCGTTCCGGAGGGCCTCGTGGGCCTGTCCAACGGCCGGCCGATGGGCGAGACCACCAACCCGGACGGAACCGTCACCTCGCGCTGGCGGGTGGGTTTCCCCGTCAACAACTACGCCGTGAGCATCGCCGTCGGTCCCTACGTGCCGGTGGAAGAGATCTACCGCGGGGTGGACGGCAGCCGCCACGAAACCATCGTCTTCTGGGCGATTCCGGAGCACCTCGAGGAGGCTCGCCGCATGTGGGTGCAGATGCCCCGGATTCTCGAAATCTTCGGCCGCCGCTTCGGCGAGTATCCGTTCTTCTCCGACAAGCTCTGGGTGGCGCACGCCCCCTACCTTGGCATGGAGCACCAGACACTCATCGCCTACGGCAGCGATTTCACCGACAACGACTACGGCTTCGATTGGCTGCTCGCCCACGAGCTCGCCCACGAGTGGTGGGGCAACAAGGTCACCGCGTCGGACTGGGGCGACGCCTGGCTGCACGAGGGCTTCGCCTCCTATGCCGAAGCCCTCATCGTTCTGGACACCGTGGGCGAGGCGGCCTATCTCGACTACATGCACACCCTCGAGATCCGTATGACCAACGACGACCCCCTGATCAAGGGAACGAATCTGGAGAGTATGCAGGGCCTGTCGCCGGATGCCTACGGCAAGGGCGCCTGGGTGCTGCACATGCTCCGATATCTTCTCGGCGACGAGGCGATGACCGAGATCCTGTGGCGCGTTGCCGACGGCGACAACCCCGCAGCATGCCGGTTCGTCACGACCAACGAGTTCACCACCGTCACCGAGGAGATCGCCGGCCGCGATCTCGGATGGTTCTGGCAGCGCTACCTCCACACCGCCGAGCTGCCGCTGTGGAGCGTGACGAGGACCGGCGATCGGGTCACCGTCGCCTGGGACGACCCGTCCTTCGAGATGCCGCTGCCGGTGGAGATCGACGGCCGCCGCGAGCTCGTCGCCATGGCGGGCGGCCGCGCCGAGCTGACGGTCGATCCGCAGGCGGAGGTCGTGGTGGATCCCGAGCGGGAGATCCTTGCCAATCGCCCGTAGGAGCTCCGATGTTATGATGCG
>JAZBOQ010000032.1:0-10352 GCA_036351195.1 Thermoanaerobaculales bacterium | reverse complement strand
GCGCCAGTTGCGATCGACGAGAAACAGCTCCTGCTCGGCGCCGATGCGTCGGATGTCCTTCTCGAAGAGATCCTCGTCGAGCATCTTTTCGAAAGCGCGCACGTCATTGAGCAGGTGCTTGAGGAAGACCCTGATCTCCTCGGCCTCTGACTCCCGCCGAACGTCCTGTTCGCCCATTGATCGTTCCCCCGGAATCGTCCCTGAAAATATTGTAACCCGGTCGCATCTTCGGCTTCCGTGACTGTGACCGATAACCGTAACCGTGGCAGTGGCAGTGGCGGTATCCGTGACAGCGGCAGCGGCAGGGATCAGCGGACAGCGTCAACGGTCAGCGGCAAGGAACGGTGACCGGAGCGCTCTCGGACCCGTCGTTCATGGTGGCCTCCTGGGAATTCCGAAGGTGACGAGTAGCCGACGGGGTCTCTGCCTTTCGGGAGCCGTGCCTCGCGGAAAGGCAACGACCACATTGGATCTCTTCGACGAGATTGACGGCGCGGCGGACGCGCCGCCTGCGGCCGCGCGCCATGAACTGGAGGCTCCTCCACCCGTGATGGCAGCGCTACTCCCTCCGACAACGCCGTGACGCACCCTCGGTGGGCCAAGGCCCACCCACCCTGACAGCCCGGAATGCGGGAACGGAGCGCCATGAAAGATGCAGCGCCGTAGTGGGCCTCGGCCCACCGGATCGCCTCCCGGCTCCGATCAGCGATCCGGGAACTCGGCGGTCCACATTGCAGGCCGGCTGGTCGAGTACCGTCCGAATCACTGACAAAATCTTATAAAAATATTATTAGATTTAGTGTTTTCAGACTTGACAATGATTCACTAAGATTCTATATTGAATTTGCGTGGTCAGCCCACGCGGAGGACACAATGAACGGCAACAACCAGTACACACTCCGGGCCACCGAAGCCCTCCAGAGCGCCTTCAAGGTTGCGGCAGCCCGAGGCAACCCCGAAACCACCCCCTCCCACCTGCTGCTCGCACTCGTCGAGCAGGACGAGGGAGTGTCGGGCAAGCTGCTCTCCAAGGTCGGCGCGTCCACTCAACGACTCGCAACGGAACTCCATACGAGCCTCGACCGGCTGCCGTCTGCCGACGGCGGCTCCGATCCACAGCCGTCGCGGTCGCTGCGCGCAGTCCTCGACCAGGCGACAAAGCTCGCCCCACAGTTCCAGGACCAGTACATCTCAGTGGAGCACCTTCTGCTCGCAATCGTTTCGGTCAAGGGCTCGGCCGCGGCCGAGATTCTGGCGGCCGCCGGCGTCGATCACGACAGTCTTCTCGCCGCGATCCAAGAGCTTCGCGGCTCTCACCGGGTCACCGACGAAAACCCCGAAGCCAAGTACGAGGCGCTGAAGAACTACGGCCGGGACCTGACCGAGCTCGCGCGAACCGGCAAGCTGGACCCGGTCATCGGCCGCGACGAAGAGATCAGACGGGTCATGCAGGTCCTGACCCGAAGGACCAAAAACAACCCGGTGCTCATCGGCGAGCCCGGCGTCGGCAAGACCGCCGTGGCCGAGGGCCTGGCACAACGAATCGGCTCGGGCGACGTGCCCGAAATACTCAAGCGGCGGCGCCTGGTTTCCCTGGACATGGGCGCGCTCATCGCCGGCGCCAAGTACCGAGGCGAGTTCGAGGACCGCCTCAAGGCTGTCCTCAAAGAGGTCACCGACTCCGACGGCGAGGTCATTCTCTTCATCGACGAGCTCCACACCCTCGTCGGCGCCGGCGCCGCCGAAGGTGCCATGGACGCCGCCAACCTCCTCAAGCCCGCCCTCGCCCGCGGTGATCTGCGCTGCATCGGCGCCACGACCCTGTCCGAGTACCGCAAACACATCGAAAAGGACGCCGCCCTGGAGCGGCGGTTCCAACCGGTCATGGTGGGCGAACCCTCGGCCGAAGAGACCATCGGCATCCTCCGGGGTCTCAAGGAGAAGTACGAGGTTCACCACGGCGTCCGGATCGCCGACGCGGCTCTGGTCGCCGCGGCCACCCTGTCGCAGCGCTACATCACCGACCGCTTCCTGCCCGACAAGGCCATCGACCTGATGGACGAGGCGGCGTCGCGACTGCGCATCGAGATCGACTCGCTGCCCACCGAGATCGACCAGCTCGAGCGGCGCTCGGTCCAGCTCGACATCGAGCGACGAGCTCTGGCGAAAGAGAAAGACAAGGCCTCGAAGGAACGACGCAAGGTGATCGAGGCCGAGCTCGCCGCGCTCAAGGAAGAGATCTCGGGAATGAAGGCCCAGTGGCACACCGAGAAGGAGCTCATCTCCACGATCCAGGAACGCAAGGAGCAGCACGAGGAGGTCCGCGAAGCGGCCGCACGGGCCGAGCGCGACGGCGAGCTCGAACGCGCCGCGCAGCTCCGCTACGGCGATCTGCCGCGGCTCGAGCAGGAGCTCGAAGATGCCTCCGAGGCGCTCAAGCTCCACCAGGCCGAGCACGGCACCATGCTCGCCGAAGAGGTCGGCGAGGAGGACATCGCCCGGACGGTGTCGCGGTGGAGTGGAATTCCCGTCTCCAGGCTCCTCGAGGGCGAGAAGGAGAAGCTCGTGCACATGGAGGAGCGGATCGAGGAGCGGGTCGTCGGTCAGGACGACGCGGTCCGCGCCGTCGCCTCGGCGGTGCGCCGAGCGCGCGCCGGGCTCAAGGACCCCAACCGGCCCATCGGCTCCTTTCTCTTCCTCGGCCCCACCGGGGTCGGCAAGACCGAGCTCGCGCGGGCGCTGGCCGAGTTTCTCTTCGACGACGAGCGGGCCATGGTCCGTATCGACATGTCCGAGTACATGGAAAAGCACGCCGTGTCGCGGATGATCGGCGCGCCCCCGGGCTATGTCGGCCACGACGAGGGCGGGCAGCTCACCGAGGCGGTGCGCCGCCGGCCCTACTCGGTGGTCCTGCTCGACGAGATCGAGAAGGCCCACCCCGACGTCTTCAACGTCCTGCTCCAACTCCTCGACGACGGCCGGCTCACGGACGGCAAGGGACGGACGGTGAACTTCCGCAACACCGTCGTCATCATGACTTCCAACATCGCCTCGTCGGTGATCCAGGAGCTGCCCGAGTCCGAGCGCGAGCGGATGAAGACCCTGGTCCACACCGAGCTCAAGCAGCACTTCCGGCCCGAGTTCCTCAACCGGGTGGACGAGGTGCTCATCTTCCACCGCCTCGACGAGAAACACATGGAGGCCATCGTCCGCATTCAGCTCGACCGGTTCAACGAGCTTCTGACGCAGCAGAACCTGCGGGTCGAGGCCAGCGACGAAGCCATCGGCGTGCTCGCCCGGCATGGTTTCGACCCGGACTTCGGTGCGCGGCCGCTCAAACGGGCCATCCAGCAGCTCGTTCAGGATCCCATGGCCAACCTCCTCCTGGCCGGCGACGTCGGCTCCGACCAGGTCATCCGGCTCGAGGCGTCAGACGGCGAGTTGGTGCTCGTTTCGGTCGACAGTGGCAGTGAACCGTAAATCCAGATCTTGAGATTCTCGACGACATCCCACCCTCCTTCCAATCGGGCCCCTTGCGGGGCCCACTTTTTGTCCCTCCGCCCCCGCATCCGAGTCGATCACGACCCCGCGCCCGTTCCCTTCCCCGAATCGTCAGTCGAGTCGGAAAGGGAATCGGGAACGGGATCGAATAAAATCCGCTACACTCCCCGTTACCAGTAATGTCAACGACTCACGGCAACCGAAAGGAGCCGCCATGGAATCCCAGGGACCTCCCACCATCGACATCAACCAGTTTCGCCGGCACAAACCGCCGGCGAAGACCATCATCACCGGACTGGTGGTGGTCGGTTTGGCCATCGTGGCCTTTTCGAGCATCTTCACCATCCAACCTGAAGAGGTCGGCGTCGTGCTGCGCTTCGGCGGCTACAACCGAACCGCAGACCCGGGCCTCAACTTCAAGCTGCCGAACCCTCTCGAGCAGGTCATGAAGGTTCCCGTCCAGCGCCAGCTCAAGCAGGAGTTCGGCTTCCAGACGGTGGACGCCGACGTCCGCACCCGGTACTCCGACCGCAACTTCGAGGGTGAGTCCCTGATGCTCACCGGTGATCTCAACGTCGCCGTGGTGGAGTGGATCGCCCAGTACCGGGTGGACGACCCCTACAAGTACCTCTTCAAGGTCCGCAGCGTCACCAAGACCTTTCGCGACATGAACGAGGCGGTCATGCGGGCGGTGATCGGCGACCGCAGCGTCGATGAGGTCATCACCATCGGCCGGCTCGAGATCGAGGACGAGGTCAAGGTGCGGCTCCAGGAGCTGTGCGACCGCTACGAGACCGGCATCGTCGTCGATCAGATCGTGCTTCAGGACGTCAACCCGCCCGACCCGGTCAAGCCCTCGTTCAACGAGGTCAACCAGGCCGAACAGGAGCGCGAGCGGGCCATCAACGATGCTCGCTCCGAGTACAACCGCATCATCCCCAAGGCTCGCGGCCAGGCGGAAGAGACCATCCAACAGGCCGAGGGCTACGCTCTCGACCGGGTCAACCGCGCCCGCGGAGACGCGGTCGCCTTCTCGGAGGTTCTCGCCGCCTACAAGCGAGCGCCCGAGGTCACCCGGCGCAGGATCTATCTCGAGACCATGGAGGCGGTCTATCCCGGTCTGGAGCGCAAGCTGATCATCGACGGCGAGATGAGCGGGGTGCTGCCCCTGCTTGATCTCAAGGGGACCGGAGGTGGCAAATGAAACAAGCCTCTCTCATCGCCGTTCTCACCGTCTTTGCGGTCGCCGCCCTCGTCGCCGGCGGCGCGTTCTACATCGTCAACGAGGCCGAGCAGGTCATCATCACCCAGTTCGGAAAGCCCGTAGGGGATCCGGTCATCACCCCCGGCCTCAAGATGAAGGTCCCCTTCCTCCAGAAGGCCAACTACTTCGACAAACGCTTTCTCGAGTGGGACGGCGCCCCCAACGAGGTGCCGACCAAGGACAAACGATTCATCTACGTCGATACGTACGCCCGCTGGCGCATCGTCGATCCGTTGCTCTTTTTCCAACGGCTGCGCGATGAACGCGGCGCCCAGTCGCGTCTCGACGACATCCTCGACGGCGAGACCCGCAACACCGTCGCCAACGCCGACCTCATCGAGGTGGTACGCAGCACCAACCGCGAGTTCGAAGTATCGTCGGCAATGGATGAATCGGCCCACAAGGAGATCTCCGCCGGTCGAGTGGCGCTCGAGGCGGAGGTGCTCAACAATGCCTCGACCCGTGTCGAGGTGCTCGGTATCGAAATTCTCGACTTCCAGTTCAAACGTACGAACTACGCCGACGTCGACCGGCCCAAGGTCTACGAGCGGATGATCTCCGAGCGGAAGCGGATCGCCGAGGAGTACCGTTCGGAGGGCGCCGGTGAAGCGGCCCGAATCAGCGGTTCCAAGGATCGCGACCTCAAGGAGATCACCTCCGAGGCCTACCGTCAGGCGCAGGAGATCCGCGGTAAAGCCGACGCCGAGGCTGCTGACATCTACGCCCAGGCCTACAACCGGGATCCCGAGTTCTACCGCTTCTTGAAGACCATGGAGGTCTACCGCAACACCCTCGACAAAGAAACCATTCTCATGCTCTCCACCGAAGGCGAGTTCCTGCGGTACTTGGAGAAAGCGAAATAGCGGAGGAAAGTCGACAGTTCACAGTCGACAGTCAACAGTTTCATCGCAGATCGTGGAGCTCGATACGTCTCGGGCTCCACGATCAATGTTGGCCGCCGATGCGCACAATGAAACCGCCAAGACGCAAAGGTCGCCAAGGCGCCGCAGAGCATCGATTCAATTGACCCGGGTTCCACCCGATACCGAACGCGACACCGTTTCGCTTTGATGCGATGGTATTTGATTCAGCTCTGCGGGTTCTTTGCGACCTCAGCGTCTCCGCGGTTTCATTGTGCATGCACGCTCGGATCACGTTTTCATGGAGCCCGCGAGCCCACCCGGCGACAATACCTGCGATGGAGCTGTCAACTGTCGACTGTTGACTGTCGACTCTCGGCGAGCTTGGCGAGCACGAGCTTGAGGTCGTCCCAGACCTTGCGCTTGTCGGAGGGGGTGCGGAGTAAGTAGGCGGGGTGGTACGTGGCGATGAGCGGCACGCCCTTATAGCGAGACCACCGGCCTCGAAGGGCCCCCAGGGGCTTCTCGGTGCCGGTCAGGCGATTGGCGGCGAATCGGCCGAGGGCGACGATCAGCTCAGGCCGGATAAGCTCGATTTGGCGGTCGAGGAACGGCGAGCACGCCGCGATCTCGTCATCCTTGGGGTCCCGGTTGCCTGGCGGCCGGCACTTGACCACGTTGGTGATGTAGACCCGTTCCCGGTCCAGACCCATGGCGAGGATCATCTTGTCCAGGATCTTGCCGGCCTGACCAACGAACGGGCGCCCCGTTCGATCCTCGTCCGCCCCGGGACCCTCGCCGACGAAGAGCACCCGCGATCGGGCGCCGCCTTCACCGACGACCACCGTGCTCCGCTTCTCGCTGAGCCGGCACAGACGGCAGTCCGCGAGGAGCCGCACGAGCTCGTCGACATCAGCGGCGGCGGCGGCGCTCGACGCTCCGTCCGCAGACGGCGGCGGTTGGACGTCCTTCGTGGCTGTGGTCGTTTCTTCGGGAAGATCGAGGGGGTCCCGCCACCCGAGGTCATCGAGGTAACGGGAGAGATCTCGTGGCCTCATGGGTCGAGGCGTCGCCGGGCGCTCAGCTTTCCTCGTCGTCCTCGTCGTCCGCCGATCCCTCGAGCTCCTCGGCGGCCTCCTCGAGATCGATGGTGACGGGCTCTTCGGCCGGACTCTCCGCCTCGCTCTCGTCCTTGGCCTCCGCAGCAGGGGCGGCGGTCATTCCGAGCAGCTTCTGGAGTCGGGCGAGCTCGTCGTCGCGCTCGACCTCGTCGTCTCCGGCGGCCGGTGCCGCGCCTTCCGTCTCGGCGGTCGGCAGAACGTCGGGGATCTCAGCGCCCTCAACACCTTCCGCCTCGTCGACGCCGACCTCGGCCCGCAACTGATCGACGATGGCCTGTCGCTGAGCGTCGAGCTCCTCCTGCGTCAGAATGCGCCACTCCACCTGGCCGTCGTCCACGTCGTCCAGGGCGACCAACGTCGCCTTGTCGTGCTTGGATTCGGATCGCGCTTTGGCCCCGTTGACGAGCTGCTCAGCCCGCTGTGATACCACGACGATGTAGCGGAAGATCGAGTCGAAACCTTCGGGCAGTTGGATCATGGGGTGATGTCCCTCTCCAGGGCCGACCGGAACGCTTCTCGAATCGCGTCCAGGCGGGTCTTCAGTCGATGAGTTCGGTGATGCTCGGCAACGCAGATGTCCACAAGGGCATCCACCGCTCGGTCCAAGCGGTCGTTGATGATAGCATAATCGAACTCCCCGCCGACATCGAACTCACGCAACGCCCACGTCAATCGACGTTTGATGGCGTGATCGGAGTCCTGACCGCGGGAGGTCAGACGTTCTTTGAGGATCTCGTACGACGGCGGATAGACGAAGATCTTCACAACCTCGGGAATCTTGGTCTTGACCTGGTTCGCGCCTTGGACCTCGATATCGAGGAAGACGTCCTGACCAACGGCGAGACGATTCTCGACCTCCTGACGGGAGGTTCCGTAGAGGTTGCCCGCGTACTCGGCCCACTCGAGGAAATCGCCCTTGGCCGCCATGACCTCAAACGCGTCCCGGTCGACGAAGTGGTAGTGGATGCCGTCGGTTTCTTTCGATCGCGCCGCCCGCGTCGTATGGGACACCGAGAAGTGGGCCTCGATTCCCATTTCCGCGAGCGCCTCCATGGCTGCACGGATCAATGTCGTCTTGCCGCCACCCGACGGCGACGCGACGATGAAGACCACGCCTCGGCCTGTATTTTCCATGCGGACCTCTCCACCCTCCGGCCGCGCCATCCTACGTCATCGCCCGAGCAAGGGAAAGCGAAATCCGCCCGCGGGACCGGTCATCGCCTCTCGAAACGCAGCCTCAGTTCCAGGCGCCGATTCCACCGCTTTCGAAACCGTCGACGAAGAGCTCGTCGGTGAGAGGCCGCCCGAAGCGGACGTAGGTGCTGGTACCGGTACCGAGGGTCGGATAGGCGAAGCAGGCTCCGACGAACTGGGTGTCGTCCGGATAGTAGACATTGGCGAGGGTGTAGTCCCCGGATCGATCCTCACCGTTGGTCACTCCGTAGTTTCCGGCAATGGAGAGGGTGTGCTCGAGGGGTACGAAGCCTCCGGTGTCGGGCTCATCGGCAACCCACACCGAGCACGAGGGGTAGTGCGTGTCGCCACCTCCCCACATGACCGTGCCGCCCAACTGGCCATCGCCGTTCACCGCCACCGAGGGGTAGATGAAGGCGAAGTCCGGGCTCCACAGATCGATGTCCTCGAGGGGTTCCAGATCATCTCCGGCATCGAAGGTGGAGATGCGAACGTAGGGGAACGGGAACGAGCCTCCCTGGGACGGCGACCACATGAATCCAACGGTGTCGCCGGAAACGAACCCGCCTTGGATCCTGGCATCGTGGCGTCCGCACCAATCCCGGCCGTCCGGGCCCGGGCACGAGTGGTTCCCGTTGGACCACGGGGCGATGTACTTGATCGACGCGATGGGTCCCGGTTGGTCATCCGGCCAACGCCACACTCTCAGCGCCTGAGTGTTGAGATGGCTGGCGAAGTACATCGTGGTCTCCGCGCCGCGCGAGAAACGGAAGCTGCCCGAGCTCGACCGAAAGGCGTCGATGCTCAGAGGATCTGCCGTGCATGCGGCGATCTCGGAGAGGGGGTACCGGCCGGCATACCCGCCCGCCCAGCCTCCGGCGAAGGTGAAGGCGTTGCTCGAGTGGTAGAGGTAGTTGTCGCTCACCGCGAGATCGGGGAAATCGAACCACGTATCCTCGCTGAATCCGACGAGAATCGTGTTGATGTCGAAGGCGCAGTCCCAGGTCCCGTCGGCGTTCTGATCGACGTTGATGCGTTGGGTGCCCGTATTGGTGCTTCCACCGCTGGGGGTGAACTGTTGGAGCCAGAAAATGGTGTTGGTGCCTGGATCGTGGGCCATTGTCTGATCGCAGCAGAAGACCTCTCCCGTGGGTGCTCCAAAGGGCCCCGGGCTCGGGTTGACGAAGTCGAAGTCGGCACCCGCGTCCGATGACGTCGCGGCGTACCAGTTGGCGGTGTAGAAGACCCGGTCGCCCGAGGCCGCCACGGCGGGCTCGTGGATCTCGGAGCGGTAGTAGCCGCTGGGCGCGGCAGCACTGGGCTGGGAGTTGACGAAGAGCTCAGGGCCGGCCGTCGGCAGGGCGAGGGACTCCACCGCGGCGGGTGGGTTGTGGGGCACCAACAACGCGGGACTGAACTCGATGTTCTCCATGGGCGATCCCGGCTTGGGGTGCTGGCGCCCCTCGCTCAGCTTCGCCTGGAGAGCGGCGACTCTCGCGTCGGACTCGGCTGTCGGTCTGCCCATGGCCTCGAGATCGGTGCGCGGCAGAGCGACCCGCTTCACCGACGTGTAAAGGACGGTTCCTTCGGACGGATCGGGCGGGATCTCTCCAGCAGGCAGAGCGGAGGCGGTCACGAGCATCACGACTGAACACAGAACCGACGATATCTTGGTCATCTTGGCTCCCTGGGATGTGCGCGGCGGTTCCGCGCGAGGACCGTCAGTTTACCACGCTGGCCCGGCGTCCCGCCCCATCGCGCGGCGGCCAAGAGGGCTCCCCACGAACGTGGGCGGTGTCCTGAAATCCGCCGATACCGTCCCGAAAACAGGACGCGGCATGTCACAAGTTGTGAACTCTCGGAACCCGATTCTGTAAAACCGATAATCTAAGAACCGGCACGGCGTTTGCTTCGTTGTAGAGTACAGAAGCTGAGCTCGGCTGTAGTCCAGGCGTCGGAGGGCGGTCATGCACGCAGAAAAATCGGTCCGATCGCGCGGCGAAGAAGAGTGCCGCGGGCGCCGTCGCGGACCGAGGGTGGTGATTTTCGACGCCCCCGACAATGTTCGGGTGGCGGTCGTGGACCTGCCCGAGGACGCCGCGGTTGGGGACCGCATCTGCCACGATGGCAGAGATTGGTGCATCACCGATAGCCGAACCGGCACACGCGTGCTCATCGCGGAGCCGGAAGCAAACTGATTCACAAATTCTGAGTTTTGAGTGATGAGTTATGAGTTTCCATCGCAGGGTTTCCGACCCCGCGAACGCGTCATACTACGACGTCACCCCTGACTTCCAACTCAGCCTCTTGCAAGATTCGGCGAATCGTCCGAGTGATGGCCTTACCGGGACGAGATCACGCCGGCGAGGGCGCCGGCACTACAAGGGAGCTCAGTACTTTGTAGCGCCGGCG
>JAZBOQ010000031.1:0-11907 GCA_036351195.1 Thermoanaerobaculales bacterium | reverse complement strand
GCTGGTTCCCTCGAGACGGATGGTCGGCCGCGGTGTTCCGAGTCCGATCTCGACCTCGGGGCAGACCATGACCCACTCGACCCAATCGCCGATCGCATCGGTGAGATAGCGGTCGCGCTTGTGGCCACCATCGAAACGGACCTTGCGGCCCAGGAGGCATGACGAGACGCCGAGTCGAATGGCCTCGGACTCGTCGTGCCACACCCGCCAGCTGGGTTGGTCTTGGTGCATTGTCATCTCCCGTAACCAGCATAGCCGGTTCCCATCCAACGAATTCTCCAGGAACGGACGCGCCGCGCGGTTCCGTCGCGACGGTATGCCGGTGTCGCCTAAAGAGGCGTCTTGACTATATATAACCTAACATCACCGAAGCGAGAAGCGGCCGAACAACAAAAATAAGACTTCTAAAAACAAATAAAATATGAACTTAGAAAGAAACTCGCCATCAAACGGCGAACCATTGAAATAATAGACAGAACATAGACATTTAACCTGTTGAATCAAACGCGGAGCTCATCATTCGAGCTCCAGAAAGAGGAGAAAATAATGTTCAAGCGTGTTGGAATCATTTTCGCCGGTCTCGTTTTCTTGGGCCTCACGAACATCAATGCAGCCACCCCCCTCAATGCAGTCATCCTTGCAGACGACCCCGAAGGCAACATGGGCGGTGCCAGGGTCAAAGTTCTCCACGCCTCGCCCGACGCACCCGCGGTGGACGTGTGGGTCAACGGTTCCGTCGTCTTTTCCAACCTCGCGTTCGAAGAAAGCTCTGAGTTCGCCGAGGTTCCTGCCGGAACTTACACCGTGGCCGTTTCGCCGACCGGGATGAGCGAGCCCATCGTCATCGGGCCGGTAGATCTCGAGCTCGCGGCCGAAACCGACTACCTCGTCGTCGCCACCGACATGCTGTCCATGATCACTCCCGTGATCCTGACGGCTGACGGTTCGACCCCCGCCGAGGGCAACGCCTGGGTGCGCTTCCTCCACGCCTCCCCCGACGCGCCTGCGGTCGACATCGCGGTCGCCGACGGTGGTCCCGTTCTCCTCCCGAACGTCTCCTTCCAGAGCTTCACCGAGTACGCGCCGGTTCCCGCCGGAACCTACGACCTGGAGGCCCGCATCGCCGGAACCATGGACGTCGCGCTCTCCCTGCCCGGAATCGCCGTCGCTGACGGTGGCGTTTACACCGCCGTCGCCACCGGTCTCGTCGCCGACATTGGTGCGCTGGACAACTTCTACTTCGTGCCCGCCGCCGCTCGCGCGGGTGGTGTGGGCGACTCCTTCTTCATCACTGACGTCGACGTCAACAACGCGGGCGACATGCTCGCGACCTACAAAGTGCTGTGGCTCCCCCGTGACACCGACAACGCCGCGCCCATCATGAGCGACGAGGTCACCATCGGTCCCGGCGAGACCACTCGCTGGAGCGACGTCCTCGGCACCGTCTTCGGCGTTCCGGACGGCACCGACGCCGTCGGCGCCCTGGCCTTCATTTCCGACAGCGACGACCTGCTCTTCTTCTCGCGAACCTTCAACCAAAGCGACGCGGGCACCTTCGGCCAGGCGATTCCGGGCATCGCCGCCGACGATCTGATCCCCGCCAACGAGATGAAGCGCATCCTCTTCTTCACCGAGAACAGCAGCTACCGCTCGAACATCGGTATCCTCAACGGCACCGGATCGCCCATGACCATCAAGTGGCGCCGCTATACGGCGGACGGCATGATGGTGGATGAGTCCATGGCCGATCTTCCGGCCTGGGGCAACGTCCAGCTCAACCGCGTCTTCGGCGCCGAAGCTCCGGTGGCCGGCGGCTACATCGACGTCTGGACTGAGACCGAGGGGGCGTCCTTTGCCGCCTACGGCTCGGTCCTCGACAACGAGACCTCCGACCCCACCACCGTGCTGCCGCAGTAAATCACCATCAATGCAACTTCGAGGGGGCTTCGGCCCCCTTTTTTTTGGTTCATCCCGCAAATGGCGGGATGAACCATAGTTTTGAGTTTTGAGTTATGAGTTTCATCGCAGTCATCGCAGGCGTCACAGCGCCAGCTATCACCGACTGAATCTGCTTGTGCCGCTGGCGCTCCTGCTTGAATCAGCCCGCTTCATCCGCCGCACCGTCTCTTGCGATGAAAACTAATAACTGAGAACTCAGAACTTGGGATCGTCCCGCGAATGGCGGGATGATTCCCTTTTATTCTGCTTCGACCACGATCCGCGGTCAAAGCATCGCGATACGTGCTGGTTTCATCGTGTTTTTAGATTTTTTCTAGAAAAAATCTAAAAACCCTTGACAAAAATCTATACATGACCTAGATTATATCTCAGGAGGACACGATGAACGACACCACATCAACCGCCTGGGACTTCGAAAGTGGCCAGCTCCCGTATCGCGATCAGCTCTTCAAGACCGCTCTGCGCCTGACGCGCTCGGTGGAAGAGAGCGAGGACCTCCTCCAGGAGACCTTCCTCAAGGCCTTCCGTCATTACCACCAGTTCACCGAGGGGACCAACCTCAAAGCCTGGCTCTTTCGGATCATGAAAAACACCTTCATCAACAACTATCGTCGGCAACGAAACCGTCCGCAGACGTTCGACTTCGACGAGCTCCGAGACTCCGGCGACGACGTGGCGGAAGTCACGTCGGCCGGTAGAGATCCCGAGTCCGATCTGATCGACCGTGAGCTCGACCACGAGATCCGCGACGCGTTGATGGCGCTTCCGTATCACTACCGTTTACCGGTGCTCATGGTCGATCTCCAGGGCCTGAGCTACCAAGAGGTGGCCGACGTCCTGGAAGTTCCCATCGGCACCATCATGTCGCGGCTGTATCGCGGCAGAAAAAAGCTCGAAGCAACGCTCTTGAGCTACGGCCGACGGTCCAACTACGTCGCCGGCTCCCCCCGGCGGCAGCGGGACTCATCGCTGCTTCAATAAGGCGCTTCGACACCACGATTCGCGAACACTCATCAACGACCGGCGGCTTCGACAGCCGCCGGTCGGTGCGTTTCACCCGTCCGTCGAGGATCCGAGCTGTGGTCTGACGATTCAGATCAGAGCTGGCCGAGGACGACATCGAGGTCGTCCAAAGAGGCGACAATCTCGACGCCGGGCGGAGGCCCGTCCAGGTGCTCCGCTCCAGCTCCTCCGAGCCAGACCCGGGTGGTGGGCGCCAGGCCCTCGCGGAGCTCGCGGACCGCCTCGGCGGTCGATGCGCTCAAGCCGACGAGGCTGATCGAGAGACCCACCGCGGCGGCATCGGTGGCATCGGCAGCCTGAACGATCTCGTCGACCGGAAGATGCGGACCGAGCACCCGCACCCGCCGGCCCGCCGCAGCCACCGCCAGGCCGACAATGTGGAGCCCGAGTCCGTGGAGTTCGTCGGGAAGCGTGGCCAGAAGCACCGGCCTGCCCTGACCCGCCGGCTCCAACCCGGAGCGAAGGCTGCGCAGGATGTCCTCGAGAACCTCCGAAAAAAAGTGCTCGTGGCGCACTTCAATGCGACCCTGCGCCCAGGCGTTCCCGATCTCCTTCAGCAAGGGCGTTGCCCTTTCCCGAAGAAAACGGCGAACCCCGAGCAGCGAGGCGTCGGTGCTGAGAGCGTTGGCCAGCGCGTCACGGTCGAAACGAGTGCACGCGTCCATGGTGGCGTCGATGACGTCAGCCGTAATGCCCGTCGGGGACTCACCGTCGAGCGCGCCGCAGTCGCGCAGCAGGTCTTCGAGCTCGGTTCGCGCCAACGGCACCACATCTCCCGCACGATACCCCATGCTCAAGGCGGCGTTGATCAGCATCAGGTGCTGCACCTGCTCCGCCGGGTAGCGGCGGTGGCCCGACTCGAGACGGTGGGGGGCCGGAAAGCCGAAACGCCGTTCCCAGGCGCGCAGGGTGTGCTCACTGATGCCCGTCCGGCGGGTCACCGCCCCCATGGGCCACAGATGAGAGTCAGGGTTCCGCGAAGGTGTCTGGTTGTCGCTGCTCATCACCACCCCAGTTCCGGAGGCTCTCGGGTCGTGGCGGTCGGCCGCAGCCGTTATCACCTCGATTTCCAGCGTAGTGCCTCGATGGGCGAACGTCTAGGTATTTTCGAAATATTCCCCCGACACCCCCGGTTGATCCCCACATGCACTCCCACGTCCCCGCAACCCGGATTTTCGCCGAGAACCGAGCCGAGGTGCGCCCCGACGCGACGCATGTCATCTACTGGATGACGGCCTCCCGTCGGGCCCGTTTCAACTTCGGTCTCCAACGAGCCGCCGAGTGGTCCAGGCACCTGGGAAAGCCGCTGATCATCCTCGAGGCTCTCAGGGCGGGCTATCCCTGGGCCAATGCCCGCTTCCACCGCTTCGTCCTGGATGGAATGGCGGCCAACGACTCCTCGTTCGACGGCGACGGCGCGCTGTACTATCCGTACGTCGAGCCCGAGCACGGAGCCGGCCGGGGCCTGTTGTCCACTCTCGCAACCGACGCGGCAGTGGTCGTCACGGATCGCTTTCCGACCTACTTCCTGCCGCGGATGGTGGCGGCGGCGGCACAGCGCATCCCCATCCTCCTGGAATCGGTCGATTCCAACGGCCTGATCCCCTTCGGCGCGACGGCGTCCGAGTTCGCAACCGCCTACTCCTTTCGCCGGTGGATCCAGAAAAATCTCAGTAGTCATCTCGCCGGCATACCCCTCGAAAACCCCCTCGAAGAGCCGCTGCCGCCCGCCCATGCGGTCCCCGAGACCGTCGCCGAACGCTGGCCCCGGGCGCCCCGTTCCCTGCTGGAAGCCGACAGTGGAGCGCTGTCGGCGCTGCCCATCGACCACTCCATCGGGGCCGCGGCGATCCGCGGCGGCGAGCCCGAGGCGCGGCGTCGTCTGATATCGTTCATCGAGCAGACCTTGAACGACTACAGTGAGCAACGAAACCGGCCCGATGACGGCACCGGCAGCGGCCTGTCGCCCTATCTTCACTTCGGCCATCTGTCGGCCCACGAGGCCTTCCTCGAGATCATGCGCCACGAACGCTGGTCGGCGGATGACGTGGTGGAGCCTCACAACGGCCGCCGGGCCGGTTGGTGGGGCGTCGGCGAGTCGGCGGAAGCTTTCCTCGACCAGCTGGTGACCTGGCGGGAGCTCGGCTACCACTTCTGCCATCACCGGGAGGATCACGAGCAGTGGCGGTCGCTGCCCGAATGGGCCCGCGCGACCCTGGAGCTCCACGCCCGGGATCCCCGCGAGCACCTCTACTCCCTCGACGAGTTCGCATCCGCCGCGACCCACGACGATCTGTGGAACGCCGCGCAAACCCAGCTGGTGCGGGAGGGCGCCGTTCACAACTACCTCAGGATGCTCTGGGGCAAGAAGATCCTCGAGTGGACCGAGCACCCCCGCGAGGCCCTGGACGTCATGATCGAGCTCAACAACCGCTACGCTCTGGACGGCCGGGATCCGAACTCGGTGACCGGGATCTTCTGGGTCCTGGGCCGGCACGATCGACCGTGGGGACCCGAGCGCCCGGTTTTCGGCAAGGTGCGCTACATGTCCAGCGCCAACACGGCCCGCAAGCTTCCGGTCAAGGCATATCTCCAGCGCTACGCGACCCAGGGAGGAACAGCATGAAGGTTCTCGTCACCGGCGCCACGGGCTACATCGGCGGACGACTGGTGCCCGGGCTTCTCGAGGGCGGACACCAGGTTCGAGTCATGGTCCGTGACCCGGCACGGATCGCCGGTAAACCGTGGGTGGACCACGTCGAGGTCGTTCGCGGGGACATCGAAGACCCCGCGACTCTGGGTCCGGTGGTGGACGGCATCGACGCCGCCTACTACCTCATCCACCTGATGGGCAGCGGCAAGGACTTTGCCGACCGCGACCGCAGGGCGGCTCAGAACTTCGTCCGCGCAGCATCGGGGATCCGGCGGGTCATCTACCTCGGCGGACTGCTGCCGGAAGCGAAAGACGTTTCCGACCACCTCTCGAGCCGCGCCGAAGTCGGAGAAATCCTTCGAGCCGGGCTGCCCACGGTCGAGTTTCGCGCCGGACCGGTGATCGGATCGGGCTCGGCCTCCTTCGAAATGGTCCGCTATCTCACAGAGCGGCTGCCGGCGATGGTGGCCCCCAAGTGGATCCTCAACGATGTCCAGCCCATCGCCGTCCGGGACATTCTCGAGTACCTGCTGCTGGCCCTGGAACGAGGTTCGACCGGGGTCTACAACGTCGGCACCGCCCCAATGAGCTTCAAAGCGATGATGCAGGTCTTCGCCGAAGTTCGCGGCCTCAACCGGATCATCGTTCCGGTGCCGGTTCTCGCTCCCGGTTTGGCGGCGCTGTGGGTGGGACTGGTGACACCGATCCCCAACCGGCTCGCGGTCCCGCTCATCGAGGGAGTGGTGCATCCGGTGGTGGCCGACAGCTCGAAAGCCCGGAAGGTCTTCCCGGAGATCGATCCCCTTCCCTACCAAGACGCGGTACGGCGGGCCCTGAACCAGATCGAGGCCAACGCGGTCTCGACACGGTGGAGCTCCGCCCTCGGCGACGCCCCATCCTTCGAGCTCAACCAGAGCCAGGGGCTGATTCGCGAGACCCGCACCCGGCTGACCACGGCGAGCCCCGAGGCCACGTTCGCCGCGTTCTCCTCACTCGGCGGCGACCGGGGGTGGCTCTTCTGGAACTGGGCGTGGGCGTTCCGCGGCGCCCTCGACCGTCTGGTTGGGGGACCCGGACTGCGCCGCGGCCGCCGCCACCCGACCGATCTCGAGCCCGGCGACGCCCTCGACTTTTGGCGCATTGAACAGGTCGACCCGCCGGAACTGCTGCGCCTTCGCGCCGAGATGAAGGTCCCGGGCAGGGCCTGGCTTCAGTTCGAGGCGCTGCCCGAAGGGGGCGGCACCCGTCTGGTGCAGACCGCCATCTTCGAACCCATCGGCCTCGCCGGCCAGCTCTATTGGAATCTGCTCTACCCCATTCACCGGATCATGTTTTCCGGCATGGTTCGCCGTCTCGTCGCACTCGCGGAACAAGCAGAAAGCTCAGCTGACAAAAATTTCTAGATATTTTCTATAATTTCTGAAATAAACCTATACAAACACCGGTTAGCCCTTGTGAGAGCGGTCGCCACCAACGGCCAAACATCATCAAACGCAGCGCCGGTCACAGCGACAACATGGCGCTTCACGAAATCCGGAGGACCACATGAACGACGACATCCGCAGCCGCAAGATCAACCTCGGTATCAACTGGATCAAGTCCGACTCGGGCTCCACCTACCTCTGCCCCGCGGGCCGCAACCTCACCGGCGCCAGCGACGAGGAGCTCCGCGCTCTCTGCGTCGAAGAGTCCTCCAACCCCCAGAACGACTGAATCAAAAACTCTTCCTCCTTCCCCCTCCAGCGGGCGGCGAAAGCCGCCCGCTCATTTTTTCCCCCGAGAATCTCGACGCCCTTCTCGAAGGTCGAACTGGTGAGTAGATTGTGTGGGGAGGGTCGCCCGGCTTCGCCCTTTGGGCTATGCCGTGGCACATTTTTTGGCCAAAGGCCAAAAAAAGTGGTGACCCCAACGGGATTTGAACCCGTGTCGCCAGCGTGAAAGGCTGGTGTCCTAGACCTGGCTAGACGATGGGGTCACACCAGAGGCGGCACAAAAACCGCCGGCCGCGTACTGTACACCAAAACCACCTCCGACCGCAATTCGCAGTGGGGCGATTGACAGCGCCGAGGTGCTGCGTTGTGTCAGACCGCCGCCCGATCCGTCACGAATCGGTCAGAAGTGGTTCACGTTTTCGCTTCGGCTGAAAACTCACCTGCGATGCGACGTAGGGTGATCCTGCCACCCGGCTGAACAGGGTGGCGGGGAGACTTCATGACCCGTCGGCAACCTTCGTCCCGCAAACCCCGGATTCTCCTCGCCGGCGTCTTCGGACCGTACGGGGTCGACGACGATTTCGGCCGCAAAGAGAACGTCATGGAGCTCTTCCACAACCAGGTGACCAAGGCCCAGGGCGTCGCCTCCTTCCGCTTTCACCACCGTTCCTTCGGCCTCTACTTCATCGCCGCCAACGTCGATGCCGACGTCACTGTTCTCGACTTTCCGAGCCGCCGGCGCTTCACCCGCGAGGTCCGCCGTGGCGGCTACGACATCGTCGGGATCTCCTTCATCGCACCCAACATGGACAAGGCTGCAGAGATGGCCCGTATCGTCCGGCGACAGTCGCCTGAGAGCGAGATCATCCTCGGCGGTCACGGCGCCGCTATCGAGAGGGTCGAGCACCTGGTCGATTGCGACCACGTGGTCCGAGGCGAAGGCATCCGCTGGATGCGGAAGCACCTCGGCCAGGATCTCGACGCGCCCATTCACCATCCGGCGCTGCCGAGCACCGAACGAGCAGCCATCCTCGGCGTCCCGCTGCTCGACACCCCCGCCAGTCTCCTCGTTCCGGGGGTCGGCTGCGTCAACGGGTGCTCCTTTTGCTCCACCTCCCACTTCTTCGGCCGTCGCTACACCCCGTTCATCGAGTCGGGCCGCGCTCTCTTCGAGACCGCCCGGCGGATCGCCGACGAGCGCGGAACTGACGACTTCTTCGTCATGGACGAGAACTTTCTCAAAGACCGCGACCGGGCCCTGGAGCTGCTCGCCGAGATGGAGCGGCACCAGCGCTTCTTCCGCTTCCACATCTTCTCCTCCGCCGAGGCCATCACTGCGTTCGGAATCGACAACATGGTCCGCCTGGGCGTCGATCTGGTGTGGATCGGCTTCGAGTCCCGGAGCCGGCAGTCCCTCTTCGCCAAGAACACCGGCATCGACCCCGGCGAGCTCGTCCGCGAGCTGAGGAGCCGGGGCATCGCCGTTCTCGCTTCGGGCATTCTGTGCATGGAGCACCACACCCCGGACAATCTTCAGTCCGACATCGATTTCCTGGTCGACCTGAACTCGGACTTCGTCCAGTTCATGCTGCTGACGCCGCTGCCGGTCACCGAGCTGTATCGCGACCAACAGCGCCGGGGCCTGCTCCGCAGCGACCTCCCCCTGCAGGAGTGGCACGGCCAGAAGCACCTCGCCTACCACCACCCCGCCTTTCCCGGAGACCAGCCCGAAACCTGGATCCGAAAAGCGTTCCGGCAGGACTACGAGGTCAACTCCAGCTCGATGCTGCGGATGGTCGAAACCGCCGTCCGCGGTTGGGAGCACCTGGCCGCCATGCCCGATCGCGACACCTGTTTGGCCGCTCGTTACCGCCAGTACGAGCGCCAGGCGCGGACCTGGCGGCTGATCCTGCCGGCGGTGGCGCGGCACGCCGTCAACGACACCGAACGCCGCCGCGCCCACGAGCTCGCCCGTCGCGCGCAGGCGCACTTCGGGCTGACTGCGTGGGAACGCCTCGCCGGTACCGGGACCGTCGTCCTGTCATCGATGTGGAAGCTCCGGCTCCGGCTTCTCGGCGACATGATCCAGCCGACGACCATCGTCACCCGTTTCCGCCGGCACGGCGCCGCAGTCGCCGCGGCCGGCGCTCTGCCGATGATCGGCGATAGCCGCCGCGACCGGCGAGTTCCTCCGGCAGCGGCGGCGGCATCGCGTGCAGGCTGAGCAGCGGCCGTCAACGCTCCTCGCCAGGCGGTCTCGACGCCATCTCCTCCTCGAACCACTTGCGGGGTTTCGAAAGAACAACCTTGCCCTTACCCTGATCGAGCCGGACGCCGGCAATCAGGGCCTTGTAGTCGATGAGCAGCCGGCCATCGGCCTTCTTGTTCTTCATCTGCAGCCAGCCGAGGACCTCGAGTCCGTCGCCCGTGAGCGCGACCTCGTCCAGGTTCAGCGTGCCGGCCCCGAACGCGACATCAAAGGTCCCGCCGACATTCTTGATCGTCGGCACCAGGCCGAGCCATTTGGGACCGGTTCCCAGGTCCTTGAGCAGGGCCACCACCGGGCGGGTGTCGAACATGGTCACGGCCACCGATCCTGCGGCCGAGATCGGCCTCCCGAGGGTGACCTCGCCCTTGTCGATATCGACGGTGCAGAACCAGGCCTCGCGTTTCCGCTGCTCCTTGTCCCCGGCCGCCTTGTCGGCGATGTCGTCGAGTCGGATGCCGGTGCCCGACAGATCGAATTTCCGAGTCACCAGACTGCCCTCTGCCAGCTGGGCGTGAACCTCGAGATCGCCGAAGAACGGGGTTCCCTTGTTCTCGAAGACGATGTCATCGGCAACCACGTCGACGGTGCCTTCCGCGACGCTGTGCTTCACGTGAAACGCGGCGGACACCTCACCGGTGCCCGATCGAAAGGTCGGCCCCCGACCATGCGGCATCAACGCATTCAGAATGCGCACGTCTTCGATCTCAGCGCCCGGCAGGACGAACTCGGCCACCGACGCCGGGACCCGTTCGGCAAGGGAGAGACCGTTCCACTCGGCATCGAGCTCGACCACCCGGCCGGTCACGCCGGCCCGGTTCCTGTCCGGGTCGACGATCTCGAAGTCATTGAGCTCGATGTGGGTCCGAGTGACGTGCTCGCCACCCTCTCTGGTGGTGATCCCACTGACCGTCGCAGAGCCCATGACATCGAGGTCCATGAGCCGGACCAGGAAGCTGTCCGAGTGCAGCGAGTACTCACTTCCCTTCCGGAGAACGCCTTTCTCGATGAAAAATCTGCCGTCGATGGTCCCGGCGCCGAAGGTCGTGATCCCCGGGGTGATCTCATGTCGGACGGCCGCCTTCTCCGCCAGCTCGCCGCTGATCTCCAGCTCGCCGGTGATGCCACCGATGACATCCGCCGGTTTGGCGCCCTTCGCCGGAAAGTCGTCGATCTTCACATCGGCGCCGATGGCCAGGTTGGAGGCCACCACTTCGGGACCCACCAGCACCCTCGCGGACGACAGCCCGAGCTTCCCCCGGTGAATGGTGACCCGGTCCTTCGGAACCACCGTCACCCCCCCGCCGGCCCACCCGTCGCCCTCGATGAGAAGAGCTTTGAGGGCCACCCTGATCGGGCCTTCGACGTGCGCACCGGTGATGCGGATGGTCCACGGCCGTTTCTTCTTTTTCTTCGGGTAGAGGTCTTCCGGTTTGGGATCCGGCGGATTGGTCAACCCGGGGATCTCCGGCCAGTACTCCACGTTGGTCAGCTCTTTGGTGGGCTCGTCCTCGGCGCCGTCCTTTGGCGGCCGGTCGAGCCGCGGCCGGTACCTGACATCGACGTCCCGGGCATCCACACCGCGGATATGGATGGTCTTGAAGAGGAGCTTGACGAGACTGATGCGCGCCCTGGCCTCACCGACATGGACGTAGACCTGGTTTCGCAGCGTCTGGCTCGTCAGGGTGAATCCCTCCACGGTGGCGACTCCGGGCAGCCAGGTGAACGCCGAGCTCCAGGTGACGCGTGTCTTCTCCGGTTTCTTGCTCACCAGCTTCGAAAAGGCCTCGGAACGGATGAAGGCGTTGCCGGCCACCACGTAGAAGATCTCCAGGGCGAGCAGGAGCAGCCCGATCCTCATGAACCATCGACGCCATCGACGTGACCTCTCTTCGGCTCGACCCATGCCCATTCTCCGATCCCTGCCTCATTGTCTGCGTTTCACGTGCGAATGTTCTCGAGCCAGGATATTATCTCGCTCGCACCGTGTGAAGGAGGAACCCGTGAAGCTCACCACCATGTTGACCATCTGTCTGGCCCTCGTGGCCCTGACCGCATGCACCGATGCTCACAAAGACCAGATCGAGGACGCCAAGCAGGAGGCCGCCGAGGCCATCGGAGAGGCCAAGGAGGACGCCGCCGAGGCGGTCGACGACGCCATGGACGAGGCCGCCGACGCACTGGCCGATGCTGCCGACGACGCCGCCGAGGCGGTCAAGGACGCTGCCGACGATGTCAGCGACGCCGCGAAGGACGCCGCGGAGGATGCCGGAGACGCCGTCAAAGACGCCGTC
>JAZBOQ010000030.1:0-2033 GCA_036351195.1 Thermoanaerobaculales bacterium | reverse complement strand
GACCAGAACGAAAAGTGGTAATAGTCGAATAAAACGCCGATCACGGTCGCCACGGCGGGGCCGATGGTGGCACCGACATTGACGCCCATGTAATAGATGTTGAACCCGGCGTCCTTGAGTTCGGGTCGGTTCCGGTACAGATTCCCGACCAGCACGGACATGTTGACCTTGAAGATCCCGGTACCCGACGCGATGAAGGCCAGACCAATATAAAAGAACGAGATCCGATCGAGCGACGACAACGCCATCGCAACATAGCCGAGAGCCATCATGGAGGCGCCGAGGCGAATGGTCCTCAGCTGTCCGAGGATTTTGTCGCCGAGCCAACCGCCGAGAAGCGGGAAGGTGTACGACGCAAAGAGAAAGACGCCGTAGAGGATCCCCTTCTTGGCGTCGTCGAAGTGAAGGTCTTTCTCCATGTAGAGGACATAGACCGCCGACATGATGTAGAAGCCGAAACGCTCCCACATCTCGATCAGGAAGAGATTCCAAATGCCCTTCGGGTGTGTTCGTCCCATGCTCCCCCTCGGCGCGGTCGTTCGCGTCCGAAACCATATCTCACCCCGCGCGGGTGCATTGTTGCACGCCCGCTGCTGGCCAATTCGGGGTGCATCGTCCATAATCCCTCTTTCACATGCCGCTCGCCCTCGATCTCGCCATCCGTTTTCTTCGCCGCCGCACCGGCCGGTTGCTTCGCGGCACCGCCCTCGCCGCTTTCGCCGCCGTTGCCTTGGCGGTCATGGCGCTGGTCATCACCCTGGCGCTCATGCGCGGATACACCGATGCCATCTCGGCGGCGCTGCAACGCGGCAATGCCCACGTGGTCGGATTCGCCGGCTACCGGATGTCGGCGCAAGAGTCCAACCGGCTCGCCGCCGAGATCCGCACCGTCCGTGGCATCCGTCGGGCGACACCGGTGACCTATCTTTCGGGTCTCATCAACGACCCCTCCGAACCCGCCAATCCGCTCCCCGTCACCGTCAAGGCGGTGCACGACCCACCGGTCTACACCGGGCTCGAGAGCTGGCCCGACAGCCAACCCATGCCGGTCGTCCTCGGCGCCGGTTTGGCCGAGCGGATCGGCGCCGTCGCCGGCGCGGTCACCACCCTGCGTCTGCCGCCCACTTCGGGAAGCTGGGTCGTACCTTCGCTCGAGCTCAGGGTTTCGGGCACCTTCAGCCTCGAGTTCGCCGAATTCGATCAAGAGTGGATCCTGGTGCCCCTCGGCAGGATCTACCAGATCATGCCCGACATCGGCGCCGCCGGCATCGAGATTGAGCTCGACGACCCGCTGGCGGTAGCGGCGACCCGGGCGCCCCTCGAGGCGGCCTTCCCAACCCTCATCTTCACCGATTGGCGGGAGATGAACCGCTCGCTCTTCGCGGCGCTGCGCTGGCAGACCCTCTCCCTCTTCGTGGTCTTGAGCCTGGTGGTGGCGGTGGCTTCCTTCCAGGTGAGCTCGGCGTTGGTCGTGTTGGCCATCGACAAACGACGGGCATCGGGCACCCTCCAGGCGCTCGGCGGCACACCAGCCCTCGTCAGGCAGGTACTGCTCACCTCCGGGCTCCTCCTCGGCTGCGCCGGTCTCGTTCTCGGCCTTGCGCTGGGCTGCCTCGCTAGCTGGATCCTCAACATCTTCGACGTGGTCCGCTTCCCCGAAGGTCTGGCGCGGGTCTACATGGTGGACCGCATCCCCTTCCACCCCGCGCCCTTTGATCTCCTCGCCGTTGCATCCGTCGGGGCGCTTCTCGTCGCCGCTGCATCGTCGTGGCCGGCATGGCGCGCCTCGCGGGAGGACCCGGTCGCCGCGCTACGCGCCGCGTGATAAAGTTCCGGCCGGAATCCTCCACATCCCCGGGCATGTGATCGGCACCACGCCTGTTGTTCCGGTGAGGGGTAAGATCGAGGAGCCATGTACGAGATTCAGTTCCACCCGGCGGACATCCGCAAGCAGGTTCGTTACTACTTCTTGTCACGGCCGGCCATGCGTTGGCTGTGGGTGGCGGGGCTGGTCCTCGCATTGCTGTTTCTTG
>JAZBOQ010000029.1:0-2849 GCA_036351195.1 Thermoanaerobaculales bacterium | reverse complement strand
TTGACTCTTGTTGAAAGGACCGCTGGGATCAGTCCTGGTTCCCGGCTCTGATCCCCTCCGGAATCCCCATGAGCTGGAGGTGTCGTCGATAGCGCGGGTGGGAGCGGAGTGGGGCGAGAATGTCCAAGCACTCGATCATCATGGTCTCGTACTCGCCCTGCTCGCGGGCGGCGTCGATCTGATCCAGGCAGAGATCGTGGTCGCCCATGGCCAGCGCGAGGGTGGCGCGGGTGAAGTGCGAGACATAGCGTTCGGTCGCCAGCTCGTCGAGCTGTGCCTCGATGGCTGCTACCCGCTGGTTGTCTCCGAGCTCGGCGAAGCTCAGGGCGAGCAAACCGGCATCGAGAAAGATGCCCGCACGAAAGCCCTTTTCGAGATGGGGGATCGCCTCCTCGAACTCTCTGGCGTTGACCAGCATGAAGCCGAGAAAGTGGTGCGCGGTCGGCAGCTCGGGGTCCATGTCGAGAGCACGACGAATGACGGTGAAGCCTTCTTCGATTCCCGCGTTGAGCAGGTTGACTCCAGCTAGGGTCTGGACAACCGGCGCCATGGGCTCGGCCGCCGCCGCCGCACGCGACTGCAGCGCGCACTCGTCGAGCCGGCGCATGCCGGCGAGGAAGCCCGCGTACCAGCACTTGACGTGGCCCCAGTTGGGTTCGAGCTCGATGGCTCGGCGGAAGCTCTCGTCGGCGGGCTCCCACTCGAAGAGGTGGTAGCCGTAGAGCATGGCCCGGCAGGCGTGGGCCGACGAGATCGAGTCGTCGAGGGCGAAGACGAGGTCGAGCTCGGCGCGCACTCGGGGAAATGCGATCTTCGGGTTGATGTAGGCATTGGCTCCGAGCACGGTCATGACCTCGGCGATGCCGGCATGGGGCTGGGGGTATTCGGCGTCCTTTTCGATGGCCTTTTCGAAGAGGGTGATCGCGGCCTGCATGTCGCCCTCACGCCGCCGGTACCACAGGTAGCGGCCGCGCAGGTAGAGGTCGGCAGCTTCGCGGTCGGGGACGTGGCGATGCTTGAGGCGGGCGACCTCGTCCTCGAGCAGCGCGGTGCGGAGCTGGTTGGCGACCTCCACCGAGACCTCGTCCTGGAGCTCGAAGATGTCCGAGGCGGTGCGGTCGTAGCGGTCCGCCCAGAGCTGTGAGCCGTCGGAGGTCTGGACCAGCCTCGCGGCGACCCGGATCCGATCGCCGAGGCGGCGGAAGCTGCCTTCGACCAGGTGGTCGGCGCCGATGGCGCGGCCGATCTCCCGCGGATCGGCGTCGGTTCCCTTGAAGGCGAAGCCCGACGAGCGGGCGAGCACCCGGAGCCCGCGCACCTTGCCGATGGCGCCGAGGATCTCCTCGGTCATCCCGTCGCACAGGTACTCCTGCTCGGCGTCGCCGCTCAGGTTGAGGAAGGGCATGACCGCCACGGTGATCCCGCGGTCCGCGTCCGACGAGGCGGTGTGGCCTGCCGGCTCGCCGCCGATGATCCCCTCGAGTGACGCGGGGTCGATGGCCTCGAGCGCCGCGGCGACCTCGCCGGCGTTCTGGTAGCGGGCGGTGGGACGCTTCTCCAGACACCGGCGGATCACCGAGCGCAGGGTGAGCGGCAGCTCGGACGGCAGCTGTTCCGGATCGTCCCGCAGCACCGACGAGATCTGTTCGGCTCGAGAGCCGCCGGCGAAGGGCCTCCGACCGGTGAGCAGCTCGTACAGCATGCAGCCCAGGGCGAAGACGTCGGTGGCCGTGTCCACCGGCTCGCCGCGCAGCTGCTCGGGCGCCATGTAGCCCATGGTGCCGAGCAGGGTGCCGGCCTCGGTGGCCTCGGAGACGGTCTCGTCGACGGCCATGTCGAAGTTGTCGGGATCGAGGATCTTGGCCAGGCCGAAGTCGAGGATCTTGATGGCGCCGTCGCGAATGACGAAGACGTTGTCGGGCTTGAGGTCGCGGTGGACGATGCCCCCGGCGTGGGCGGCGGCGAGGCCGTGGGCGACCTCCACCGCCCAGGCCACCGCCGACGCTGCGGGAACCGAGCCCCGGCGCAGCACCTTGCGCAGGCTGCGGCCGTCGAGCATCTCGGCCACCGAGTACGGCCGGCCGGCGTCGACGCCGACGTCGTAGACCGTGAGCAGGTTGGGGTGCGACAGTGCGGCCAGGGCGCGCGCCTCACGCCGAAAGCGGTCGAGCCGGACGGCGTTGGCGGCGACCTCGTCCGGAAGGATCTTGACCGCGACCTCGCGGCCGAGCTCGGTGTCCCGCGCCCGCCACACCTCGCCCATCCCGCCGGCGCCGAGCCGACCGACCAGCTCGTACCGCCCGAGCCGGTCGCCCTGCGAGAGGGTCATGAGCGGGTCCGTGGCGCTGGGCAGTGCGCGGTGTTCGGTGAGATCTGGGGTGGGGAGTCAAGAAGTAAGAAAGTAAGAGAGTAAGAAAGTGAGAAGGTCGTAGGGTGAGAAGGTGCGCACGCGTTGGTCATCAGCGACCTCCATTCCTCACAGCGACCGCAGGGAACGGCCTCACCCCTCACTCTTCACCTTCTGACAGCGAGCGGAGCGAGCGCTCACTTTCTCACCTTCTCACAGCGACCGCAGGGAGCGCCTCACTCATCCGCGACCGACTCGGTGGCGAACTCCTTGGACAGCTCGGTGACCGTGGAGTTGCGGTCGGCGACGACGATGCGGAGCAGCGCCGCGAGCTGGCCGAGCCGCAGCTGGTCGCCGTGGGCGAGCGGTGTCTGGCCGGTGACCCGGGTGTCGCCGACGAAGGTCCCGTTCTTGCTGCCCACGTCCTCGACCACGGCGGTGTCGCCATCGACCACGATCCTCGCGTGCCGGCGGGAGACCTTGGGCGACTCGATGCGGATGT
>JAZBOQ010000028.1:0-16829 GCA_036351195.1 Thermoanaerobaculales bacterium | reverse complement strand
GTCGCCGGCGTGGAAGATGGTGGTGTCCTTGTCCAGCTTTTTTGTCTGCGCGAGGCTGCTGAGGTCGCCGATCTCCCGGTCGTCCATCTCGGTAAAGAGCTCGACGCCCGAGAGAAGCTCCGTGGTCCGATCGGTCATTGGTCCGCCCCCGTTGTCGAATCGAGCATGGCCCGCACGACCGCGTCGCCATCGGCCGGGCTTGGGATCGAGTGACAGTCAGAGCCTACCACGTTCAGGTCCGGGCACCACCGACAGGGTGGGAGTCCGAGGAGAATTCGGGTGCGGTCGACGGCTTTCGCCGCCGTCTGGGCGTCGACGATCTCGTTCGGTCGGAAGACATGTCCGCGGCGATCCGCCCGCATGATGCCGAGCCGGACCACGGTGATGATGTCTCGTTGACCGGGTTCGTCGACGATGTCGGACATGACGGGGACGTCGCCGCCGGGGAGGGTCTTCAGGCGCGGTTGAGACGACACGAGCAGCACCGCAAGCTGGCTGCGAGTGAGCTCTTTCGAGTCCATGGCGACTCTGGCATACGCGGGGAGCAGGGTCAGCCTCCACCTCGTCTGGGCCCTCGATATGGATTCTTCGCGTCCCGGAAAGCCTTTCGGAAGAGAGGTGTACAGCTCCATGGCACTCTGCCACCGGCGGCGGATCTCGGCGATCCTGCCGAGCAGAAAGATCGCATCGGGACGGCCGCCGATCTCGGCGAGGACCGCTTCGGCGCCCTCCAGGTCATCCATGCCCACCAAGATCTCCGCGATCTCGAGAACGATGTCGTCGCGCTCCGGGTCCAGTGCCAGAGCCGCTTTGAGGGTGGTGATCGCCTCGTCGGGCAGCCCACGTTCGAGGAGGTCTTCAGCATCGGTGATGCGGCCATTCACCCAGAGCGTGTACAGGTCGTCGGCGCGGCCGGCCATCGGCGAGGATGGCCACAGGGACGAAACCCGGCGGGCGGCCTCGATGGCCAACGCTTCGTTGCCGTCCTTCTCGGCGGCGAGAGAGAGGGTGAGCCAGGCGGCAGCGTACCCGGGGTGGTCGTTGCAGAAGCTCTCCAATCGAGCGGAGGCTTCGGCGTTCTCTTGGGCGAGGAGTATTTGCAGGCGAACCAGGTCGGCTGCGGCGCCGGGGCGGGCTCGGCTGATTCGCTTGGCGCTTTCCTCGACGTCGCCGTTCGTCAGCTCCCGCCAGGCGCGGGCGACCTTTTTCTCCTGCGAGCGCTTCAGGCTTTCGGCGCCGGGCCCGGCAAGGGGGTTGGGGATCTCTCCGTCCTGCGCGATCAACGGCGTGGCGGCAACGGCCGCCGAAAGCACGACGGCGAACAGCAGCACGGGGAGCTTACGCACGGCCCGGGTGCGATGCGGTCGCGTTCCGCGAGGAAGGAGCGCGGATCGCCGGGCTCTCCCGTCGGACGGAGGTGGCAGCGAATCAGTCGTTTTGCTGCTCATCCTGCGGTGAGCCGCCGTAGCCGCTGGCGGGTGAAATGCTCGCGACGGCGTGCTTGTAGACGAGCTGTTCCTGGCCGTGATTCTCCAAGATGACGGAGTACCTGTCGAAGCGACGGAGAATGCCGGTGAGGCGTTTGCCACTGATCAGGTAGACGTGAACAGTCCTTGAGTCCTTGCGAAGCTGATAGAAAAATGGATCCTGGATGTTGATGGTACTGCTCGCAGGTTTGCTCATTTCAGCCCTCTTCTTTCGAGCTTTTGGTTCCACAGGCGAATCGCCTCGGTGGCGCCGCCACGCTCCGCGGGCGAAAGCCAGTGCAACTCTCCTTCGGTCATCCCCCTCAACCATGTCAGCTGCCGTTTGGCGAGTCGGCGGCTGGCGGCCTTGGTTTCGGTGATGGCGGACTCGAGGTCGCATTCGCCCTCGATGAAATCGACGATCTGGCGATAGCCGATGGCCTTGAGAGCGTGCGCGCCGTGGGGAACTCCCGAGGCGAGAATCCGCCGAACCTCCTCCTCCAAACCAGACAAAATCATCATATCTACGCGAAGCGCGATTTTAGCATACAGCTCGTCCCTCGGGCGCTCGGGAGCTACGATCAACGGGTCGTACTCGGCCTTCTTGCGATGCTGGGACCAGTGACGCGAGATGGGAGTCCCGGTCGTTTCGAAAACTTCGAGGGCGCGCAGCACGCGTTGGCGGTCGCGGGGGCCGATCCGGTCGGCGGCTTCGGGATCCACCTCGGCGAGCCGGCGATAGGTCGCATCCGGGCTGATGTCCCATTCGCCGGCAAGCCGGTGAGCGATCTCTTCGTCGTGCGGCGGCGACGGGAAGAGGCCTTCGATGAGGGCGCGGATCCAGAAGTGAGTTCCGCCCACCACTACCGGTGTCGCGTCGCGGGCTTGAATCTCTGCGATTGCGTTCTCGGCTGCCTGGACGAAGGCCCCCGCCGAGAAGCGCTGGGTGGGGTCGGCGACGTCGATGAGATGGTGGCGGACCCGGCTGCGGGCGGCGGCATCGGGCTTGTCGGTGCCGATGTCGAGACCGCGATACACGGCGAACGCATCGGCCGAGATGATCTCACCACCGATGGACTCGGCGATCTCGAGCCCAAGGGAGCTCTTCCCGGAAGCTGTTGGACCGACGACAAGCAGCAGCGGCATCCTGGAGTCGGGGGACGCACTCATGCACGTAGGATAGTCGAAACCCCGGGCGCGGGGTTCCCGAGGAGGGGTCCATCACAGGCGTCGCAACCACGAAGACGCGGAGGCGCGAAGACATCGCACCTTCGGCGCGTCGACTCCGCCTACGATCTGCCAGCCGTCCCCTTGTCCGTTACCCCGAGCACCACCACACCGCTTCACGCCGCCTACTCTCAGAAGGACAGAGCCACCGAGAACCTGTCATATTGAGCACTGCCACTCCGCTTCGCGGCGCCGATATTCAGAAGGACAAGATCTCCAAGAACCTGTCATTCTGAGCGACCGAGTCCGCGAGGGAGTCGAAGAATCCCCCGCGGGTACGGAGCGCCACCGTTCGTTCTTCCGAACCTACTGATTTCTCACGACTTGAATTCGGAAAGCCCGGGTACAGTGTGCGACGTCTTCGTGGCTTTGTGCCTTGGTGGTTGCGACGGTGCGATGGATGAATACCGCGCCTGAAACAGCGGCGAGCTCAGGGATACAGCTCCCAGGTGCCGTCGGTGAACCGGGCGCCGCAGCGCCCGTCCCGGATCGGCATTCGAAGGAGGATCCCTCGCTCTTCCAGCCGTTCGACGACATCTGGGTGGGGGTGGTTGTGCAGGTTCTCCGCACCGGCCGGGATCAGCGCGACGGAAGCGCCCACCGCCTCGAGAAACGGGGGCGAGGACGAGCCGCGGCTTCCGTGGTGAGGCACGATGAGAACCGCCGAGGAGAGGTCGGTGAACTCGACCAGGGCGTGCTCGCTGAGCCGGCCGATGTCCGCGGTGACGAGGACGCCGCCGCGATCTGAAAAGAGGCGAGCGACCATCGACCGCTCGTTATCCTCCCTGGGAGCATGGCGCGGAGGCGGCCAGAGGACATCCATCCGGGTGGCGCCGAGGTCCACCGTCGATCCCCGGACGACGGGAATCACCCGGACGCCACGGCGTCGAGCGGTGCGCAGCAGGGAGACGGCCTTTTCCTCTCGGAGAGCCCAGGCGGGGACGACGAGGCGGTCCACCGTCGTGGAGCGCAGGACGCTCTCCAGCCCGCCGATGTGGTCCTCGTCGGCGTGGGAGACGACGACGGCGGCGAGCCGGCGAACCCTCGACCGTGCGAGCTCCTCGGCGGCCTCCCGGCGCCGACCGCCGCCGTCGACCAAGACCTGCCCCGCCGGCGAGGCGGCGAGGAGCGAGAGTCCGTGGGAGACCGGGAGCAGCTCCACCCGCAGTCGGGTGGATGGCGGTGCGCCCAACCACCAGCCGGCCGCGAGGACCAGAGTGAGAAGGTAGGCGCCGACTCCGGTCCTGCCGGGACGTCCCGGAAGGAGAGCCAGCAGGCCCAGGAGCACCAGGACGGCCAACGCGACGAGGGGAAGAGGGGGAGGTACGAGCTCGGCGATTCGACCGGGTGTTCCGGCCAGCCAGAGCGCCCGACTGCCCACATCCACCATGTCGAGGCACCAGCCGGCGAGGGTCGGGCTCAGCGGAGCGAGGCCGGTGGCGGCCACCGATGCGAGCACCACCGGCCCGAGGAGCCAGGGCACGAGAAGGTTGGACGCCGCAGCTCCGGGGACCAGGGTGGAGAAGTGGAAGGCCACCATCGGGGCGGCCGCCGCCTGGGCCACGATCGGCACCGCGACGGCGGCGGCGGGCCACGTCGGAAGGGGAATCTTCGACGTCAGCGGTGGGACCCAACGAACGAGAGCGGCGGTGAGGACCACGGTGAGCTGAAAGGACACCTCGGCAATCAGGGAGGGATCCGAGATCAGGAGGATCGTGGCGGTGAGCAGCACCGCGGCCATGGGGACGATGGCGCGGCCGAGCAGGCGGGCGGAAAGGTAGATCATCCCCATGAGGGCGGCGCGGACGGCGGAGGGCGAAGCGCCGGCGAGCAGCGCGTAGGTCGGCAGAACGACGAGGATGATCCACCGCGAGCGGGTGGGGGAGACGCCGCCCACGGCGAGGGCCAACCAGAACATGCCGGCCAGGAGCCCCACGTGGAGGCCGCTGACGGCGAGGACGTGGGCGAGCCCCGACCGTCTCCAGCCTTCGCGGCGTTCCCGCGGCATCAGGTCCCGGCGACCCAGGGAGAGGGTCGCGGCGAGCTCGGCGGACCGGATCCGACCGGGGTCGGTGTCGGCTGCGTCCAGGAGCCGTCGGCAGAGACGATCACGGAGAGCCGGGAGCAGCCGGCGGTCGGCGGCGAGGGTGAGCAGCCGGGCGGACGAGGCCACCAGCAGCGGCGATCGCGGTGAGCCCCGGATGGACACCAACCCCTCGACGACGGTGCCGGGATCCGGGAGCGCGGTAGGGTTCACGTTGCCTCGGATCTCCAGGCGGGCCGATGTCAGAAATGGTGGCGTGTCGGTTTCGCTGCGAACCCCGAGAACTCGGACGCGGGTCCGCCAACCCCACCTCCCGCGGGCCCAACCTTCGGTGACGGCGAGGCGGGCTCGGATCCAGGAGGGGCTGTCGGCCTCGATGAGGGTCGTGATGTGGTGCCGGTGAGCGAGCTGGTGCAACCCGTGACCACCGGCGAGAAGGAGGCCTGCGGTGAACCAGAGGATCGCGTGGCCGGATCTTCCCCGTGTCGCAGCGGCGGCGAACGCGAGGATCCCGGCGATTCCGGCCATGAGACACAGCCAGGCCGGTGGGGCGCCGGCGGTGGCCGCACCGGCGCCCCCGGCTCCGGCAGCCGCCCCGATGGTGAGGGACCAGAGGGGCCGCAGCGCGGCGGCCTCGCCGGTGGCCGGCCTCAGGTCCATTCGAGGGCGGCGAGGACCTCGACGTGATGGGTGAAGGGGAAGAGATCCACCAGCTCGACGTGGTCGAGAACCGCGCCGGCCTCGAGGAGCCTGGCGGTGTCGCGGCTCCAGGTCGAGGGGTCGCAGCCGAGCATGATCACCCGTCGCGGGCGATGGCGAACGAGGCGATCGCGCAGGGCGGCGGTGAGGCCGCTGCGGGGCGGGTCGGTGATCACCACCGACCGGCGGGGGAGGCCGTGCTCGTGAACAAACGCCTCGGCGGTTGAAACGGAGACGGCGGCGTTGGGGAGATTCGTCCGCGCCGCCGCGGCCGCCCCCGGGTTGGGCTCCACCACGGTGAGATTCGATCGCCCCGCGGTGTGGGCGGCGGCGGCGAGAAAGCCGACGCCGCCGTGGAGGTCGATCACCGGATCTTCGCCGGGCCCCACCAGGGCGCCGACCGTGTCGAAGAGGCGTCGCACCAGGTGGAGGTTGCCCTGGAAGAACGAGCCCAGAGGTACGTCGAGGGGTACGGGGAGGTCCATGGTCACCCGGTCGCGTCCCCAGCACCGGTGCAGGCGGTTCGCTGTGTCCAGGATGTGCAGGCCGTCGAGGGCGGGGCAATCGCCGCGGTCGGGGATCCAGGCAATGGGGATCCGTTTCGGGCCACCGCGGGCCGGGCGGAGTGCGGCGATGACCTGGCCGGCCCCCTCGAGGGTCTCGACGTCGACGCGGCGAGGGCACCGCCGGGCCAAGACCTCGGTGAGGCCGGGCAGGATTCGGGTCAGGGATGTGGAGATGATCCGGCAGTCGTCGATCTCCGCCACCGCCCAGCTGCGAGAGCGGTAGAAACCGAACCGGCCGCTGTCGGGGTCCCAGTGGAGCCGGTTCCTCAGGCGGTAGCCAGGCGGGGATGGGGTGACGGGCGCCGTCGAAAGCCGCTCAGCGATCTCGGGGAATCGCGCTGCGGCCTCCGACGCGACGGTTCGTTTGAGCTCCGCACCGGCGTTGGGATGGACGTGGGGCCAGTCGCACCCTCCGCACGAACCGGAGTGCCGACACGGCAGGTCGAGCCGCGCCGGGCTCGGATCGGCCACGAGCTCGACAGTGGCGGATTCGACGATTCCGGCCCGGCGGCGGGTGGGAATCGCACGAACCAGCTCTCCGGGGAGGGCGCCCTGGATCATCCAGGTCTCCCCCCCGGCGTGGCCCAGCGCCCGACCGCCGCCGATGAGTTTCTCGGCCCTGATCGTGGTCGTTTCCACCACGGCGCTGTGGCCCTCCCCGGTTTCGTCCGGAGTCGGCGTGGGCTCCACCGCCATCAGCCGCAGCCCTCCAGTCGGGGTAGGTCGAGGAGGAGCCGCACCTCCCGATCCCGAAGGGCGCGGGCGCTTCGTGACCTGGCGTCTGCGGAGGCCGTGGTGCCGGTGACCACATCATCCACCGTGGCCTCGATGGTCCGTCGCTCGTCGTCCGTCAGCGCCGCCAGACATTCGGCGAGCATGGTGGACTCGAGGGCGAAGAGGTGCTCGTCGACGGCGCCGGGCGGGAGGTCTTTCCCCGCCAGCTCCACCTGGCCGGCGATGCCCCTGACGACGCGGGCAACCGCCGGCCGCGTGGTCTCGAGAACGTCGGCTGCGGCGTTCAGCCGGTCGATCAGGGGGAGAAGGTCGATCTCGGGAACGTCGGCGCCGCCGGGGGCATCAGCCGCCCCGACCTTCATCTCGGCGTGGCGCTTGGCGTGGCGTTTCACGGCGTGGCGGCAGTACGAGAGGCTGGTGATCGGGTCCGGATCGTCCCGTTCCCGGTTCTTGGCGAAGACCTCGTTCAGTCCGGCGGCGACGGCCGCCATGGGGACGCCGTCGCGCCACCAGCTTCTCAGCAGCTGAAAGTCGCGCGGGGAGAGGGTGTGGGGGACGCCGCGCAAGGAGGAGAACAGGTCCTCAACGGTGCGGTAGTACTCGATCTCGGTATCGTCGGCGTGCATCCGCTCCAGTGTAACCGGCCCCGTTGACGAACGCGCGGATCCGCCGCGAAGACCCATCGACGGTGGTCGAAGGTACAATTGCCGGGCTGAAGGTGATGATTCCAACGCTCCTCACGAACCCAGACCGGGTGACGTCGGCCGATGCGGTCAACGCCCGCGGTTGCAGGCGATCCCACCCGGGTTCGCCGGGCGGAGTGCTGCTGATCGTGGTGGTGGTGTCGGTCGCCCTGGCGTCGACGGCTCACGCCGGCCCGTGGAGCGAGCTTCCCGAGGCCATCGACACGCTGGCGGATGGTTCGGCAAACGACGCTGCAGAGCGGGTCCTCTCGAGAGCGGAAGCATCGATGATGGCGCAGGCGGGAGAGGGTCGGCTGGAGGCCACCGACAGTCTTTTCGATACCTATGCAAGCCTGGTTTCCAGGCTGCCCAACGGCAGCTTCAGGTTGCGGGTGGTGGCACGGCGAATGGCTCGGGAGCTCCTCGAGGTGGGAGATCGGATCGGGTCGGGGGACCACCGGCGAGCCGCCGCAGCCTGGGCGTTGGCGGGTGAGTTCGATCCCGACTCGCCGGCCGTCGATCGGCTGCGCAGCCTCCTTTTTCCCCCGGAGGACGCGGAACCCGGACAGACGTGGAGAGCTCCGGTAGATGGCGCCACCCTGATCTTCCACCCGGCCACCGCGATCCGACTGGGCTGCACGCTCAACGACGGAGATTGCCGTGACAATGAGGTCTACTTCCGCTGGGTGGAGATCCCTGCCCGGTGGTTCGAGTCCCGCGAGGTCAGCAACCGGCGGTACCGGCTCTGTGTCGATGCCGGGGCGTGCACCCCGCCCGAGAATCCCAGCGCCTACGTCGGTCCGGGCACGGCGGACCACCCGGTGGTCGGTGTGAGCTGGCGTCAAGCCAGGGCCTACGCCCGGTGGGCGGGGCGGCGCCTGCCCTCGGAGGCCGAGTGGGAGCGGGCCGCCCGCGGCGAGGTCACCGAGGCCCGCTTTCCGTGGGGCAACAAACGCCGCCGCGAGCTCGCCAACGTCTGGCTCGAACCGCGCAGCGCAGTCGCGGGCGGCACTGAAGCGGTGGGGAGCTTTCCCGCCATGGGTTTCGGCATGAGGGACATTGCCGGCAACGTCTGGGAGTGGTGCGAGGATCGATACGGGCGGCGGTTCACCGATGCAGTTGAGAACGGAGGCGCCTCGCGAGAGGGCTGGGGGCGGGTGGTTCGCGGCGGCTCCTGGCGGCGGGCGGTGGACATGGCCAGGGTGTCGACGAGATCGTGGTACGAGATCGGCTACTCGGCGGACGATCTGGGTTTTCGCTGCGTGGTCGACCACCAGGCCCGGATTCCAGCGGAGCGCGTGGTGAGAATCGCCCAACGGGCCTTTCCGCTGTCGACCGATTGGGGTTCTCCGTTCGCTGCCGCGGAGCTCGGCGCCGAGGATCGGCGGTATTTGGAACGTCGGCAGATGACCCTCTTCGTCGTCGAGGGCAGAACCGGTGAGGCGTTGATCCCGGCCGCCCGGCGGCTGGAGGCCGAACGCTCGGATCCGGTGGCCGGAGACATCTTCGCGAGGTTCGAGGCGGAAGTCTTTCGGTATGTGACGAATGGAAGCTTCGACGACGTTCGAACCGGCGTGGCGAAGTACCGGGAGGCTGCGGACGAGGCGCCGTCCCTCACCGGTCGGTTCGCTTCGTTCCAACGGCAGCTCGTCCTCATGCTGCGCGGCGCCGTGTCCAGCCTGGAGGGTCGCGGCGATCGGGCTCAGGCGAGGGAGGCGGCGGTTCTCGGACTCGAGATAACCCCCGGCGACGCCATCTTCGCTGCGGCGGAGAATCGGCTGGCCCGCGCCACCGGGGCGATCCGGGTGTGGTCGGGTGACGGTAAGGGGATGGTCTGGGTCAGCGGTGGCGAGTTCATGATGGGGGCGTCGCCGTCGGAGCTGTCGGCTTCGGACAGTGAACGTCCGCCCCACCGGGTCGAGGTGCAAGGCTTCTGGATGGATCGGACCGAGGTCACCAACGACGAGTACCGGAGCTGCGTTCAGGCGGGGGTCTGCTCGGCGCCGCACCGGAACGAGGGGTTCGACGATGTGCGGATGGGCGACCACCCGGTTCTCGGCGTGGATTGGTTCCAGGCCCGGGAGTACGCAGCCTGGGCCGGTAAGCGGCTTCCCACCGAAGCGGAGTGGGAGATCGCTGCGCGGGCGGGTGCGACGACGCTGTTCCCCTGGGGAAGCACCTGGGTGCCGGGACGTGGCAACGCCATGGGCGCCCATCGAGAGGATGTGTGGAGCGGGACCTCGCCGGTGGCCAGCTTCGAGGCCAATGCCTGGGGCATCTATGATCTCGTCGGCAATGTTTCCGAGTGGGTCGAGGATGTCTTCAACGAGAGCTACTACGGTGCTCCAAGGGACGGCCGTGCATGGTATCAGGAGACCGGGCTCGCCGGCGAGCGACGCCGGGTGGTCCGGGGCGGTGGATACGACGATCCGCCGCAGCGGCAGCGGGTGACCAAGCGCAGCGGCCGCCGGGCGGTGGACTTCCATCGATCCGTCGGCTTCCGCTGCGTCGCCGATGAGTGAAGAGTAGAGGGTGAGAAGGTGAGCGCTCGCGTTGCTCGCTGTGAGACGGCGAAACGTGGGATGCGGGACGACGACCGTCTCGCGTCCCACCTCCAACTTTTCACCCTCTTATTTTTCGACCTTCCTGCCTGATTCCTAACCCTTCACTCGTAACCTTCCTCAAAGCTCCCGGAGCGCGGTAGCGACTGGCAGCCTCGCGGCTCTCAGGGCCGGGAAGAGGCCGCCGACGAGACCCATGAACGCTGCGAAGGCGAGGCCGGCGATCATCAGCGTCGGGGTCACCTTGAAGGCGAAGGCGAGGGGCGAGAAGGTCTGCCAGTTCATCGTACCCGCGGTGAAGCCGTTGAGCGGGATGACGGCCAGGCAGCCGAGCACCCCGCCGACCAGGGCGATGAGGATCGACTCGATGACGAACGACGTCACGATGCTGAAGCTGCCGAAACCGAGGGCGCGGAGAGTGGCGATTTCACGGGCTCGGGTGGCGACGGCGGAGTACATGGTGTTGAGCGCGCCGAAGACCGCGCCGATGGCCATGACGAAGGCCACCAGGAAGCCGAGACCGGTGATGAGTGCGCTCACCATTTCCGACTGCTTCGCGTAGTACGCCTGCTCGCCGGTGACGTCGATGGTCAATCGCGGGTCCGAGGTCAGCGAATCCTTGAAGGCCGTGAGATCGCCTCGCGACTGCAGGCGAGCGGTCACGGACTGGAAGATCCCTTCGGAACGGTCGAAGGTCTGATTCAGCAGGTTGGCGTCGCACCAGACCTCGGAATCGAAGGCGCTGCCGCCGCTGGAGAAGATGCCCACCACCGTCCAGTCCTGACCGCCGATGTCCACCGTCTCACCCAGGGAAAACCCCCGGTAGGTGTTGACGGCGTTGGCGCCGACAACGAGTTCGGCCAGTCCGGGGGAGAAGAAACGGCCATCGGTGATCTCGACCTTCGGCCGCACCTCGAGCACTCGCTCGAAGACCCCTCGGATCTGGACGTTGGCGTCGGTTCCGGTGGAAATGAGGGGGAAAGCGCCGATGACGACGACCTCGGGACTGATGAGCGGCGAACCGTCCTCGGCGCGGGCCACCTGTGAGGCGTCGCCGATGACGCGGACCTGCTCGTTGTCGATGGCCGAGGTCATTTCGGTGTCGGCGCCGGCCCGAAGGATCATGGCGTTGTCGGGCGAGCCCGAGGAGATGAGGGTGGCCTGAAACCCCTGTGCCATGGCGAGCATGGCGAGGAAGACGCCCACCGTACCCGCAATCCCCAGGACCGAAACCAGTGCCGTGGCCCAGCGGGCGCCCACCGAACGAACATTGTAGGAGATCGGGATCGCCATCTCACACCCTCCGCAGCGCATCGACGATGCGCAGCCGCATGGCGGTCGCGGCGGGGATCGCGCCGGCGATCAGGCCCACCAGCAAAGCCAGAAATAGACCGGCCGCCATGAAGTCCCACCCGAGGTAGAAAATGGGAAGCATGCCCCCGGTGGGGTCTCCGCCGAGGGTGAAGAGCTTGGCTCCGGCGATGCCCAGACCACCGCCCACGATGGAGATGAGCACCGACTCGGCGAGCACCAGCGCGAGGACCGCACGGTCCCCGAAGCCGAGGGTCTTGAGGACACCGAGCTCGGGGATGCGCTCGCGGACCGCCGTTGACATCGCCGACCCGGTGACCAGCAGCAGGGTGAACAGCACCACCGCGCCGATGGAGAGCACGATGAGCCGGATGTTGCCGATCTGCTTGGCGAAGCTGCTCGCGAAGGCCCGTTCGGTCTCGGTGGAGGTTTCGTGAGCCGAGTTGGAGAAACGGTCGTCGATGGCGGCGGCCACCGTCACCGCTTCGTCGGGATCGTCGATCTTCGCCGTGTACCACCCGACCTGGCCGTTGCCCCATCGGCGCCGCTCGTCGAGGAACTCGTAGTGGAACCAGAACTGGGTTTCGTCCGCTTCCGCGCTCCGGCCTTCGTAGATGGCCCGGATGTTGTACTCCCACGTGCCCTGGAAGATGGTGCCCATCAGTGGAATGCGGTCGCCGATCTGCCAGTCGAACTTCTCCGCCGTGGAGCGCCCGACCACGGCGCCCTCCCGGTCGGCGAGGAACGCTGCCCACTGATCTGCCGGAATGAGAAACTCCGAAAAGACCTCGCGGTAGGTCTCGGTGTCGATGGCGAACTGGGGAAAGAAGTTCCGCTGGTCCTGGTAGATACCGCCGAACCAGGTGGCGTGGGTGGCCTGGTTGACGCCCGGAATCTGGCGCAGGCGCTCCTGGTAGGCCAGCGGCAACGGCATGATCAACGAAATCCGGTTGCGAACCACGAGACGATCGGCGCCGGCGACGTCGACTCCGACGCTGAGGCCGGTTTCGATGACGACGAGAAGCCCGAAGAGAAAGAGCGCCACTGCGATGGACCCGGTCGTCAGCGCGGTGCGGGTCTTTTTGCGGGTGAGGTTGCGCAGGATGAAGGGCAGGAACCTCATGATGCGACCGATGTCCTTCCGGCCTCCACCAATGCCCCTTTTTCGAGGTGAAGCTCCACGTCGGCGCGCTCGGCTGCGCGGGGGTCGTGGGTGACCATGAGAATGGTCTTGCCGTGCTCTCTGGACAGGGCGGTGATGAGGTCGAGGATGTCGTCGGCGGAGGCGCGATCGAGGTCGCCGGTGGGCTCGTCCGCGAGCAGGAAGGTCGGGTCGGTGACGATGGCGCGCGCGATGGCGACGCGCTGCTCCTGACCACCCGAGAGCTGCCTCGGGAAGTGCTTCATCCGGTCGCCCAGCCCGACGAGATTGAGAGCAGTTTCGACCTGCCGGCGACGGCGGTTTTTCTTCAGACCCGTCAGCAACAGGGGCAGCTCGACGTTCTGGTACGCCGTCAGGACGGGGATCAGGTTGTACATCTGGAAGATGAAGCCCACGTGGCGGGCCCGCCATGTGGCGAGCTTGGGTCCGGACATGTGGGTGATCTCGTCGCCGTCCACGGTGACCGAGCCCGACGTCGGCACGTCGAGTCCGCCGAGAAGATTGAGCAGGGTCGTCTTCCCGGAGCCGGACGGGCCCATGAACGCGACGAAGTCGCCGGAGGTCACGTCGAGGTCAAGCCCCTGGAGCACGTCAATGGTCTCCGAACCCCGCTTGTACTGCTTGTTCAGACTGCGGACCCGGATCAGGGCGTCCTCGTTGTCGATTCCATCCACTCGCACCATGCTCGTCCTCCGGGGTGTCGTCGGTTGTCGGGTCAGTTCGGGTCTTCGATGACGGTCACTCGCTGGCCGTCGGCGAGCCCCTCGGGCGGCTCGATGACGACGACGTTGCCCACCGCGACGCCGGCGAGGACCTCGGACTCGGCGCCGAGCTCACGCCCGATGGTCACGGCTCGCCGTTCCACAACATCGCCGCTGACCAGAAAGACGATCTGCCGGTCTTCGGAGCTGCGAACGGCGGCGCGCGGGACCACGCTGACCGCCCGCGGCGCATCGTCGACGTCACCGGCTGATTCTTGGAATGCCACCTTGACGCCCATGTCAGGAAGAATTCTCGGGTCCAACCGATCGAAGGTCAGGCGGACCTTGACGGTGGCCTTCTGCCGGTCCGCAGTGGGGATGACGGTCCGCACCGTGGCGGGGATTCGCCACCCCGGGTAGGCGTCGAGGATGGCTTCGGCGGGTTGCCCTGGAACCACTCGCGCGATGTAGCTCTCGTTGACGTCGACCTCGATCTCCAACGAGGTCATGTCGACGATGGTCGAGATGCCGCCGCCGCCGGCGAAGACCGGGGCCACCATCTCGCCGGGCTGCGCTTCCTTCGACACCGCCACTCCGGCGAATGGGGCTCGGATGGTGTGGTTTTCGAGGTCCTGCCGCGCCACGGCGAGCTGTGCTTCCGCTGCGTCGAGGCTTCTGCGGCCGACGACGAGTTGGGCTGCCAAGGCGTCGACCGCGGCGGTGGACGCATCCATGTCCTGCTCCGACGCGACGCCGTCGGTGAAGAGCTCCCGCGTCCTGCGCAGCCGACGCTCGGCGTCGGCGAGGTTGACGCGGATCTCCTCGATGGACGCGTGGGCGACGTCGCGGGAGGCGCGAGCGGCGTCGGCCCGGCGGCGGGCGTCCGCATCGTCGAGCCGGGCCAGGACCTGGCCGGCTTCGACCACCATTCCCTCGTCCACCAGCACTTCGGAGACCCGGCCGGTGATCTTCGCTGCGACCATTGCCTTGCGTCGGGGCTCGACGTAGCCGGAGGCGTTGAGCACCGTGGCGGAAGCGCCGGAGTCGGCCGCGCGGGCGGTGGCGACCCTGACTTCGAGCGCCGGGGAGCAGCCGCGCACGGCGAGCACGGTCGCGATGAGAATGACGACGAGGGCGGCGGCGGTGACCCACCTCACCCAACGACGGCCGTTGTCGGCGTCGCGGGCATCGTCGTCGATGGCGAGGTCCGAAAGGTTGTGTGATGGTCCAGATTGGTTCACCGGAACGTGCCTCCTGGCTAGCGTGAACGTCTCCTGATGGCGGTTTTCTTCCTGGGTTGGTGGGTGAGTGTAGCACCCCTCCTGGAAGGAACGATACAGCCGAGCCGCGTGGTAGAAACGTCGCAGCGCGCGTTCGTGGTGATCAGGGGGAGATGCGAAGCGTCGAGCTCGAGCACCAGCGCCGGAGCCGCTGAAGGTGGTGACCGGTCACCAGCACGAGGTGGTTGCCGAGGGGTGCCCGCAGCAGGTCGTCCACGGAGCCGCCTTCGTCGCTGAGCCCGATCTCCACCTGGGTCCGGCAGAGGTTTTCGGCGGCGCCGGACCGTGTGATCTCGCCTTCGGCGAGCCAGACCCGATCCATCGTCCTGCCCCCGATGCGGAGCAGCGTGACGGGTCCGGGGGGGAACACGCCCTGGATGCCGACACCGAGGCCGGACTCGAAGTGCGAACGAAGATCGTGGGAGCTCACCAGAGAGCGGGGCACGGTGCAGTGGGCGAGCCACAACGTGTTCGCCTCGGGATCGAGCTGGGCCGGGTTGGCCATCCAGGGCGTGGCGCCGAGCAGCTCCTTTGTCCACAGCATTCCGACCGTGCTCATCAGGTCGCCTTCGCAACCGGCGACGACACCCTGGTCCACGAGCCGAGCCAAGGCGAAACACCCCGTGGTTTTCTGGTTCAGGACGAGATCGAAGCAGCGAACGGTGAGTGCGTCGAGCTGGTGGTGGGCGACGATCGAGTCCAGTGAGAGCGACACCCGGGCAACGTCCCGGAGCTCGGCGCCTGTGGGTTCGCGGACATCGTCTGCAGCCGTCACGAGGTCGTCCACGCGACGTTGGACGTCGGTGTCGCCGACCGCCTCGAAGCCCGCCACGGCCTCGTCCATTGCAATCGAAACGATGGTCGGGCCCCACGTCGCCTTGACGGTCGCCGCATCGGGCATGCTGGCCACCAACCAGTCCGACGGTGGGCCAAGGACGCCGATTCGAGCGCGCTCCAGCGCGCGCCGGGCGACGTGGTCAGCGATGGCCTCGGAGATCTGGCGCAAGCCGGACGCATCGTCGGAGCCGCGAAGATAGAAAATCCGGCCGGGCGTGTCCTCCTGCTGGAGTCGCGCCATGACCTCGAGGGCGGCGGGAAGCGAGTTGTTGCCGGGATGGGCGATCAGCCGCAGGGCGCCGTCGGGCAGCGACCTCCGGTGTTGCTCCCACCAGTCGAGGACCGCCCGCTCGCTGCCGCCTGTGGCGACCAGGAGGAAACTCGGAACATCACCGTCCGGCGTCGAATGGGAGGATCGTGGCCTGCCACCCATCTCGCAGAGCACCTGGAGGTAACCGCCGGTGATGGCCGACAGCGCGCCCTCGTCAACGAGCGTTTCAGGGTGCATGGTGACGACGTCGAATGGATGAGACACGGAGGCTCTCCGCCGCCACCCGCGGTCAGTTCATGCGCTCGTCGAGGGCCGCCAGGTAGCGGGCGATGGCCTTGACCAGCTTCTCCTCCTGTTCGGGATCGGCGGCGCGGACGGTGATGGTGGTGGAGCTCAGATCGCCGTCGAGCTCGACCTCCATGACGCGTCCTTTCTTGTGGGAGTACCAGGATGTGGTCCGCATGGTGAAGGTGTGCTCCGCACGGCTGGAGTCGAGCATCACCATCTCGGCGTCACGAACGGCCTTGACGGCCTCTTCCCAGGTGCTCTCGATGGGGCGATCGTAGGTGCGGGTGTCGGCCGCTGCCGCAACGCCGGCGGTCAGCAGGACCAGAATGGTGACAACGAGAAAGGCAGGGCGGTTCATGGGCTTCTCCTTGAGTAGATCTCGGTGATGATTTTCGCATAGCGCTCGTCGATCACCCGGCGTTTCACCTTCAGCGTCGGCGTCAGAGCGCCGTTTTCGACGGTGAGGGGTTCGGGTAGGAGACGGTACTCGCGAATCCGCTCGTAGCGGGCGAGGTCGTCATTCACGGCTTCGACGGTCTTCCGGTAGAGCTCGACCACCTCGGGTTTCTCCAGAAGGCTCCGAAGGTCGTCGTTCGCGATTCCGTTCTCTTCGGCCCACTGCCCGAGCCGCTCGAAGTCGGGAACGACAAGGGCGGAGATGAAGTTCCTCCGTTCGCCGATGAGCACGGCGACGTCCACCACGGGTGACTGCTTGAGGCGGTTCTCGATGGGCTGGGGCGCGACGTTCTTGCCCCCCGAGGTCACGATGAGGTCCTTTTTCCGGTCGATGATGCGCAGAAACCCGTCGTCGTCCATCTCTCCGATGTCCCCGGTGAGCAGGAAGCCATCGTCGTCGAAGGCCTCGGCGGTGGCGTCAGGCCGGTTCCAGTAGCCCATCATCACGCTCGGCCCCCTGACCAGGACCTCGCCATCGTCGGCCAGCTTGACATCGAGGTTCTCGAGGGCCTTCCCGATCCAACCCCGGCGGATCTCCCCGG
>JAZBOQ010000027.1:0-18731 GCA_036351195.1 Thermoanaerobaculales bacterium | reverse complement strand
GCTTTCCGCGTCCCGGGTACCCTGCTACGGCATCCCGGCAGGCCGCCGCTCGCCCGAGCAGCGTGGTCACCTCGTTCTCGCCTCCCACATGACCACGCTGCTCGGGCGACGCTGGGCAACGCCGCCGCGAGGCGGCGGCGGCCAGAAGGCCGGTTCTCCGGGTACCGTCCGTATCTATCCGTAGCCGTATCCGTATCCGATGGCCGCGTCCGAGTCCGAGTCCGCGTCCGTGGCCGATGACCGTGGCCGTTCCCGATGGCAGCAGCAGCGGCAGCTTCCGGCCAAATCCCTCCAGCGATGGAATCCATCAATGCGCCCATTTCCCGCCACATCCTCGCCACAGGCCGACGCGAGGTTGATACGTGGAACAGAAGTCGGCGAAGGGGGTGTTAGAGTGCTGGCGGAGGCGATACACATGGTTCCCATCGATCACGATCCCGTGGGCGACGAGAGCTTCGCCTACATCATCCACGGCGGGCATCCCATCTCGGGCACAGTGAAGCCCGGCGGCAACAAGAACGCCTCTCTTCCGATGCTGGCCGCATGCCTGCTCGCAGGTGAACCGGTGACCCTGAGCAACGTTCCCCAAATCCGGGACGTTCGGATGATGGTCCAGCTCATGGAGGCTCTCGGCGCCGATGCCACCGAGGAGGCCCCTGATCGCTGGCGAATCTCGGCCGGCGATCTCACAACCCGCGCCCTCGACCCCACCCTGGCGCGCCAGATCCGGGCCTCGTTCCTTCTCGCCGGCCCGCTGGTCGCCCGTTGGGGCCGCGCCGTCCTGCCCCGTCCGGGGGGTGACCGCATCGGACGGCGCCCGTTGGACACTCACGTCCACGCCTTCCGCACGCTCGGCGCCGAGGTGGACATCGAGCCCGACCGATACGTCATCCGAGCCCCACAGGGGCTCACCGGCACCGAGCTCTTCCTCCACGAGATGAGCGTCATGGGCACCGAGAACGCGGTCATGGCCGCGTCCCTGGCCAACGGAACCACCGTCATCCGCAATGCGGCCTCGGAGCCCCACGTTCAGGAGCTCTGCCATCTGATCAATGCCATGGGCGGCGCCATCGACGGCGTCGGCACCAACGTCCTGACCATCCAGGGCCGGACAGACCTCGGCGGCGCCGAGGTGGCCATCGGTCCCGATCCCGTGGAGGTCGGTTCCTTCATCGGGTTGGCGGCGGTCACCGGCGGCGAGCTGCGGATCACCGACGCCGAGCCCCGACGCCACCACCGCATGACGAGCCTCGGATTCGCCCGCCTCGGCATCCGGTGGCGGACGGATGGCGACGACATCGTCGTCCCGGCCGATCAAGAGCTCGTGGTCCAGGACGATCTGCACGGGGCGATCCCCAAGATCGACGACGGACCGTGGCCCGCCTTTCCCCCGGATCTCACGAGCATCATGGTCGTCCTCGCAACCCAGGCGACCGGCACGGTTCTCATCCACGAGAAAATGTTCGAAAGCCGGCTCTTCTGGGTCGACCGGCTCATCGCCATGGGCGCCCGCATCGTGCTCTGCGATCCCCACCGCGCCGTGGTCGTGGGTCCCTCGAAGCTCTACGGCCAGCACCTGGCGAGCCCCGACATCCGTGCCGGCATGGCGCTGGTCATCGCCGCCCTGTGCGCCGACGGCGAGAGCGTGATCCACAATATCCACCAGGTGGAACGCGGCTACGAGCTTCTCCACCAGCGGCTCAGCTCGCTGGGCGCCGAGGTGGAGCGGGTGGAGAGATAGCCCGGAGTACTCACGAGGGTCGATCGCGAGGTCGGCAAGGCGCCGATGCAGCGTCCGCCGCAGCAGAGAGCTGGTGAGAACTTCGAGTCGGGCGGATCAGTCCTTGTAGAAGGGCTGCTGGCCGGCCTCGTGGTCGGTCACGTCCTCCACGTGATGGATCTCCTCGACCTCGTTGCAGATGGCCTGTTCGATGCCCGCGGACAGCGTGAATCCGGCGCTCGAGCAGCCCTGACAGCCGCCGCCGAGGCTGACGTACGCAGTGTCGCCCTCGATGCGATCGAGCTCGACCCAGCCGCCGTGGGCGCCCACCACGGGGAGGACCTTCGTGTCGATCACGTCCTGCACCTTCTTGTAGAGCGGCTCCTCCCAGCCCGGGTCGGCCGCCGGGTTGTCGATCTCGAAGCCGGCGCCGGACTCCAGGGTGAGGTAGTCGACGGTGGCGCCCTTCATCATCTCGGCGGTCTTCGGGTCGATGATCATCGAGAAGGGGCCGAAATCGAGCTCAGTGTCGCCCTCGGCGACGTCATCGTCGCGAACCAGCTGCATCTGATAGCGAAAGGTGTACCGGCCGACCTTGGCCGCCAGAACCCGAAGCCCGATGCATTCCTCATCGGCCGAGTCGACGAATTCCTCGATCGTGTCACGGGCGGCGTCGGTGAGAGTGATCATGGTCGCGCACTCCTTTCGGCCCAATTCTCCGCACCGGAGAGCGAGGTGTCAACCTCCACGGCCTTTTGGCGTCTCACCTGAGACCACAAGGGCTCATGCTGCGGTGACCCTCGGGAACCCGAACTGAAGAAACGGAGCTGTCATGAAACACCTCATCGTGCCGATCATTCTCCTCGCCCTGGCCGCCCCCGCCGCCGCCCAGGAAGAGGGGCCCGCCGGCGATCTCGGCCCGATCGCCGGCGGCGCTCACCAGATGGTCGTCGTCTTCCTCCAGCTCGACGAGGCCCAGGTGGAGGCGTGGGATCTGCTCTGGACCGACCACCGCGACGCCGAGGAACCGATCAGGCAGCAGATCGCAGATGTGCAGCAGGCCATCGACGATCTCTTCGCCACCGGTGCGCCCGATCCCACCGAGCTCGGGCTTCTCATCATCGAGCGCCGCGCTCTCGGCGAGGCCCTCGAGGATGTCCACGTCGTCTATGCCGAAGGATTCCAGTACCTCCTCGACGACGAGCAGGCGCAGCGGTTGCACCAGCTCCGCGTCGCCGAACGGATCCAGGGGTTCATTCCCGCGTTCAAGGCGTTCGAGCTCGTCAAGCGCTAGGGTCGCGATCGGCCGGGGCGGATCGCCGCCCCGGTCTTTTCACCCCCCTCCGGACCCACCGCCGGGTGAGGACGGCGCTTACCCGAGGGGTCCGCCGTTGAGGTCGCCGGCGGCGGTGCCGCCGAGCTGCTGGCAGCGGCGGTAGGCGGCCCAGACGGCGTCGGAGAGCACGGTGCGCAGCCGGCCCCGCTCGAGCTGATAGTGCGCTTCGGCGGTGGTACCGCCGGGCGACGTCACCTGGTTACGGAGCTCGGCGAGGTGCTTCGGCGCCTCCCGGGCAAAATCCACGGAGCCGGCCACCGTCTCGAAGACCAGGCGCTCGGCAACGCGGCGCGAAAAACCCATGTGCACCCCGGCGTCCACCAGAGCCTCCATGAAGAGGAAAACGTAGGCCGGGCCGGTTCCGCTCAGGGCGGTGGCCATGTCGAGCTCCGATTCGTGGGTCACGAACTCCTCGGCGCCCAGAGCCGAGAGAATGGTCCGCACCTTGGCGCGTCCTCCCTCGTCCACCGCGTCGGTGGCAGTCCACACCGAAATCCCACGCCCGATCTGAGCCGGCGTGTTGGGCATGGCCCGCACCACCCGTGGGACCGCGAGGGTGTCTCCCACCCTGCTCATCCTCGCCCCGGCCACCACCGAAAGCAGCGTCGCCTCCGAAGGGAGCACGCCGTCGAGATCGGCGATCACCTCGCCGAGGAACTGGGGCTTCACGGCGATGACCACGAAGGTCGAGTCGGATGCGGCGTCGGCGTTGCTGTCCGTCACCCGAACGCCGTAGCGGTTTTCCAGCTCGAGGCAGCGCTCGGCCCGCGGGTGGCTGGCAATGATCTGCCGGGGATCCACCAGGGCTTCGCGCAACAGTCCCTTGATCATGGCCTCGCCGATCATGCCGCAGCCGATAAACCCCAGGGTTTCGTCTCTCAATGCCATTGTTCCTCCGATGAAGCGAGGGCGCAGGGTAGCACGGCAGCGCCGGGTCACTCGACGTCGGCGAGGCAGGCGAGATATCGCGAACCGAGCACCTCGAGCCGCCAGCCGTCGATCCCGGCGGCCCGGAGGTCGTCCAGGGATCGGCAGGGCGGCGAGTGGGTCGCCACCGATTCGACGCACGCCCGGGGGCAGATCAGGCCCGGCTCGACTCCGAGGTCGCCCGCCGCCTCGTCTCGCAATGCCGACAGCGCCTTGACGAGCCGTACCTGGCCGGCCGACAGATCGGGCCGGCGCGCCTTCGGCCGACGTTCCGGCGCCCGTTCGGGACGCCGGAGGACGGCCAGCACAGGTGTGCCCCAGCGCCGGACGAACCGTGGCCCGACGCCGTCGAGCTTCACCAGCTCGGAGCTGTCGGCGGGGGGGTTCTCGGCCATTGTCACCAGCTGTCGATTGCCCAGAACCTTGAACGGCGGGACGTCGAGCCTCTGGGCCTCATTCTCGCGCCATTGGTAGAGACTGAAGGCGCGATCCCGCGCCCGGCCCTTGAGCGACCGCACGCCTTTGACCCGCTCGAAGGCCCGGGGATCCGGCTCCACCGGACGGTGGCGGACCTTCTCGAGCCGTCGGAAATCCTCTTCCGCCCACTCCCACCGGCTCATCTCCCGAAGTCGGTCGCGCAACCGCACGGCGAGGGATTCGAGAAAGGCCGTATCGGCCGCGGCGTAGGCGATCTGGGACGGCGTCAGCGGTCGCCGGCCCCAATCGGCCCGCTGGTGGCGCTTGTCCAGGGCCACCCCGAGCTCCTTCTCCAGCAGGGCGGCGAGACCGGTCTTCGGTTCGCCCAGCACCTGGGCCATGATCTGGGTGTCCACCAGACCGCGGATGCGGATACCGTAGTCGCGGTCGAGCACCCGAATGTCGTAGTCCGAGCCGTGCATCAGCACCGGGAGATCCGGATCCTCGACCAGCCGCCAGAGCGGCGCCAGGCTTTCGTGTTCCATGGCCAGGGGATCGATGACGATGTTCCCGTCCCCGGCGGTGACCTGGATGAGACAGGTCTTGTGGAAGTACGAGTGCAGCGAGTCCGCCTCGGTGTCGAGGGCGAGGTGCCCCTTCTCACCGGCAGCCTCGGCCGCCGCGGCGACGCCTTCGGGCGAATCGACCCAGATGGGATTCAGATCGTCGATCATGCCCGCGATGGTACATCCCCATCCTCCTCCCTGCTACACTCCCCCTCATGAGACCGATTCTCGACCTCGCGACGGCCAAGATCGGCGTCGAGCTCACCAGCCGGTGCAACCTCAGGTGCGGCATGTGCCCCATGGGCAACCTGGGCCGGCCCGAGGACGACATGCCCTGGTGGCTCGTCAAGAAAGTGGCTGCCGACTTCCGCGACAACGGGGTCCGCGCCCGTTGGCTGCACGAGATGGGTGAGCCCCTGCTCTATCCGAGGCTGGACGAAGCCATCGAGCTCTTCCCCGGCGCCGGCGTCTCCACCAACGTGATGATGCTGGACGAAGACTACAGCCGTGAGCTGTTGGCGACATCCCTCGAGCGCATCCGGCTCTGCGTCGACACCATCGACCCGGAGATCTACCCGCAGATCCGGCGCGGCGGACGGTGGGACCACGTGGTGAGCAACATCCGGCAGTTCCTCGAGCTCTCCCGGGGATGCGACATCCGGGTGGAAATCCAGAAGATGGTTTCCCTCAAGACCTCGCACGAAACCGTCGGGGACTTCGAGTCATTCTTCGAGATCCACCGCTACCCCCAGGCGACGGTCATCGAGAAGACCTGCGAAGGCCTCGACACCACCGACGCCACCGACCTCCACGAGCAGTACTACGGTTGTTTCCAGGGCTATCCCTTCCGCTGGTTCGTGGTGCTCTCCGACGGCCGGGTCACCCACTGCTGCTACGACTGGGACGGCTCGCAGGCGATCGGGAACATGAAAGAGCAGACCATGGCCGAGATCCTGGCGTCCGACCGAATTCCCGAGCTCATGAAGGCGTTCAAGAACCGCGACTTCGAGACCCTGCCCCGCTGCGGCGAGTGCTACCGGAACACCTCAGGCAAGGCCGTCGTCGTCGACCAGCTCACCCGAATCGGCCACAAGCTCGACCGGGTGCTGCCGGTGAAGCAGGTGGCGCGGAAGATCATCAATCGATGAGGACCCGTGGGTAAGGCCGAGTGGGGGGCGGATCCGGAGTTCTTCGGACCGCGGCACGCCCACCGTGAGGACCGGATCGAACGCGCTGTCCGCAGCGGCACGAGCGCCACCGGGCTCCACCTCGAGTGCGCCGCAGGCGTCGGGTCCCTGAGCATCACCATCGCCCGCGGCGGCGCCACCGTGGTGGCCGCCGACACGTCCTTGCGCTCCCTGGCGGTGGTGGCCCACCGCGCGGAGGCCGCCGGCTTTCGCCGCGCCGTCCTGCCGGTCGTCGCCGACATCACGAACCTCCCCTTCGCCGACGGGACCTTCCCCAGCGCGTCGTCCGCCGAAACCCTCGAGCACATCCCGGATCACCGGGCGGCGGCGTGCGACCTGGCCCGCGTTCTCCGACCCGGCGGCCGGCTGGTGGGCACCGTGCCCGCCGACCCCGGCCAGTGGTCCGACTGGGACGACTGGGGCGGCCACCTGCGGCGCTACCGCAAGCCCGACATGGAGGCGCTTCTCGCCGGCGCGGGCCTCGATCCGGAGGTGACGGTGTGGGGCTGGCCGGTGCTGCGGATCTACGACGACGTCTTCATGAAGCGGGTCAACCGCCGCCGCCTGCAGCACGACGGCGCCCTCGACGACGACCCCGCCCTCGCCAAGGTCTCCGATCTCGGGAAGAAACGGTGGCTCGTCAACCTCGTACGCCGGCTCTTCGCCATCGACCGGCTCTTCGACGGCGCCCCGTGGGGCGTCGGGCTTCTCTTCGAGGCGCGGAAGCCTCCGCGGTAGCACTCCAGTACCGGGAGGCGATCTGGTGGGCCGAGGCCCACCCTACGACGGCACAACTGCACATGGCCCAGCCACCTCCACCGACCACGCTCCACACCAACATCAGTTCACCCGATCGAGGCGAAATCGGCGATGAGCCGCGCGACCTCCTCGGGTTTCTCCATGGGTAGGAAGTGGGAGGTCCCGGCGAGCTCGATGGCCGTGGCATCCGGCATGTCGTGCGCCATCCGGCGGGCAGCCGCCGGCAGCAGGGTGTCCGAGGTCTCGCCGCGAATCACCAGGGTGGGCGTCTCGATCCTCTTCAACTGCGCCCACTCGTCGTGGGGGCAGATTCGGAAGATCCTCGTCTCCCACGCCTTGGGGTAGCGGAGCCTCACCCCACCGTCCGGATCGTCGACGACGCCCGCAGCGAGATAGTCCTCGACGACCCGCGGGTCCCACGACGCGAAGACCGCCTTGCCGGACCAGGACGCGCGGTGCGATTCCCGATCCGGCCAGCGGTCCCGCCGTCGGGCGGCCCCCTTCGCCAGAAAAAACCGGTGATCCTGGCCCAGACGCTTGGTCCAACCCCAGAAGAACGAGCGAAACCCGGTGAAGATCACCGGATCGAGCAGCACCAGGGCCGCGAACAGCTCGGGCCTGCGCGCCGCGGCGAGGGCGCAGAGGACCCCTCCGAGGCTGTGGCCCACCGCCGTCACCGGCGGACCGCCGCGATCCTGCAACGAGCGGATGAGATCATCGGCCATGGGGTGCCAGCTCTCCAGGGCGGCGGGATCGTCTCGCGACCAGAGGGGCCGGTGGGCGAAGGTAGCAACCCGAAACGTCTGCTCGAGAGCCTCGAGCAGCACCCGGTAGGTCTCCGGCGGAAAGCCGTTGGCGTGGGTGAGGACCAGCGGCGGCCCGTCGCCGCCGAGGTTCCGCCAGGCGCTGTCGGCGATGTCGCTCACGGCCTCAGAGGACGCCGAGCTTCTTCCCGACCTTTTCGAACGCATCTACCGCCCGGTCCAGGTGCTCGGTTTCGTGCGCTGCCGAAATCTGGGTGCGGATCCTCGCCTGACCCTGGGGCACCACCGGGTAGGAGAAGCCGATGACGTAGATCCCCTCGCTGAGCATGGCGTCGGCAAAGTCCGAGGCCAGCTTGGCGTCGTAGAGCATCACCGGGACGATGGCGGTTTCGCCGGCGAGCACGTCGAAGCCCAGCTTCTCCAGCTTCGACCGGAAGTACCGGGTGTTGTCCATGAGCTTGTCGCGCAGGGCGGTGGAGGACGAGAGCATCTCGAAGACCGCGATGCCCGCCGCGGTCAGCGACGGCGTCAGGGTGTTGGAGAAGAGGTAGGGCCGCGAGCGCTGGCGCAGCATGTCGATGATCTCTCGACGGCCGGTGGTGTAGCCGCCGGACGCGCCGCCGAGGGCCTTTCCCAGGGTCGAAGTGATGACGTCCACCCGGCCCTGGACGCCGCAGTGCTCGGGAGTCCCGCGGCCGGTGCGGCCGATGTAGCCGGTGGCGTGGGAGTCGTCCACCATGACCATGGCGTTGTACCTTTCGGACAGGTCGCAGATCTCGTCGAGCTTGACCAGGTAGCCGTCCATGGAGAAGACGCCGTCGGTGGCGATGAGGCGCCGCCGGTGGCCCTGGGTCTTGACCAGAATCTCCTCGAGCTCGGCCATGTCGGAGTTGGCGTAGCGGAAGCGATCGGCCTTGCACAGACGGACGCCGTCGATGATCGAAGCATGGTTGAGCTGGTCGGAGATGATCGCGTCTTCAGCGCCGAGAATCGTCTCGAAGAGCCCGGCGTTGGCGTCGAAGCACGACGAGTAGAGGATCGTGTCCTCGGTGCCGTTGAACTCAGAGATCACCCGTTCGAGCTCCTTGTGCAGGTCGAGGGTGCCGCAGATGAACCGGACCGAGGCCATCCCGAAGCCCCGCTCCTCCAACGCCTTCTTCGCGGCAGCGATGATCTCCGGGTTGTCCGCGAGACCGAGGTAGTTGTTGGCGCAGAAGTTGATCACCTCGCCCTGGGGAACGGAGATGGCCGCGCTCTGGGGCGACGAGATGACCCTTTCCTTCTTGTAGGTCCCGGCCTGGCGAATGGCGTCGAGCTCGTCGGCGAACTCCTGCCTGTAGTTGTCGAACATCAACAGCCTCCTTGCAACGGACTCGTCGTTCTCATCCGCGGCGGGACGGATCGCTCAGGCGTCCGAGAAGCTCGCCACTGCCTGGTCTTCGTCGTCGAAGACCTCGAGCAGCGGCAGCAGCTGCGTCAGCAGCAGCGTCCGCTTGACGCTCGGCGCCGGCCGCAGCAGCTTGACCTTGCCGCCGAACCGTTGGGCGAGCTTCCACCCCGAGACGACCTCGCCGATGCCGGAGCTGTCCATGATCGAGACGTCGCGGAGGTTGAGGACGATCTTGGTCCACCCCTCGGCGACAATCTCGTCCATGACCTCACGCAGCAGCTCGTCGCCGACGCCCATGACGAGGCGGCCGTCGAGATCCACGATGATCACATCGTCCACGTGCCGAACATCAACTTTCATGCACCGGATTGTAGCGGGTTCCGCAGCGATTGGCTGCCTTCGCGCCTACGGTTCCTCTTCGAGCTCCAGCGGCGGGTGTTCTTCGGGCTCATCGGCCGCCGCTTCGACCGTCGGGCGCCGCCGGCGCGCCGGGTTGAGCCCGGTGGGCTCGGCGCGGAGAACCTTGTTCCGGCCGGAGTTCTTGGCCTCGTACAATGCGGTGTCCGCGTTGCGCAGCAGCTCGACACTGTCATCGGCGTCGTTCGGGAAGCACGCGACGCCGCCGGAGATGGTCACCCGACCCTCGGGCTGGCTCTCCTCTCCTTCGAAGGGGTACTCCTCGATGCGTTGCCGAATGACCTCTGCGGCCGACATGGCCTCGCTCCCCGACCGGCCCGACATGACGAGGACGAACTCCTCGCCGCCGAAGCGGCCGAAGTAGTCGTCCGACCGGACGCTGTCTTTGACCAGCTTGGCGAGGAGGCGGAGCAGCCGGTCGCCCACCAGGTGGCCGTTCTGGTCGTTGTAGTTCTTGAAGTGGTCGATGTCGAAGAGGAAGATCGAGACCCTCTCGCCCTTGTTGCGGGCGTCGAAGACCGCCTCGCTGAGCTTGACCAGCAGCGCGGCCTTGTTGTAGATGCCCGTCAGACCGTCCACCTCGGCCGCGATCTCGACGTTTCGATAGGCCTCGAGGTTGGTCCACGTCAGCGCGCCCAGACGGGCGATCATCTCCATCATCTCCCGTTCCGAGAAGTAGTGGCGCTCGGGACGGGCGATGGCCACCACTCCGATGGTCTCGTCGCCTGCGATCATCGGCGCCACAACGTCGAACTCGGGCTGAACTCCGGCCTGGGTCACGGTGTAGGACAGGCCCCGCTCCTCCTCGAACTCCCGGCGGACCATGGTGCGCTGGCGGGCGGCGGCCATACCCAACTGACCTTCGCCGACGCGGACTTCCATCCCCACCTTGAGGTTGCGCTGCGCCGTCGAGCATGCGGCGACGATGAGCTTGTTCTCACGGTCCGGCTCGGTGATGGTGCTGCGCCTCCGGACCAGGACGACGGCCACCTCGGGCCGGAACATCCGCACCATGGCGTTGACCAGGATCGGTGGAATCTGGCGGATCTGGCGCTGGATGTGGAGCTCGGCGAGAAGGCTGGAGAAGATCTGAAAAAACTCGATCTGCCCCTCGAGGTCGCGCTCCAGGCGCCGAGTGGAGCGATCCAGCGACCCGTTTCCGGGCGCCGTGGCGGTAGAGTGCCGTTGCCGGAGGCTGTGGACCTGGGTCCAGAGAATCACGACCACCACCACCAGCACCGGCACCGCGACCAGGGCAAGGCTGGTCACGACCGAACCGAGCGAGAGGTCGCTGAGCTCCACGGGCCTCCACATCTCCCCGTCCACCATCTCGAAATGCGGCCGGAGTGTTTCTTCGCGATCTCAATCCGAAACGACCTTCAGATTGTACTCCCACCCGCCGGGAGGGCCAACCGCCACAGCTCTCCGATGAAGGCAGCTTTCACGAAGCCTTGACCCGGCGATCACGGAAACTCGTCGTTGAGACCAGGAATCTGTGACCTGGAGCACGCCTCGCCGGGCCCACCGGGACCTACAATTCGCCGGACAACAGATCGACACGCAACGACCGGAAGCACCGTCGGAGGGCCGATGAAACCAGTCGCCGAGAATCCCACTGTCAGCCGCCGCGAGATCTTCGATCGCGCGCGCCATCATTCGACCACGGCCGTTGACGACCTGCGATCCAGGTCGGCCCCGCTCCATCTCGCCGAGCGGGCGACGCACATGCGGCGGTCCTCCGATGCCGCCGTCCCGACGCTTCCCAAGGCCATGCCCGCGCCGCCGTCGGCCGCGGTCATCGCCCTCAATCGCCTCGCCTACGGGCCGCGGCCGGGAGACGTGGCCGCCTTCAACGCGCTGCCCGGAGCCGACGACGCCGCGCGGCTGGAGACCTGGGTCGACCAGCAGCTCGACCCGTCGAGCATCAACGACGCGGTCTGCAACGGCAAGCTCGCCGCGGCCGGCTTCACCACCCTGAACAAAACCCTCGCCCAGCTCTGGCAGGACCACGTCGCCTCGAGCCCGCCGTGGAGCGTCCGCATCCAGCCCTACTACGAGGTGGAGCGCGCCACCCTGCTGCGGGCCACGTGGAGCCAACGGCAGCTGCTCGAGGTCCTGGCGGATTTCTGGCACAACCACTTCAACGCCTACGGCCCGGACAGCTGGGCGGCGCCCGTATGGTCCCACTGGGACCGCGAGGTGATCCGCGGCCACGCCCTGGGCAACTTCCGCGACATGCTCGGCGACGTGGCCCGCCACCCGGTGATGCTCTACTACCTGGACAACTACACCTCGTCCGCCGCCGGCCCCAACGAGAACTGGGCGCGCGAACTCTTCGAGCTCCACTCCCTCGGCGCCGAGCACTACGAGGGCGTCATCCGCCAGAACCAGGTTCCGACGGGACCCGGCGGAGTGCCCGTCGGCTACGTGGACGACGACGTCTTCGAGGCCACCCGCTGCTTCACCGGCTGGACCTTCGACTTCGACACCGGGCTCTTCGAGTTCAACCAGGACTGGCACGACCAGTTCCAGAAGTGGGTTCTCGGAACCTATATCCCGGCCAACCAGCCGGGCACCTCCGACGGCGACACGGTACTCGATCAGGTCGCCTCCCACCCCGGAACCGCCCGCCACATCGCCGCCAAGCTCGCCGTGCGCCTCATCGGCGACAACCCGGACCCGGCGGTCATCGACGACGCGGCGGCGGTCTTCCAGGCCGAGGCCGCCGCTCCCGACCAGCTGGCCCAGGTGGTGCGCACCATCGTCCTCCACCCGACCTTCCTCACCACCTGGGGCGACAAGATCAAACGCCCCCTGGAGATGCTCGCCGGCATGCTGCGGGCGTCTGAGGCCCGATTCAGCTTTGCCCTGGACGAGGATGACACCGGAACCCTGCTGTGGCGCTTCGACCAGCTCGGGCAGCCCCTCTTCGCCTGGCGGACCCCCGACGGTTTCCCCGACCACAAGGACGACTGGCAGAGCGCCACGCCGCGGGTCATGGGCTGGCGGCTGGCCAACTGGCTCATCGACGAACGAGACCCCGGCGACGCCTACTGGCTCGACGTCCTCGGTCAGACCCCGGGCGCCGTCCGCACCGCCAACGAGCTCGCCGACTTCTGGATCCTCCGCCTGCTCGGCCGGCCCCTTCCGGAGGCGGAGCGCACCGAGATCATGGAGTTCATGGCCCAGGGCCACAACCCCGACTCCGACCTGCCCCTCGACGCCGACGACGACACCCAGGACCGGCTCCGCGCCATGGTCGGCCTGATCTTCATGACCCCGTCCTTCCTCTGGAGGTGATCCGTGACCCGACCCACACGACGCGGCTTCGTCGCCGGTTGCTCGGCCGCCGTCGCTGGCATGGCCGGCGCCCGTTTCCCCTCGCTCGCCTTCGCCGAGCCCGACAGCAGCATCAACAACGAGATCCTGGTGGTCATCTTCCTGCGCGGCGGCACCGACGGCCTCAACCTGGTGGTGCCCCTCTCCGGCGCCGACCGCGGCACCTACGAGGCCGCGCGGCCCAACATCGCCGTCCCCCTCAGCGGCTCCGACTCCGCCCTCTCCCTCAACGGCCAGTTCGGCTTCCACCGGGCCGCCCAGCCCCTGCGCGATCTCTATCAGAGCGGAAAGGTGGCGGTGATCAACGCCACCGGCCTCGACGAGGCCAACCGCAGCCACTTCGACGCCATGGAGTTCATCGAGCGCGGCACCCCGGGAGTCAAGACCACCTCGTCGGGCTGGCTCGCGCGGCACTTCGCCAGCGCCTCCAACCTGCCGGCCGAGATCATCATGCCCTCGGTCTCGGTGGGCAGCACCCAGGCGACCTCGCTGCTCGGCGACCGCGACACCATCAACCTCACCGACCCCGACAGCTTCAACCTCCAGATCGGGCCCTGGCGGTGGCGCGACGCCCAGCGCGTCGCCCTGCGCCACATGTACACCGGCAACGACACCTGGCTCCACGCCTCCGGCCTCCAGGCCCTGGACGCCATGGACATCGTCGCCCTCAACACCACCGGCGGCTACACCCCGGCCAACGGCGCCGTCTACCCCGGCGGCTCCTTCGGCGACGGCCTCCAGGTCATCGCCCAGATGGTCAAGCTGGACCTCGGCCTGCGGGTCGCCACCTTCGACCTCGGCGGTTGGGACACCCACAACGGCCAGGGCGACGACGGCGCCGGCTACTTCGGCGACCTCGTCGGCACCCTCAGCGAAGGACTCGCCGCCCTCTACCAGGACCTGGACGGCGCCGGCGCCGCCAACTACACCAACCGTCTCACCATGGTCGTCCAGAGCGAGTTCGGCCGCCGCCTCTACGAAAACGCCGACCGCGGCTCGGACCACGGCCACGGCGGCCCCATGATCGTCGTCTCCGGCAACGCCATCTCCGGCGTGCACGGCTCCTGGCCCGGCATCGGCCCCGGCCAGCTCTTCGACGACGCCGACGTGGCGGTGACCACCGACTTCCGCCGGGTGCTCTCCGAGATCCTGATCCGCCGCATGGGCAACAACCGCCTGGGCTACATCTTCCCCGGCTACACCGACTACCAGCCCCTGGGCTTCGTCTCCGGCGCCGACCTGCCGCCCAACTACAGCTCCAGCATCGACGGTCTCTTCTCCGACGGCTTCGAGTCGGGGGATACCGCGCCCTGGTCTTCGACGACGGGCTGAGGTCAGCGCCGAAGCCTGTTCGTCATCCGCCGCGGCGAAGAATCCTCAGTTCGGAGTCGTCGTTAAGGTCGGAGTTTGCGGCGGCGCCGTCAGCGTGGGCGTCCATGTGACGCCCGGCGTCCACGTACTCGCCGGCGTCCATGTGGCGGCTGGCGTCCACGTACTCGTCGGCGTCCATGTCCTGGTCGGCGTCTTCGTCCCCGTCGGACTGGGCGTTCTCGTTGAAGATGGGGTTGACGACGGAGTGGGCGTTGCCGTCGGGGAGGGTGTCGGCGTCGCGGTCGATGTTGGAGTCATGGTCGGGGTCAGAGTCGGCGATGGAATCACGACAGGATCGAGGGGAATCGGCTGCAGCGTCGACGGATCGTTTGAGTCGTTGTCGATCACGGAGCCCCCGAAGACCGCTCGGCCCGCGACGACCTCCACCACCAGCTGGCCGATTGCGTTTTCGACCACCGGAAGATTGAGAAAGTTGGCGACGTTTTTCAGGACCGGCATCCAGGGTCCGAGCTCGAAAACAGAGCTCCCGAATGCGTCGGTGCCGCTCTTAAAGGTCACTCGCAGCGTGGCCCCGTCCCCTCCTGCCAGGGCAAAGAAGTTGGTCCGGAAATCGTTACCCGAGATGACACCCGGTATTGAACCCGCCGTACCCTCGTCCCACCATGACTCGGTCGGTATTCCCTCGAAGCCCTGGCCGAAGGTGCCCTGGTCCGACTCGGAGTACATCCTCGCCCAGACGCCGACGGGAGTGCTCGAGCGGACCTGGATCGCTCCGGTGGCCTGGGCCATGAAGAACTCGCCCGCCACCACATCCGGGAAGATCCTGACGACTCCACCCTCGATGACGATGCCGTCGACGCAGTCCGTGGTGGAATTCGGCGAATCCCGATCCAGCCAGCACAACGACACCGAGGCCGGCCGACTGCTCACGTTCGCGATCCAGAGATCGGTTTTCCAGGCACCGATTCGCGCGGCCGCGGAGATCGAAACGGTCGTGCCCGCCTCTGCCGATTCGGAAATACCGGGGCCCGAGACCGACAAGAGGCAAATCACCAGAACCGAGGAACCGACAGGCCTTCTCAGAATTCCCATTGTGCAACTCCAGTTGAGTAGTGACCCTCATCGTAGCAACAACGAGTCATCGTTGTCGTCGAGCCGTCGGCTCAACCCGGGTTGGTAGACTGCCTCGACCACGAGGAGGAACCCGGCGGCGATGACACCACGGCGGCAGCAGGCCCCACCCGGCAAGCTCGGAGAGCTTCTGCGCGACACCTTCGGGCACGAGGGCTTCCGGCCCCTGCAGGAGGAGGTCTGCCGCAACCTCACCGCCGGCGACGACGCGCTGCTGGTGATGCCCACCGGCGCGGGGAAGTCGCTGTGCTACCAGCTGCCCGGGCTCGCCCGTGGGGGAACGACCCTGGTGCTGTCGCCGCTGATCGCCCTGATGGAGGACCAGGTGCGGGCGCTGAAGGCGCTCGGCCTCGCCGCCGAGCGCATCCACTCGGGGCGCGACCGGCTCGACTCCAGGGCCGTCTGCCACGCCTACCTGGACGGCGAGCTCGACTACCTCTTCGTCGCCCCGGAGCGGCTCGCGGTGCCGGGTTTTCCCGAGATGCTGGCCAAGCGCAAGCCGGTGCTCATCGCGGTCGATGAAGCTCACTGCATCTCGCACTGGGGGCACGACTTCCGGCCGGACTACCGGATGATCGGCGAGCGGCTGCCACTGCTGCGGCCCACCCCGGTGATCGCCCTCACCGCCACCGCCACCCCCGTGGTGCAGGACGACATCGTCGCCCAGCTGGAGATCCCCCGGGCCCACCGCCACATCCACGGCTTTCGCCGCACCAACATCGCCGTCGAAGTCGTTGAGGCGCCGCCGTCGGCTCGCGGCGGGATCGCGGCCCGGGTCCTGACCGACCCGGCACGGCGCCCGGCCATCGTCTACTGCCCCACCCGCAAGGAGACCGAGAGCCTGGCCGCCGAGCTCGCCGGAGACTTCCCCGCGGCCGCCTACCACGCGGGCATGCCGGCGGCCAGGCGGGACGCCGCCCAGGAGCGCTTTGCCGGCGGCTCGATCGAGGTCATCGTCGCCACCATCGCCTTCGGGATGGGCATCGACAAGGCCGACATCCGTACGGTGATTCACACCGGCCTGCCGGGCAGCCTGGAGAGCTACTACCAGGAGATCGGCCGCGCCGGCCGGGACGGCGGGCCATCGCGGGCGCTGCTGCTCTACTCGTGGGCCGACCGCCACACCCACCAGTTCTTCCTCGATCGCGACTACCCGGAGCCGCGGGTGCTCGAGCGGGTCTTCGCCGCCCTCGGCTCGACCCCGAAGCCCGCCGCCGAGATCCGCACCGACCTCGGTATGGACGAGGGGAGCTTCGGTGCTGCCCTGGAGAAGCTGTGGATCCACCGCGGCGCGCTGGTCGACCCGGAGGAGAACGCCGCCCGCGGCAGTGATGACTGGCGACGGCCCTACGAGGTCCAGCGCGCCCACCGGCGGGCTCAGGTGGAGAAGATGATCGCCTTCGCGTCGGGGCACGGCTGCCGGATGACCGGCCTGGTCTCGCACTTCGGCGACCGCCTCGACGACGGCGCCGACTGCGGCATCTGCGACCACTGCGCAACCGACGCCTGCCTGGTGACCTCGTTCCGCGAGCCCCGAACCCGGGAGCGCGAACGGCTCTCGGCGATCCTCACCACCCTGAAGAACCGCGACGGCGCCACCTCCGGCCAGCTCCACAAAGAGCTCGGCGGGGTTTCCGCCCGGGGCGACTTCGAGGCCCTTCTGGACGGTCTCGCGCGCCAGGGCCTGGTCGAGCTGCGGCCGGACTCCTTCGTCAAGGGCGACCGCACCATCCGCTTCCACCGCGTCTTCCTGACCCGGGCCGGCCGCCTCGCCCGCGCCGGGGCCGAGGACGCGGTCCGGATCGTCGATCTGCCGGAGTCGCGAACGACATCCAAAAAGAAAGAAACGGCGCGCCGATCCGCGCCGTCGAAACAACGGCCGTCGGAGTACTCGGCGACCATGGAGCCCGCCGACATCCGCCTCTTCGACCAGCTGCGGGAGTGGCGCCTCGGCGAGGCCCGCCGGCGCCGCGTCCCGGCCTTCCGAATCCTCACCGACCGCGTCCTGGTCGCCATCTGCCGCGCCAAGCCCGCCGACGCGGACGAGCTGCTCGAGGTCCCCGGCATCGGCCCGGCCCTGGCCCGCAAGTACGGCAAGGCCATCCTCGGAATCGTCGGTGGAGCGCGCTGACGCCGCCGGCGGTTGCCGCGGGCGGCGCATCGTGGTTGAATGACCGGTGTATGAGCGGGTTGATCGACAAGATCGCGGTCCTCGGGCGGGAGTTCACCATCCAGACCGAGTACGTCCCGGGTGGTGAGGCCAAGATCCGCACCCTGGTGTACGACGGCGGTCGTCTGGTCAACAGCCGTGAAATCTCGGCCAGGGGTGCGGCCGACAACAGCGCCGCCGCCGAGTCCGCCGTCCGCCAGCAGCACCAGCGCATCACCGAGACCCTGGTGACCCGCGCCGCCGAGCTCCAAACGGCGAAAAAGGCGCCGCCGCCGCCGCCGCCGAAAAGGCCGCCGGCCACGGCGCTTCAGCCGGCCGCGTCGAAAACGCCTCGCCCCGAGATCGAGCCGGGCTCCCGGCTCGAGGAGGCCATCGCCATCCGGCAGACCATCGGCCCCTTCGGCCTGGCCTTCGCCCGCCCGGCGCCGCGGACCGCCGAGGGCTACGAGCGCATCCTGGAATCGGTGGACGCCGCCCTCGACGCCATCCGCGACGCCCCGACCTACGACGCCATCCGACTCGACGAACAGCTCACCATGATCGCCTTGAAGAGCCAGCTCGAGACCTGGCGCCTGGCCGACCGGGACCTGGGCATGGCGACCGAGATCTGGCCGACGGTGGAGAGCTTCGCCCACCACCTGATGAAGATCAACAACCGCAGCGATCTGGTGGCCTTCGACCACGCCATGCTGACCTGGGCCATGAGCGAGCTCGGCAAAGGCTCGATCTCCGACGAGCTCATCCAGGGCCTGGGGGGCCTCGGCGGCCGCGACGCCGACCTCGACGCCATGCTGCGACAGCCCGACGGTGTCGCCCCGATGGAGCTGCTCGAGATCCTGCTGCGGCTCATGGACCAGACGCTGGCCTGAGCTCTCAAGGCTTCAGTTTGCCGTCTCCGCTCCGTCCTCGAACCCGGGGTGCTCGCCGGTGCCGAGGCAGTCGCCCGGGGCGGGGTGATCGCTGAGGGAGATCTGCGACAACTGGCCGCCAATAACGTCGAACAGCACCGTCGCGAGGACCGCGCCGTCCTGCTCCAGCAGGGCGCAGGGCCGGCCCACCTCGCCCGGCGCGCCGCCCGGAGCTTCGGCGAGCTCCACCCGCACGCACGAGCCCACGGTCTCGAAGGTGGCGAACTTGGTTGTCAGGTAGTCCAGGTAGACCTGCCGCCCCACCATGTCGGCGACCACCCAGCGCGACATCACCCGCACGTCGTCCGCCAGGATCGGCGCCAGCGGAGCCGGGTCGTGGGTGTTGTAGGCGAGAGCCCACCGGCGGG
>JAZBOQ010000026.1:0-3551 GCA_036351195.1 Thermoanaerobaculales bacterium | reverse complement strand
TTGGGCCAGGCAGGGGGCGCCAATGGCCGGTAGGAAAGCCGAAGCGCCGGCCATCCGGTGCGCCGTCTACACCCGCAAGAGCACCGAAGAAGGGCTCGAGCAGGAGTTCAACAGCCTCGACGCCCAGCGCGAAGCCGGCGAGGCCTTCATTGCCAGCCAGAAGAGCGAGGGCTGGGGCTGCCTGCCCGACCGGTACGACGACGGCGGGTTCACGGGCGGCAACATGGAGCGCCCGGCTCTCAAACGCCTGATGGCCGACATCGATGCTGGTCGGGTCGACTGCGTAGTGGTCTACAAGGTCGACCGTCTGTCGCGCAGCCTCCTGGACTTCACCCAGATCATGGAGTCCCTCGAAAGGCGCGGCGTCTCGTTCGTGTCGGTGACCCAGCAGTTCAACACGACGAGTTCGATGGGGCGGCTGACCCTGAACATCCTGCTGTCGTTCGCGCAGTTCGAGCGAGAGATCATCTCCGAACGGACTCGTGACAAGATCGCCGCGGCCCGTCGCAAGGGGAAGTGGTCCGGAGGACGGCCGGTCCTAGGTTACGACGTCGCTCCTGGTGGGGGCCGACTGGTCGTGAACGAGGACGAAGCGGCGCGGGTGCGAGCGATCTACGAGGTCTACCTCGACCGGCAGTCGCTGATCGAGACGATCAAGGAACTCGACGCGCGGGGGTGGGCCAACAAGCGGTGGGTCACCAAGAAGGGCCGCGAGTCCGGCGGCGCGCCGTTCAACAAGCACAGCCTGTACAGCCTGCTGACCAACGTCCTCTACATCGGCCGCCTGACCTACAAGGACGAGGTCCACGACGGGGAGCACCCGGCGATCGTGGACGAGGAGACGTTCCGCCGTGCCGGCCAGATTCTCAAGCGCAACGGAGCGACCGGCGGCAGACATGTCCGCAACCGGTTCGGGGCGATCCTGAAGGGGCTGATCAACTGCGTGCCCTGCAACTGCGCGATGGTGCCTACGCACGCGACCAAGAAGAACCGCCGGTACCGGTACTACGTCTGCGCGAACGCCCAGAAACGCGGGTGGCACACCTGCCCATCGAAGTCGATCCCAGCTGGCGAGATCGAGAAATTCGTGGTCGACCAGGTGCGAGGTATCGGGCGCGACCCGGCGCTCCTGATCGAGACATTGGGCGGGGCGCGAGCGGAGGCCAAGGCGCGGATCAAGGAACTCGAAGCCGAGAGGTCGGGGCTGGAGCGCGAACTGAAGCGCCACAACGCGCAGATGCGCGAGTTGGCGGGCGCGGCCAGCTCGAGCGGCGCGACTACGGACCGCATGGCCGATCTCCTGGACCGCATCCGCGGAGCGGAGGAGCGTCTCACCCAGGTGCGTGATGAACTCACTCGCCTCGAGCGAGGCATGATCGATGAGGACGAAGCCGCCCGGACGTTGGCGGCCTTTGATCCCGTTTGGGAGACGCTCACACTCCGGGAGCAAGCGCGGGTGCTCGGCCTATTGATCCAACGCGTGGACTACGACGGCGACAAGGGCACCGTCTCGGTGACCTTCCACCCCACGGGCATTGAGACACTGTCGCGGGAGTACGCGGAGGAGACCGCATGACCCGGCCGCTGAAGATCACCAAGGCTGTCCACTTCCGGAGCATGAGGAAAGGGCGGAAGGAACTCAGAGAAGGTGTGGAGGAATCGCCACCCACACTCGGAAGCGTGCCGCGCGTGTCGCGGTTGCTCGCCCTGGCGCTCCACATGGACGATCTGCGCCGCCGTGGCGAGGTCACCGACTACGCCGAACTGGCCCGCCTGGCCATGGTGACCCGGGCACGGATGACCCAGATCATGAGCCTGCTGCTGCTCGCGCCGGACATCCAGGAGGAGATCCTGTTCCTGCCCCGGTCCGACGGCGGCCGCGACCCGATCCGGGAGAAGGCGATCCGGCCCATCGCCTCGGTGCCCGACTGGCGAAAGCAGCGGGTGATGTGGCGGGACCTGAAGGCGGGGCTCCCGGACTGACCCTGGGTCGCGGTCATCCCTCGCTAACTCGTTGTCTAGCAACACCGCGATGGGAATCCGAATGTAGCGCCTTGACGAATGATTGAGTGTGTAGTATTAACTAAACATGAACGGGCGATGATATCCGACAGACCGGGTAGTCCTCCCAGGTCGTTCGTCAAGGGAAGGAGGTGAGACTATGGCAGGAAATCCAAGATTCGGGAAGCGGGTTCGTGAGCTCCGCGAGGCGAAGAAGGCGGTCGACCCCTCTTTCTCGCTCAGGCAGTTCGCAGTGAAGGTCGGTATCAGCGCCACGTTCCTGAGCAAGGTCGAAACGGGGGAATTCGATCCCCCCAGCGCCGAGAACATCATCAAGATGGCGCAACTGCTCGAAGTCGACGCAGACGATTTGCTGGCGCTGGCCGGCAAGACCGACCCGGAGCTCGAGGAGATCATCAAGACCGCGCCCAAGGCGATGGCCGATCTGTTGCGGACGGCCCGCGACCGCGGACTGACCGCCGAAGATCTCGAGCGAATCACCAAGCGAATGAAACGGAAGTCCTGAGCCCCAGGACGTACAGGAGGTACGAATGGCGCGAGCCCACACCTTTGTCCCCAAGGAGACCATCGAAGCCGGAACCCTCGCTCTGCTGGGCGACTACGGCCGGAAATACGGCCTGACGGTCGAGCCGCCGATCCCGGTCGAGGAGATCCTCGAGGCCCATCTCGGCCTCGACTACGACTTCGATGACCTTCCGAAGCTGATGAACATCCCCGACGTCCTGGGCGGAACGTGGTTCCGGTCCAGGGAAGTGAAGATCGACCAGTCCCTGGACCCGACCGTGTTCCCTTCCCAGCTGGGGCGGTACAGGTTCACGGTCGCCCACGAGGTCGGCCACTGGGAAATGCACCGCGACCGGTTCCTGTCCTCCGAGGGCCAGGCGGCCATGTTCACGGGCGAAGATCGCCCGGTGATCTGCAGGTCCAACGACAGGAGTTCGTTGGAGTGGCAGGCCGATTCCTTCGCGGGCTACCTTCTGCTGCCGAAGGACATGGTCTTCGCCCAGTGGGAAGCTATGCACGGCAATCGGGATCCGTACATCGCCATCGACGAGATCGAGGACCTGAAGGCCCGTTGGGGTCTCGCCGACGACGACAGGCCTACGGTCGACGTGGCGCGGCAGATGGCTCCGGTGTTCGAGGTCTCGGCGCAAGCGATGCAGATCCGCCTGATCGAACTCGGGCTGATCCGAACCCGGATGCCGGAGCCGGGGTTGTTCTCGTGATATCCCCGGTTTTTTTTAATCCACAGTGTTTAGTGTTTAGTCCACAGGTTACGCACAAGTTATCCCCGGTCCCCAACCACAGGAAGGATCCGCGATGAAACCTCCCAGGAAATCCACCCTCACCCCTGCCCAGGCCGACTTGGTCGAACTGATGCAGAAGCTCGACTTCGGCATGATCGAAGGGCTCGTCATTCGCAGCGGCCTTCCGGTGATGAGGCCGCGGCCCCGGATCGTCCGGGACGTGAAATTCGGCGCCGGCAACGGCCGCCGCAACGAGGCCGGGCTGACCGACTTCGCCCTGAA
>JAZBOQ010000025.1:0-9301 GCA_036351195.1 Thermoanaerobaculales bacterium | reverse complement strand
TGTCGGCGGCTGAGTGTTACGAATTGGTTACGGTAGTCGTCCGATTTGTTCGAAGTCGTTTGGATAGAGAACTTCTGGTTTGTTACTCGTCGGTTACCGGAGCCCGAGTTCGGCCGCAAATCAGGCTCTTGAGCGCCGGTGAAGCGCTTGAAGGGGGCGGTGATAGGGCGTGCTGAGAGCCTGCTAAAAACTTTCATAATGAACATTTAGAGAAACCGAGGCGAAGCCGCGACCCTGATCCTTGCCGTCCAGTGATACCAATGATGTGAGGGCGGTCTCCGGGTCGGTTACCAGTTGGTGACGGAGAAGAGCAGGGAAGCCCGATTCGAACGGCGAAATCGGCCGAATCGGACGGTTTTGGGCTCCTCGGGGGTGGCATCATTTGTGCGTGTCTCATGAAGCGAACCGCGAGATCGCGGCCCAATACCCAAGGAGGTGGACTCAATGCGTTTGATTCTTCTCGGACCGCCGGGCGCCGGCAAAGGCACCCAGGCCGCCCACATCTGTGACAAGCTCGGAATTCCCCAGATCTCCACCGGCGACATGCTCCGTGCCGCCGTCAAGGCCGGCACCGAGCTCGGACTCAAGGCCAAGGAGAAGATGGACGCCGGCGACCTGGTCTCCGACGACATCATCATCGGCCTTGTCAAGGAGCGGATCACCGAGGCGGACTGCGCCAACGGTTTCCTCTTCGACGGGTTCCCCCGTACCGTGGCGCAGGCGGAGGCGATGCAGGAAGCGGGCGTCGACATCGACGCCGTGATCGAGATCGCGGTGCCCGACGACGAGATCGTCCGGCGCATGTCCGGCCGCCGCGTCCATCTGGCCTCGGGACGGACGTACCACATCGTCTTCAATCCGCCCAAGGTCGAGGGCAGGGACGACGTGACCGGCGAGGATCTGATCCAGCGTGAGGATGACAACGAAGCGACGGTCCGCAACCGTCTTGCCACCTACCACGAGCAGACCGAGGTGCTGACCAAGTTCTACGGCGAGGCCACCGGCCCCAAGCTCGTCACGGTGGACGGAACGGCCACCATCGACGGCGTCAAGGACGCCATCTCGGCGGAGATCGAAAAGCTCGCGTAATCGAAGTCGAGGGTCAAGAGTCGAGAGTCGAGAGTTCAGACACCGCGGCGGTCCACAGGGCCGCCGCGGTTTTTTGAGCTCTTACGGTCGTTCCCGATCCCGTTCCCGATCCCGATCCCGATGCGATGGCCGCGTCCGCGTCCGTGCCCGTGGCCGTGGCCGTGGCGGTATGGTCGGCCTTGCCCCACTGGATCACTGCGCGCCAGTTCAACGTTCGTTTTTCAATGTTGTCTGTTCTCGCTGAGCGGTACATTCGGGAACGGGAACGGGAACGGGATCGGGATCGAACCAAGCCCGCATCGCGTTGCCGATCAGAGACGGGACGGCTACCCTCGATGCGAATGATGCACCGCAACGACCTGACGATCTGGGTCTACCACCTCAAACGGGGCGGTGGCCACGCCATCGTGAATTGGATCGCGCGGAACTTCGACCGCCAGGTCTTTCACCTCAACAACGCCTTCTCGAAACCGCTCAAGGTCCGTTGGCGGGGAGAGAGGATCTTCCGCCGCATCACCGATCCGGAGCGCTTCGGTGGTCCCGGACAACGGTTGTACAACGTCGAGCTTCCGACCGGAACAAACTGGCGCGATGTGGCGGCAATGCCCAAGGAGGTTCTGCTGACCAATGTGGAGAACTTCCCTCTGGCGAAGGTTCCGGGCGAGGCCCTGCTCGGGCCGGGCGCGGACCGATACATCGGGTCCAGCCGGGAGCGGAGGACGGTCCTCGTGCTCAGGGACCCGTACAACACCTTCGCCAGCGTGTGGAAGAGCAAACGCAGAATGCGGAACCGCCTGCACCGCTTCTACCGTTCTGAGTGGAAGGCCTACGCGCGCGAGTTTCTCGGCGAGACCTCCTTCCTGCCGCCGGACACGATCATGGTGAGCTTCAACCAGTGGTTTTCCGACCAGGAGTACCGGCGAGACCTCGCCGGGAAGCTGGGTCTCGACGCGGGTGACCGAGGAATCCAGGAGGTCTCCAGCGATGGAGGCGGAAGCTCGTTCAGTGGCCGGGAACACCAGGGTCGAGCGAGCGAGATGAAGGTGCTCGAGCGGTGGCGGGTCTTCGAGGATGATCCGCGGTACGCGGCGGCCTTCGACGACGAAACCGTCGAGCTGTCGCGGAAGATCTTCGGCGACATCACCGGCGGAGCACCGCGGTGATCGCCGCGGGATTGCAACCACGAGGGTCGCTCCGATTCGAAGAGCTGGCCGCCCGGCTCGATATCGCAGGGGATGCGGGCCGGGAGAAGCTCTTCGGAGTCGAGGTTCCGCTCCGGATCTGTCCTCTCGGCGCCCACATCGACCACCAGGACGGTGTGGTGACCGGTATGGCGGTGGACCGCTCGCTGCTCATGGCGGCGGTGCCGTCCGACGGACCGCTGGTACGGGTCGAAAGCCTGGGCTTCGACGGCGCCGTGACGGCGAACGTCACCGAGGATCCCTGCGGCCCCGTTGGGCACTGGGGTGATTACCTCAGAGCGGCGCTGAGTGCCTTACGCCCCGATGCCCGGCTCGCGGCGGGCTTTTGTGCGGTGATCGATGGCGAGCTCGCGGGTTCGGGTCTGAGCTCCTCTGCCGCTGTTCTGTGTGCCTATCTCGCTGCCCTGGCCAGGGTGAACTCGATGGAGCTCACGGACGAACGGGTGATCGAGTTGGTGCAGCTGGCCGAGAACGCCTACATCGGAGTGGCCAGCGGGCGTCTCGATCAATCGGTGATGGTGCACGCCGAGCCCGGCAGTTTGACGCGGATCGACTGCCGATCGCTGGAGGTGAATCAGATCCCGGCGCCGATCGGGGCCGAGCCGGTGGCGGTCATCGTCGCCTTCTCGGGCGCCGGACGGTCGCTGGCCGGCTCGGGCTACAACGCCCGCGTCCTCGAGTGCCGCGAGGCGGCTCGCAACCTCCTCGAGATGAGTGAGGGGCGGCCCGCGGAGGGAGCTCGGCTTCGCGACGTCGCTCCCCAGGTCTTTGACCGGTACGGTCACCGGTTGCCGCGCAACCAGAGGCTGCGGGCAACCCACTTCTTCTCGGAGATGGATCGAGTGGACCGGGGCGCCGAGGCCTGGCGGCGTGGCCGACGAGCTCTCTTCGGCCGGCTGGTCACCGCGTCCGGCGAGAGCTCCATCGTGAACTACGAGTGCGGTACGCCGCCGTTGACCGCCCTGTTCGAGCTCTTGCGGACCGAGGAGGGCGTCCTGGGCTCGAGGTTCTCCGGGGGTGGTTTCGGGGGGACCTGCATCGCCTTGGCCGTGCCCGAAGCCTGCGAGCAGATCATCTCGTCGGTGTCGGCCCGATATGCGGAGAAGCACCCGGAGCTGGCGTCTTCCGCGGCGTTCGAGGTCTGCTCTCCCGCCGGTCCCATGCGGATCATCGAGAGCGGGTTCTGATGCAGCTGGTCGTTCTCGCCGCCGGTCGTGGAACCCGTCTGCGTCCGGTCACCGACGATCGCAGCAAGGCCATGGTCCCGGTGGCGGGCCGGCCGCTGGTGGAGCGCGCCGTCGAACCGTGGCTCGCCGCCGGACTGCGGGAGGTCGTCTTCGTCGTCGGTCCGGGCGACGCCGAGATCCGCGAACACTTTGCGCGACCGGCCGATCTCGGCATCACGGTGCGGTTCGTGGAGCAGGCGCAGCGCCGCGGGATGGCGCACGCCCTTTCCATGGCGGCGTCCATGCTCCACGGCGACTTCGCTCTCACGGCCTGCGACAGCCTGGTTCCGGCCGACCACGTTGCGGCGCTCGTCGGCGCCCACCGGGACGGTTCGGCCGTTCTCAGTCTGATGGACGTGGCTGATGAACTGGTGAGCCGGAGCGCCGCGGTCGAGATAGATGGCGATGCGGTGCGGGCGATCGTCGAGAAACCTGTTCGAGGGGAGGCGCCGTCGAACACCGCCAGCCTGCCGCACTACATCCTGCCCCACCGGATCCTCGACCTGCTCGGAGAGCTCGAGGTCTCGCCTCGAGGCGAGATCGAGCTTCAGAGTGGAATCCAGCGTCTCATCGACGAAGGAGTCGAGGTCCTCGGCGTGCGCACCGGTTCCCGACGCCAGGTTTCGAACCCGGACGACTTGCTCCGAGTGACGATTGACGAGCTCCAGGCTCGTGGCGGGATGGTTGTCCCTGCGCGATGGTTGGACGTGCGGATGGTGGGTCCGGTGGTGATCGATTCCGGCGTCCGGATTGGTCGTGACTGCGTCATCGGACCTGACGTCTACCTGGAAGCCGGGTGTCGCATCGGACGCCGTTCGACGATTCTGCGCTCGGTCATTCTCCGCACGGCGGTGGTGCCCGACGATTCGGTCGTCGACGGCGAGGTCCTTGTCTGAGCCCTGCCCGTCCGGCCGGCAAGGGAGTCGCATCCGTCGCACGTCGCAACCACGAAGCACGAAGGCGCGAAGGACTCGCACGGATTGGATCGGCTCAGGAGGTGGCGCCGAGTCTCAGGTGACCGGGCTCGAGGCCGGCGCCGCCCACCGTGACCTCGGGAGCCACGGCGACCGGGGTGGAACGGACGTAGAGCCGGCCGGTTCCGCGGGTAACGAGGACCTCTCCGGATGCGGTGTAGCTCAGGACCCGCGCGCCGCCGGTGGCCGTGGCGGTCACCAGTCCGTTCCAGGTGGGCACAGGGATCCCGGTTTCGTCGACGATCGCCACGTCGAGGACGGTGACGTCACCGTTCAACGACCGGTCGGGGAGCCGCTGGACGCGAATGGCGGCAGGCTCGCCCCACAGCTGGAGGGTCTCGGTCACCGTGGTCTCGCGCGCGAAGCTCTCGGCGGTGATCTCACCGCGGTGGAGGTCCACGGGGATGATGACGTGCGGCGTCGCCTCCAGCGAGGCGAGCAGGGAGTTGCTTTGGAGCAGGCGGATTTCCCGGCAGTTGGTGAAGATGTGCAACCGCAGGGGTGAGCTGCCGCCGTGGGGGTCCGGCAGCTCGGTGCGGAACCGCGAGGCCGGGGCGCCGATCCGAGCCGTCACGCAGTGAAGCGAGATGAAGGGTTCGGCGGCGAATCGCGCCCGGAAGAGCTCTGCGGCCAGCTTCGGCTGCCGCCAGGCGTCGAAGAGCCCGGTCTGGCGCCGGGTTCGGTTGCGGTACTCGGTGGCGTAGTCGGTGAGGCTCCACACGGCGTGGCCGGCGAGGTAGGCCCGGCCGGTCATGGTCTCCCAATCCCGTTCGAGCACGGCGAGCTGGGTCAGCTCCTCCCGTTCGTCGCCGCGGATGCTGGTGGGGTGGTTGCAGCACTCGCTGAGCACCACCGTCCGCAGACGGGCGCTGTCCCGCGCCTCGTCGAGCACGTCGAGCTCGTAGTTCACTCCCCAGACGTCGGGAATGCCGATCGTCTTCTGGCGCCGGGCGCGGTAGAGGTGGTTCTCGGCGTAGATCACGGGCCGCGGCGGATCGAGCTCGCGGATCAGGTCGCGGAGTTCGAGATAGGTTGTCCGGGCCCGCGACTCGTTGCCCATGCCCCACAGGATCACCGACGGACGGTGGCGGTCGCGGCGCACCAGGTCCCGCAGCTGGCGGTGGGCCGCCCTCCGCCAGCCGCGTGCGGAGCTGACGCTTTTCCAGCTGGCGACCTCGGGGTAGACCAGGAGGCCCAGCTCGTCGCAAGCGTCGAGGAAGGCCGGGTGCTGGGGATAGTGGGAGAGGCGGACGAAGTTGGCGCCCACATCCTTGAGCAGCCAGGCGTCCATCCGGTGGAGTTCCGGGGTGAGGGCGCTCCCGAGGCCCGGGATGGACTCGTGGCGGTTGGCGCCGTGGAGGTCGACGCGTTCTCCGTCGAGGAAGAACCCTTCGTCGGGCCGGAACTCGGCGCGGGTGACGCCGAACCGAAACTCGATGCGGTCCACCGGTCCGGACCCGGCATCCAGCTCGATCTCGGTTCGGTAGAGGTGGGGGTCGGCGGGGGACCAGCAGCGGGGAGCGACGATGCGCACGGAGGCACGGGCGAAACCGTCCTCGATCTCGGCGTCGTCGTCGGCGATGCGGTCATCCGAGGCGTCGCTGATCCGCCACCGCAGACGTCCTCCGGCGCCCCGGCCGTGGGGGCCGGCGATGCCGGCAGTGAGCTCGACGATCTCGGACCCGTCGGGGGAGGTTCGGCAGGCGATGCGAGTGGCGCGTTCCTCGAGATGGGGCCACGGCCGACGTTCGAGCCACAGGCCGCCGACGAGACCGCCGTAGAGGAGGAAGTCCGGGTTTTTCTTGTCCGGGAGCACGTTGTGGTGGAACCGGTTGTCGAGGCGCACCGCGAGCAGGTGGGTCCCGCACGAGATCGACGGCGGCAACGGGATGTCGACGCCCAGGTACTGTGCGTCGAAGCGGCGGATGCGGCGGCCGTCCAACCAGAGGTCTCCAACGCCGTAGAAGCCGTGTGAGCAAAGATGCCAGGTGCCGTCTCCCGCGAGCGCCGGTAGTTCGATCTCGCGGCGGTAGGCGCCGAAACCGCGGTAGCTCTTCCGGTCGGATTGATAGGTGTCGTCCGTATTCCAGCAGTGGGGGAGGTCGACGGTCTCAGGCGCAGCCCCGCGGCCCGCCAACCACGTCCGTCGGACCTTCCCTAGATTGAACTCCCATCCGGAACTCAGGTCAACCCGCGGTCGCAGGGGAAATTCGATCATCGACTGAATTATGAATTATGAATGATGAATTATGAATTGTTTTTCCGGCGCCGGAGCGAAATCGGATTCAAAACGAGGTGGAGCAAACGTCATCAATCCCATCGAACCGCAGAGTGCGCAGAGATCGCAGGGATCCAGCGTTTCTGTTGTGGTCATTCCTTCGCTTATGGCAGGGCGATTGCGAGCGCGTTCCATCCAACACCACCACACACATCGGCGTTCCTCCGGGGCGTGCCGGGTACGGCATTGTGCTTTCTTTACACCTTCCGGTTCGGAGCGTGCTGCGCACAATGCCGATACCGGGCAACCCACGACGAGCACATTCTGGGTACGTCGTCGAAGTCTGCAGGCAGGCCGCCGCTCGCCCGATCAGCACGATCATCTCCATTCTTGCTTTCCACCTTGGCCGTGCTGATCGGGCGACGCTGGGCAACGAAGCCGAGAGGCGGAGGCGTCCAGAAGGCCGGCGTCGAGAACATCGCCGACGTTCGTGCTCAATCGGTTCAGCCTCCTGACCCTCTGGCTGCTTCGTCCAGTAGGCGGCCGAGCTCAGCCGGGTCGGTGGTGGGAAGCTTGCACGCGTGGTTGCGGCAGACATAGGCCGCGGCTCGTCCGTCGATGGGGACGTGGTTCTCGGTGAACGGGGCGAGCGTCCGGATCCGGTCGCCCTCGGGCCCGGGAGGAACCACCAGCGTGACCGCCGTGGGCAGGTAGCGCTTCCGCACCTCGCCGAGAAGGGCCTCGGTGTCGTCGGAGCCGGGCTCCCCGGCGATGACGATCTCCATGGACGACGAGCGGGCGAAGAGAACGGCATCGGCCAGATGGCTGTGCCCGGAGGCGGCGCGGTCGGTGTCGGCGGCGAAGGCGGCGAAGATCTCGTCGGCCCGGGTTGCCAGCTCCTCACGACCGGTGAGCCGGGCGAGGCGCAGCAGGTTGCGGGCCGCCACCGAGTTGCCGGAGGGGATGGCCCCGTCGTAGACCTCTTTCTGTCTCACGAGCAGGGTCTCGTTGTCGGCGGCGGTGAAGAAGTAGCCGCCGTTGTCGGTGTCGCGGAAGAGGCTGTCGGTGGTTGACTGGAGCTCGATGGCGAGCTCCAGGTGGGCGGGGTCGAAGGTGGCGTCATAGAGCTCCAGGGCGGCCCAGGTCAGGAAGGCGTGGTCGTCGAGGAAGGCCGGCACGCTGGCATCGCCCTCGCGCCACCGGTGGAGGAGGCGTCCGTCGCCGTCCCTCATCTCACGGAGCACGAACCCCACCGAGGCCTCGGCAGCCGCAATTGAGACCGGATCTCCGAAGATCGTGCCGGCGCGGGCGAAAGCGGCCGCCATCAGGCCGTTCCAGTCGGCGAGGACCTTGTCGTCCTTCAGCGGGTGGACCCGATGCTCGCGCGCCGCAAAGAGCGCCGAACGGACGGCCTCGAGCCGTTCGGCGTCGATGGTCCCGTCGCCTGCCAGGTGCAGGATGTTGGCTCCGGTTTTCTCTCCGGTGCTCTCTTCGGCGAAGTTACCGCCGTCGACCACGTTCCAGATCCCGGCCGCAAAGGCGGCATCGACCTCCCCGAGCACCTCGGCGAGCTGCGCCCGGGTCCACAGGTAGAAGGTGCCCTCCTCGCCCTCGCTGTCGGCGTCCTCGGCAGAGTAGAAGCCGCCGCCGGGAGCGGTCATGTCCCGTCGGACGTAGGTGAGGACCTCGTCCACGAGCCGCCGGTGGCGGGCGTCGCCGGCGGCGGCGGAGGCCTCGGTGGCGGCGAGCACCATCGTCGCCTGGTCGTAGAGCATCTTCTCGAAGTGGGGGACCAACCACCGGGCGTCGGTGGAGTAGCGGTGGAAGCCATAACCCACCTGGTCGTAGACGCCGCCCCGGTGCATCCGGCGGAGGGTCTCGTCGACCATGACGGTGCCTCGCGGCTCCCCCTCCACCTCGGCGTAGCGGCTCAGGAGCAGGAGATTGTGGGGCGAGGGGAACTTGGGCGCCGAGCCGAAGCCGCCGTGGTGATCGTCGAAACGGTTGGTGAGCTCGCGAACGGCCCGGTCGGGCAGCTTTGGGTCCACCGCGCCGGGGGATCGGGTCTGGGAGACCATTCCCAGGCGAGCGGTGATCTGATCCGCGGATCCGGTGACCTTGTCTCTTTCGTCGGACCACAAAGCCTGCACCTTGGGCACGAGCTCGGTCATGCCGATGCGGCCGAGGCGGCTCTCCCGCGGGAAGTAGGTGCCGGCGAAGAACGGCTCCTTGTCCGGCGTCATGATGATGGTCAGCGGCCAGCCACCGGATCCGGTGAGCATCTGGCACACGGTCATGTAGACCTGGTCGATGTCCGGGCGCTCCTCCCGGTCGACCTTGATGTTGACGAAGGTGTCGTTCATCAGAGCCGCGACCGCGGGATCCTCGAAGCTCTCGTGCTCCATCACGTGGCACCAGTGGCAGGTGGCGTAGCCGATGGAGAGGAAGATCGGCTTGTCCTCCCGCCGCGCCTTCTCGAAGGCCTCGTCGCCCCACGGGTGCCAGTCCACCGGGTTGTCGGCATGCTGCAGCAGGTAGGGGCTCGACTCGGAGGCGAGACGGTTCTTCTTCGACGTTTCGGGGGTTTCCGAT